>CAZPVP010000068.1:0-2687 GCA_964590345.1 uncultured Gammaproteobacteria bacterium | reverse complement strand
AAAAAAGTCAAATATGAGCAAAAACAATCCATCCGCTAAAAACCATGCCTTCACACTATATTTTTATGGTGCCTGATTTTTGCTGTTTTATTTTCTTTATTGATTTCAACAGCAATTAAATCCAGACGGAAATTGTCATGTTCAATTTGTTTTTCTTCCAAATATTTTAAGGCCGCTTCATAAAATTTTTCCTTCTTTGCTGAATCAACGGCTTCTTCCGGCAAGCCGAAACGGTTTGACAAGCGAGTTTTTACTTCAACAAAAACAATTTGGCTGCCCTGCTCGGCTATTAAATCAATTTCACCACCGCGAGTATAAAAATTCTCAGTTAATATCTTATAGCCTTTTTTTTCTAAAATTTGACCAGCAATTTGCTGGCCAAATTTTCCTATCTTATTCTTAATATTCATTCAATTATTTTTTCTTTTTATTCTTTACTAAATATTTTTGATATCTTTTCTTCTCTTCTTGTTCTCTTAACTGCTTAGGTATATTAATAAAATAATATCTTACTAAATAAATTAGCCAAACAGCTCCCATAATTAACCAGATCAAAACCCAAAAACGACCGCCCAAAACTGGAATTGCTTCATAGCGAAAAAAGAAAATAAAAGTGAAAGAAACAGCCATGGTCAGGCAAAAAGTCGCTACTTTTTGACAAAAATAAGCTTTAATAAAATTGTGTTTTTTTGTTAATTGTTTCTGCAAAAATTTACTTAAAAAATAAGCGATATAACTAACAAAAAAAACGCCTAAAAAATACTTCTCAAATAATGGTGATAATTCACCTGGACTAACCTCTAACCAAAAAGGAATAGAAAAAATTTTCCCCCAGTCAACACCTAAAAATACCATAATTATCAATAATTAATTATAAATAAAAAAGACTAGAGATAAAAATTAGTTATTAATTCAAACCTGCCGTCACTAAATCAAATTTTTTCGTAAATTAAACTCCAAAAATAATCTCCTACTTCATCTTCTTCAATCAACTTTAAATTCAGCTCTTCAGCCAATGGTTTAATGTTCTCCGGGCCAACTCTCATATCCACATTCGGGCCGAAAGGAATACCTGACTTTTTCCAGTCAACAATAATTAATCGTCCGCCTTTTTTGATTAAACGAACTGCTTCTTTAAGGATCTCTTGATGCTTTTTATTCTGAAACAAAACATTAATCAGCAAAGCCAAATCCAAACTTCCTTCCGGAATATTAGTTGAGCCGACTTTTTCTAAATTCGTCCAAACAGTCTCTAAATTAGTTATCCTTTCAAGTTTTGCCCGGCTTTTAACAGCTTCTAAAACTGATTTCAAGACATCAACGGCATAAGCTTTTCCTTCTTTGCCCACTAATTTAGCAATAGGAATAATAAAATAACCTAAATTACCGCAACCTAAATCTGCCACTTTCATCCCCTCAATTATCTCTGCTTTGGCAATAATATCCCGGGGTTTTAAAAATTGTGTTCCGCCTGGTTCAGGCATATAAATAAAATTAAAAATTAAAAATTTATTTGGGCATTAAAGGTGAAAAAATCCATAAAATAAGGGGCTTAAAAAAACCTAAAATTAAAATCATGCCAACAACAATAAAAAGAAGACCCAAAAGTTTATAAAATAACCTTGTGCCGCCTTCAGCTCCTAAATTTTTTTCTGCCCAAGCAATACGGCCAAAATTCTGCAAAAACCATTCGGATTTGATCACAAGCAAAGCGCCTGCTATTACCAAAAAAACACCAAAAATTTTTTGAAACATAACTTTATAAAATTTAAATTTTTCTTAATTATAATTATAGCAAAAAAGTTAAAGTTTTGCCAATCAATAAATTGCCAATAATCTATTTTTAGCTTATAATGTAAATACTGATATTTTAACTCTTCATTTTTAATTTTAAACTTAGTTTTATGAAACCAATTGTTAATCAAGAAACCTGCATTGGCTGTGGCACCTGCGAAAGCCTTTGCCCGGAAGTTTTCAAACTAACTGACGGGAAAGCTGAAGTTATCCCATCGGATGATTATTCGCCTTTTAAAGAAAAAATTGAACAATGTGTAACTTCATGCCCGGTTCAAGCAATTAGTGTTGAGGAATAAACAAACAAAAAAGGGAGCCATTTAATTGCTGCTCCTTTTGATATTGACTTTTTTAAAAAAATATTATATAATTTTTTAGGCCAAGGATACTCAAGCTGAAGTGGCGGAATTGGCATACGCGCATGCTTGAGGTGCATGTTCCCAATACGGGATTGAGGGTTCAAATCCCTCCTTCAGCACACAGGTTTCCGCCTTTGGCGGAAAAATCCTGTCTCCGGCACAAAAGTTGACAAAAACGGTTAGCTCCCGCCAAAAGCGGACAAGCGGCTGGTTAAATTGTTTAAGTAATTAAAACCAGCTTCACTAACTAATGCATTATAAAATCATAAAAATTTATATAATTTTAAATATTCCGGGCGCTTAGCTCCCCGCCGTCGTTTCACTTTAGCGGGGCCAGGCACTAAGTTTTTTGGATGAAAGCCAACTTCGCTAAGCGTGCACTTTGATAAAATAACATAATTTAACATAATTCAGGGCGCTTAGCTCAGTTGGTTTAGAGCGACTGGTTTACACCCAGTAGGTCGGGGGTTCAAATCCCTCAGCGCCCACCTTTCGTTTAACTTCGTTAAACTCAGGGTGTCTTTGACACACTCA
>CAZPVP010000067.1:0-2887 GCA_964590345.1 uncultured Gammaproteobacteria bacterium | reverse complement strand
TTATTTCTTAGATATCTTCTATTATACCTGTGACTTTTGCTTTATTATACCCTTTTCTTAATACCTTAATTAGGATAAAATAATAATACTTACAATTATTCACCGAATAAATTCGGTGATACCCGCGCTCTCCGGGTAACGCCGAATTCATTCGGCGTTGAAAAATTATGATCATATTTTTATACGGAGAAGATACTTACCGCTCCAGCCAAAAACTCCAACAAATCAAAGACAAATTCCTCAAAGAAGTTGATTCAACTGGCATGAATTTAACCACCTTAGACGGTGCCAAGCTTAAATTTGAAGAATTTAATCAGCATGTAAAATCCTCGCCTTTTATGGCCAGAAAAAGAATGGTAATTATTAAAAATTTAATTTCTGAAAATAAATCAAAAGAAATCCAAAAAGAGATTGTAAAACTTTTAAATCAAGAATCTCAAAATCCAGACCAGGATAATATTTTAGTATTTTGGGAAGACACTGATCATTCCAAAACAAAATCAAAAAACGCTCTCTGGGACCGATTAATCAAGGAAAAATTTGCCCAGGAATTTAAACCCTTAACGCCAAGCCAGCTTAATACCTGGATTACTAAAGAATTTCAAAAACGTGAAGCTAAAATTGAAAAAAACACTATCCCCTTATTAGCTGCTACAGTTGGCAACGATCTATGGCAAATACAAAACGAAATTGAAAAACTGGTTAATTTTCGCCGGGATAAAATCATAACTAGCCAAGATATTGAAAATTTAGTTAAAGCCAAGTATGATGATGATATTTTTAAACTAGTTGATGCATTGGGTAATAAAAATAAAAAACAAGCTTTAAAACTAATTTCTGATCAGCTTAATTTGGGCTCAAATGAAATGTACTTATTTTCAATGCTTGCACGCCAATTTCGTATCTTACTTTTAATAAAAGATCTACAAAAAGAAAATCCTAATACTAATAAAGATAAAATTGCTAAAGAACTTTCTCTTCATCCTTTTGTGGTTCAAAAAGCAATTTATCAAACCAGAAATTTTACTTTAGAGCAATTAAAAAACATTTATCAAATGCTTTTAGAAACTGATTTGCAAATAAAAACCAGCTCAGTCAAACCAAGGCTTCTTTTTGACATGCTGATTGCTCGAATTTAAAACTAGCTTATTTGCCATATCCCAATTTTTTTCATCGCTTACATAAATTAAAAAACTTTTTGGACAAAAACAAAAAGCGCACATTGCGTTTTTTGTTATTTTATATTCAAATTTTTTACTATTTTTTTTCAGTTATTTCTTTTTCTGGCTCTGCTTCTTTTTTAGTTTGTTCCCCGCCTTTTTTATAATAGGCCATTAATCGTGATAAACGACGTCTGCCAGTGTTTTTTTTAATCACACCTTTTTGTACTGCTTTATCTATGTTTTTTTGAGCTTGTTTTAACATTTCTTCAATTTTATCTTTGCTTTCTTTGGCTTCAATGGCTTTACGGATCTTTTTTAATAAAGTTTTTAAATCTTCGCGTATTTTAAGGTTATAAGCTTCTCTTTTCTTACTTTTTTTTAATGCTTTTTTAGATTTTTTTTTAATCGGCATAATAATTCAATTGATAATTAATAATTTATAATGTATAATTATCCTTCATTATAAATTGTTCATTAGATTCTGGGCGTGAGAGTATAAAAAAATAATATCAAATTTACTTTTTTAAGTCAAGCTTAAGTTTGCGGCTTATCAATATCCAATCGCTCAATCTTACTTTCTTTTTCTGTTATCTTGGTTACATCTTTATCAACTTTTTTAAATTCCTTAGATGCGGCATTATAACTATTAACTGTTGTCGCTAAATTATTGCCTAATTTCCGCATATAATCATCATAACGAATCATGTGACTTTGTAATTTTTCTACTCTTTTTATAATTTCTTTAGTCTGTTCTTCAATTTTTAAAGCTCTTAAACCCTGCAAAACTGTATGCAAATAAGCAGCGAAAGTTGTTGGCGAAACAATAATAACTTTTTTTTCTTTAAAAGCATAGTCAAGCAAATTTTTTGTATCAACTTTGACTGCGCCAACTTCATTGATTAAAAGGTCATAAAAAATTGCTTCAGCCGGTATAAACATAAAAGCAAAATCAAGCGTACCTTTGTTTGGTTTAATATATTTGCTTGTTTCGTCAATTCGTTTTTTTAAATCATTTTTAAATTCTTTTTCTAAAATATTTCTTTTTTCTTCATCATTTTCATTAACTATTTTATTGTAATTTTCTAAAGAGAATTTAGCATCAACCGAAATAATACCGTCTTTAGTAAAAATAGCGGCATCAACAATGTCACCATCTTCAAACTGATATTGCATTTTAAAAGCTGATGGCGGCAGCATGTTTTCTAAAACTAATTGCAGACCAGCTTCGCCAAGATTACCGCGCTGTTTTTGGCTGGTTAAAATCTTTTGCAAATTACTTAATTGCTCTGAATAAGTCATGACCTGCTTATTAGTTTCGTCAAGCTTGGTTAATCTTTCTGTTACTTCCTGAATAATTTTGGCGTTTTGGCCAAATTGCTGCTGCAAAGTCTTTTGGGTATCAGACAAACTTGTGCCCAAAGTCTTATTTATTTCCTGTATCTGATTTTGCAGCATAAGCAAAGACTGATCATCAGCTTTGCCTTTAACCAATTTATTCAACACAAAAAGAATAGCGGCAAAGCCCAAGATTACGATTATTAAAATTATTATTGAAAATATATCCATATGTTTGCATATTATTTATAGCAAATGGCTTTTGGCTATATGCTATTTATAATATGGTCTATTTTAACAGCAAAAATTATAAAAATCAACTAAACAATAAATTCCTGTGGAAGGGATGTGATAATGTCCTATTAAGAGGAAGTTAAAATGTCCTCTAA
>CAZPVP010000066.1:0-3032 GCA_964590345.1 uncultured Gammaproteobacteria bacterium | reverse complement strand
TTATTTCTTAGATATCTTCTATTATACCTGTGACTTTTGCTTTATTATACCCATTGAATAAAAATATTCTTTTTGCTAAAATTACAATATGAAAATTTTTAAAGTTATTACAATTTTTATATTTTTGAGCTTAATAATTGTGCCGCAAAATCAGGCCTTAGCTTTAGAATTTACACCCAATGAAATTATTGCCAATGCTGACTTATTGGAATATGATTCAATGGATTTGTCTGCTGTTGAGTTATTTTTGGATAATCATAATGGTGTTTTGAAGAACTACCGAACAAAAGATCATTTTGGCATTGAGAGATCAGCAGCTGAAATTATTTATAATGCTTCACAGACTTATAAAATTAATCCGAAATGGATTTTAGCCACTTTGCAAAAAGAACAGAGCTTAATCACTAATCCGTCCCCTTCCCAATATAATTTGGATTGGGCCATGGGTTATGCTGTTTGCGATTCTTGTTCAGTAGATGATCCTCAAGTACAGTTATTTAAAGGATTTGGCACACAAGTTGATAGAGCCACTTGGCGCATTAGATATTATTATGAAAATCCAGAAAAGTTTAATTTTCAAGTTGGCAATTTATATAATATAGATGGCCAAGATGTCTTAGTTTATAATCAGGCTACTGCCAATTTATATAATTATACGCCCCATATTCATGGTAATTATAATTTTTGGCTGATTTGGAACCGCTGGTTTGCCAAAATATATCCGGATGGTAGTTTGTTAAAATTATCTAATGAATCGGGTATTTGGCTGATTGAAAATGGCAAAAGAAGACCTTTTTGGTCAAAAACTGCTTTGGTTTCTCGTTATGATCAGTCCAAGATCATTGAAGTAACTAGAAATGATTTGCAAAGATATGAAATTGGCTATCCGATTAAATACCCTAATTATTCATTGCTTGAATCGCCTGATGGGAAAATTTATTTAACGGTTAATGATGAGAAAAAAGAGATTGAATCAGATGAAGTTTTTCGTACAATAGGTTATAATTACGATGAAGTCATTGAAGTAACCGAAGAAGAGCTGTCTCATTATCAAGATGGCCGTAAGATTACTTTAAATAGCTTGTATCCGCAGGGAGCTTTATTGCAGGATAATAAGACTGGCGGTGTTTATTATGTAGAAGATGGTATTAAATATCCGATTTGGGATAAAGAAATCATGCTGATTAATTATAAAAATTATCATCTAACCCCAGTAAGTTCAGAAGAATTAAATAAATATGTCACAGCCGCGACTGGTGTTGGCTTTAGAGACGGGGCTTTAATTAAAACAGTTGATAAATCAGAAGTTTATGTTATTTCTAATGGTCGTCGTCGCTGGATAGCCAATGAAAGCACTTTTAGGCAGCTTGGCTATAAATGGTATGATATAATAACTGTGAGCGAAAAAGTCGCTAATTTGCACCCACTTGGCCAGCCGCTTGATTTGCTTTTACCAGCAGAAACCCAGATAGCAATCCAGTAAATTAAGTTATATAAGTAAATTAAGCAAGATAAGCTTACTTTACTTAATTTACTTACCTTGCTTAATTTTTAATTATAAAATATGTTAGTTTTTTCAGCAATTTGCCCTCATCCTCCGCTTTTAATTCCGACTATTGGTAAGGGTAATATTGATAAAATTAAAGATACGGTTAAGGCAATGAAAGATTTAGAAAAAGAGCTTTATGCGAGTAAGCCCGATGTTATTGTAATAATCTCACCGCACGGGGATATAATTCCCGATGCTTTTTCAATAATTTTGAATTCCGATTATACAATTGATTTTGAAGATTTTGGTGATTTTAAGACTCAATTGGAATTTAAAAGCAGCCCCAAGCTTTCTTTAAGGATAAAGGAAAGAGTTGAAGATCATTTGCCTTTGGTGCTTTCCAGCACTGATAAGCTTGATCATGGTGTCGGAGTCCCGCTTTACTATTTAACTCAACATTTAAAAAATATTCCGATTATTCCGGTTTATTACAGTTTACTTGATTATGAAAAGCATTTTGAATTCGGCGTATTATTAAAAAAAGAAATAGCCAAAAGTCAAAAACGTGTGGCAGTAATTGCTTCAGGTGATTTGTCGCATTGTTTGACTAAGGACGCTCCAGCCGGCTATTCGCCGGAAGGAGAAGAATTTGATAATAAATTAATCGAGCTTTTACAGGAAAAGGATTATAAAAATATTTTAAAAATGGATAATAATTTTGTAGAAAAAGCTGCCGAATGCGGTTTGCGTTCAATAATTATTTTATTGGGAATAATCGACCATTATAAGCATGATATTGAAATAATGTCTTATGAATGGCCGTTTGGCGTCGGTTATTTAGTGGCTAATTTTAAATTGAAATAAAATCCGTATTGTCATCCATAGCAAAGATATATTCAGGATAACAAGCCGGATTTTTTATTTTGACAAAATATGTTATATTTTAACATATGAATCCATATATTAAATTAGCTAAAGAAACAATTAAAGAGTATTTGCAAACTGGTGAAATTATTGAGGTGCCAGCAGATGTGCCAAAAGATTTTTTAGAAAAAAGAGCAGGTATTTTTATTTGTTTTAAAGTTGATGGCGAATTACGCGGCTGTATAGGCACTTTTATGCCGACAACTCCGAATTTGGCGAAGGAAATTATTCAAAATACTATTTCAGCAGCCAGCCAAGATCCTCGCTTTTCGCCTATTAAAGCGGCTGAATTGGATGAATTAAAAGTGGCTGTTGATGTTTTGTCAGAGCCGGTTCAGATTGAAGATGAGGAGATAAATCAGCTTGATCCTAAAAAATTTGGAGTTTTAGTCAAATCTGAAGACGGATTAAGAACTGGTTTGCTTTTGCCGGACTTGGAAGGAGTGGAAACAGTTGAAGAACAGATTTCTATCGCCTGCCAAAAAGCCGGCATTGATCATTATGAAGAAAATTTTACGGTTTACAAATTTACAGTAGAAAGGCATGAGGAAGAATAGTGATACGAATTTAGGGATGATGGAATAAATTTGGTTGATGAACATATTAAATTTTGGCTCAT
>CAZPVP010000065.1:0-3069 GCA_964590345.1 uncultured Gammaproteobacteria bacterium | reverse complement strand
ACCAACATTCCTTAAAAATTCTTTATCCTCTGTTTCTCTTGCTTTTTAATACCCACTTTAAAAAAAGACGGCTTGATGAGATGTATTTAAGTAATTTTTCATTTATTCTTAAAAGTTTTTTTATGAGACTTGTTTAAAATTTTTTGCCCATTTTTATTTATATTTTTGAAATTTTTACAATAGAGAATATTTCTGTCATTATTTGGATTAAGTTGAAATTGGGTATTATAGGTGATGGGATAAGGGTCGTCATTATCAGGAATGCCATCCTGATCAAAATCGCCATTATTATAATCGCAGGCATCGCCTAAACCATCATTATCCATATCACTTTGGCCAGGGTTATAAATAATAGGACAGTTGTCTGTTTCATCTGGCACACTATCCTGATCAAAATCATTAATGATTAAAGGGATTGAAAAGGCTAAAGCCATTGGAGAAATTAAAATTGCCAGAGCAATTGTTGAAATAGCAGTTATTGGTTTTATTAATTTTAATAATTTTCGTTTAGTCATAGTAAGTAAAAATAAGAATTAGTATATTTATTTTTAGATTATTAGGTTTAATAAATAATGTCAAAGTTGATTTTTATAAAAAAAGAGGGTTAAAATTTTTTCATTAAGATCTATTTTTACGTCAGTTTTATATATAATGTAGTATATTTTTAGCAAGTTGTAAAAGGTTTTAAAACTTGATTTTCTTTTTCTCTTGCGATAAAATAAAATTTATATTATACTGGATTTATAATTTTAAATTTTATACCTGACTTTAGTCAGCCTATTAAAGTAGGGTATAAATTTTTTTATATTTATGGCTAGAAAAACTTCAACAATTTCTCAAAGAACAAAAATACGGCTATTAGTAGTATCAATTTTATTAGTGGCAATTGTAGCCGGATTTTTAGATTATCCGCAAATTTGGAATAAGGCAGCTGATAGTATAAATAGCAAAATACCTTTGAATATCCCGCATTATGTAAATTTGCCATTTCATTTAGGCTTGGATTTGCAGGGCGGTACACATTTAGTTTATCAGGCTGATGTTTCTCAGGTTCCTAAAAAAGATCAAGAGGAAGCTGTTGAAGGTGTTAGAGATGTGATTGAAAGAAGAGTTAATGCTTTTGGTGTAGCAGAACCTTTAGTCCAAACAACCAAAGTAGGCGGAGATTATCGTGTTATTGTTGAGTTGGCTGGCATTAAAAAAGTTAATGAAGCTATAAAAATGATTGGTGAAACACCGCTTTTGGAATTTAAAGAACGAGTTACTGCGCAGCAACAGCCCGAATTAACTGAAGAAGAACAGGTTCAATTAGAAGAATATAATAAAGAAGCAAAACAAAAAGTTCAAGATATTTTAGCTCAAATAAAAAATAATCCTGAAAATTTTGCTGAAATAGCTAAGGAAAAATCAGAAGATGAGGCAACGAAAGACCAAGGCGGTGATTTGGGTTTTATTCAAGAAGGGAGAGCTCATAGTGAATTTTATAATCCTGCTGTAAATTTGGCAGAAGGCGAGATTTATTCGGAAATCATAGAAAATGGCGAGGGTTATAATATTTTAAAAAGAGGCCAATTAAAATTTGAACAGCAAGTTAAAGCTAATCATTTGCTGATTTGCTATAAAGGAGCTGAACGTTGCGAAAGCGATTTTTCCAAGGAAGAAGCACGTAATAAAACAGAAGAATTAAAAAAGCAGGCTACGCTAGATAATTTTGTTGATTTAGTAAAAGAAAATTCAACCGAACCAGGCGCTGCTGACAGTGGCGGTGATTTGGGTTTTTTTGGCAGAGGCCAAATGGTACCAGAGTTTGAAGAGGTGGTTTTTGCTATGGAAATTGGTGAGATTTCAGATATAGTTGAAACCCAATTTGGTTTTCATTTGATTTATAAAACTGACGAGAAAGACAAAAAAGCAATTCAAGTTTACAGAATATTGATTAAAAAGAAAAAGCCAGCTGATATTGTACCCCAGCAACAATTTAAATATACTGGTTTAACAGGCAAACATTTAGAGCGAGCTCAAGTTAGTTTTAATCCAAATACTAATGAACCAGAAGTGCAGTTAGAATTTAATGATGAGGGCAAAGATTTATTTGCTGAAATAACAGCTAAAAATGTGGGGAATGTTGTGGGTATTTTTCTTGATGGTTCCTCAATTAGTTTGCCGCGAGTCAATGAAAAAATTACTGAAGGCAGGGCAGTGATTACTGGGAAGTTTAGCTTAGAAGAAGCAAAAACTTTAGTGCGCCGATTAAACGCTGGTGCTTTGCCAGTGCCTATTGAATTAATTTCCCAACAAACGGTTGGTGCTAGTTTAGGGCAAGAATCACTGGCACAGAGTTTAGAAGCAGCAATTTTAGGACTAATTTTGGTCGGTTTATTTATGATTATTTATTATCGTTTGCCTGGACTAGTTTCAGTTTTGTCACTTTGTATTTATGGAATTGTGATTTTAGCTATATTTAAATTAATACCTGTAACATTAACTTTAGCTGGTATCGCAGGTTTTATTTTGTCTGTTGGTATGGCTGTTGATGCTAATGTTTTGATTTTTGAAAGAATGAAAGAGGAATTACGTTTAGGCAAGCCATTAGGCACTTCAATTGATGAGGGTTTTAGGCGTGCTTGGCCGTCTATTCGTGATGGTAATGTCTCGACTTTGATTACTTGTGTAATTTTATACTGGTTTGGCACAAGTATTATTCGAGGATTTGCTTTGACTTTATTTATTGGCGTTTTAATTTCAATGATTTCAGCTTTATTTGTGACTAAAACGATTTTGCATTTAATAGTTGGCTGCCGATTTTTTAATAAGATAAACTGGTTATTTTTGTACAAGAAAACAGCTGAAGGTGGGAAGGAAGAAGTTTAAATATAATGCGAATTTACGAATAAGTTTAAAAAATGGGAGGAGAGCTTTTAATCTGTTACTCCCCTGAGTAATTAGGAAGTAACACGCTAAAGTGTGTCCTTCCGTAAGATGATATTCGTAAATTTGTAGCCGATTTGTAAATTAGGGGTAGTTAGAATAAATTTGGTTGATTAATTGTTCATTTACAGATAAATTTTG
>CAZPVP010000064.1:0-3093 GCA_964590345.1 uncultured Gammaproteobacteria bacterium | reverse complement strand
TTTACTCTTCGGGATTTTTTCACTTCGTGAAAAATCGTTGCACTATCCCTCGGTCACTTCGTGACGAATATAACAGCACTTTAAAGGTTCCAAAGTCTTGCAGACTTTTCCACCCAAATTCGGTTTTGTGGGTTGCCTCAAAACCGAACTTCTTTAAAGTGCGATGTTAGTAGAAATAATCTTTTGGGCTAAATAGTCTAAGGGCTTCGGCAAACTTTATATAAATGTGCTTCCTTATCTACATATTATGAAGATTACTAAAAAACAAGTAGAACAGATTTGTAAGAAACTTAATGAAGGTTTGGTTAAATTTTCTTTTCTCGCTAGTGGGAACCATAATGACAATTACGCAATCCACACGAAGAAAAATAAGTATGTTTTGCGAATAGAAAACAATCCTCAATTCAAGAATCTAAAAAAAGAATATAATCTTTTGAAATTTCTAAAGACTGGATTAGGACCAAAAGTCTATTTTTTTGATAAATCGCATAAGATACTTCCTTCGGATTATTTTGTTGAAGAATTTGTTGAGGGGAAATATCCTAAGAAACTTAATGACAAATTTATAATCTTGATGGCAAAGTGGCTTAAAAAGTTACATCAGCAAAAAAAACTTTGCAAAAAACATTCCATGCTAAAAGCCATTAAGCCATACTTTAGAAATGTAAAAACTCATAGAGAATCAATTCCCACAGAAACGGCTCATAAAATAGATGCTCTTTTCAAGAGAGTTACTGATTTTTGCAAGAAAAATGATGAAATTTTTGCTGGCAGAAAAGAAGCTAGCTTATTACACGGCGATTTATCAAGAGAAAATATTATTTATGATGGAAAAAATATAAGACTTTTGGATTGGGAATTTTCAAGATACAATTTTCCAGAATGGGATCTTGTATATTTTATGCAAAGTTTAAGACTTAATCCTAAACAGAAAGAATTGTTCCTCAAAAATTATGACTATTCAACAACAAAAACAGGTAAGAAAAGATTGTTAATTATCTCATTATTAAATACTTGTGGAGATATTGGATATTCTGTCTGGCGTTTAGGATTAGTAAAACAGGGAAAATTGAACAAAAAAATTAAAAATGAGATTTCAAAAAGATTGAATTTAGATATAAGCAGATTAACAAAAATCATTGAGGACTTAGAACAATGAAAACACTTGAATTAAATCCTAATCAGATTATCACTTTGAACGATTATCCTGTCCATAGCGACAGTGTTTTAAGTGAATACTATAAAAAATGCAAATTAGGGGAAGATGTGCCTTTTGTTCCAGTCATCAGAAAAGACATTGTCAGGAAATATTTAGACTCTAGACTTCTTGAAGAATTTGAGAGATTTGAACACCAAAACTCTGTTGTAGAATATTTCATGTTAGATGGAAGTCACAGAACTACTGCTTTAACTCTTGCTGGTTGTAAAATTTCCGCAATCGTCTATGAAACAGATTCAGATATTGAGGAAGCAAAAAAATTAGTGGCAACAGGACAAATTCTTCAAAACGATACCCTAGAACATTCTCTTGAAGAAAATTGTAAAATATTAAACAGAAATTTCAGAGAAAAACCTTATTTCATGACTGTGAAACAAAAGTCAGAAAAAATGAAGCGAGAAAAGAAAATACCTCAAGAAATTAAATAGTAATCTTCATCAAGTTTTAGAGGAAGCACTTAACGGATATGCCCAAGCCCTTGATACTTATTCTGGATGGCTTACTGTGTTCGCTTGATTGAACGCCCAAAAAATTACTTGCTTCGTTTCACTTCGCACCACGCTGCGCTTTCCTCCCTTCGATCGTCAGGTCACTTAACAAGGATTATGAAGAAAAATCCTCAGCTCGGATTTTTCCCAAATTTCTTCCGCTTCGCTCCAGAAACTTCTCTAAATCCTGATGTTAAATCCAATCAAATCTTGGCACCCTTAGAAGTAAATTTATATATGAATGAGTTTTAAGTTTATTATAATGAAATCTCAACTAAAAGAAATCATAAAAAAGATTAATCCTGAATTGTTTGGAGTTAAAGAAATTAATTTTGCTTCATTCAAAAAATTAGGAGTCGGTGAAGGTAATTTAAATTATGTTTT
Organism: uncultured Gammaproteobacteria bacterium; assembly: GCA_964590345.1. Classification (GTDB taxonomy): domain Bacteria; phylum Patescibacteriota; class Patescibacteriia; order CAIXNZ01; family CAIXNZ01; genus CAZPVP01. The sequence goes on along the minus strand of CAZPVP010000064.1, from coordinate 1,002 downwards.
CAAATTAGGTAATAAGAAATTTATTTGTAGAGTTAACATTGATAAAGAAATGCCAAATAAATCAAAAGATGAATTTGACAATTTAAAGAAGATTCAATATTTAGGTATTTCACCAAAACCAATTTATTTGCATGATAAAAATCCTAAATTTATTATTCTTGATTTTATTAAAGGCCACCCTTTCAGGATGGGAAAAAGAACATTTACAGATTCACAAGTTAAAAATATAGCAAAAATACTTGCTAGTTTACATAATCAAAAAATAAATTCTATGAAAAAACGAGAATACACATATTCGCATTATTTTGAAGAATCACAAGAATATTTTAAACAAATAAACAAATATACAAAAAATAAATTTTCAGACATTTTATCTATTTTAGATTCTCAAATTATGAGTCAAATTTCAAAAAAAGAAACACATGAATTTGGTTTAATTCATGGCGACTTATGCCCTCAGAATTTGGTTGAAACAGATAATGAGATAAAATTAATTGATTGGGAATCTGTAAAATATTCTGACCCTGCAAAAGATATAGCAAATATTCTTATTGATTTTGAATTAAATAAACAACAATTGGATTTATTTTTGAGAGAATATTCAAAATTAAGATTTGATAAAACTATTTTAAATAGAGCTAAGACTTTTGCCATATTGCTGAGATATGTTTATGTTCTTTGGGAAATAACAAGAACTTTTGAAATTATCAATAAAGAATTACCTAAAGAATACTTACAAAAAACAACTGCTAAAAGTCATTTGAATGAAGCAAAAAAACAATTCAATAAATTAAAAAAATTAGTTGAGATTTCAAATCTAAATATAGATTCATTATTTACGGGTGCCAAGATTTGACTTCTTCGGAGTTTTTTCAAAACTCCTCGACCACGCTGCGCTCTCACTTCGTTCGGGGGATTTAACAAGGATTTAGAGGAAAATCTCTCGGCTCGAGATTTTCCCAAATTTTTGCTTCGCAAAAACTTCTCTAAATCCTGATGTTA
>CAZPVP010000063.1:0-3224 GCA_964590345.1 uncultured Gammaproteobacteria bacterium | reverse complement strand
ATTTTTTTTCATGAACAGTTCTCCTTTGCGTACATAGCTCGCCAGCTTTTTACCTGCCAAAACACCAGGATTTTAAATATATATCATATTTAACGATAAAAAGTCAATCCTTTGCTCGTATTTTAAGCTAAATTCAGCCAATTTTAAATAAAAACCAGCTAAACGCTAGCAGTTTCTATCTTGCCCCGCCTTGGCAAGGGTAAATCGTTTACATTTTTTTTACGTCTTTAGTACATTAACCAAAATTTTTTTATTTTTGTCGCTTTTTAAGTTTCATTCACCACCTGGGGTCTGAAGTGGCAGCTGAGCCCAGGGATAGCACACTTTTCGTGCCACAATGTTAAGGCGAATCCGCCACCCCAGAACTTTTTTGCTACTTTTTTTGGTTTCAAAAAAAGTAAAAGAAATTGTCCTTTTCTTGCTATTACAATCCTTCTTTTTATTTACCTTTTATTAGCGCTTATCCAGTCCCGCCAAAGGCAGGGTAAACGCACACGCCTGCTCACACAGGCGATTTTTTTTCTAATAAAAAAAGGCGCTTTCACGCCATTTTAAAATAATTACTTAAACTTATTCAAAAATGCTGCTAAACCAGCTAACCCTTTAATTATCTCATCATCTGAAGCTGCAAAGCTTAAGCGCATCCAGCCAGGGTAGCCAAAAGCTGATCCAGGCACCAAAGCTACTTTTGTTTGAGCCAATAATTTTTCAAAAAAATCCTCGCAAGTGCCTTTAAAAACTGACGGAATTTTAAAGAAAAAGTAAAATGCGCCTTGAGGTACAAAATACTCAAAATCAGGGAATGAAGCGGCCATTTCTTCTGCAAACGGCAAAACGAATTGCTGACAACGCCCTTCATAAACTGTTCTCATTAATTCCACATCTTCAGCAGATTGCTCCAAAGCTGCCAAAGCTGCTTCCTGGCCAGTAGCCGGCGGACAACCGCTCATTTGGCTTTTTAAAGCTGTCATTTTAGCAATTACTGCTTCAGGACCAGAAGCCCAGCCAATACGTTCACCGGTCATGGCAAAAACTTTTGAGGCACCATCAGTCACTATTGTTTTTTCATACATGCCTTTAAAGCCGGATATGCTGTAATGTTTATTCCCTGAAAAAACAAGAGCAGAATAAATTTCATCAGCAATAACACTGATTTTATGGCGAACCAATATTGAAGCCAGAATATCTGTTTCTTCAAAAGTAAAAACCTGCCCAGTCGGATTATTCGGCGAATTTAAAATTAATAATTTTGTTTTGGCTGATAAAACTTTTTCGATCCTGCCGATTCCTTTACGAATGTCAAAAAACACGGGCACAGCGCGACAAAGTTTTACCATTTCAGGATAACTCGTCCAACAGGGTGAAATGATAATCACTTCATCGCCGGGATTAACAATAGCCAAAAGCGCTGCCATTATTGCCTCTTTGCCGCCATTAAATACAGCTGTTTGCTTTTCCGGATCATAAACCAATTCTTTGTTTTTCTTAATGTTTAAAGCAATCGCCTGACGTAATTGAGCCGTACCTTTGGCCGGCGTATACTTTGTTTTACCAGCTTTAACAGCTTCAATTACTGCTTTTTGAGCGGCTTTTGGCATTTCAAAATCCGGTTCGCCAGCTGTTAAATTAATTACATCTTTGACCGATTTTGCCTGAGCATTGCATTTCATGGTAACTGACTCTTTCAAAGCTAAAACTAATTGTGAAAGTTCCATATCAAATCCTCCTTTTTTACTTTCATTTAATTTTTTTATTGACATTTTTTAAAGCTTTAATAAACTTTTTACGTATCTGTTTAGTGTAAGGATTAAACTTCTGCATGTCAAGAAAAAGCTGCCAGGAATCGTTGGTCACTGTTTCATTAACTTTTAACAAACGTTCAAAGCCCAAACTGCTAATTTTCTGTTTTTGCAAGCCAAATTCTTCCAAACCCCGGCCAATGAAATGCACTAAAGATAGAGAAATCGCTGTTTGTTTATCATGATTTTCCGGTGTTGTTTCAATTATTTTAACTTCTAATTTATTTAAAATATCCTTAACTTGATTTAAGGTTTCGTCACTTATTCTTAAAGGGCAAATTACCCATTGCAAGCCTTTTAACCCATTTTTAGCACTATCAGGACCAAACATTGGATGAGTAGCTATAACCTTAATTTCCTGCGGCAAATGCGCCTGCAGCCATTTCGCCGGCAAAACTTTAACCGAACAAACATCCATAACTAAAGAGTCTTTTTTAACCAAAGGCCATATTTTTTTAATCATTTCTTCAGTCGCTGAAATTGCCACAGCCACAAAAATCCAATCGCATTGGCAAACATCCTCTATGCTTGACCACCTCACACTCAATTCTCTTGCTCTTGCCGATTTATCAGAACGATTATAAACATAAACCTCTGCATAAGGTTTTAATATTTCGGCTAATAATTGGCCAAAACGGGAGAAGCCTATTATTCCTATGGTCATATATTTAGCTTATGGCAAATGGCTAATAGCAAATCGCTATATGCTATATGCTATTTGCTGATTTTGTTACTGCCAAAAAAGTCGTAAAATTAAACTTCAAATCCTGTATTCCTTCTTCCATTATTTCCATATTATAAAGCTTGGCTGCTCCTTTTGGGGCAATAACAGCCGTATCAGAGCTTAATTTGCCTTCAGCTAAATCTTTAACTGCTAAAGCAGTATCAGCCCAAGCAATTATTTCAGCTTTAGGCCACATTCTTTTTAAATACATTTTACATTGCTTTAAAGCCTGATCATGTGAAGCAATTTTTTTAATCTCCTCTTTTTTTGTGCCCGGCTTAACAATCAAATTATGGCGGATATCAATTTCAAACATTTTTTCAATATTAAAAACATGATTGGCCATGGCCTCAACTGCTTCAATTACAATGCCGCCATTAGAATTTTCAATTGGAAAAATGCCCAAGATAATTTCATCTTTATCTAAAGCAGTCAAAACATTTTCCACTGAAACTAAATATTTAAGTTCATAATCAGAAATTGCATTTTTATAGCAATAATATTCAGCTGCTTCTTCGGAAAAAGAGCCCTTGTCTCCGGAAACCCCGATGATTTGTTTTCCATTTGGCATAGGTTTTAGATTAGGTTATTAGGTAATTTTAATAAAATTGAGAGAAAAAGTCAAAAAAACAAAAAGTTACAAGCCCGGCTATCCAACAACTTTGGACAGTAAATCAGCGAATAAGGCAGCGGGAATAAAA
>CAZPVP010000062.1:1939-3238 GCA_964590345.1 uncultured Gammaproteobacteria bacterium | reverse complement strand
CGCTCGGGGCGCATAACAAGGGATAAAAGGAAAATTGCTCGGCTCGCAATTTTCCTTTTATCCCCGATGTTGGGCACAAGTTCTAGGGGCTTGCCAGCGGAAAAAAGATTTTGTAAAGAATAAAATTTAACTTAATTATGATGATGCCAAAACAAAAACATTGGTTGTATGTAATTTTGATATTAGCAATCATTGGAATTATTTTTCTTAGCGGCTGCATAAAACAGGATGTTAATCAGGAGCAGCTGGAAATTAATCAAACATCCGAAAAGAAGCAACCAGCTTTCCAATCTTCTTCTGAATTGAAATTCGAATGGGAGCGGGATTCAGGGATTCGAGTTGCAGATGCCGGAGTTCCGGATGTTCATAAGTTAGAAGGGGAGAGATATAGGCTGTATTACCATGGCCCCGGAGGGATACTTTCTGCCATTTCTTCCGATGGTCTTAATTTTGAAAAAGAATCCGGAGCTAGGATAATGCCGGAGGGAAAACCCGGAAGTGAAGAATCGATGGTTTCTGATCCCAGCGTGGTTAGCCTAATGGAAAATGGCATCAGAATGTATTATAAAGGAGCGAATGGACCAGGTGGGCCTGGTAAGGCAGTTCACAAAATTTTTTCAGCTGTTTCTACTAATGGTCTGGATTTTGAAAAGGAAGGAGTGAGGATTAATCCTAAAAAAACCAGTGATAACGGATGGGCTTCAGTTCCTGGAGCAGTTATACTAGAGGACGGAAAGGTGCGGATTTACTATGTTTCTGGTGCTCCAGAGGCTGAAGGTGGAATAATGTCTGCTATTTCTGGTAATGGCCTGAATTTTGAGAAAGAAAAAGGAGTCAGGATTAAGGGTTTTGTTGATCCCACAGTAACTATCCTTCCAAATCAAAAATATCTTCTACTGGCAGCTGTTTTACCATCTCCTCCAGGGGCCCCACAAAAAACAGAGTATCCTGTAGGAATCTATAGTTTTATTTCTGAGGATGGGCTTAATTTTGAGAATCCAAAAATTGTTTTACAAGAACGCGCTATTGATCCTTCTATTGTTCAAGTAGATGATCAGACCTACAGAGTTTACTATGGCTCAGAAAACGAGCAGGGGGAACCTGTTATCAAAAGTGTTACTGGTCGGTTGAATATCAAGAACAATTAGGATTAGCACTATCTAATTTTGACAAGATCAGAAACCTTTTCGCCAGTCCTTTGGGACGTTGCACTCTGGCTCGTTGCTCCGGGTAGCTGCAAGCGCATAACAGCGATTAAGCGGTTTTGCTTGTTGCACCTCGCTCCATCCATATTTTTCG
>CAZPVP010000062.1:0-1839 GCA_964590345.1 uncultured Gammaproteobacteria bacterium | reverse complement strand
ATAACAGCGATTAAGCGGTTTTGCTTGTTGCACCTCGCTCCATCCATATTTTTCGATAGTCCGAAAAACATTGCTTAATTGCATATGTTATGCGAAATAAAAGTCATATAAATTTATGGATAAAATAACAAATGGAAATTTTAAAGATATTATTGATAAGAGAAATGGCAACCTTTGGGTCATGGGCCATTTTATGGAGCCAGATTCTCCGTTCCAAACTAATGATTTAGAAATTAAATGGGGCCTGTACCATCCCGGCGAACTGAAAGACAGTCCTGTAATTAATCTTCAGTCCAAAACCCTTGCCGTTCTAATTAGGGGCAGGGCGTCTTTAAAGTTTCCCGACCAAAATCGAGAGATCGTTTTAGAAAAAGAAGGCGACTACATTTACTGGGACAGGGGAGTCAGCCATAGTTGGTCTATTCTAGAAGAAACTTTGATGCTCACTATTCGCTGGCCTTCAATTCCCAACGACCAAAAGAAAGTTTAGGCCATTTTGACTTTTCTCTTCGTTCGATCCCGCTGCGTTTTCGCCGGTTTGTCTCAAAAATTTTGACAAGCCTCCTCAGATTGCCTAATGCAGTATGTGCGGTTCGAATCTTGCAGGTTCTTACTCATATTCCGCTACAATTTCTAAAATGATAAGATAAGGATGTAGCAAAACATTGTATATACTGAATACGTTAAGTGAAATTTTACTCAAGAGGACACTGCGCTTTCATTTTGGTTCTTAGTTTTAAAAATAATAAGGAAGTTAAAATGAACTTTCGTCTAACACCGATATCGGGAAAATTGCTCGGCTAATAATTTTCGTAAATTGCTTTTGCTACGCTTTGGCAACTTCCGATATCCGGAAATGTTATGCGAAATCCAAAAATATTTTATAAATTTCTTTCAGAAAGTTGTTGGCAATTATTATTTCTTAAAATTATTGATATGGACATAAAACTATTTGGTGTAAATGAAGAAGAATTAAATTCAAAATTATTTAATATTTTCATTGGAATTAGTCTCAGCAATAAATTTTTAGATAAGGAATTAGCAGAGGAATATCTGTGTTTTGCTCTAGGAAAAACTAAAGAAAAAGTCGTGGTTTTAATTGCCGATGAAATTGATGCTATTAACTGGGAAATTTTTCGTAATTTCTCAGAGGAGGAAGCGATAGAAAAAGTTAAAAATAAAGGCGAGGGTTTGGCAGAAATGTTTGAAAATGTCATAGATAAACTCGAAAGAGAGACGGATGAGAATTTGCACAAAAAAGTAAAAGTAATTACATGGAATGATATAAAAACGAAAAATTTCCTGTCTGCTAAAAAATTTATTGCCGAGGAATATGAAAATAATTTTGAATTTAAAAAACGAGTATTATACTTTGTTGATGAGTATGCAAAGATCAGAAAAAAAGCCTTATCAGGCGACGAAAGAGATAAATTAGCCGTTTACATCATTGCGGAACTTTCTACTCTAATTGAGGGAATAGAATATGACAAAGATTTATACCAAATAGTTTTATATCCGACCTATGTTAGTAGTGGAATGAGCGAATTTGTCTTGGATATCCAAAATGGAGTATATCCAGACTTGCTTGAAAAACTGCAACCCCAAAAACCAGGGAAAATGATTGAGGCATACTTGAATAATTTTGAAAAATAATAATTGCTAATTTTTAGCTGTCGCAAAAAAATAAAATATTTTCTACATCACATAATAGCGTGTATGAGGTTACGGCTTTTTACAAAAGCCTTCTCCCAAATTGCTACGCAACTTCTCATGCACGCAAACGTTAATATAATTCCTAAAAATTTATACAACCATGGGACTTTTTGATTTATTAGGCGC
>CAZPVP010000061.1:1273-3242 GCA_964590345.1 uncultured Gammaproteobacteria bacterium | reverse complement strand
TATCATTATCCAAAGTGATCTATGTTGAACCGCCCAGTGCGGACCCGCACGCTGGGTGGTGTGGGGAGGGCCGGAGAGAAACCGGCCCTTACACGATTATGGCTAATTCAAAGAAATTATATTACCAAGCATAATTTATGAATGCAATACTTGATAATTATTCTTTTAAAGAAATTTGTTTTTTCAAAAAATTTAATGAATATTCAGGAACATCAATATCTTTTTCTTTAAGCTTTAAGACCATTGATAGCTGCTTCTTTGCAGAACTTATTCTGCCCATATTAATATACATTATTCCAAGATTACAAATAGCTAAAGGATATTCACCTTTCATGTATTCTATTGCATTAAGAAAATGTTTTTCTGCTATTTCGTAATTGTTTAATTTGGCATTTGCTAAACCAAGATTGTGTTCTACTAATGGGTGGATTGGTTTTATCAGTTTATAGATTTTTTCTAAGAGCTCAATCTCGTCCTTATTTTTTTGTGTTCTTTGGAAAATATTGGATTTATTCCACAATAACCAAGCTTGTATATCAGGATTATCATATTTTTTTAACAAACTATCAATTATGAAGATACTTAGCTCATATCTTCTCATTCTAATTAATTGGAGTAATTCATCAATTCGTGCTTTATCTGAATCGTCCATGTGCTTTTGTGCAGATTCTAAAAATTTTTTATGATAATCTGAAACACTTGAATGACCTAAAAATCGCTTAGCAACAAAAACTTGAAGATTCTGAATTTCTCCTATTAATTTTAAATCTCCTGAAAGATTTGCATATTTTGCTGATTCATCTAACATTTTATCCGCTTCATATTGATCTCCTAAATACATTAAACATAGCCCTGCCTTTCCCAAGGATAGACAGGCTTCACGAAAATTACCTAAATAATTTGCAGCTAAATCAGCTGCCTTCCGATAGATTTTTAAAGCATTCCTATATTTTGTTTGTTTCAGATACCTGTCACCAGATATACGCAAGCTCAAAGTTATTATACTAAAATCTTCTACTTCTTCTGCAATTAGCATAGCCTTATTGATGAGTTCAATAGCTTCAGATTCATCTGGAGTGTTTATCCATCGTGTTGCTAAATTCACAATAGTCCCGGCATAGAGTGATGGATAAAATGCTTTTTTATTATTAGTTTCAATATAATGTTGGATTTCTGAGTATATATCCAAAGAATTTTTAATATATTCTTTAGACATATTTCCAAGATTATAAGCTAAGTCCGATTTAGCTCTTAACCATCGCCATTCATTATGTTCAATATCTTCTTCATATTTTTTTATTGCTTTTCGTAATAAAAGATCTGCTTTTTTACATTTAGATTTTTGTAAATAAAGTTTTGCTAAACAAAATAGACCATCACCTGGTCTCAATCGTAGTTTATAAATCCATGATTTAAATGATTTGTTATATAAAGAGACAATGTCTTCATTAAATGACTTTTCTTGCCATTCGCTAGCAAACCGGTTAAGTAAGTATCTACTAACTTTTGCTGTCATGTCTTGATTTACTTCTTCTGGTTGTACAATAATTCTATTCTTTCCCATGATTTTCCATTTTTCTATTTGCTTAGAAATTATCCTATTTGTATGTTCAATCCATATTCCATCACATTCAAGCATAGAAGAAGTAAGAATGGGAACAATATCATAGAAATCAGAACAAGAATAACCTAATACTATTAAGTTTTTATTCTGTAATGCAATTTGAAGAAATTTTGATTTTGGAATACTTAAAGTACTAAATAGATGCGGTGTTTTTTCTTCTTTTTCCACTCCATCTAAAATAAAATCTTTATAATATAGACTCTTATCTGATAATCTAGCTATACTTTCAAGAGTCATGGCTATACTATCATAATTATTCACATCGCCATGAAGCTTTGCTAAAGTACCATTTATTCTTTTATTATCAATTGCAGTTTTAAAATCATTATCTGTAATTAATTTTTT
>CAZPVP010000061.1:0-1263 GCA_964590345.1 uncultured Gammaproteobacteria bacterium | reverse complement strand
GGTACTTCGCCGTGGCTTCCGCCATCAAACGCCCGCGATATGACAAAGCATTTTCAATATGCTGGTCAAAATTAGTTGTAATTACAGTATGACCTTTGTGTAATGCATGGGCTAACATTATATGATGCAAATTTGGCTTTCCGATTTTGAGCAAATCTACAAATCGAATAGCTGGAAAACCTAAGACATCATAAAGAACTTGGAAGGTAGGTTCAAAGGGAAGTTCTGCGGTTTGGTGATTTTCTTTCTGTGTTTGATTTAATAAATCAAAGGAAAATTTTTTATATGCTTTTTCATAAGAATTTTCGAAATTAGTTTCGTCTTTTATTCCTAAAAATTCATTAATATCAGCTTTATCTAATTCAAATAGAAAATAAAAAATGTTCTGCAAAATTTTTGGTGCTAAAGGAATACAGGAGGGATAAGGATAAGAAATTCCTGCCCCTACAAAAAAAACTAAATTATCATTTTTATCGATTATTTTTTCAATAGTGTTGCGTTCTTTATCTGTCAAAGAATATGATTTATTATAGTATGCTGCATCAAATCCTTTATACAAATGCATAATTTTATTTGTTTCAGGAGAAAAATACTTTAGTTGATAAATACGATTTATACCTTGTTTAGCTTTTAAATTTTCTAAAATCAAGTTAGAGTGATCATAATACTGTATTGCCTTTTCCCATTCACCTAACAGTTCATAACACAAGCCTATATTAGAATTAATTTCATGATCATCAGAATAAATATTTAAAGCTTCGATGAAAATATGTATGGCTTCAAGGTATCTTTTTTGTTTGAATTTAATATTTGCAAGATTATTAAGAGAATCTTGTTTAGTTTTGTTATCTTTTGATAAAGATAAAGATTTATTAATATCAACTTCAGCCTGAGGATAATTACCAATTTTTGTCCATAGTATTGCCCTGTTCACATAAGACTTTTCGTATTTTGGTGCTATTTTAATTGCCATATCTAATGATTGCTGGGATTCTTCATATAATCCCTTTTTAATTAATTTAATTGCTTCAGTGTTTAAATTAGATGCTTCTTTTTGAGCTAATTCTGGAAATAATTTATAAAAAAATTTCATTCTTTTGCTTCTTTTTTATTAAATCAAAAATTATCCAAAACAAAACATAGCTAGCACATTTAATTAGATTATACCATCCAATTGTAGTAAATTGAATTAATAAGAACCCTTTTTACGTATCCGCTCAATAATTAATGGTAGCCGCATCATTTAATCTATGTCAAGGAAAG
>CAZPVP010000060.1:0-3612 GCA_964590345.1 uncultured Gammaproteobacteria bacterium | reverse complement strand
GAAAAATGAATGTTGCCGATGACTTGGTTCGTCAATTCGCTGATGACGTGGTAAAAGTAGCAGATGAAAAAACAGCCGAGAAGTTATTCAAGAATATCGCCAACTTGCAACAAACAACTAAGATTACCCCCAAAGCCGCACCAACTATTTCTAAAGAACTAGACCCCACTTCCTTCAAAACCGCAGAGGAGTATGTAAAGGCACAGGGGACACCTGTTTATCACGGGACTTCTGCGAAATCGGCAAAAGCAATAAAAACAGGTGGTGTAAAACCAGGAACTCCAAGTTTTATAACAGAATATGGGGAGAGATTAGGAAACGAGTTTGGTTTTTCTGTAACTCCAAATCAAAAGTTTGCCAGAGAGTTCGGAGAAGAAGTATTGGAATTTAAAATCTCACCCAAAGCGAAAATAGCTACACCTGATAATTTAAGGGGAGCAAAGAATCTTTTTAAAAAATGGGAAGATGGTGCAGTTTTATATAATCAAGGAGACGCTGTTAAATTAGCAAAAGAACAAGGATTTGATGTTATAGATTTGCAAAAATTTGAAGCATTAACCACCGAGCCAAAAAGAATTTCCGAATTGCAAATACTAAATCCAAAGGTTCTCAAAACCAAATCCCAACTAATAGAAGAATGGAATAAGGCGGTAAAAGGTGTGAAAGAAGTTGCAGAAGCGCCGAAAAGCCCGATAGAAAAACTAACTCAAGCAATTAAGGGAGCGGAACCGCTAACTAAAGAACAGAAAGCATTGCGAAGTGAAGCGTTAAAAAAAAGAGTAGGAGCTGTAGCCAAAATAGGAGAAAAAGGAGAAGGAGAAAAAACATTCTTTCAACAATTAAGCAAGTTAAAGGGAGAACTGCCCAAAAAAGATTTTGAGGCGATAAGAAAAGCGTTTTCACAAGACGAGATAAATTTTCTTTTTAATACCATAGAAGCCGCCAAACTAACACCGCTTGAAAAGGTATCCGCCAAATCGGGACTTTTACGATTATTTGAAGGTTCTTTACCAAGACAAAGCGAGATTAACTTATTCAAGGAGATATTCCCTAACGAACTGGTGCAGGCGATTTTAGACAAAAGAACTTTCAGCCAAAAACTTTTCGGAATAATAGGGCAAATTATAAATACTCCACGTGCGATTATGGCCTCCGTGGACTTATCCGCACCGTTAAGGCAAGGCGTGTTTCTTATCGGCAGACCTAAAAGATTTGCTGAAGCATTTGGCAATATGTTTAGATACGCTTTTTCAGAAAAGGCGTATATCGGGCTAATGGATGATATAAAATTAAGGCCGAACTATACAAAAATGAGGGAAGCGAAACTTGCCTTAACTGAATTGGGAACTGATTTAACAACCAGAGAAGAAGCGATTATGTCCAATTTACCGGAAAGAATACCATTTTTAGGTAAGATTTTCAGAGGTTCAAACAGGGCTTATACGGGATTTCTAAACAAACTTCGCGCTGATGTATTTGATGATATTTTAAGGAAAGTAGGCGAAGCGTCTAATGAAGAATTAAAAGCCATAGGAAAATATGTAAATGCCGCGACTGGCAGAGGAGACCTAACAACACTTAAGGGAGCGGCAACATTCTTAAACGCAGCATTTTTCTCTCCTCGTTTAATGAAGTCGCGCGTCAATCTTCTTAATCCTTATTTTTACGCGACACTTCCTTCGTTAGTCAGAAAAGAGGCGCTAAAAGACGTAGCCAAGTTTGCCGGAATTACAGGAAGCGTGCTTGCGTTGGCTAAAATGGGCGGGGCAGAAGTTAGCGCAGACCCAAGAAACGCTGATTTTGGAAAGATAAAGATTGAAAACACAAGATATGATGTTCTTGGTGGATTTCAGCAGTATATTCGCCTTGCTTCACAACTTATTTCAGGAGAGATAATCAGTTCAACCACCGGCAGGACTATCACGTTGGGCGAAGGATACAAACCATTAACGAGAAAAGATATTGCTTTAAGATTTTTTGAATATAAAACTTCACCGATAGCATCTTTTGTCGTCGGTTTAATGCAGGGAACTACCTCTGTGGGCGAAGACTTTGATATGCCGACAGAAATAATAAATAGGTTTCTGCCTATGGTTATTCAGGATATGTATGATTTAACACAGGAAGAAGGCGCGGAAGATTTATGGATGGCTTTACCGGCTGTTTTTGGCACGGGTGTTCAAACTTATGGAAAACAAGAACTTGTTAGGGGCGAAAGCAGAATTGGCGAACCAACTATGCAAATAAGGCCGATACCGGAACTGGCGGAAAAGATAAGAGAATTGGTTTTAGGTCAACTACCATTGGGAACATCAAGAAGATTTAGCGTGGAAGCGTATTATGACCAATTAAATGATTTATCACGTGAAGAAGCGGCTAATGTTTTTGATGAAATATCAAAAGCAAATCCCGAATTGGCAAAAAAACTGCTTGACATAGTAAAAGAAAGAGAAGCCGGCATTACAGTAAAAGATTTAGACTTAAAAGCAAAAGGTGTCGCTTCCGGAGATAGGGCTTTGGCCATAAAAAAACAACTTGACAAAATGAAAACCAAAGAAGAAAAAGCCGGCCTATGGGAAGATTATGTGAAAAAAGGAATTATTACCAAAAAGGTCGCGGAACAATTAAAGGTTTTATTTCAATAACGAAAATCCGGTTCGCCAAATAGGCCGACATTGTCAATTTCAGAATTTATGTCTGGTTTTTCCAGCCAAGAGTTGATTAACAAAATAACACCGATAAGGATGAAAGCAACCGTAATATAATCACAAATTTGTTGTTTCATAGTGTTCTTTAAATAGTTTTTAAAAATTGTTGTTGTGCGACCCTTTCACGATAAACTTCTTTCAAAAAAAGATTCTGCGCTCGTTTCTTCTTCTTAAAACGAACGTTCTTATTATCTAGTTTACCAACAAACCTACATTCTGGATACAAACTGCAACCTAGAAATTTGCCAAACTTACTTCTTCGTAAAAACAACTTTCCTTTTTTAGGTTTATCGGTTGAATTACACGAAGGACACTTTTGACCGATACGGTATCTTAATTTTGGAACAACTATTGTCATAAAAACCTGTCTATTTCCAGAGGGAGCGAAGGGAGTCCAATATCCCTCGTGTTATAAGAGATTTAGATTAAAAGAATTGTGTCTGTTTTCTCTCAGATTCTTTCTCAGAAAGACTTAAAATTTAAAATCGCGTGAAAACTTTTTTAAATCCGATTCCAAGGACTTGCGCAATATGCTGAAGGTCTTAGGAATTCTTTTACAACGCACTTTCTGATTCATCAATGCGTTGGGTTATGCGATAAGCTTATTTCCGTCGGTCGCTTGGTCGCCCTTTTATCGGTAGAACTTTTTTTAGAATCGCGCCTACCCCTACCCCTCACGATTATAAAACAAAACCGCCCGAGATAATCACGATATCTCAGGCGGTGTCCAAATGGTATAATTAGTTATCGTGATTAACTATATTTGCATTATAACAAATAACAAATAAAAAAGCAACAAGGTCAAACTTATTATCAACACAATTAAATAAAATAGTCAATATGAGCCCTTACATAAGACGAGGAAAAACAATTTATAAGAAAACTGACGGCTTAAAAAAAGTTG
>CAZPVP010000059.1:0-3833 GCA_964590345.1 uncultured Gammaproteobacteria bacterium | reverse complement strand
GATTTTGATAATATCAATAAATCATTTATTGAAAAAAGCTTTGATTGGCAGAAGATTAAACATAATTGTCCAAATTTTTTTGTATTACATTCAGATAATGATCCTTATGTTCCATTAGAACAAGCTGAGAAACTTGCAAAAAATTTAGGTATTGATGTAATTCTTGTCAAAAATGCAGGTCATTTCAATGAGAAAGCAGGATATTCTGAGTTTGATTTAATTCTTGATAAGGTTAAACTGCTTCTGTGACGCCACCGATAAAAACTCACTCCGCTACGCTTCGTGCCACGCTGCGCTCTCGTTCCGCTACGCCCCACTCGGGGCGTATAACACGGGATAAAAGAGAAATGGCTCGGCTCGCCATTTCTCCAAATTTTTCCTTCACTACGCTACGGAAAAACTTCTTTTATCCCGATACGTTAGGCGAAATATTTTTTGAAAATTTTAATTATAGACTTGAAATAATTTTTGTTTTCTTTATTATTTAACTGCTCGCTATCGCTCGCAAAAAAGGGGCAAAAAAGTAAAATCCTAGATGGATTTTAAAAAAGTTTATAAAGTGTTACAATTTAATTACTTAATAACAATACTATGACTAACAAAAAACAAATCAAAGAGTGGCTTGAATCGGGGACTATAACCCAAGAACAAGCCCAAAAAATGCTTACTGATGTTGATCAGAAAAGCAAAGAAGAAAGATCTAATAAATTCATTGTGGCGATTTCCACAATAGGCGCAATTCTTCTCGGAATTGGTGCAATACTTTTTGTGGCTTCAAATTGGAGAGAAATTCCCGATTTGATGAAAGTTTTGATTTTATTAGGTAGTACTTTTGGAGCGTATTATCTTGGATATTTATTCAAATATGATAAAAAGAATCTGCCAAAAGTCGGGGTTTCTTTATTTTTTCTCGGAGCCTTGCTTTTTGGAGCAAGCATTTTCCTGATTGCACAAATTTACCACATTAACGCTAACGCGCATTCATTAGTCTTAATTTGGCTTATTGGTGTATTGCCCCTTGTTTATGCATTCAGATCAGAACCGATTGCCGCCCTTTCGTCTTTACTATTTTTTATCTGGATTGGTTTGTTTATTTTCAGAGGCGGTCGTTTTGATGAAGACATATTTTTCTCTTTCCCTGTTATTTATCTATCAGCTGGAACTTTGCTTTTTAGTATCGGGGGCTTGCATTATCTCAAACCACAGCTCATAAAAATAGCAAGAATTTTTCGCATTGCAGGAATCAAAATCGCTATGCTTTCATTGTTTCTACTAACCTTTAAATTTTTCTCCGGCTATATTGATAGCTACTGGTTCAGAAATTCAAGAATGCTTGAAGATATGTCTTCACAGTTGATGATTGGTATAGTGTTATTTTCAATTCTTGCGATTATCGGGTTAGTCATTAATTTGTTGTTTAATCCTTCTCAATCAAAGACTAGTTCATTTGAAAGCGGAGCTGCTTTAGGGCTGCTTGGTTTTACACTTCTTTTCTTTTTCTTTCCCGCTGAATCAAGCGTCTATACTGTTATCTACAACTTACTTTTCGCTGGATTAACAATATTCTTGATTTACATTGGCTATCAAAAATCAGATATTAAAATAGTAAACATCGGAATATTTTGGCTTTCAGTATTTATACTTGCCAAATACTTCGATTTCTTCTGGGATTTAATGGATAGATCTTTATTCTTCATTGTTGGAGGTTTAATATTGGTTCTTGGCGGAATCGCAATGGAAAGAAAAAGAAGACAAATCAAAGAAGATTTTACAAAACTTAACGCATAATACGATGGACAAAAAAAAGATTTTTATCATCATCGGCATTTTTTGGATTGTTATCGTTGGTGGATTTATCGCCTTTAAAGAATTTACTCTGCAAACTGGCGATGAAATCTTGCTAAAAACACAGCCTGTCGACCCAAGGGATTTATTTAGGGGAGATTATGTTATCTTGAGATATGATATCAGCACGATAAGCACAGACACGCTGACTTACCAAGGCTCTGATTTCAAAGAAGATGATAAAATTTATGTTTTATTAAATGTGAACGACCAAAAAATTGGCACGCTTAATAATATAGACAAAAACAAACCAAGCGGAGGCATTTTTATTGAAGGAACAGTTAAGAGTGCATACGACAATAGATTGAATGTTGAATATGGAATAGAAAGCTATTTTGTACCTGAAGGTAAAGGGAAGGAGATTGAAAGAAATTTGGGTAAAATCTACACAAAGATTGCCGTAGATAATTTCGGCAATGCAGTTATCAAATCATTGGTTTTGGATGGGAAAGATATTGATTTAGATTAAGTGGCTATCGCCACTTTTTTGTCCCTTTTTTAATATGGTACTCGCTGTCGCTCACGAAAACAAAAATTATTTCTTTAGATTAAGGATAAAATTTTCAAAAAATACTCAAGGGGACGCTGCGCTTTGCTTCCGCTTCGCTACAGCAACCCTCGCCTAACAAGGGATATACGGTTCAGCCCTCGGCTCGGGCTTCACCCAAATTTTTCTTCCACTTCGTTCCAGAAAAACTTCGTATATCCCTGACGTTATGTGCAATCGGGCTACGGGGCGCTTAAATCTGAAGTTAAAACAAGATTTAAATAATAATTAAAATAAAGAATATTATATGATGAAAAAATTACTGTTATTAACAATTTTATTTGTATTTGCTCTATCCCTTTCCAATTCTGTTTGGGCTTGTTCACCTGCACAACCTACAGTTGTTATTAAATGTGATATTGAAGATTCATTCTTCCAACAGAATACAACATGCATAAATGATGATTGTTCTGTCAATGTTTCTAAAAACCAATATGGAGAATTATATCTAAATGTCCAAGATTCAAGAGACAGAATATACATAAATGAAAGATATGGGATTCAATTTTATAGTTTTCACAGACAAGAAGATACTTCGAGTTATTCGCAGTTATTACCCCATCTAGATTCTGTCTGTGTTGAAAATCTTAAAGATATAGAACCAATATTTACTCAAGAAGTTCAGAATTGGATGTCAACCCAAAAGGGATATTTCCTTGGAGGAGATTTAATTTTTGAGCCGTATTCAATAGACCGAGAATCAGAGTTAATTGAAAGTAAAAATGCTTACGGTAATTGTCACTATGAAGATTTTAAAAAAGTTGGAAATTGGTTTGTTGTAACTGAAACTAGTCGAGATTATTGTCATTTAACAGGAGGTGGAGGTGGGATGTGCCCTCGCGCTACAAAATCACATTTACAATTTTTTACATTTTTACTAACCAATCCAAATGTTAATACGCTTCCATATTTATTTGGTTATCTGATTGCAGTAGGTATTGCTATTAGTTTTATCGTATATCTTTTCAAAAGAAAAGAGTTAAAACAGTTTTTCAAACCAAGTAAATTCAATGTCATTTTCACCTTGATTTTAGGAATTCCAACATTTTTATTATTTATTATATTTATAGGGATAGAGCAAATTATTATTTGGATTATTGGATATTATCTTTTTTCATCATTAATAAAGTACATATATTTAAGAATTAAGAAGAAGTAACGCGCCCCTTCGCCCGACTTTCTCCTCACTTCGTTCGTCGAACCACGCTGCGCTCTCCTCCTTGCAGTCGTCGGGGCACATAACAGGGCTTATGAGGAAATTTGCTCGGCTCGCAAATTTCCCAAATTTCTTCCGCTCCGCTACAGAAACTTCTCATAAGCCCGATGTTAAAAAAGAATTTGCCGCCAAACTGGGCGAAGCCCAGAGTTCCGCTAAAAGCGGAACGAAAAACTTGAAATCGTCCAATCTGAAAGGGTCGCTTCTGCGGGCGGGCGGAAGGGG
>CAZPVP010000058.1:0-4061 GCA_964590345.1 uncultured Gammaproteobacteria bacterium | reverse complement strand
AGCTTCTCCATCATTTCTTTAGTTAGATACTGTCTTAGAAAAGAAACATCTCTATGTCGCACCAAAATGATAATTTCATAGTATACCAAAGTAGAAATTTCATACCTCAAATAATTGTGCCATAATTTGATTAGGTCGCGTTAACAAATAAACTAACCTAAGCAAATTATGAAGCAGCAATTAATATCAATGACTCAAAAAGAGTTACTAAGGTATGATACAATACAAAACCTGATTAACGGCCATATAAACGGTACGGAAGCAGCTAAGCAAATCGGCTTAACTATCAGGCAAGTAAAAAACATCAAAGCCAGGGTTATCAAGAAAGGCGTAAATGGCGTTATTCATAAAAATAGAGGCCGAGAAAGCAATAGAAAAATACCAGAAGAAACAATCAATAAAGTAAAAAGGATAGTTAAGAAAAAATATTATGATTTTGGTCCCAGATTCGCTTCTGAGAAACTGCGAGAAAACCATCAAATAGAAATTAGCGATGAAACATTAAGACATTTAATGGTTAAGTGGGGCTTACGCAAGATTAAACCCAGAAAACAATCGAAAATGCGTTTCTGGAGGCCAAGGAAGGACAGTTATGGAGAAATGCAACAATTTGATGGTTCATATCACCATTGGCTTGAAGATCGCACTGAAGAATTGTGTTTGCTTTTAAGCATTGACGATGCTACGGGAAAGATTACTCACGCTATGTTTGATTACAATGAAAGCGTAATGGCTGTATTTAAGTTTTGGAAGGGATATTTAAAGAAAAATGGAGTTCCATTATCTGTTTATCTTGATAAATTCAGCACTTACAAAATTAATCATAAAAACGCGGTTGACAATCATGAATTAAAAACACAATTTGAAAGAGCAATGAAACAAGCGGGCATAAAACCGATAACCGCTCATAGTCCGGAAGCTAAGGGCAGAGTGGAACGAGTATTTGGAACATTACAAGATAGATTACTTAAAGAAATGAGATTAGCCGGCATTTCCACGATTAATGATGCTAATAAGTTTTTAGAGCATTACATTCCTAAATTTAACGCTCAATTTGCTGTGATTCCGCATGGAAACACTAATTTACACAGAAAAATTAATAAACAATTAAAGGAGAAGTTGTCACAAATATTTTCAAGACAATCACAAAGAAAAATTAACAATGATTATACAGTTATGTTTGAAACCAAGTATTTTCAATTAACCAAAGAACAGCCAACTACTGTTTACAAGAAAGACGCTGTAATAATTGAAGAACATTTAAACGGCAGTATTAAAATTAACCTTAAGGATCATTACTTGAATTATACTGTTTTACCGGAAAAGCCTAAAAAGATTATTGATGTTAAACTGCCGGCTATTACACAACGCAAACAATCTAACTGGAAACCTCCCGTCGATCATCCATGGAGAAGGTCGTTTATTAAAAACATTCAACAAAAACAAACTATTTCAAGTTAATAAATTTCATCAAGTATGAAATTTCTAAATTGGTCAAAGTATGAAATTTCTAAATTGGTTTGACAACAAAAATCCGAGAAAATTCTCGGATTTTAAATCTAAAATCTTGGGTCGCGTGGTGGATTTGGTTGGAACTTTTTTTAGGAAAAAAGCCAGCCGGTTATCCGGTTGGCTTAGAAAATTCATTTTGGTCTCCCTAAAAGAGTACATTTAATTCTTTACAAGCTTTTTTCAATTTTGGAAATGTGTACCGTCAATTTTTTTATCTTCTTTTTAAAATCCTCCCCTTTCCGTTTAAGCTTTTCTTTATCTTCTTTCAATATATACTGAGCAAGTCCATGCAATCCTCTTGGAATTTTTAAACCATGAAAAAGATAGAATTCAACCAAAGATCTACTATTAAAGTACCAGTCTTTAAAATCCTCATGTTCCTTGATTAAGGTCAGAACAATTTTGATAAGACATTCAATTAATTTCTGAGCTTTTTTTGCGTCTTTCATCAAGGGAATTTTTTCCTTATGTGCTAAATAGCTATTAAGCATTGCTATTATATCTGAAGTATATGTAAGTACTAAGACGCTTCCGGGCTTAAGCTTGTTTATTTTTTTCTCTGTTGCTTCCAATAAAAGATCTAAGCAGCCAGCATGATATAATATGCGCGAAGTATCAGGAAATTTAAGCATTCTTTTTACAAGCTTTCTGTATTTAGACCAAAGACGGATCTTAGTTTCCGAATCTTTTATCGCAGCAATTAAATCTCCGATTTCTGAATGATTGTCTTTGCGTTGCCAACTACCCGGCATACCAAAATATCCATCAGGCCAAGTTTTTTTGATATGCGGAGCAGACATATCTAAGATATTGTAAATAGCATAGTAAACGTTATTTTTATTAAGATTGGTTTGCAGCCACTTATCCAATTTCTTTTCTATTTTTGCAATTTCTTTATTGTTAGGAAAATTTTGAGTCACAACAGCCTCCTTTTTAAAGACCTAAGTTTTAAGGATTAAGAAAATTAAATCTCCTTAAGATTTTATAATAACACAGTAAAAAAGTTTTGCAAAACAAAAATCCGAGAATGTCGCACCAAAATGATAATTTCATAGTATACCAAAGTAGAAATTTCATACCTCAAATAATTGTGCCATAATTTGATTAGGTCGCGTTAACAAATAAACTAACCTAAGCAAATTATGAAGCAGCAATTAATATCAATGACTCAAAAAGAGTTACTAAGGTATGATACAATACAAAACCTGATTAACGGCCATATAAACGGTACGGAAGCAGCTAAGCAAATCGGCTTAACTATCAGGCAAGTAAAAAACATCAAAGCCAGGGTTATCAAGAAAGGCGTAAATGGCGTTATTCATAAAAATAGAGGCCGAGAAAGCAATAGAAAAATACCAGAAGAAACAATCAATAAAGTAAAAAGGATAGTTAAGAAAAAATATTATGATTTTGGTCCCAGATTCGCTTCTGAGAAACTGCGAGAAAACCATCAAATAGAAATTAGCGATGAAACATTAAGACATTTAATGGTTAAGTGGGGCTTACGCAAGATTAAACCCAGAAAACAATCGAAAATGCGTTTCTGGAGGCCAAGGAAGGACAGTTATGGAGAAATGCAACAATTTGATGGTTCATATCACCATTGGCTTGAAGATCGCACTGAAGAATTGTGTTTGCTTTTAAGCATTGACGATGCTACGGGAAAGATTACTCACGCTATGTTTGATTACAATGAAAGCGTAATGGCTGTATTTAAGTTTTGGAAGGGATATTTAAAGAAAAATGGAGTTCCATTATCTGTTTATCTTGATAAATTCAGCACTTACAAAATTAATCATAAAAACGCGGTTGACAATCATGAATTAAAAACACAATTTGAAAGAGCAATGAAACAAGCGGGCATAAAACCGATAACCGCTCATAGTCCGGAAGCTAAGGGCAGAGTGGAACGAGTATTTGGAACATTACAAGATAGATTACTTAAAGAAATGAGATTAGCCGGCATTTCCACGATTAATGATGCTAATAAGTTTTTAGAGCATTACATTCCTAAATTTAACGCTCAATTTGCTGTGATTCCGCATGGAAACACTAATTTACACAGAAAAATTAATAAACAATTAAAGGAGAAGTTGTCACAAATATTTTCAAGACAATCACAAAGAAAAATTAACAATGATTATACAGTTATGTTTGAAACCAAGTATTTTCAATTAACCAAAGAACAGCCAACTACTGTTTACAAGAAAGACGCTGTAATAATTGAAGAACATTTAAACGGCAGTATTAAAATTAACCTTAAGGATCATTACTTGAATTATACTGTTTTACCGGAAAAGCCTAAAAAGATTATTGATGTTAAACTGCCGGCTATTACACAACGCAAACAATCTAACTGGAAACCTCCCGTCGATCATCCATGGAGAAGGTCGTTTATTAAAAACATTCAACAAAAACAAACTATTTCAAGTTAATAAATTTCATCAAGTATGAAATTTCTAAATTGGTTAAAGTATGAAATTTCTAAATTGGTTTGACAGTTTAAAAAAAATCCGTTCTACTTTACAACATAGAACGGATTTATATTC
>CAZPVP010000057.1:0-4361 GCA_964590345.1 uncultured Gammaproteobacteria bacterium | reverse complement strand
TCTGCTTCCCAAGCAGAAGGTCGTCGGTTCGAATCCGATCTCCCGCTCCTTCTACAAATCAGCTCGAACTTATTTCAAGATTCAATAATTTCAAAACTTATGTCGCCTCATCAAAAGTGCGTTGGAAATGACACTAACGGACGAAAATGCCATTGCGGCTGCGGCAATAGCCGGATTTAAAAGCCAACCAATAAAAGGATATAAAACACCAGCAGCAACGGGAATGCCAATACTGTTGTAAAAGAATGCCCAAAAAAGATTTTGTTTGATTTTTTTGAATGTGTATTTGCTCAAATCAATAGCTGTTACCACGTCCCTTAGGTCGTCTTTGATTAAAACTATTTCTCCTGTTTCCATAGCCACATCAGTGCCAGAGCCCAAAGCAATACCTAAGTCGGCTTGAGCCAGAGCCGGCGCATCATTTATGCCATCGCCGACCATGGCGACAACATTTCCTTTGCTTTGTAACTTTTTAATCTCGGCTGATTTGGTCTGAGGCAAAACTTCAGCTAGAATATAATCGATTCCTAATTCTTTGGCTATAGCACCAGCAACCCGTTCATTGTCTCCGGTAATCATTGCCACCTGCTTTCCCATTTTATGCAGCATCTTAACCGCTTTCTTAGAGTGTTCATGGAGAGTATCAGCTACGGCGATAATACCAATAATATTCTTGTTTTGAGCTAAAATCATGGCTGTTTTTCCTTGACCTTCTAAAACATTCATTTTTTCTTGTATTAAGCTGGGGCTGATTTTATTATCAATCATCAGTTTTCTTGTTCCTAAAAGCACTCTTTTGTTATCCAGATTGGCTGAAATACCATGGCCGGGGATGGCTTGAAAACCTTTAACTTCTAATAATTCAATCTTCTTCTCTTTTGCTTTATTGACAATGCTTTGAGCCAAAGGATGCTCGGAATTTTTTTCTACTGAGGCGGCGATTTGCAAAATTAAATCTTTTCCAATTCCGTCTTTAATTTCGACAATGTCGGTGACGCTTGGTTTTCCTTTAGTTAATGTTCCAGTTTTATCAAAAATGACAATGTCTACTTCTTGAGCAATTTCTAAGGCACCCCCTGTTTTAATCAAAATTCCTTCTTGGGTAGCCAGGCCGGTGCCCATCATCACCGCAGTTGGTGTTGCCAAACCTAAGGCACAAGGACAAGCAATGATCAAAACTGAGACCAAAGCGGTTAAAGCAAAGACAAAGGGTTGGCCAACAGCCAACCAAATGATAAAAGTTAAAACAGCGATAGTCATTACAGCAGGAACAAAATAAAAAGAGACTTTGTCTGCCAAAAGCTGGATTGGCGCTTTAGAACCCATTGCCTCCTCAACTATTTTGACTATCTGGGACAGCATAGTATCCTTACCCACTCGGGTTGCTTTAAATTTCAAGGCGCCAGTCTTGTTGATAGTTGCGCCAATTATCTCATCGCTCTTTTTCTTTTCAACGGGAATACTCTCACCGGTAATTACTTTTTCATCAACGCTGGAATAACCTTCAACAACAACTCCGTCCACAGGTATTTTTTCACCAGGCTTAACCAAAATGATATCTCCGGTCTTTACTTCAGAAACAGGAGTTTTTATTTCTTCATTGTCTTTTACAACTCTCGCCTCTTGGGGTTGAAGCCCGACTAATCTTTTTATCGCTTGACTAGTTTTGCCCTTGGTTACTGCCTCCAAATACTTTCCTAAAGAAATAAAGACCAAAATCAAAGCGGCTGATTCATAATATAGGTGGTTGCCTTCAAAACCAGCTCTAAACCAAATCAACCAAGAAATCACCAAACTGTATCCGTAAGCAGCTATGGTGCCAGTTGCTATCAGGGAATCCATATTGGGCTTGGCTTGAATTAGTTTTTTAAAGCCCGAGGTATAAATGGGCCAGTTAACAGCCATAATAGCGGTGGCGATGATAAACTGGAGAAGCACTTCTGTTTTTAAGGAAAATCCGGGCAGAGGCAGAATGCCTGTTATTTTTGCCAAAGTGAAATAAAAAATAGGTAAAGCTAAAACAAACGAAAAAAGGAAAGTATTCCGTAATTTTCGGATTGCTTGAATTTCTTTTTCTCTATGTTTGTTTTTTATTTTGTCATCTTCTTTTTGGGATTCATAACCCAAATCTTGAATAATCTTTTTAACTCTATCTAAACTTATTTTTTGGGGATTAAGTTCCAAATAGGCTTTTTCGGAAGCGAAATTAACATTAATTGAAGAGACCCCTTCTTTCTTTTTGAGGGTTTTTTCTATATCAGTAGCACAAGAAACACAGTGCATCCCTTGGATTTTTAAAATTATATTTTTATTCATCGCAGCAATCAATTAAATCTTGAACCAGTTTATTTAATCTTTTAGTCAAGCCGTCTTTATTTTTATCTTCTTTATTGATTTGAGTATCTTTGATTTTCTTAACTTCGCCAATATCTATTGTTTTTAAATTAATTCCCCAAAATAAGGAATATAGATCGTAAGCTTTTTGAAACAAAGATTGAGCCTGTTTTTTATTACCTTGAGATTGATACTTGGTGCCCACCTCAATCAAACGCATAGAGGCGGCCAGTAAGTGTTTGGAGATGCACCAAACCTCCCCTTCGGCTTCTTTGACAATTGTTTTAAGCAATTCTTTTCTAATTTCTCGAACTTTTTTCAGTAGATCATAGTAGTTGTTTTTACCGGTTTTTGCGCCGGTAAAGTAAAAATGCTCCTCCAAACTGACTAGATTCATAATAGCGATAGATAAATCTTCGCCTGAAGATAGATCAAGCTTGTGCTCTTTTTTAAATTTGTTGATTTTTTCTAATAGTTTGTTAGTTTGTTGTTTTTTATTCATAGTGTTTTGCTTAACCAAATTACAATTTTATAAAATTTATCGGTAAAAAGCAGAACCCCTAAAGTAACTAAAATTAAGCCGGAGGAAAAGTTGATTAGTTTAACTACCTTACTCCAAGTTCTAATTCGCTCTATTAAAAATCCTAAGAACAGAGAACTTAATAAAAAAGGGATAGCCAGCCCCAAAGAATAAAAACTTAAAAGAATTATTCCCTGGTTTAAGTTTTCTTGGAAAGAAGATAAAATCAATATAGAGCCTAGAATTGGAGAAAAGCAAGCCACCCAGGCAAAAGCGAAAACTAAACCTACTAAAAAAGAACTGGTATGGTGATTAATTTTTGAAAACAATTTCTTTACTATTTTAAAACTTTGATTTTTAAATACTTTTAAAAAGCCGGCAACCTCTAGCCCGAAAAGAATAATAATTATTCCTCCTATTCTTTGAACTAATAAACGGTGGGGAGCCAAAACTTTACCTATCCAACTTGCGCTTGCTCCTAAAGCAATGAAAACTATTGAAAAACCTGTCATAAGCAAAAGGCTATGGACAAACATTCTGAACCTGATCCCCGTGTTTTGTGTTTTGTTTTTAATAACCTCACTTCCTGAAAGGCCTAACAGCCAGCTAGAGTAAGTAGGAATTAAAGGTAAAATACAAGGCGCCAGGAATGATAGAAAACCGGCCGTAAAAGCGGGAAGAATAGAACTCTGTTGATTCATGGTAGGGTAGTTAACATTGTTTCTAAATCTTCAACTCGAGTAAGTCCGGGTCTTTCGCTTACAATTTCACCCTGTTTGTTTATCAGGAAATGAGTTGGTGTGCCCCGGACTGAATACTGATTCCAAGTTTTTCTATCCTTGTCCAACAATATTGAAAAAGAGATGTCGTTATCCTTAATATAATTTTTAACTGTTGTTTTATCTTCATCGCTGACTACAACCAATACGTTGATTTCCTTGCGGTATTGTCGGTGAAAGGTTTTTAAATCAGGCAGTTCTTGAGCGCAAAAAGCACACCAGGTCGCCCAAAAAACCAAGAGAACAGGTTCTCTATTGTGAAAATCAGACAGAGACACCTCGTTACCTTGATAATCTTTTAAGGTAAAATCGGAGGCTGAGTTAGAATCTTGAGCCGATTTTAAAGAAAAGTTTGTTGATAATCTGTAAAATGTAAAAACTCCGCCAATAAGCAACAAAACTAAAATAAAGAGGGTGGTTTTCTTGACGGTTTTTGTGCCCCTTTTTGATCTTGTTTTTGACTTGTTAGCATGATTCGTCGCTTCTTTAGAGGTTTCGCAAAGACGGCAATTTTCTTGATTTTGATTATCTATAAAGCTCATATTAAACAAAAAATATTAAAATAGCAGCTCCTAAAATTATCATAAAAAGACCCATCACTAATCCCTGGGTTTTTCTATGCTTTTGCTGCCATTCACCTAACTTAACTAAGGTGTAAGGATTGGCCGCTAATCCCAAAAGAATTATTAAAGGCATCACAAACATTAAATTGTAAAGCAAGAGATATA
>CAZPVP010000056.1:0-4622 GCA_964590345.1 uncultured Gammaproteobacteria bacterium | reverse complement strand
GTCAGTATAAATATTATAATCATTTAACTGTTCAAGAGAAACCGTCTTTCCTTGACTACTTAAAAAAGAATAACCATTTTCAATTAAAATATCGGCTAACTTGGGTTCGTTTGGTTTGAGCGTGCGACCGGCCAGAATCATATCAACTTTTTTATTTTGCAAAAGAGCAAGGCTTTCGGCAGTGGAGCCGGTTTTTAAGATCTCATATTTATCCTCATTTATATTTTTTGTTAGCTCAAAACATGTCGGGCAGGCTGCGACTTTTATTTTTTTCTGTATTTGAGGTTCATTTGCCGCCAATTGCGAACTTTCACTGTTTTTTATAAATACAAAAATAAAAATAGCAATGCATAAGCAACAAAATAAACCAATTAATATAATATTTTTATTTTTCATAAATATTAAACTGTTAATTCGTCTTTTCTTTTTTCCAGTTCTTCCTTAACTTTTGGCAGAAGCTGAAAATCGCTGACGATTTTCTGGGTTTTTTCTCTGGTAGCGTTATTCTCGGCAAATTCAATGGCCTTAGCCGGGCATAAATTAGCGCAAGTTTGGCAGGCCACCAGGCAATTGGTCGGATTGGCCACTTTTGATTTATTGCTTTCATAATCAAACTTATACACGCCTCTACCGCAAGTGGTAACGCACATTCCGCAACCAATACATTTTGATTCGTCAATGACCGGATTCCACTGGATTTGCTCCCGATCCACGCCGTGGAATTTAACGAATTTTGAATCTTGTTTTTGTTGTTCGTTCATAATTTTTTTAAAAATTAATAATTATCTAATTCGCTAACAATTACCGCCACAGCCGCAACCAGTTTTAGTATCCTCTTTTTTATCATCATCCGGCCGGCAATCTATGTTGCAATAATCTTTTTCTGGACAACAACCGCTGATATTGTTAGTAGTATTTTCATCGGTTTTGAGCTTTTCTTGATTATCATTTTTCTCTTCACAGAAATTATTTAATTCACTGTTTATCAGTTCAAAATTCTGTTTTCCGACAAATTCTTTAATAACTTTTCCATTTTGAAATATTTTTATATTCGGCACTGACATAATTTCGTATTTTTTAGTTGTTATTTTGTTTTCATCAACATTTATTTTTCCAATAATAATTTGCCCTTCAAATTTTTCAGCTAGGATGTCCATAATTGGATTCATTGCCAAACAAGGCGCGCACCATGGAGCCCAGAAATCAACCAGAACGATTTTCTTACTTTGTATTACTTCTTGATCAAAATTTTGATCTGTAAATTGTTTTATCATATTTTTTTAGTTAGTTATTATTAATAATTTTTATTTTTTGGCCTGTCTTGAATTCCTAAAACGACCAAATTTCCCATTGCTTTTATACCTCTTGTCTCATCTTTTTTCATATAAATACTTTGATTTTTTGTTAAAGTAAATTTCCCGTTAATATCAGTAAAAATTCCCTTGCCCTCAAGAACTGTTAAAAACACGCCGTAGTCTTCGGGATGAGGCGGTATTTCCACACCTGCTTTTAAGCAGATTAAAGCGACGTGAAATCCTTTAGCATTAAGAAAATGCCTTTTAATCGGTTTTTCATCGGAAAAAAATATTTTTTCGTTTAAATCATAATTTTTCATACTTTATAAAGGTAAATAAATAATAAATTCGCTGCCTTTGCCTTTTTCACTTTTTACTTCAATGCTTCCTTTATGTGCCTCAACTATCTTTTTTGCGATAGTTAATCCAATACCGGCACTATCATCTTTTGGGGTTCGCGATTTATCGACCCGATAAAATCTTTCAAAAATAAATGGCAAGTCATCCTGTGGAATGCCTAGTCCGTTATCTTTAACTGAAAACGCTATCTGTTCGGCTTCTTGCCATGTTTTGAGTTCAATCATCCCCCCCTCATCTGTATACTTTATCGCATTACCTAAAAGATTGGAAACAACTTGTTCAATTTTTGCTGAATCAATTTTTACGGGTGGGAGCTCCGGGTCAAGAGTCTCGCGCAAATTTATGTTTTTTTGCTCAAGTTTTAATACAAAATTTTCCCTTATTTTTTTAATTAGTTCATTCAAATCACCATTTTTAAGCGATAATGAAAAATTTTTTGATTCCAAAACAGCTAATTTTTTCAGTTCTTTTGTTAAAGAGATCAATCTCTCGGCTTCTTTCCTCACTAAAGAAATCGCTCTGCTACGCTGCAGCTCATCTTTAATAACATCATCATTTAAGGCTTCTAAATAAGCATAAATATTCGTTAAAGGAGTGGATAACTCATGAGATAAGTTTGCCACCAAATCTCTTCTCATTTTTTCCAGTTTTTCTAACTTGAAAAACATTTCATTTAAAGTTTTTATTAAATCATTGATTTCGTCGTTGGTAGTTGCATTAATTCGCGTCTCGTAATTTCCTTTGGAAAACTTCTTGGCCGCTGTCATTACTTTTTGCAAAGGGCTTAAAATTAATTTGCTTAAAAAATATCCTAGCGATAAAGATATAACTGTTCCAAGAACACCAATCCAAATTAATGACCGGTGAATATTTGTTAAAAAAATTTGTCCCGGCCCGCTTTTTAAGCAGCGGGGTATGGCAACTTTTGATGATTCGCAAAATTCTTGAAAATGGCGAGGAATATAATGATTGGCTGAAAACCCGACAATGATCATTGCCAAGATAACCACCGCTAAAAAAGACAGGGTAAACTTCCATTGTAAATTAAATTTAATTCTTTTCATGCTTTTAATTTATAGCCGACGCCCTTAACAGTAATTATTAAACTCTGGCTTTTGTCATTTAATTTTTGCCGTAAATTGGCAATATGAACATCTATTGTCCGATCAAAGATCACCTCATCATCAAAGGTATAAATTTTGCGCATCAAATCAGACCTGGAAAAAACAACTCCCGGTTGTTGGGCAAAAGCCAGAAGCAGGTTAAATTCGCGTTTGGTGAGATTTACCAGCTTACCAAACCTTTTAACTTCAAATTTTTCCGGAATTATTTCCAAACCGTTTATTTTGATTGTTTTTTTATTATCCGGTATCGTGCCTGTTGAGCTTCTTCTTAAAACAGCTTTTACTCTGGCTACCAGCTCTTTGGGACTAAATGGTTTGGCAACATAATCATCGGCTCCGATTTCCAGTCCGACAATTTTGTCGGCTTCTTCATCTTTGGCAGTCAACATTATAATTGGAATATTGTTTTTTTCTCTAACCGATTTTGCTATTGTCAATCCGTCTATTTCAGGAAGCATTAAGTCAAGAATAATCAAATCCGGGTTTTCTTTGTTAATTTTTTCCATTCCTTTTTTACCGTTATTTGCTGTAATTACCTTGAATCTGTCTTTGTCCAAATAAAGCTTGATAAGGTCAGATATTTTTTCGTCGTCTTCAATTATCAAAATTTTTTCATGCATAGAATTATTATATTACTTTAAGGGAGACGGATATAATTAACTCCGCCTCCCTAATCCGCATTCTTTACCTGTGGCATCCGCCGGTGCAACCTTTATGACCAAAGCTACCGCCGCCATTTTTAACTTTTCTTTCAATTTTTTCTTTCATTCTTTCCAGTCTTTCATCCGCTTGTTCTTGCGTCAGGTAGCCGTTTTCTACAGCTTCTTGAAAATTATGTGTTTTTGCCTCCAACATGCCATCAATCAACGCCTGTTCAGCTATATCTTTTTCTTGAGCGATTTCGGTGATACTTTTACCGTTTTCTTTTTCGGTTTGGATTTCTTCCTGACTCATACCCAAAATATTAGCAATTATCTCAGACATCATTCCATAACCTTTTTGGATTGTTTGTCCGCATTTGCCAACAAAAGAATTACTGTCTGTTGTTGTGTCAGCAGCCATCGCAGAAGTTGCTCCAATTGCCAACATAAAAGTTAAAACAAAAATTCCCAAACCAATTTTTATTTTTTTATTCATAATTTTAGTTTTATAAAACTTAATCTAATAACGAATGCGTCGACCTTTTGATAACTGCATAAAAGTTATCCACATCCTATTATGCAGTTTATCAATTCCATGTTTTGTTATTATGATTTTAATGTTAAGAAATTGTAAAGGTTAATTGTTAAAACGTAATCCATCTTAAAATATGTTGATTATATATTTAACCAAGTATTGTAAATAGTAAATTCCTGTAATTAAAAATACTGAAGCAACAATATACCGCATGACTTTTTCAACTTTTTGAACTACCTGAAAAGCCCGGCTGACTTTTTGCATGGAAAAAGCGATTAGAAACGAAAAAATAATAACCGGCAAGCCAGTGCCCAAAGCGAAAACAGGTGGCAATAGCAAGCTTTCAGTTGATTTTAACACTAATGGCATAAGAACACCAAAAAACAAAACGCCGCTGTAAGGACAAAAAGCCAAAGCAAAAAGCACGCCCAAAAGCAAAGAACCGATATAGCCTTTTTGGGACAGCCATTCTTTAATTTTTTCAATTTTTTCATTATGCCCGCCTAATTTTATTTTAATTACCCCTAACATAATTAACCCAATGATAATCAAAACAGGCCCCAAAACTTTATCGCCCCAGCCCTGAAAAATACTTGATATTTTGAAAGTGGACAAACCGAAATAAATTAAGGTTGCTAATAAAGTATAGCTAATGCCGCGACCGAGG
>CAZPVP010000055.1:0-4837 GCA_964590345.1 uncultured Gammaproteobacteria bacterium | reverse complement strand
TCAAAATTTATCTGTAAATGAACAATTAATCAACCAAATTTATTCTAACTACCCCGAATTTACGAATATTTTATCTGCTAAAATATTCGTAGATTGGTAATTAAATTATTAGTAATTAGTAAATAAAATTTTGCAATGGCTAAAAAAATTGCCCAAGTAATTCCTTTGACTCGTTTAAAAAGGGATTTGCATTTTTTTGATTATTTGGTTCCGGAAGATTTGAATAAACGAGTAAAAAAAGGGCAGTTAGTAGAAATCCCCTTTAGAAATAAAAATATCAAAGGGATTATTTTTAATTTATCAAAAAGTTCAGAATTTGAGGATAAAAATTTAAAAAGCTTAAACAAGATTATTGATCCGCTACCCTTTTTAATGAAGTGGCAATTAAAATTAATTGAGGATTTGGCCGAATATTATTTTGTTTCTTTTTCGGTTTTTGCTAAAATGATTGTCCCTGAAATCCCCCAAAAGCCAAGAAAAAGCAAAATTAAATTTTTGGAAGGAATTGAATTTTTTAAAAGCCCTAAATTAGAGATAAAGGTTAATTTTTATTCGCAAGGTAAAAATCCCGCTTTATTAAGGATTTATAATTTTGAAAATAAGATAAAGTCGTATTTAGCTTTAATTAAAAAAATAATTGCCAAAGACAAGCAAATAGTGATTATTGTGCCTCAGCTTGCTGATATAAAAAAGATTTACCAGTATTTGCTTGAATATAAAAATATTACATCGGTTTTTTTAAATGATTTGCCCAAGAATAAATATTGGCAAGAATGGTTAAAAATAAAAAAAGGCCAGGCTAAGATAATTATTGGCACCAGAAGTGCGATTTTTGCGCCGTTTAATAATTTAGACACTATAATTATTGATCAGGAAGAGAATGAAAATCATAAACAAGAAGAACCTAACCCCCGTTACCATGTTAAAAAAGTAGTCTTAAAATTGAAAGAATTATTAAAAGCTAAACTTTTTTTTGTTTCGGCTACCCCTTCTTTGAATAGTTTGTATAAGGTTCAGCAAAAAGAATGGCAATATTTTGAGGTTAATAAATTGAGAAATAATCCTCAGGTTAAAATTATTGACCGGCAGGATGAATTTAAAAAAGGCAATTATTCAATTTTTAGCGAGCTGCTTTTGAACCGCATTGAATATAACTTAAAGCGGGCCAAAAAAATATTTTTGTTTTTAAACCGTAAAGGATTGGCAACTTTGGCAACTTGCAAGGATTGCGGCTATATTGCCGTTTGTCCGCATTGTGACTTGCCGTTGACTTTGCATGCCAATAAACAATTAATTTGCCATCATTGCGGCCATAAACAAGATGTTTTTTTATTTTGCCCTAAATGTAGAAGTTCAGAAATAAAGTTAACCGGCACAGGTACAGAAAAAGTTGAAATTGAGATAAAGAAACATTTTCCGCAAAGCCAAATTTTAAAAATTGACCAAGAAAGCCCTAGTGAAAAAGAAATTGATAAATATGATATTATTATCGGCACTCAGTATGCTTTTAATTTTATTGATTGGCGGTTAATATCACTAACTGGCGTAATTAATGCTGACACTTTATTTTATTTGCCAGATTATAAGAGTATGGAAAAAACTTTTAACCTTTTGAATAAATTGGCAATTTTTTTAGCTAATAACAAAAAAGAAATAATTGTTCAGACGTTTACGCCGGAAAATTATATATTTGAGGCTTTTAAGAAGTTTGATTATAAGTCGTTTTATATTAACGAATTAAGGGAACGGAAAGCTTTTAATTATCCGCCTTTAACGAAATTGATTAAAATAATTTACCAAAGCATTGAATTTAACGGAGGGCAAAAGGAAATTAATGAAGTTTATAAAAATTTAAAGTTAAAGGTTAAAAATGACAAAATTATTATTAATCCTCCGTTATTGGCGCATACGCAGCAGGTCCGCGGTCGTTTTCGCTGGCAAATAATTGTCAAAGCTTTAGATAAGGATATGAAGCTGGATTTTTTAAGAGAATTGCCGGAAAATATTATTATTGATGTTGATCCAGAAAGTTTATTGTAAATAAATCATGCCATTTTAATAAAAAAAGCCACGGTTTAAATCCCATGGCTTATTAATTTTAAGAAGTAATTGCCCGCGCTTTTTCTTTCAGATAAAGCTCCGGCAGATTTTCAAAGAGAAAAAAATCATCGGCGATTTGTTTGAGTTCGTAAGACAATTGCTTTGCTGTGCAATAAACTTCAATTTTTATCCGTTTTTTTATCTTTTTGCAAAGCTCCAAGGCGGCTGAAAAATCAGAATCGCCTGAAATTAGGATTATCACATCAATCTGATTTTCAGTAACATCTTTGAGCATAGAAAAAGCCAGTTCCCAGTCAGTCCTGCTTTTGTAGCCATTTTCAGCATTGGCGCCGTATTTTTTTAAAGGGACTTGATGGATTTCAAATTTTTTATATCTTAATAAACCAATGAATTTTTCAAAATTTTCCCTTGGTTGATCAGGATTATAGTCGTAAAAAACTCTTTTAATAGTGACTCGCCTTTTTTTTGTTGTGAGGTGATCAACGAGTTTATCAATATCAATTTTTTTGTTTAAAGAGCGAACCATCCCCAGAAAATTCGGAGCGTCTATATAAACTCCAACCCTCATTGTAAATCCTCCTTTCCGTACTTGATTTTTTTACAAATTTATGATATTTTAAGGGAGATAATACATTGTATAATATTTTTTTAAATATGTCAAGTCTTAACATAATAATTGAAGGAAATCCAATTTTAAGGAAAAAATCAGAAAAAATTGCTGGAATAACACCGGAAATTAAGCAATTAGCTTTGGATATGGCTGAAACCATGGTTAAATCTGATGGTATTGGTTTGGCGGCCCCGCAAATTGGTCAAAATATACGTTTAGTCTCCATAAATACGGAAAGAGGCCCCTTAACCTTGATTAACCCTAAAATTATTTGGAAATCATTAAGAAAAGAGATTGAAGAGGAAGGATGTTTGAGTTGTCCTGGTAAATTCTGTCCTGTAAAACGTTCAAAGGTTATTTATGTGAAGGCCTTAAATGAGGATAATCAGCAAATGAAATTTAGGGCCCAAGGTTTATTTGCCAGAGTTATTCAGCATGAAGTTGATCATTTGGACGGTATTTTAATTACGGATAAATTTGTTGTCCAACGTAGTTAATAAAAAAAAGGTAATCATGATTGATTACCTTCCTGATCCAAAATGGCTGCAATATCTTCAGCATAATATTCATCATCATAATCAATAAGACAATAAATTGATAAAGCCATTAAATAGATTACTATGGCAATTATAATCAATGCAACAACAAGAGTAATTTTCAAGAATAAAATCATTGCCTCCCTCCTATTTGAAAATATTTTAATCAGTTTAGCATTAAAATTTAAAAATGTCAATAAATTTAAAAAAAATTAAAGTCATCTTTATGGGTACGCCTGAATTTAGCGTGCCTATTTTAAGTGCGTTAATTGATAATTATAATGTTGTCGGTGTAGTTACGCAGCCTGATAAAAAAATTGGACGGAAACAAATTTTGACACCCTCCCCTATTAAATTTTTGGCTATAGAAAATAAAATTCCAGTTTATCAGCCGGAAAAAATTAAAGAAAATCGGGATTTTTTAAATAAAATTAAAGAATTGGCTCCGGATTTAATTGTTGTTGCATCTTATGGTTTTATTTTACCTAAAGAACTTTTAGAAATACCAAAATACGGCGTGATTAATGTTCATGCTTCTTTATTGCCTAAATACCGCGGTCCTTCCCCTATTCAGGCTGCAATTTTAAATGGAGATGACAGGACTGGGGTGACAATTATGCTGGTTGAAGAAAAAATGGATGCCGGGGACATTTTGTTACAGGCAGAAGCTGATATAGCTGATGACGAAACGTTTTATTCTTTGCATGATAAATTGTCTGTTTTAGGAACGCATTTATTGATTGATACTTTGCCAAAATATATTAAAGACGAAATTGAACCAAGAGACCAAGACAAGAGCAAAGCAACTTATTGTAAAATAATTACAAAGGAAGATGGTAAAATTGACTGGTCAAAATCAGCGCAAGAAATTGAACGACAAGTTCGGGCTTTAAATCCCTGGCCTGGCACTTGGACAAATTGGCATGCTAAAAAAGTAAAAGTATTAAAAGTTGAAATCTTGGATATTAATAATAAGCATAAATCAGGAAAAGTTTTTAATGTGAATGATGATTTTGTTGTTTCTTGCGGTAAAAATGCTTTGAAAATTTTAGAATTACAGCTTGAAGGTAAAAAGCCAATGACTGCCAAAGAGTTTTTAAATGGTTATCCAGGAATAATTGAAAATATTCTAAAATAAGAAATCGCCCTAAGGGCGATTTTAAATTAAGTATCGAGACAGAATTTTTGGCCGCAGTTTTTACAGATGTAAATTGTTTTGGGTCCTTCTTTAGTCTCTATTTTTTGATTTTGATATTCTTCTAAATAGCATTTGGGGCAAGAATAAATGGTTTTATATCCCCAAAAAAGGCTACGAATTTTCTCACTGCGTGCACGAGGAAAATCAAAAATGCTTTTTAGAGATGAACGAGGCTTTTGTGGTGTTAGACCTTGCAATTTTTTTTCTGCAGATTTTTGTTTGCGCCTATGTTTGCGTTGGCCTTTACTAAGGACTTTTTGCTTTTTTATGGATTGGCCTCCTTTTTCTAAAACTATTATTGATACTGGTTTTGTCATTTTTACCTCCTTTTTTGATTTTATTTTATTTAAGCAAAATAGAGATTAAAAGTCAATTATTCTTGAATTCTAATCTGAAGTGCAATTAGCCATAAATACATCATAAGGGGTACGC
>CAZPVP010000054.1:0-4884 GCA_964590345.1 uncultured Gammaproteobacteria bacterium | reverse complement strand
GCCTAAACCAAAACTAAAAGACAATCGAATAAAAACAATCTTTCGACTTTCAAAACAAGCTTTTGGACCGTACAAGTCTCAAATAATAGTATTGACTATACTTGGTTTTGTTGGCGGTTTTTTAGAAGGTATTGGAATTAACGCTGTAGTGCCCTTAATTTCTTCTGTTACCAAAGAAGGAGTAAAAGGGGCAGATGTAATAAGCAGAACCATTGCAGATGTTTTTAGATATTTTAATATTGATTTCACTCTAAAATTTATTTTAATTTTCATTACTCTATTATTTATCTTAAAAGCAATAACTTTAATTATCTGTAATTATATAAAAATAAAAATTACTGCCACTTATGAAGAGCAAACCAGAAATAAATTATTTGGAAAAGTTTTAAATGCCGACTGGCCGTATCTTTCAAATCAAAAACTCGGCCACTGGGCCACTATATTAAGAGGTTACGTGGGAATAAGCGCTAGTCTTTTGGGCACTTTAAGCGCTAGCATAATGGTTCTAACCGGGTTATTAGTTTATGCTGCTATAGCAATAAATATTTCTTTAAATATCACTTTATTTACCTTAGCATTTGGAGGGTTGCTGTTCTTGCTTGTTAAACCCATAATGTACAGAACCAGAAAAATGGCTAAAGAAACTGCATCTATAAACAAGCAGGTTGCTCACTTTATTAATGAAAAGGTCTTAGGGTTAAAAGCAATAAAGGCAATGCTGGTTAAAAACAAAATTACTAAAATAGGAAAAAAATACTTCAGAAAACTTAAAAATCTTAAAATAAAAATTGCTTTATTAAAAAACATTCCCAGTGCTCTTATTCAGCCAATTAGTTTAGTTTTTGTTTGTATGGTATTTGCTTTTGCCTATAAAACTCCCGGATTTAGTTTTGCAATTTTTGTTCCAGTAATATATTTAATTTACAGAATTTTTCAGTATATTCAAAAAATGCAAACAAATTTACACAGCATCAATGAATCAATCCCTTACCTAAAAGAAGTATTGGACCTTGAAACAAGCGCAGATAAGAACAAAGAGGAAATTAGAGGAACCAGATCTTTTACTTTTAAAAATAATCTGGAATTTAAAAATGTAAGTTTTTCATATAATGCAGATAAAACTGTTTTATCTAATTTAAATTTTGAAATAAAAAAAGGCCAAATGGCTGGTTTAATTGGTCCATCTGGAGTTGGAAAAACCACTATTGTAGATTTAATCCTTCGTCTCCTCTCCCCCACCAAAGGAAAAATACTGGTAGACAATAAAGATATTTCCAAAATTAATATAAATCAATGGAGAAAAAACATTGGCTATGTCCCCCAAGACATATTTTTAATAAACGATACTGTTTTAAACAATATCAAATTTTACGATCCTAAAATTACAAACGAACAAGCAAAAAAATCAGCAAAACAAGCAAATATATATAATTTTATACAAACTCTGCCAAATAAATTCAATACAGTAATCGGAGAAAGAGGAATATTTTTATCTGCCGGCCAAAGGCAAAGAATTGTAATCGCCAGAGTTTTAGCCAGAAATCCAAAATTCTTAATATTAGATGAAGCCACCAGCTCTTTGGATAATGAATCTGAAATAAAAGTTCAAAAAGCAATTGAAAATTTAAGAGAAAAAATTACTATTTTTGTTATTGCCCATAGGTTGTCAACAGTTAAGAATTGTGATAATTTACTAGTATTGGAGAAGGGTAAAATAATAGAAAAAGGCGCCCCAAACCAACTCTTAAAAGACAAAAAGTCTTATTTTTATAAAGTTTATAATATTAAAGAAAAATAAAATGAGAAAAACAAAAAAATTAGCAATCATACCAGCAAGAGGAGGATCACAAACAATTCCTAAAAAAAATTTTACAATAATAGGAAACCAGACCCTTGTCGGGCACGGAATTAATACAGCAAAAAAAACTAAAATTTTTGATAAAATAGTTCTTTCAACAGATGATGACGAAATAGCTGAAATAGGAGAAAAAATGAAAATCGAAGTATATAAAAGACCTCAAAAATATGCCTCTAATACAGCCACTGTTTTGCAGGCATTATTAGAATTGATGAAAACCTTCGAAAAACAAGGAAGAAAATATGACATAATTTGCCAAATGCTCCCAACCTGTCCCTTTAAAAAACCGGGGCACATTATCGATGGGTTTAAAATGTTGGATAAAAAAACAGATTCAGTAATTGCAATAAGTGAATATGATTTTCCGATTACCAAATCGCTAGTTAGGAAAAATTCTCTAATTAAACCTTACTGGAAAAACTCACCATTTCTAACGGGAAAAACAAGAACTCAAGATCAGCAGATTTTCTATCACGACAACGGGGCCTTTTATATTACCTGGTGGAAATCACTCAAAAAAAACAAAAACTTTTACAAGGGGAAGGTAAAAGGATTTGTTGTTCCTCAAATCAACGCAATAGATGTTGATGGAAAATTTGATCTACTTAAAGCAAGATTATTGTTTAAATATTCTAAAAAAGCCAACGCAGATAAAAAAATAAAAGAGGCCTTATCTCATATAAAATGAAATTTAGAAGTAAAAA
The DNA here is from genome assembly GCA_964590345.1 of uncultured Gammaproteobacteria bacterium. Taxonomy (GTDB): domain Bacteria; phylum Patescibacteriota; class Patescibacteriia; order CAIXNZ01; family CAIXNZ01; genus CAZPVP01. The sequence continues at coordinate 2,322 of CAZPVP010000054.1, read as the reverse complement.
ATTAAAAAAAGTTTTTACTAACAAGCCAGGCGAAAAACCAATTTACGTTATAAGCGAAATAGGAATTAATCATAACGGTTCGATAAAAACAGCTATAGAACTTATTGAGGCATCTAAAAAGGCGGGTGTTGATGCTGTTAAATTTCAAAAAAGAAACCTTAAAAAAATCTATGCGGAAAGAATTTTAAAAAAGTCAAATAGCGCTGAGTGGAATTTTGATTATCTTATTCCTCTCCTTAAAGAAGTAGAGCTGAGCAAGGCTGATTACGAAATTATAAAAAAGAAATGCGAGAAATTAAACTTGGATTTAATCGTTACACCATACGACGAAGAGTCTGCAGAATTCGTAAATAAATTAGGAGTCGTGGCCTTCAAGATTTCTTCTTCAGACATGACTAACCTTAATTTAATTAAAAAGTGTTCTTCGTTTAATTTGCCCCTGATCATTTCCACCGGAATGTGGACAGAGAATGATATAAAAAAATGTACTAATTTTTATAAAAAGAATAAAATCAATTATGCTTTATTGCTTACTAATTCAACTTATCCTACCCCATACGAATCTTTAAATTTAAAATTTATTGAAAAACTTAAAAAATACTCCCCAGTAGTTGGATATTCGGGTCACGAAAGAGGTATTTTCGTTCCTATAGCAGCAACGGCTATGGGTGCAAACATAATAGAGAAACATATTACTTTTAATAGAGAAGATGTTGTAAAAGTAGGAAATAAAATTAGAAAAAGTGTAGCTAAGGGACCGGATCATAAGGCGTCTCTGCTTCCCTATGAATTTAAAGCTATGACCAAAAACATACGCGCCCTAGAAAAGGCCCTTGGAGGAATAAAGAACGTTAATCAAGCAGAAATACAAAATCGCGAAGCTTTTGCTAAATCAGCCGTTGCAAGGCGTAGCCTTGATAAAGGAGAAGCCTTGGAACCTAAAGATGTGATTTTCAAATCTCCTGGCAAGGGAGTTTTTCCCCATGAAATCCATAATTATTACGGTAAAAAACTTCAGAGAAACATCCCAAGAGATAGTTACATTTCTCACTACGATTTTAGGAAAGAAATGCCTATATCAAAATGGAAAAAGTTTAATTTTAAAAATAAATGGGGAGTAAAATGTAGATTTCATGATTTTGAAAAATACAAGGTACTTAAACCTCCTGTGATAGAATTTCACTGTTCAGAAACAGACTTAGCTACTGATTTTACAGGAAAAAGCAAAGACTCAGAATTAATAGTTCACGCTCCGGAAGTGATGTCCAGAGAACTTGTAGATCTTTGTTCTGAAAACGAAAGAATCGTCAAAAAATCCTTAGATATAATTCGAAAAACAATTGATAAAACCTTAAAGATTGCTAAAAATTTTCCAAAAGCCACTCCCAAGATGGTAATCCATATCGGGGGAATGAAATTAAATAGCGTTGCAGAAGATCCAAATAAAAAAATGATTGAAAACGCTATTGTTAATTTTAAAAAATTGAAATATCCAAAAAATCAGTTAGCAATTTTGCCAGAAAATCTTCCACCAAGACCCTGGTATTTAGGAGGAGAATGGCACCAATACGGTTTCGGCCCAGCAGAAGATATAAAAAAGTTTTGTGGAGAATTAGATCTAGGAATGACTTTTGATATTTGTCACGCAGCCCTTCATTGTAATTACTACAATATAGAATTAAGTGATTATATAAAAAAAATTAAACATTTAATCAAGCATGCGCATATTTCTGACGCAAAAGGAATAAGCGGAGAGGGGGTCCAGGTTGAAGAAGGAGAGATTGACTTTAAAAAAGAGCTTTTGCTTTTAAAAAATAAAAGGTTTTCTTGGGTGCCAGAAATTTGGAGCGGACATCTTCATAGCGGCGCTGGTGTTTATTCAGCTCTTAAACGTTTGGAAAAATACCATAACTTATTATAAAAAATAATTTTGTCATAATTAAACTAATAATTATATATGAAAAAAGACAAGACAGATAATAACTTTCGGGAATTAAGAAACAAAATTAAAGGACCTGTATTTCCAATTGTAACTCCATTTTACGATAATGGGTCAGAAGTTCCACATATAGATTTTGTATCTCTAAAAAAATATATTAATTATTTACTAAATAATGGCGCTGAGGTTTTAATGGTTGCTTCCGGCACAAGTCGTTTTGCTCAACTAAGTCTTCCTGAAATAGCAAAAATTAATAAATTTGTTTTGGATACGGCCAAAAATAGAGCTACCGTAATTCCATCTACTCCTATTTTAGGCACTACATCCGACCATGTAAATATAGCATTGGATTCAAAAAAAAATGGAGCAAAGGTTATTATTTG
>CAZPVP010000053.1:0-4965 GCA_964590345.1 uncultured Gammaproteobacteria bacterium | reverse complement strand
TAATACCAGCGAAATTAACAATATAATTGAAATTAATAAAGTTATTTTTTTCATAAAATACACATTTCTCAAAAGAACAAATCTTTTAAGAAAAACCAATTAATTATTATCTGAGTAATTTTACGCCCCACGCAAAGAAATTTAATCATAATCTTACTGAATAATTGGTCAAATACAGCTTCAGATTCAGAAGACACTTCACCAAACACTGGACTGCAAAACCCCTATAGAATTCACTATTAACTACCTAAAAGTGTTACCTATGTGGTCATCTTGTACATACCATTGACTTATTGCCAACAGTATGTTAATATCACATTGTAGGACAATTTGATATTCCTGCAAAATCTGTTCTTTGGGAGATAAATAATGAATGAAATCCAGAAAAGAAAAATGCTTTGGAGAATCCCTTTGGTTGTGGCAATTCTTTTTGCTGTTTTCTGGGGCATCTGGTATTTGGCGTGTGGCGAAATTCCAGTTGTTACCCAAACTAAAGGATACGAAGATGTAATAATTCAGTTGCCCTTTCCAGTATCTAATTTATGGAGTATTCCTTCTGTCTTTATCTTGACACTTGCTTTAGTATTTTTGTTTACGCACAAAAGCATTCAAGATAACAAAGATTTGATCCCTGGTCTGATCCTTAGTCTGATCCTTGGTCTGCTCGTTAATCTGATTTTTTTTGGTCTAAGCACGGGCCTGTTCCTTGCTCTGGCTCTTGGTCTGATCACTGCTTTGGCCTTTGGCTTGGTCTTTGGCTTGGTCTTTGGCTTAGATATTGGCCTGATTTTTGGTTTAGGCGTTGCTCTGGCCCTTGGCTTGGGCGCTGGTCTAGGTACTAGCCTGAGCGTTGGCCTGATTGCTGCTCTGGCTCTTGCCTTGTTGACCTTTACCCTGATCGCTGGTTTGGGTGTTGGCTTGATATTTTTGTTTTCCAGTAATGGCTGGAAAAAAACCAAAAATTGGCTGACTGGAAAATAATACGCTTAATTCAAGGCGTCAACTATACAAACAAGTTGACGCTTTTTTCATATCCAAATAAAAATTAATTTAACAAATATCGCTTAATTATTAATCAAACTTAAAGTTATCCACTAACCGCATAAAATCACTCAATTGCATATAATAATTGTCTTTCTGGCCATAATACTTAAGCTGGATAATATGATTTTCTCCGGCAATATAAACAGAAATTAAATTTCCCTGTGAATCGTTAATTGGTGAATATTCATCTTGAAGCGCACGATAACCATCTATATTAATCTCTTCCCGGTTTAACGGCTCTTGGGCCAACTTAGAGCGGCTTATCCATTGCTCTAAGCTAGAAGCGCCCTCGTAATCAAAAACATGAATTTCTGTCCTTACTCCTTTAGGATTTAAGAAATTCTGATCAAGATCTTCTTGAATATTGCACAAATAAATAACTTCCGGGCTATTCTCTCCCAAGTACCAAGTTTCCGGATATTCAAAGCTAAATCCATATTCAATATTGGCATAAATTTCAGGAAAGGGGGCGCATATAATCTCGGCTATCCTCCACTCTCTTTGTTCAATAATTAGTTTAAATTTCCACATTTTCTGCCATTCTCCGTATTTAGCACTCACAATAACTTCGGCAATATTATTAGAAATTTTTTCAGAATCAATTCTTACTTCACTGGGTCCGTCCTGAATACAATAACTCATCGGAATAAATCCAGGCGTATTCAGTTCTTCTTGCAAGCCAGAAACTAAATATTGTTTAGCTACACTATAAGGGTTATCGGAATCAGGACAGCTAGAAATGCTACCCAAAGTGCATTTAGTATAAATGTCTACTGCTTCGCTTGGCGACGCAGAAGGTTTTTTATTTTGCCTACACCCTCCACCAATCAAAATCAAGCTAATCAATATTAATACCATAATAGATAAATATATTATTTTTTTCATGACTTTTAACGATAATATCGGCCGCATTTAAGGCCTAAAAAACCGCTAATTAAACTAATTACGATAAATCCTATTAACCTAATATAAATTGCCTGTTGAATATCAGAAGTAAATTTCATTTCAACTTCCCAGATATTAAATCCCCAGATTAGCTTAAATACAATAACATACCCTAAAACAGTCAGAACCAGAATAAGAATTAGCTGAAGAATATAAACCGAAATAAGAGGCTCTTTTTCTGATTTAGTAAATATTATTTGAGGCAAAGCATAACTGATAAAAAATGCAATGAAGGTTATTACTAATACAATAAATAAATTTCGAGCCCCGCCAGTAAGTAATATTAGAATGTCCTGATGAATAAAATAACTCACGCTATACAGTATCATGGTTAAAATAAACCAAATAATCGTTCCGATAATCACTTTTTTAAGTATTGATCTGTTTACGAAATTAGACATAATTTATTTATACTCTCCAGGGCATTTGCCCAATTTATAATCTGAGTAAGACATTGAACAAGGCCCTTCATTAGAGAATAGGGATTCTATAGCTATTTGAACAGCTGTTGCCCAGGCCTCTGGAGGACAATATCTACAATAAGACCAGTTTATTTCTTGCTGATATAGCCTGGATACAAATTTTTTGAGGTTATTATTTGTGCCACTTACCTCTCCCACAATATTAGCAGCAGTACACAACTCATACTTACAACTTTCTTCCCGGCTTAAAACTTCGCATTTTCCTTGTTCGTAGCTTTTTGATAACTCTGTTTTTTGTTTCTGCCAAGTACCGTCTTTGCAATGATAAATATCGGTATAATTAGTTATTTCCGTAGTTTTTATTTGCCAAATTGGCCCATATGTTAACTGAATCCACATTGGACAATCTTTTTCTCGCAAGCGTTCAATTGCATTTATAAGAGCTTCCGTAGCCGGGCCCTGAAAATATTTTCCGTATAAATAGCTTAAAGGGTTTTGCCCGATAATGTCACCTGCTTCACCAACCTCGCCTACAAAATTTAATCCTTCTTTTATGCCCCCAACTACTTCTTTCCAAGTTTTTTCTGAAACTCCATATATCCCTTTTGCATTAGAAACTTTAATCAGTTCAATACCTTTTAATATTGTTACTTCTCTGTCTTCTTCCTCTAAATCAACTTTTTTTGTATCGCCCGGTGAACATTCAGAAACTTCCTTCATTATTTTTTCTAATTTATCAGCTGTTTTTCCAACAATCAATCCTCCTTGACTTTCGTCCATACTATAAGGATCATTATACGCTTCTTTTTCTTCATCACTTGCCTGCTTATCAAATTCTTTTTCAGCTGCTTTTTTAGCCGAAGGGGGCATTTTGCCAAGTTTTTCTTTAGCATTAGTTAACGCCTTTCCGGCTCTGACACCGCATTGTTCAGCAAGCTCATTAAACCTGGCTATTTTCTTGTTAAGTTCTTCTGCTTGTTGATTTAATTCATCAAGTTTTTTCTGTTCAGCTTTTTGTTCTGCTTCTAATTCTGTTTTTTGGCTTTTTAATCCCCCTAGTTTTGCTTCTTCTTGTGGAATAGTGGTCTCTAATTGGGTTTTTTGTTTTTCTAACTTGCTTTTCTCTTTTTCTAACTTTGGCCTCATTTTTTCAAGCTCTCGTATTTTCTTCTCCAGCTCTCGCAACTCTTGTCTGATTTTGGAATATTGCCTAGATATTTTTAGAAATTGGCGGACTCCCGCACTTCCTTTTATAACTATCCAGGTATTGCTTCCTTCTCTTCCACAGCCAAAGGCAGCTCCAGAATTAACATCGGCCAATGGATCTTGGCCTTGATAAACTGATATATTATTTTCTCCGTGAGCAAAAAAGTTCAAGATTTCAAGTATCCTCTCGTGCACTTTATTGATTTCATTATCTAAATTATCAAGCCGATTAGTAATTTCCCCTAATCTTTTTTTAACATCTTCAAGGGTTTGCTTGTTGATATCAAGGTCTTGTTGGGTATTGTTTATCTGGCCGGTCAGATTATCTATTTGCTTAGTGAAATTCTTGATTATCTTTTTTGCTTCTTGCTGTTGCGCTTCCATGTTCTGGACTTGCTTTTCCAACGTTGCTTTTTCAGTTAATAATTTTTGCACATATTCTTCTGGACAGTTTTGGTTCTGATTTTGCAAATAAACTGCTCCCTGTTCTTCTAAAGTTTTAGCTGGTTCCTGTTTTTTAGGAACTGGCCTTGGCTCAAGTTCTGATTTCGGCTCATCCATTTCAGGTTGAGCTGACCCGCTCACGTCAGATGAGCGAACTGGCTCTCCCTCCGTAGCCTCTAACGAAGGCTGGGGTTTCGACTCTTCAATTTCTTCTGGCTCTTCTTCGACTGGAAAAATAGTAATGCTGGAGCTATAAATCGCCTGCGCTCCCTGGTCGTCGGTAATAGTTAAAGTCCAAGAAAAAGTTCCTGTTTCTTGATATGCGTAAGAACAATCAGCTTGATCAGAAATTGCGCCATCGCCAAATTCCCATAAAATAGATTCTATATTATCGTCGGGATCAAAAGGTTGAGAAGAAAAATTAATATTTTCTCCAACCTGTCCAGTGGTGGGCACCTGATAACTAGAAGTAGGAGGTTGATTGGCTGGGGATTCTTCCTGGATTGTTATAGAAATTGATTTAGAGTCTGAAAATTCAAAATCATCCCAAATAGTTAGAGTGATATCGTAGTTACCAGCCGATGAATAGTTATAACTAACAGTTTGCCCTTCAGCTGTTTCTCCATCACCGAAACACCACTGATAAAAGATAATTTCTCCGTCGGGATCATAAGAATTGGCTCCACTAAAAACAATTTCTTCCCCAATAAAAGCTGAGGTTTTGTCTGCTTCAATCACAGCAACCGGAGGTTGTCCTTCCTGAGATTGGACAGAAAAAACAAACAAGATCGCAGTTAAACCACCGCTTAAAGCAAAAAAGAATAAAAAAATAAAAATCTTTTTCATGTTTTATTCCCCGCAAAGCCAGACAAAGCTCTGCTGAGATTGATTAGTAAAACAAATT
>CAZPVP010000052.1:0-5022 GCA_964590345.1 uncultured Gammaproteobacteria bacterium | reverse complement strand
TTAGAGGACATTTTAACTTCCTCTTAATAGGACATTATCACATCCCTTCCACACTTTTATTGTTTATTAATTTAAGATAATAAATTTTACATTTGACAAATATTTAAAAATACATTAGAATTTTTATATCCGTCTCTGCTCTCATTTTTAATGAATTAATTAATAAATATGTTAAGTATAAGATTGTCTCGTAAAGGCAAGAAAAATCAGGCTTTTTATAGAGTTATTATTTGTGAAAAAACTAAAGATCCTTGGGGAGATTATTTAGAGAACTTGGGTTTTTATAATCCCCGAACCAAAGAATTAGAATTAAAAGCCGATAGGATTAGATATTGGCTAGATCGGGGCGCTCAAGCTTCTGATACTGTTTGGAATATGTTGGTAGAAAAAGGTATTGTTGAAGGTAAAAAAAGAAAAGTTTCAAAGTTATCTAAAAGAAGATTGGCAAAAAAAGAAGAAAAAGAAAAAGCTGAAAAACCGGCTGAAGTTAAAGAAGAAACAGCTGAAGGAGAAAAAGCAGCTTCAGCAGAGCCCCAAGGCGTAGAACAAAAAGCCGAGCCAGCTCCCACAGAATCTCAAGAGCCAGAAGCTCCCGTCCAAGAATCCGCAAAAAAATCAAAAGAAGAAGCTCCAAAAGAAGAAGCTAAAGAAGAAGAACCCAAAGAAGATAAAGAAGTTAAGGAGGATAAAGAGAATATTGAGCCAGTAAAAGAAAAAACAAAAAAAGAGGAGTCTCAACAAAAAGAGGAATCTAAAGAAGATAAAATAGTAGCAGACCAAGAAGATAAGGCAAAAGAAAAGAAAAAAGAAGAACCCAAAAAAGAGGCAAGGCAAGAATCAAAGGAAGGAATTCCTGCAGAAGAAAAATCAGCGAAAGACAACATAGAAGATGATAAAAATAATAATAAATAATGAATTATTAAATTTTGTTACTGGTGGTGCTTAATAATCACGAAAACACGAAATATAATTTTCGTGTTTTTTGGTAAAGTTTTCGTAATTAAGTTAACAATTTTACTCTTGACTTTTGTTGTCAGTATGCTATAATAATTATAACCTGTTAATTTAATTATCAGGTTAAATTTAAAAATTAAAACTTTTAATCTGGTTGTTCCGATTAAAAGAGTCAAGGATTTTTAAATCTATGGCAGAAAAAATGGTAGATCAAGAATTCGTAGAATTCGTTGTAAAAAACATCGTAGCTCATCCAGACGATGTTAAAGTTGAAAGAAAGGTTGATGAAATGGGAGTTTTATTGACTCTTCACATCAATCCCGAAGACATGGGTTATGTCATCGGTAAAAGAGGTAACACAGCAAAAGCAATTCGTACGCTTTTGAAAATTGTTGGGGCGAAAAACAATGCACGTGTTAACTTGAGAATTCATGAACCAGAAGGTTCACAAAAATCTAGCAAGTCAGCTGACGTTGAAACAGACGTAGTTGATGATCTAAAAATCTAAATTTATATTTTTTAGATAAAACAACTCCGCCCAGTCATTCGACTGGGCGGGGTTTGTTTTTGCTTGATTTTTGATAGTGGTTTTGATAATTTATTATTAGTTAATAATAGCGTTTTATAAATATTAATTTGATTATTTATGAAAAGATTGTGCTTTTTTATTATTTTCAATTTTATTGCTTTGCCCATTCTAACCTTGGCTCACCCGGGACCTGTTGATCAATACGGCGGGCACATCTGCCAGGATAATTGTGAAAAATGGAGCGTTGAAAAAGGTGCTTACCATTATCATGCTTTTCCTTCTTCACCTGCTTATTTAAGTGGTTATATGGAAAAAAACAAGAATTTAAGTAATTATATTTTTTATCAGCCTTATGTCCCGCCAATTGAAAGAACAATGATGCAGCAATCTTTAATAAGCGGCGAACTTAATGAATTAACTAAAAATATAGATATTGATGCGCGTTTTTGTAATTATGAAATGGTTTTTGGCCAAGGTTTGTATGATGAATTAAATAGGGCAAGAATAAAGCCGGTTTGTGCTACAGCCGAAGACCGAATCAATTCTTTGATTAACAAGCCAGAGTCCAGTAATTATTATAAAGATATTCCAGATCCTAAAAGCAAAGAAATTACTATGGTTTATCATTTTTATGATTATAATAATAAAAAAATTTTCACAGATAAGCCCAGGTTAGAAGAATTAAAGGGCAAAATTATTCAAGGTGCAACTGATCCCAATTTGTATTATGTTAATAGATATGATAATCCGTTAGTTTTAAGGCCGATAAAAGCTTCAAAGGCAAAATTTTTTTACGGCGATGATTATCAAGATTCAATTGTTTATTTTGACGATTCAATTATTTATAGTTATAAAATTGGTCACCCATTATATTAAAATTATTAAAAATAAAATAAAAAAGCCACAATTTTATGGTTTTTTGTTATAATTAAATTAGCAAATGGCATATGGCTAATAGCCATTTGCCATAAGCTATTAGCCATATGCGATTCAACATAATTACAATATTCCCCGACATCTTTGACTCGTATTTTAATTTGAGCATGATTAAGCGTGCTCAAGATAAAAAGATTATTGATATTAAAATAACTGATTTGCGTCAGTTTGCTGAAGATAAATATAAATCAGTTGATGATACTCCTTATGGCGGTGGAGCGGGCATGGTTTTAAAAGTAGAACCGATTTATAAGGCTTTAAAATCAATTCGACGTAAAAAAAAGAGTCGAGTAATTTTATTTTCAGCGCGTGGCAAAACCTTAACTCAAGAAGACTTGAAACGCTTAAAAAAATATGATCAGCTGATTATGATTTGCGGTCGTTATGAAGGTGTTGATGAAAGAGTGATAAAGCATTTGGCTGATGAAGAAATTTCTATTGGCAATTATGTTTTAACTGGTGGAGAAATTCCCGCCATGGTTTTGGTTGACGGTATTACCCGCCTTTTGCCAGGCGTTTTAGGCAACATTGAATCACCTCAAGACGAATCTTTTGCCAAAGAAAATGAATTAGAGTATCCCCAATATACAAAACCAGAGAAATTTAAGAATTGGAAAGTGCCAGAAGTGCTTTTATCTGGGCATCATGGAAAAATTAAAGAGTGGAGAGAAAAAAAGAAAAAGAAGCCAGTTTGACATTTTTATTTTTTATTGTTATAATATAATTATCAATATTTTGTTGAAAATATGTTAATATAAAAATACTTGACATTTTTTTTTACTTAATTTACAATATTAATATCTTACAAGTAATCTTTAAAATACCATTTTACTTTAAATAAAATTTTTCAGTGATATCTCTCCCGTGCTAAAGCTTTCGGAGAGGAGGAGAAAAAACAGGTGAATTCGATCTATTAAAAATGCTGTGGCGCGGCATAATTTAATGGGCAATGGAGTTTCCCTGTTTTTTCTTCTTTTAAAAATTTAAGAAGAAAATTTTTGTGAAATTTGACAACTAAAAAGTGATAGAATCGTCAATAAACCTTTTTCCCTTTTTTAAGGGAACTCTAATAAGTCCGTGATAAACTTTATTATCACATTTTTGAGAGTTTGATCCTGGCTCAGGATGAACGCTGGCGGCGTGTCTAAGGCATGCAAGTCGTACGATCCCTTTTAACTTCGGTTTTTTTGGGATAGTGGCAGACGGGTGAGTAACACATTGGTAATTTATCCCGAAGACGTGAATAATCCACCGAAAGGTGGGCTAATACACGATAAAAATGGGGGGACACAAGTCATTCCCATTTAAAGCTCCGGCGCTTTGGGAGAAGCCTATGGCCTATCAGCTTGTTGGTGGGGTAATAGCCCATCAAGGCAATGACGGGTAGCGGGTGTGAGAGCATGGCCCGCCTCACTGGGACTGAGACACTGCCCAGACTCCTACGGGAGGCTGCAGTCAAGAATCTTTCGCAATGCCCGCAAGGGTGACGGAGCGACGCCGCGTGATCGATGAAGCCCTTCGGGGTGTAAAGAGCTTTTACCAGGGACGAACAAATGACGGTACCTGGTGAATAAGGGGCTGCTAAACTCGTGCCAGCAGCAGCGGTAATACGAGTGCCCCAAGCGTTATCCGGATTTATTGGGTGTAAAGCGTGCGCAGGCGGTTTGTTAAGTTAGTAGTTAAAGCTCAAAGCTCAACTTTGGGACGGCTACTAAAACTAACAAACTAGAGGATGGGAGAGGTAAGCGGAATTGCCGGTGAAGGGGTAAAATCCGTTGATATCGGCAGGAACACCAAATGCGAAGGCAGCTTACTAGAACATTCCTGACGCTGAAGCACGAAAGCGTGGGGAGCGAAGAGGATTAGATACCCTCGTAGTCCACGCTGTAAACGCTGGACACTAGACATTGGAAGTATCGACCCTTTCAGTGTCGTTTTACTTAAGCTAACGCGTTAAGTGTCCCACCTGGGGAGTACGGCCGCAAGGCTAAAACTCAAAGGAATTGACGGGGACCCGCACAAGCGGTGGAGCATGTGGTTCAATTCGACGATAAGCGAGGAACCTCACCAGGGCTTGACATCCCCGGAATCTCGGGTAATGCCGAGAGTGCCGCAAGGAGCCGGGTGACAGGTGCTGCATGGTTGTCGTCAGCTCGTGTCGTGAGATGTACGGTTAAGTCCGGAAACGAGCGCAACCCTTGTCCTATGTTAAATTTGTCATAGGATACTGCCAGCTTTAAGCTGGAGGAAGGCGAGGATGACGTCAAATCAGCATGGCTCTTACGTTCTGGGCTACACACGTGCTACAATGGCCAGTACAATGGGCTGCTAAGCCGAGAGGCGGAGCTAATCCCACCAAAGCTGGTCACAGTTCGGATTGAGGTCTGCAACTCGACCTCATGAAGTTGGAATCGCTAGTAACCGCGTATCAGCAACGGCGCGGTGAATACGTTCTCGGGTCTTGTACACACCGCCCGTCACGTCAAGGGAGCCGGTAGTACCCGAATGTCGTTGTAGGACGACAGAAGGCAAGACCGGTGACAGGGACGAAGTCGTAACAAGGCATCCGTAGCGGAAGCTGTGGATGGACCATCTCCTTTCTA
>CAZPVP010000051.1:0-5032 GCA_964590345.1 uncultured Gammaproteobacteria bacterium | reverse complement strand
CCAAAGGAAAACCGGAAACAATAATAATGATATTTTTTTGCTTAACCCATTTTTTCTTTTTAATATAAGTCAGAGCTTTATCAGTTAATTCCTCAATAGTTTCACATTTAGACAAAACAAAAGGCACCACGCCCCAGCTTAGATTTAGCTGACGCCTGACTTTTTCATTGTTGGTGGAAACTAAAATCGGCAGTTCGGGACGATAACGCGAAATAATACGACCTGTATAACCAGTAATAGTCGCCACTAAAATTGCCTGGGCTTTTAAATTTTTAACCAGCAAATTAGCGCTGGAAGAAATCGCCTCATCAATTTTGAGCTTGCTTTTAAAAAGCCGGCGAAACTGCAAATCATCATATTTTGATTTTTCTGTCCGCAAAATAATCTTAGCCATTGTCCTAACTGTTTCAACTGGATATTTGCCATTAGCTGTCTCACCGGAAAGCATGACCGCGTCAGTATGGTCAATCACGGCATTGGCAACATCAGAGACTTCGGCTCTGGTCGGCCGGGGATTAGTAATCATGGAATCTAGCATTTGCGTAGCCACAATAACCGGCTTGGCCTGTTCCAAGCATTTGTCAATAATTCTTTTCTGAACTAAAGGTACTTTATCAGCAGCCATTTCAACACCCAAATCGCCGCGAGCAACCATCACACAATCAGTCACCGCTAAAATTTTATCAAAATTTTTAACTGCTTCTGGTTTTTCAATTTTAACAACAACTTGAGTAACTATTTTATTTTTGGGCTGATATTTTTTTTCAAATTTTTTAATTAAATTTTTCAACTGCTTAACTTCATCGGCTGAACGGACAAAAGACAAAGCAATCATATCAACATTATTTTTAATGCCAAATTCTAAATCTTTTTTATCTTTGGCAGTAATGGTTGGAATAGAAAGCTCTGTTTCCGGCAAATTAATGCTTTTATGTGAATTTATCAAGCCAGGTAATTTAACTAAACATTCAATATCTTTGCCTCTAATTTTCAAAATCTTTAATTTAATTAAACCGTCAACCAGCAAAATTTTTTCGCCTTTTTTTACATCCAAATGCATATTGGCATAAGTAACTGGTATTTTATTCGGACGGTCCTTATGCCATTTATATTTTCGATCACTGGTTAAAATAACCTTTTCGCCCGGCTGAAAAACAACGCCGGTATCTCTAACCAAACCTATTCTAATACGCGGCCCCTGTAAATCCTGCAAAACTGTAATCGGCTGATCAAGTTTCTTGCTTATTTTTCTAATCAAATTAATCATCCGCTTATGCTCTTTATAAGTACCATGAGAAAAATTAAGCCGAGCCACGTTCATGCCGGCTTTTATCATTTTAGTTAAAACTTTTTCATTGTTTGATGATGGTCCGATGGTGCAGACGATTTTGGTACGCTTCATGGTTTACTAATTAACACTAATTTAGACGAATTTAACGAATTCTTGTACAATTTTTTTTCTTATCATTAGTAAATATTAATCTTTTAAAATATAAACTTCGCAAGCCAAAATTGATCAGATAACCAAGTTCATATTGGCTTACTTTTAAATATTTTAATAATTGATCCTCGTCTCTAAAGCAATTAATTTTGGTTGCTTTAATTTCTAAAATAACTTTATTATCAATCAAAAAATCTGGAATATAACAGCCTATAATTTTACCTGAATCCTGCGAATACAAATCAATTTTAGGCTCAAAAATATTTCCAATTTTATTTAAATCCAATTTTTCTTTTAAGAGTCTTTGATAAACCTTTTCTTTGTGATAGGAACCATAAGCATTATAAATTTCTATACATAAACCAACAATTTTATAGCTTAATTCTTTATAAAGCAACTCCATATTTTTATTTTTATTTTCTACATAAATTATAGCATAATTTCATTATTAATTACATAAAAAAACCCCTATAATAATAGGGGCTTAATTCAAAATTAGTATTAATAGCTATATTTTTATTTTTTTCGCATATTCTGCCAGATACGGCATTTCCCAATACTCACCAGCCAAAGATTTGATAATGCCTAAAATGCTCAAAACTAATAATGCAATCATGCCGATAAAACCTAAAAGCCAGCCAATAAAAGGAATAATGCCAATGAAAAAATTAATTACCCAGCCAATAACCAAAATCAAACCTTGCTTGCCGTGAAATTTGGCAAACTGTGATTTAGGCTTCAAAATTAATGGAATTAAACATAAAATACCGATATAACCAATAGCTGCAATTAATTTATTTTCCTCGATATCTTTTTTTACTTGAGGATCATTAACATTTGGTTTTGTCATAAAATTTTAAGTTAAAAAGTTAAAAAGTAAAAAGTTATAAAGTAAAATTTCAATCCTCAGCTAACTTTATACTTTATAACTTTATACTGAATTAATTATATCACAAAAGAAAAAAAAACAAAATAAAAACGTACCCAGCCAAACAACTGGATACGCTTATTTAAAATTCGTAATAAATTCGTGTTAATTCACGTCTTTACATCATTCCCATACCAGGCATACCACCGCCCATTGCGCTCATGTCAGGCATCTGACCTTGATCTTGCTGTTCTTGTTTTTTTTCTGGTAAATCAGTAACTACTGCTTCAGTGGTCAAAAACATAGCAGCAACAGAAGCAGCATTTTGCAACGCTGAACGGGTTACTTTAGTCGGATCAATAATACCAGCTGCTACCAAGTCTTCGTATTGATTATTCTGTGCATTATAACCTTCATTACCTGATTTTTTCTTAATATTTTCAACCACAACTGAACCGTCCTGGCCAGCATTATAAGCAATCATTTTTATTGGTTCAATCAAAGCATTTTTCAAAATATCTAAACCGATTTTTTCTTCATCGGCTGTTTCAACATTATCCAAAGCTAAACGGGCTCGTAATAAAGCCACACCGCCGCCAGGGACAATACCTTCTTCAACAGCGGCTTTGGTCGCAGCTAAAGCATCTTCAATTCGGTGCTTGGTCTCTTTTAATTCCGTTTCCGTAGCTGCGCCAACTTTAATTACTGCCACACCGCCAGCTAATTTAGCCAAACGCTCTTGGGCTTTTTCTTTATCAAAATCAGAATCAGTATTAGCTACTTCTTTTTTAAGCAAAGCCACTCTTTCATCAATGGCGTTTTTATCTCCCTTGCCTTCAACAATTGTAGTATTTTCTTTGGTTGCCACAACTTTGCCTGCCTGGCCAAGATCTTCAATCGTTGTATTTTCCAATTTCAACCCTAATTCTTCTGTAATTACTTTACCGCCAGTTAAAACCGCGATATCTTCCAGCATAGCTTTGCGTCGGTCACCAAATCCGGGTGCTTTGACTGCTAAAGCATTAAAAGAACCTCTTAATTTATTAACCACTAAAGTTGCCAGAGCTTCGCCATCAACATCTTCCGCAATAATCACTAATTCTTTTTTGCCTACTTCAGCTAATTTTTCCAAAATAGGCAAAAGTTCCTGAACTGAAGAAATTTTCTTATCAGTAATTAAAATGTGGCAATCTTTATATTCAGCTTCTAAACGTTCAGTATTAGTCATCATATAAGGTGAAATATAACCATTGTCAAACTGCATGCCTTCAACTATATCTAATTCCAAACCAAAGCTTTGTGACTCTTCAACAGTAACCACGCCGTCTTTACCAACCTTATCCATAGCTTCAGCAATTTTTTCACCAATTGCCTTGTCATTAGCAGCAATTGAAGCGACCTGACTGATTTCTTCATTGCCAGCAACTGGTTTTGAAATATTTTCTTTTAATTCTTTAACTACAGCCTCAACTCCTTTTTCAATACCCCGCTTAATAGCCAAAGGGCTGGTACCAGCAGTTACATTTTTAATTCCTTCTCTAACCATGACTTGGGCTAATAAAGTTGCTGTGGTTGTACCGTCACCAGCCACATCATTGGTTTTTGAAGCGACTTCTTTGACAAGTTCAGCGCCCATGTTTTCAAATTTATCTTCTAATTCAATTTCTTTAGCTACTGTCACGCCGTCTTTAGTAATCGTTGGCGCGCCAAAGCCTTTATCCAAAACAACATTTCGTCCTTTTGGACCCAAAGTAACTTTGACAGTATTTGCCAATTTATCTACCCCCTGTTTTAAAAGCTCTCTGGCTTTTTCATTAAATAAAATTTGTTTTGCCATAATATTTTGTATGTTAGTTTATTAGTATATTGGTATATTAGTAAAATATTCCTCTTGCTCAATACTCAAAACTCATTACTCAATTACCGCCATTATATCCTCTTCCTTGATCATTAATAAATCTTCTTCACCGGGGATTTCATCCGGCGCATATTTTTTAAAAATAACTTTATCGCCTGACTTTACAGAAAGTGGCGCTCTTTGGCCGTTTTCTAATAATTTTCCTTGGCCAACAGCCACTACTTCGCCTTTTTCAGGTTTTTCTTTGTCAACCGTATCAGGCAAAATAATGCCGGCTTTGGTTGTTTCATCTTCTTCAATTGGCTTAATTAAAATGTGATCATTGATAGGTTTATAGTTCGACATAGTTTTTTGACTTAGTAAATTAAGTAAAATAAGTAAATTAAGTGAAGTAAGTTTGCCTGACTTAATTTACTTACCTCGCTTAATTTACTGACATAAATATTTTAAAATAACTGGCACTCTGTTGTCAAGAGTGCTAAAATTTTTCTGATTCCATATATTATCCTATCTTATAAAAATTATTAAATTTTGTCAAATTTTGTAATCTTAAAAACTAGTATTTTTTTATAAAAGAAAACCCCGCACTTTCTTACGAAAGTGCGGGAAAGGTTACAAGGTACAAGATTCAAGTTTTCGAAACTGCGGAACGGACGCGCAGGTCGCCATCCGCATCGTCAGGATGGTAGTCGTCGACGCCGACCTCGCTGCCGTGGAAGAGGACAGTAGGCACAGAGCCATTAGGATGACGCGAACCCGAACACAAAGTGATCTTCTTAATATCCAGGTGTTTGCCAGTCCGCCAGTGGGAAAAAAGCTCCAGCAGCAGACGCTCTTCCAGCGTAATGCCCTGAATGCCTTCCTT
>CAZPVP010000050.1:0-5154 GCA_964590345.1 uncultured Gammaproteobacteria bacterium | reverse complement strand
TCTTTTTCAAGCATTTTTTCCCAGCCTATCTCTCAACTAATCGGGAGAAGAACCAGATATAATAACTTGAGAATTTATGTTGGCAGAAACCCAAATAAATGAGTTAGCAGATAAAGCGGAGACTAGTCTGCATAAATTAAGCGAGATTGTTCTAACTGGATTAAAGCCTCCTCCAGGTCCTTATGCCTTTTTTCATTATAGCGTGCATGCTATAACACGACTCCATGATTGTAGAAGAATAACACAAAGACTTTTTTCAGGGAGGAGGAAGTTAAATGAATTAGCAAAACAAGCAAATTCAATAAAACGAGGAAAAATCTCAACGGGAAAGTCACAGCAAGATGAATTAAAAATAATTAGAGAAAAAGATAGAGAGACAACGACTTATATGAAATTTGATCTTGAATCCCTATATATGTTTGGTACGATATTGTTAGATCAATGGGCACTGCAAACAATTTGTATAGGAAATTTATCTATAGCAAAGAGACATCCTTTTGTTTCGCTTGTTGGATATTTTGATGCGGGGAATAAAAGTATTCTAGATCCAATTTGGGATCAGCTTAAAGAAAAAATACTATGGCTTCATTATCAGATACGATTTTACAGAAATAAATTCGTAGTTCATGCAAACAGACCATGGGAAAGAGGAACAACAAGGAGTGTTTTTGGAGATGACTTTAATCTGTTTATTCCAACTCCGCCTGGCTGGATTAATGATGAAAGGGCAAATCAAGAAATTATAGAATTAATTCATCTCGCACCTGAATATATTCAGAAGGCGGGCGATGATTGTTGGGAAAAGAAAAGGCCGAAGAGATTAATTGAGGTATTATTTAACCGTATTGGAAATATTGAACAGAAAAAAAATAGAGAAAGAGTTGCCTCATTATTTAGCAAGGTAGGTGGCTCTACGCCAACTTTTCAGATTATAGTCAATAATCTTTTTGAATTTGTTTTGCTAGGGACCAGCTTGCTTTGTGATATAGCTGAGAAGAATATAGACAATATTGACCTTGGGAATCCCTTCAGAAATAGTAAACAAATGATGAATGAACTGAACTCTAGGTATAAAAGGTGAATCTAAAAAATAGAACTAAAACTCTTGAGTCCATAAGTTTTCATAATCTCTCATTACCTAGGTTTGAACTTTATTCGTTTTCCGCAGTCAATATTTGCCGAAATAGGCAAAAATTTTCACCAAGTAAAAGGGTTTTTTGTTGTTTATCGTTATAATATATAATAAAAAAATAAATTTGCGCAACTATATTTAACTTGACGTTGAAGGACTAATATTGCCAAAAGGTCGACAAAATTAATTTAATAAGGAGTATTGGAAAATGAAACGGATATTTATCAGTTTTGCAATCGAAGATAAATGGGCGCGAGATTATTTAGTTGGGCAAGCTAAAAATGATAAGGTTCCCTTTGAGTTTGTTGATATGTCAGTAAAAGAACCATGGGATAATGAATGGAAAAATCGCTGCCGAACAAGAATCAAAGGATGTGATGGCGTTATAGCAATGGTTAGTAAAAATACTGCTAGTGCTTCGGGGCAACTATGGGAATTAAGATGTGCCAAGGAGGAACGAGTCCGTACACGAGGAGTATATACAACCACAGATAATCGCCCTTCAAGCTTACCAGTAGAGTTGGATGGTGTTCTTGTTATCAACTGGACGTGGCCAAACATAAAATACTTTATTAATTCACTCAGATGAAACCTGAGGAAATTCAAAAGATGCTATTCGTGTCCACAAGCGATCAATATGGCGATAAATATATTGAGCATCTTTTGGAACAATATAAAATTTATTTAGCTTCGGCAGAAAAAGTCAGCGATCGTCGACAAAAAACTAATGAGTTTTTTCTCGGATTAAATACGGCTTTGGTGGCCCTGCTTGGATTCGTGGCGACGAAAATGACTCAGGGAGGAATGGTCTCCATTCTAACTCTGTCTTCAGTTACAGGAATAAGCATATGTTATTTATGGTACCGAATAATTCGATCTTACGATGGATTAAATGGGAGCAAGTTCAAGGTAATTCATATGATAGAGGCACGTCTACCACTTGCGCTATACGATACCGAATGGGAAATATTGGGTAGGGGTAAAAGTAAAAAGACTTACTGGCCATTCACGAAAATCGAACGATTGGTGCCATGGATTTTTATTATCATTTATTTTATCCTCATAATTTCGACATTTCCATGGCGATATATCATTTCGTTTCTTCAAAGTGTATAAAAAGAGATTTAGAATTAGATAAAGCTAGAATAAAATATTCTTAAAGAATAAGGAATTTATTTATTTTATGTCATTTTCGCTAGGCATCCAAGGAGAACAGATAATATTAAACATAATAGGCGGATTTTTAGCGTCATTAATATTTTTTGCTATTTTTGAGCTTTGCAAATGGCTGAGAAAGTGTTACATAAAAAGAAGTTTTAAACATGTTTTTGGGAAAAATGCAGTTGATAATTTTAGTATCGTATATGGCAAAATGATTTTGCGACAAAGCTATGATGAAAAAGGAAAACCTCTTGAATGGCCATATGCAAAGCCGGGCACAACTAATTTATTCAGAATATCATCCCCTGTTTCTTTTACAGCAACAAAATCAGCAAAATATATCAGTGAGTCTTTTGGAAAGAATACTGGCTATGCGCCAAAATTAATTTCAGACGAAGATATAAAAGAAAAATTAGACATCTCATATTGCTCGATTGGTGGATATAATAACTACAAGACGATTGATATCTTAGAAAGCGAAGAAAATCACTTTTTTAAAATTACCAAAGATAGCATAGTCGATAAGGAAGATATTAATAAAATATATAATATCAATGGAACCCATGATTATGCAGTAATTATAAAACTTGTACCAAAATCTTTTCCCAATAGAGTATGGATTGCAGTGGCTGGTCTGGGAGAATGGGGTACTAGTGGAGCGTCGTGGTACCTTTCTAGAAATTGGAAAAAGATTAAAAAAATAGCAAAAAATAAACCTTTTGGTTTAGTTATTAAAGTAAAAGGCGGCAAAGATGAATCTGCGAAAATAGTATATTACAAGATGAAAAAATAAGGTTCGACTAATGGGTTTTAAGCATTTTGATTGGGATTTATTTTAAATCAGGAACATAAAAATTCTCTGTACCGCTCATGATCCAGATTTGAACTTTGTTCATTGCATGCAGCTAAATTTGCTTTTTAAGGCAATTTTTCCTAGATATATGTGGATAAATAGAAAAGACATCGTGTTGAGCGATGTCTTTTTATTGACGGTAGTTATATATCAGTTTTATAATAATAAAAATAAAAGGGGAAATAATAGATTTATTTCTTAACAGATATGCGTTATAAGAAGTTAATATGAAAAACTGGAATCGAATTATACCATATATAAGTTTAGCGCTTGTTTCTATAATCATGTTAGGACTTTCTAAACTTATTAATAGCGAAGATGCTGAAAATATTTTGATCAGTGTATTTTCGAGTTCTGTTTTTTTCTTTTTGGCGTATTTATTTTACGATTTAATCAGACAGATAGTCCTAAATCGAGAAAAGAAATATATAGTAGATTACATTAAAAATAGAATTTCGAATGACATTTTTTTTGCGTTATATTTTTTGAAAAAAATAATT
The DNA here is from genome assembly GCA_964590345.1 of uncultured Gammaproteobacteria bacterium. Taxonomy (GTDB): domain Bacteria; phylum Patescibacteriota; class Patescibacteriia; order CAIXNZ01; family CAIXNZ01; genus CAZPVP01. The sequence goes on along the minus strand of CAZPVP010000050.1, from coordinate 1,508 downwards.
CACGGATATAATCTCGATTCAAATACAGTTGAGAATATTTTTAATACTGTAAACTACTCAAAAAATAATATTTTAAATTCCGTTAAGAATCAGAGTTATATAGGATTTCAAATATTTAAAAATACGGATGAAGTCCGTTCACTGTTTGGTGAGGCGCTCAACAACAATTTAATTTTGAAATACTCCTCGCATATCGATTCCATTTGTATTCTTAGAATTGCTAATAATCTTGCAAGGCTGGAGTCTATTCTGAAAAACGACAATAATTTTGATAATTGTGCTGAAAGCGCAATAGAATTTACCGTTGTAAATGGAAAGGATATTAATCCGGATAATGATGAGAAATATTTATTACTAAAAAAAACCGCTCGTTCTGATAGATTCGTAGTTTATGATAGCGGGTTCTTTGAAAAAGAAAAAATAGATAAATTGCTAAGTAGGTTTGTTCTTAAAAGAAATTCAGCAACAGAAGTCGCTAATCTATTATTTGAAACTTTTGGTTTAATGAAATATTGGCTTCCAGAAGCAATGCGATTGTCAAAAAATGAATCGCGTTTCAGAATTATTAAAGATTATTTCAGTCCCAGCACTAATTCAAAGACAAAAAAAACAAAAATATATGTTGCGGATATAATTGAAACAAAATAGAGGTGTTTAACAATCGGCTCCAGCTTTCTGATTCTGACTTTTAAAGTCTTGATCCAAGCGATAAGAATTGTGCACTAATATAATCAAACCAATTCTAATGTGCATTATTCATAATCCAGGTTCGAACTTTCCTTCAGAGATGAACAGCTATCCGATTTTCGCAATTCGAGGGTAAACTTTACTTTTTGAAATAATTTCTCTTGCTTGATTATTTTTTTATGAATTGGTATAAATATTATGAAAAATTTCTAAATTGAAAAATTAAAAAATCGGTTAAGGATTTGTCAGGAGGTGGGAACATAAAATATCCAAAGCTTCATTTAAGGCATTAAAGATAATTTATTTTTAATATTATGAGTCAAAACGACATTATCTTATTAAATACAATACTAAAACAACAGAAAGTGGATGAATTTTCACAATCAGAATTTTTTGAATTTTTTACATTTGAGCAATTGTTAAAGAATTTTGATTTATCAAATGATGAGCTAAAATCTGGGAAAACTGGTGGTGGAGATGACGGGGGCATCGATGGATTTTTTATTTTTTTGAACGATAATCTAATTTTAGAAAAAGAAATCAATAAAGGCGAAATCAAAAAGAATCCTTCAATTGATTTATTTATATTCCAAGCCACAGAAGCGAAATCATTCAGTGAAGATGTATTTGATAAACTTTCAGATACAATATATAGCATTTTTGACTTAACAAAGGACATGAATAAGTTAAAAAATTTTTACAATGTCAATGTGATTGAAAAAGCTAGTATATTTAGAGATATTTATACTAATTTAGCATCTAAATATCCGAATATCAATATTTACTATTTCCAGGAGTTCCCCCAAAAATTTAAGGGTCGA
>CAZPVP010000049.1:0-5538 GCA_964590345.1 uncultured Gammaproteobacteria bacterium | reverse complement strand
ACGTTATATGAAATATGCTTTTCTTTTTACGGCTAACGCCTAACACTTTTCTATAATGAACAAATTTTATTTTTATTTTTTAAGAGGGGGGGGTATATGGTGTTTCCTCCGCTACGCTACGGAAACGATTTATAAATAAGATTATATGGAAATTTTATACATAATTGGATTTTTTATAGCGATATGGCTTATCGGTTCCGTCTTTTCATGGATTGGAGAACTTATTGAAAAACACAAGACTAAAATCCGTGATCAGGTTTTAAGTGATTTTCAGAGAGAATATGACATTCAAGGCGAAATAAAAAAATATCAGCTTAAATTAGAAGAGGTTGATTCTGAGAAAAAAGAAGGATTTCTTAAAAAATATTTTACAGAGAAAAATGTCAGATTAGTTGGTGATCTTAAAAATTATTTAAGCGACTGTCCAAGTTGTAAAAAAGGGCATCTTGTAACGCGTAAAGGTAAATACGGAAGTTTTATTGGCTGTTCAAACTTTCCAAATTGTAAACATACAGAAAATATTAATAATGCCAAGGGCGAATATAAAACTGCTGTAAAAGATCAAATTATAGCCGATATTCAAAAAGCATATAACTAAATATCATGTCATATTACGATCAAACAAAAGCCGAGCTGAAAAAATTAATGGAAGAACTCCAGAGTACTGGGGCAAATTTTGATAAGGTGTTCGAACATCTTAAAAACGAAGATCAGAAAATCGAAAAAGCAAAAGAGGCAATTAAACAATTGGCAAAAGAAAGACAGATAGGATTTCCTTGGCTTGGAAAAGCATATGATGATTTTTTTGAATTACAAGATAAGCAAATGGTCGATTTTCTGAAATATAAAAAACAACCAGCCGTTAGTGCTAGCGATGTTATAAAAGAATATTCTCGCCTAAGGCGCCAAGCTGAAAAAGATAAGAGGCAAGCACTTTACTTGGTTGAGTATTATGAATCTATCGCCCCATTTTTGATTGACCTCAAAGAAGAAGTTGATATCGGCACCGATGAAGAAAGAAAAATTTACGAAGATTGGACAGAAGAAGAAAAAGAAGACGAAGTTACAAACTTTCTTACAAAGGAGGAGTATCGCAAGTTACCATCGATAAAAAGAAATCAAATGGCGCTAGATAGATTTTGGAAAAGACCAAAATCAAAATGGCTTATTGGGCGACTCTATGAGCGATACGTGGGTTATTTATTTGAAAAAGACGGTTATGACGTTGATTATGTTGGTATTTTTAAAGGTTTTGAGGATTTGGGTCGTGACTTAATTTGTAAAAAAGGCAAAGAATTAGTAGTGATTCAATGTAAAAATTGGTCGCATTTCAGAACAATTTATGAAAAACATATTTTCCAATTCTTCGGCACAGTTTTTCAATATAAAGATGAAAATCCGAATCTTAATATTAAAGCAATTTTTTATACAACCACATCATTGTCAGATTTAGCTAGGCGTTTTGCCAAAGAATTAGGAATCCAGCTTGAAGAAAATCACAAATTTGATCGAGCGTATCCGTCAATAAAGTGTAACATTGGTAGATCGTCAAAAGAAAAAATTTATCACCTACCTTTTGATCAGCAATACGACAAAACAAAAATAGAACCAGAAAAAGGAGAATTTTATTGTGCTACGGTAAAAGAAGCTGAAGACGCTGGCTTTAGACGAGCTTTTCGATATAAAGGAAATAAAACAAAATAAGGAGTCCTGGCTTCGGGGCATTCACCCCCAGCCCCTCTGCCCCTACGCCAAGACAAAAATAAAATTTATTCATTATAGAAAAGTGGTCTCGCTAAGGCGAGACAAAAAGAAAAGCATACATCATATAACACGGCATATCTGGTTACGGCTTTTTACAAAAGCCTCCACCCAAATTGCTTCGCAACTTCAGATATGCCGAAACGTTATCCAAAATGTCGCTTCGCTCCATTTTGGATAATCGGCGGCGGCTTCGCCTCGTTATCCTTATGTCGCTTTGCGCCACTTCGGATAACTCGGTATATCCGCAATGCCTGTCGCTCGCCAAGGCGGACTCCAGTCACTTCGGATATACCGCCGCCGATTAGGCGAAATAAATAAATTCTTTTCCGCTATCGCGGAAAAATTATTCGGACAAATTTTATTTTTTTATTATGACCAATCCAGAGGATAAATCAAAAGAAATGCCAAGCCATGAAACGGAAAATCCAGTTCAAGCTCAACCAGAAAAAACGCCAGCTGAAATGCGACAAGAAAGATTAGCTCAAACAAATCAAGAGCTGAGTGATTTCAATTCTCAAACCAACACACCCGAAGAAATCCAACAAACTCAAGAACGGAGAGAGCAAGAATATCAATCTCAATTAGAAGAACTTGAAACTGGACTCGGAACAGGGCTTAGCGAAGAAAGCAAAAAAATGATCTATAAAAATATGGTAGATAGTGCGATTAAACAAGCACAAAGCGAAAATGAACGATTTGATCGTTTGTATATTCAAAAAACAATTCTTGAAAATATAGAAGATGAAGATTTTAGAAAAAAAATTTCGCCAACAGAGTCGGGAAATCTAACCGAAGAAGCATTTGAAAAAGCATTAGAGCAACTCTTAGATGCAGATATTGATTTACCAAAAAATAAAAGAATAAAATTATTTCGCCAAACACTTGAATATTATGCAAGCGAACAGCCAACAACTGAAAAACCAGTCTGGCATTCCACAAGTTCATTTTCTTTGAGAAAGGGTCTTGAAGAAGGCTTTTCTGGTGGCAAAATTTCTGGCGGAGAAAGTGCTGCCAAAGAATATGCGGGGAAACCATTATCAATAACTCACCCTGACTATCCAACAGCTGAAGATTTTCAAGAAATGTTCGCAAGGCTTTGTGCCAAAGGAAGCGAATCTTTGTCGGTTGACTCGGAAACATTAACAGGCGATTCGCTTCCAAAAGTTTTTTATGAATCTTTTCTTAAACAATTAACTGAAGACGCTAAAAAAGAACTAATTGCCAAAAGATTAAATTTAGATAACGGCACAAAAGCAGTTGAAGCTGAAAAAAGCAAAATCTATGATGAGTATGAGAAAAAATACGGTAAAGACGAAGGTGAAAAATTAGCAAAAGAATATTTTGCAACAAGCAAGGCCTCAGAACGATTTGAAAAAATTAAAGAATCAGTGGCGAGAATATCTCCAGACGAGATTACTGACAAGATGATAGCTAAAATGACAAGCCCGGAAGCAATCTCCGCCGCCATTACTGATTTTGAACAAAGAAGTTATGTACCGCCAGTTGATACTATAGAAAGTGAAGTCCTTCCAACCATTGAAGATGAAGATTTAAGAAAGGAATTAAAAAACGAGGCACATGAACCATTTCCATGCATGATAACATTTGAATTAGCCGGCAAAGAAAAACAAGTGTCTTCTGTTATGAAAGGCGAATCGCCAACACATATACCTTTTGAAGATCATTTTTTCGGCACATTTGCGGCGGAAAACATAAAGGAAGCAAGAGTCCCTTTAAGTCAAATGGAGAAAACAAAAAAATGGTTAGAGCAAAAGGGATTATCAGAAGTTAGTATTGTGCCGATTGAAGTTTACGAAGTAAAAAGATTAATAGAAGATAATATTAAAAAATAAAATTTGCTCGAATAATGCTCGCTATCGCTCGCGAATTTATTTACATCAGCTAACACGGCGTATGCGGCTCGCGCCTGGCTAACGCCAAATGCTCGCCCAAATTTGCTTCGCAAACTTCGCATACGCCGAAACGTTATCCAAAATGTCGCTTCGCTCCATTTTGGATAATCGGCGGCGGCTTCGCCTCGTTATCCTTATGTCGCTTTGCGCCACTTCGGATAACTCGGTATATCCGCAATGCCTGTCGCTCGCCAAGGCGGACTCCAGTCACTTCGGATATACCGCCGCCGATTATACGAAATATGCTTTTCTTTTTACGGCTAACGCCTTACACTTTTCTATAATGAACAAATTTTATTTTTAACTTTATATTATGACTATTGACGAAGCGAAAATAATAATTGAAAAATTTCAGCAATCTATAAAAGATTTGCGACCTAACGCCATCGTACAAGATAGTAAAAATCTGCCATATACTTCCGCCAGAATTAAGTATGCGCATTTTATTTGTGGGGATGATTTAGTCGAAAATATTATTCAAGAGGGAAAAACACCTGAAGAAGTATTAAAGTTTTTTGAGGACAAGCACCGAGAGCTTATGGAATCTTATGGGCTAATAGAATCCCTATTTAGTGAAGATTCAGAAAATATAAACAAACGATATATTGAATATATGAAAGGATTGGAAAACGGCATTGTAACAGATTTTCGCATACCAAATCCCTTTGGCGAAACGGAGCCAGTAAATGAATTCCATAATTTTATAGGTGAAAGTTGGTTTATTAAACATCGCACGAATATATTTAACGATGCCCCTCTATGTGCATTTATATATGAGGGTGTTCGCAATAAAGCGACTCAAGAGAATGATATAAAAACTTTAAAAGAAATAGCTGCTACAGATATAACAAGAACAGTATATTATCCCGGAAAACAATAAAGAGCTTAAATTTTATTTTTAACACTACAATATATGAAAAACATTTTTCTTGCTATTTTTCTTCCTATCGTCTTATTTTTTGTGTGCGGATGGATATTTAGTTTTTTTCCCAAAACAAAAACAGGGACTGTTAGTAAATGGGTATTTGCTGGTATAGTAGTTTTTTTCTTTTGGAAAAATATGATGGATCAAGGACCAGAATTAATTATTCCTCTGGTTTTTACAATTGTCATTATTTTATCCCTTTTGTTCTTTACAATATTCAAAAAATGGTACGATAATTTAATATATCGTTTAGTCAATAAACATATTGATAAAAATTTAACAAAACAACAAAAGTTAGATGAGATTGATAAAGTGAGTAGAAAAGAATATTTGCAAAATATGAAACAATGGTGGGAAAAAGAACATGGTACTGAATTAAAAGAAAGTGAATTAGAGTTATCTCAAGTTGATGAATTTGTTAATCTACAAAAAGTCGCATATCTTTGGTCTGAGGGTAGAAATTTATTACAAAAGGGGAAGTTAAATGAAGCTATAAATTACGCGGAAGAAGCATTGGAATTAAAACCAGATCATGTGCCTTCATTCTTAGTACTTGGAACCGCTTTAGCTTACAATAAACATTTTGATGAGGGATTAGAGATACTATTCAAAGCATTAAAATTAGAGCAACAAAAACAAGGTGTAATCCCCAATGCTTTAAGTAGAGGTTATTTACTTATGACTATAGCATATATATATAAAATGCAAGGAAATAAATCCAAAGCATTAGATTATGCAGAAAAAACTTTATCGCTTATTGATGGTCAGGAAATGGAGGAAGAGATTGAATTCAAAAAAAATGATCCTACCATATCAGAATTAAAAAAGGAAATAAGAGGACAAACTCTTGGAATAATAAAGGAGTTGAAAAATGACAATAGATAAAATTTGTTCTTATAATAGAAAAGTGTCCGACTATCGTCGGAAAAAGAAAAG
>CAZPVP010000048.1:0-5636 GCA_964590345.1 uncultured Gammaproteobacteria bacterium | reverse complement strand
TTATTTCTTAGATATCTTCTATTATACCTGTGACTTTTGCTTTATTATACCCTTTAACCAACTCTTGACAAAAAAATAAAATTATGCTATAATGACACATTAAATCAATTAAGTACATTCCAAGCTTTAAACTCTTCAGAAAGGAGGAGACCATGAAAATTAATGTAGACGAATTAAATTCACTGCTCATGCACTCCTCCGAAGTGGAAAGCATAGAGCAAAACAGTCCCATAGTAATTCAATACTGCCCGCATAGAATATATCTGGATACCACAACTTTAAAAGTTATACTTTGCCCGGCTATATTTCGGCGTAGCACAAAGCCTCATTATAACCCCAAAGAAAATATTATCTTCTTTGCTAATGAGGTACATCTTCGGATGAGCTTACAACACTGGGGACTGGACGAAAGTATTCTTGACGAATTCATCGAGGAATTAACCATCCAGGAAGAAATCGTTAAGGAAGCTACTCTTGAAAAATTTGCTGTTCCCCTGTTCCAAAAAAAACTCGGAACTTCCATAACTCTTTTGTTTATAATGCTTATTGAACAAAGGAGGATAAGAAAAAGCAAATTCCCTTATTTAGCTCCGTTAGGACAGCATGTCCCGGCGGAGTATTTTTTTTATTTAAAACGAATATACAAATAATACAAATTTTTTCACTTATTTCCCTTATTCACTTCTTACCTTTTAGCTCTTATAACTTTTTTCTCATCTTTTATTTTTACCTAAAATTAGCAATAAAAATACATTTTTTACACTTAAAAACACCTAAAATCACCATAAAGGTTATTGACAAAATGCCAAAAATATGCTATACTTATAACATAAAACAATCAAGGAGGAAGCATGTACGGCTATTTTTCTGGCGAAGTTTAACGGCCTATCGTATTCATTAAAAAATAAAATATCTTAGGGGATTGTCAGAGCTGACACTCCCCTCCTCATCCCAAGACGGCGGAATAATCTCGAGTAGATTATTTTGCCTGTCCAGCACCGAAACGCACAGCGGATCTGGTGCTGGGTCTTGAGATGAGGAAAGTACAATACAAAAAAATAACAAATTTTCCAAAAGGAGGAAAAATGGATGCACAATTGGCTGTAACCGCAGCAAAATACTTTGGTATTATTGCCGCTGCTAACAACAATGCCCCCAAAAATACTTTGGAAGGCTATCTGCAGGGAAGAGGTGACGACGATTACAACCCGCATGAAGAAAAATTCACCATCAGCAACAAATTCGTCAACGAAGATGACGTCGAAATCACAGTAACGGAATTTTTTAAAAAGCACGGATTTACAATCGAAAAAAACGACTCGTGCACCTTCGGTCACGTGTTCGTTAAAGGCAAAAAAAGAATCCTCGTCAACGTAACACCCTGTTCGCCCATGTCTTTCGTCACTATAAAAAAACTTTAAAAAAACACCCCGCAAGGACAAATGTCCAAGCGGGTTCTTTTTTTATTGAAACTAATTCACAAATCGATTACTAATAAATTCTAATTTCAGATCTCGGCTTTCAGACCTCAGACTTCTTCAAATCCACCAATTTCAACTCTAACCTCCTATCCCCATTAAATTCATTCAAATTTATTTCACAAACCACTTCCACTTTATCACCATACTTTATTTGTTCTACCCTATCGCCCATGCCAAAACCAATTCCATCAAAACCTTTGACAGTTTTTTCATGCTTTAAAAATAATTTTAAATGCTTATTGCCATTGCCAACCTGACGAACATTTTCCACTCTCAAATCCTTAACTAAAAATATTGGTTTAGGATTATCAGTGCCAAATGGCTCAAATTTTTCAATCTGATCAAAGAGCTTCCAATTCAAATCAACCAAATCCAATTCTGCCTCAATTTCCAGTTTTGGCCGTAAATCTTTGCCTTTTAATTCTTTTTCAGCCAAAGCTAAAATTTCTTTTTTAAAATCTTTTACTTTTTGCTTATTTTTTAAAGTAAAACCTGCTGCCGCTGCATGACCGCCATAAACTTCAAAATAATCAGCTAATTTATCCAAAGCTTCAACTAAATTAAATTCGTCTATACTGCGACCAGAACCAATAATTTTTTTGCTAATTTTACTAATAATTAAAACTGGCCGGTTAAATTCATCCTTAAACTTGCCGGCAGGCAAGCCAATTATGCCAACTGGCCAGTTTTTGCCTTCAGCCAAAATTAAATATTGTTTATCAATATCTTTCATTTGCTCTCTAACCTCTTCAATAATTTTATCTGTTAATCTCTGCCTTTGCTGATTACTGGTTTCAATTTTATTTACCAAATTAATCGCTTGATCATAATTTTCAGTCATTAAAAGCTCATAAGCCTCATTAGCATGATCCATGCGCCCGCAAGCATTAATGCGCGGGCCCAAAGCAAAGCCAATATTTTCTGAATTAATTAAAGCTTCTTTAATGATTGACAAAATACCAGCTTTTTCAGCTAAAAGTTGAAGGCCAATTCGTCTGGTTTTATTTAAAACAATTAAACCGTATTTAACTAAAACACGGTTTTCATTAAGCAATGGCATTACATCAGTTACTGTACCAATTGCCACCAAATCCAAAAGCCATTTTTCATAACCTTCTGAAAAAAATTCATTCTTGTCCCGGGCAATTATTGCTTGCGCCAATTTAAAAGCCACACCAACGCCTGCTAACTTAACAAAAGGATAATTGCATCTTTTTACCTGTGGATTAATTATAGCAAAAGCATTAGGCAATTTTGGCGGTTCATGATGATGATCAGTCAAAATTACATCAATGCCATTTTTTTTAAGCATTTCAATTTCCTCGGCATTGCTGATCGCGCAGTCAACAGTAATAACTAATTGTGTTTTCTTGCGGATTAAATATTTGACGGTTTTTTTATTCAAACCATAACCTTCTTTTTCGCGATGCGGAATATAAATATTAAAATCAGCTCCCATTGTTTTTAAAATATCGGCCATTAAAACAGTAGCGCAGACACCATCAGTATCATAATCACCATGAATAGTAATCTTTTCTTTATTTTTAACTGCCTCGTAAATCCGTACCACTGCTTTTTCCATGTCTGGAAATAAAAAAGGGTCAAGCAAATCTTGGCTATAATCAGGATTAAAAAACTGATCAATTTTTTCCTGGCTATCTAAACCGCGATTATAAAGCAACTGCAAAACCAAACATGGAATTTCTGGAAATTTTTTCTTAAACTTCAAACTTATCGGTTCTTTTAAAACCCAGTTCTTCTCCATGAATATATAAATGAATAATTAACTATACTTACGAAATTACTAATCAATACTAATACACGAATAGCTATGATTTTTAAAAAATTAGTATATTCGTAAAATATTCGTACTTTCGTAAGGTTTAATAAAAAGCTGGCCCCAATGTCCAAATCACCATGGTAATAATTATAATTATAGCAAGTATAAACCAAATTAATCTTATTATACCTTTTTTTTTCATAATATATTTTAAAAGCTAAATTTTTAATTTTTAATTTTAAGTGAAATCAAAATGATTAAATTTAAAATTAAGATATTTAAAATTGAATTATGCCGAAGGCATCCCTTTTGGGAAAATTTATAATTTAGAATTTAAAATTATTTTTTAAGTATTTTCAAAAATGTTTCTGTGGGAATATCAACTTTACCTGTACCTAATTCTGCCATTTTCTTTTTGCCTTTTTTTTGCTTTTCTAAAAGTTTTCTTTTACGAGTTACATCGCCACCATAAAGCTTAGCTGTCACATCTTTACGTAAAGCTGATAAACGTTCTGCTGCAATAATCTTGCTGCCTATTGCTGCTTGTAATTTTACCACAAACCACTGCTTGGGTAAATTTTCTTTTAATGTTTTAACAATCTGCCGGCCGATTTTATAAGCTTCATCGCGATAAACCAAAGTTACTAAAGCCTCAACAGGTTCTTCAGCCACTAAAATATCCAAGCGTATTACATCAGCCTGCTGATAATTCACAAATTCATAATTTAACGAAGCGTAACCAGAACTAATACTTTTTAATTTGTCATAAAAATCAGTCAAAATTGAAGCCAAAGGCAGCTTATAATGCAAAATTACCCGCTGATCTCGCTCAGCTTCAGCTGATAAATATTCAGTATTAATATACTCACCTCTTTTTTCAACCACTAACTGCATAATTGCGCCCATATAATTTTTTGGCGTAACAATATCAGCTTTGATCATTGGCTCTTCAATCTTTTCCAAATAATTTGGGTCAGGCAAATCTGTTGGACTTTTAATAATAATCTGATTGGCTTCTAATTTTTCTGTTATTATGTCATCTTTTGATTTAAGTTTGGCCTCCAGTTCTTTTTTTAAGCCACTTGATTTTAATGTCACTTTATAAGCAACTGATGGTACTGTAACAATTAAATCCAGAGCAAATTCACGCTTTAATCTTTCTTGAAAAATTTCTAAATGCAAAAGCCCCAGAAAGCCACAACGAAAACCATAACCCAAAGCAGCTGAATGTTCTGGCTCAAAACTCAAAGCCGCGTCATTAAGTTTTAATTTATTAACAGCTTCACGCAATTTATTAAAATCATTGCCTTCTTTGCAAAATATGCCAGCAAAAACCATTGGCCGAACCTCTTTATAACCTGGCAAAGGTTCAACTTTGGCACCTTTTAAAGTAATTGTGTCACCAATTCGGCATTTTTCTACATCCTTTAAACCAGACGCGATGTAGCCTATCTCTCCTGTTTCCAAAACATTTTGCGAACTTAAACCTGGCTTTAAAATCCCAATTTCCAAGCTTTCAGCTGATGCTAAACTAGCCATCATGAAAATCTCCTCATTTTTTTTAATCTGGCCATCAACAACCCTAATATAAACTATTACCCCTTTATATTCATCATAATAAGAATCAAAAATCAAAGAGCGAAAAGGATTTTCAGTCAAGCCTAACGGTGATGGCACTTTTTGAACTATTTCATCTAAAATTTCTTTAACGCCTTCCCCTGTTTTTGCTGAACACAATAAAATTTCTTCTTCCTCACAGCCTAAAAGGTTTATAATTTCCAATTTTGTTTTGTCAATTTCGGCATTAGGCAAATCAATTTTATTAATCACAGGAATAATGGTTAAATTTTGTTCCAATGCTAAATATAAATTAGCAATAGTCTGGGCTTGGATCCCTTGTGTCGCGTCAACCAAAAGAATTGCGCCTTCAACGCAGGCTAAAGAACGTGAAACTTCATAAGTAAAATCAACATGGCCTGGAGTGTCAATTAAATTCAGAATATATTCAGTTTGAGATTTGAGATTTGAGATTTGAGATTTATTTGGAATTTGGAATTTGAAATTTGGAACTTCAGGAACGTAAATCATCTGCGCAGGTTGTAATTTTATCGTTATTCCCCTTTCTTGCTCCAGTTCCATTGTATCCAAAAGCTGGGCTTTCATTTTTCTTTTCTCAATTGTTTGCGTCAATTCCAAAAACCGATCAGCCAGCGTTGATTTACCGTGATCAATATGAGCAATTATACAAAAGTTACGAATATTTTTTTGCATCATATAAAATATTCTATCAGAAAATCAAGTTTAAATCAATCCCCTTCCTCCGGGTATTAAAAAGCAAGAGAAACAGAGGATAAAGAATTTTTAAGGAATGTTGG
>CAZPVP010000047.1:0-5704 GCA_964590345.1 uncultured Gammaproteobacteria bacterium | reverse complement strand
ATTCAAACATTTTCTCCAGCTTTTCCTGGGGTTCGCTTAGTTTAGGCTGTTCTGGCTTTTTATACTCAAATTTTTGTAATTCCATATTTTTATAGCTTAACTTTTTTATGCCAAACATGTCCGCCGTATAAATGCGGTTTATTCAAATCATGACCAGTATCCAAATCGTCATAAACAGTTGTTTCCGGACGGCCATCGCCCCCATCCAAAGCGCGCAAGCGAATCATATCAACATTGGAATTGCTATAGCCTTTAGGTATGCCAGCTAAACTGCCGCCGTATTTGGAAGCAAAAGCAATTGTTTTAACTCCACTGCCTTTAAACATTTTTTCTACCTGCTGTAAAATAATTTCCGCATCCTCGCCTTTTTTATAAGGAGAATACAAACCGTTGAGCACAATGGCAGGTTCTCTTTTCTGATCCAGGCCAAAACTGCCAAAAATAAAACCGATATTTTCATGCACCTTGCTTTGCCCGGTCATTTGCGGCGAAAGTTCTAAAGAAATGACAAAGGACATCGGGTCAGCATTGATTTGGGAAATCCAGACTTTATTGGGCTGGTCATAAGCAAAAGAATTAGGACTGTCATAATTGCCAGAAGCAGTGGTAAAGCAACAGGTAAAAGAATCGGCAAACCGGACCATAGACATTAGACGGTCTGTTTTATCAAGATACTGCAAAGTGATTCTTTCCTGTCTTTCTGTTTTCTTTTCTTTAAAATATGAAAAATCTTTTAAGATCTGAAACGGGCCGGCTAAATGGCTTTCCATTTCCCTGATTAAACCAATATCATTTTCTGTTAAATTGCTTTCATCCAAAACCTGCATAATCACGTAAGTAAAAATCGCGCTGGGATCTTTTTCTGTTAAGGCGATAATTTCCCTGGTAACCTTATCAATTTCTTGTTTTTTCTCGGCTTCACTTAAACCCTCATATCTTTGACCGACATATTGGTTGGAGAAAGCATCACGTTTTTTTTCCAAATCATCAATTTGCGAATTTATTTTATTAATTTTTTCCTGCAAATCAGCTATTTTAGCCTGATCTGTTTGCTTATCCAAACCACGTTGCAAACCAGTCTTGGCTTTTTTCTTTTTATTTATCTGATTTTGAATTGTTTTTATTTCAACATTTGTTCCTTTTAAAGCAGCCAAAGTTTCTTTTTTCATTCTTTTTAAATCCAACCGACGCGTATCCAATAATGGTAGCAGATCCTCGCCTTTAATTGGCGCTAATTCATTATTAAAAACAGTTTCCAATGACAAGCCTAATAACATTTTTTCATTTAACTGGCTCCAAGATTCCTGTAGCTCATTTTTAGCTTTATCTGACAAATCCGGAAACTGTTGCTCAATTTCTGCTATGACAGCTTCTCTGTCAATAAAAGTTTTGGCTTCAGCCAAATCATTTAATAATTTATTAGCTTGTTGATTATTCAAATTTTTTAAATACTCTCTGTATATTGGGGATTTTAAAATAATGCCCAGCTGATTTTTGCCCAAAACAAGTGACAAATCGCGGTTAGCGGCAATTAACCGCTCATTTTCACTAACATCCAGGTTGCATTCTTGCTTGGCTTGGGTCTTATCAGGCAAGGGAAATTGGCCTTTTTTTAAATTATCAATAAACTCTCTGGCCGCTTGTTCTTTTTTGCCTGATTCTATTAAAGCTTCTTCAAATTGTTTGATTGGCTTTTCATGAACTTCCAACTGATTAATCACTTCCAGCATATCCCAAAATTTTTCAAAAGTATAATTATTATATCTGCCAAACCTGTCTTTACCGCCGTTTAAAAGAAAGTAAGTCATGGCCGTGCTTTTTGACTCTGTTAATTTACTGACTAACTCTTTATTGTCATTAATACCTTCAAAATCTTTTTGGCTTTGTAAAATTCTTTTAACTCTTTCTTCAAGCGATAAAACCTGGTTTTCTTGCTGCCAAATTTTATCATCAGTAATAAAATCAATTACCGGCTTAGTCGGAATAACGCCTAAATCTGCTGTTATTTTACTTAAAACTGCCAGCCGATATTCTTTGTCCTCTTTTTCCTCTGTTTTGCCTTTTTTAAGCATTTTATTCTTTCGCTGATTCCACCACTCCTCAACCTCCTTATCCAAATAACCATTATCAACTAATTTCTTTAATAAATATACTCGTAAATTAGGGTGCAAATTTTCATCAGCTGACAACTGCAAAGCAATGTCATTACCTCTGGGATCTTCAAATTCTTCTAAAATAACTTTAAGCAAGCGCGGCAGCATATCTTCAGACAATCTTTCCGGAGCATTAAACTTTCTGTCCTTGGCTTCTTCTTCTGCCAAGCGCACTAAAACACCAACGGCATCGCCGCCTAAATTATTGAAAGTTTCAGCAGTCAGCCTGGCCAATTTTTGATCTGATGGATTTCTTTCAGCCAAAATATCAGTTAATTGATCTTCCAAGCGTACCATTACTGCTGCTCGCTGAACTGATTCAGGCAATTTGGCTTCCACCACCGAAGCATGCAAAATTTTAGAAACCGCATTATCCAGTATCACAGAAACTTTTTTTCTTTTGTCTTCTGGAATTTCCTGCAAAAACCGTTCCCGCTCTGCTTCAGGTAAAACAAAAGCGTATTGAGCTAAGATTTTAGGGTCACTAGCAGCCATTTTGGCGACTTTTTCTGTTTCAGGCAATTCTAAACTTTTTAGTTGTCTGGAATTAATACCAATAATATAGGCGTCAGGCAGTAAAGCAGCCGGTGAAATCGGTGTTTCACCTTGTCTGGCTTTATCAACCATATCCTGGGCATTGGCCAAATATTCCTGATATTCAAACCCGGATAACTGTAAAATCTTAGCTGAACGGGCTAAATCAAAAGCCGCCAAAGCCGGGGCATAATCCTGCGATTGTTCAGCATCATTTAAAAGCGGGGGCGCCAATTCATAAGCATCATCTTTAGAATATTTTTCCTCGGTTTCACCGCTGACTTCTTTTTTAATAATTGATTTTACTTTATCGCGCTCAAGCTGGCTGGATTTTTCAATATTAATAGAGGCAATTTTTAACTCCAACTGCCGTTTGCGCATATCAGCCATTGCTTTTATGGCCTGAATTTCTTCGGGCTTTAAAATTTCTGTTTTTTTAGCTTCAAAATTCATAAATATAATTGGTTACTAATTAACTAATAAGCTGCTAATCTACTAATTGATTGCATATCCACTTATTAGCAGATTCGCAGCCAATTCATAGCAATAGTTCATACTTGCTAATTTAGTAATCTTCTTAAATTATTAAATTTTAATTCAGCTGATTTTTCTTTTATTTTATTATTAAAATTAATTACTCTTAAAAATCTTACTCCGTTTGGGGTAAAATTAATTAATAAGGCCAACTTTTTATTTGTAGCCTGCAAATACCCCTTAACCTGATCAAAATCACGTTTAGCGAATCTTTTACCTACCTTCAATTCCACCACAACCTTATCATCTACTAAAAAGTCCAAATAATATTTACCTATCTTACTGCCTTTAAAAATAATATCGCACAGAACTTGTTTGCGGAATGCTATGCCCATGTCAGATAGCGACCTTTCAATAGCACGTTGATAATATTTCTCCTGATAACCATAGCCTAATTCATTATAGACATTAAACATAATCCCGACAATTTGATAGCTTAACTCTTTATATACTAGATCTTCTCGATATTTTGCCATAAAATTATTTACTATTATTAGCAGATTAGTAGCAAATTAGCAGTATTAGTTCACATTATATCAATTATTTGCCAATTATACCTTGTCAATTCTTTAGCCCCGTAAGGTTTTATAATCCCATAATAACTGAAAAAATTTTTCAAACATAATTTCTTTTTGATTCGCTTCTTATTTCTGTCTGATAATTTAATTCCCCTTGGATAAATAACAGATCCTAAAAATCTCACACCCCATTTAGCTTTAATAATTATATCATTTTTATCATCTATCCGCAGACTAAGATGATTCTCTGAAAATTTTTTAGCCTTAAGCTTTAATTCCGTCAACTGTTGTCTGTTTTTAGCTAAAAAAATAAAATCATCTCCGTATCTTAAATAAGTCAGGGGCTTTAATATATGTTTAACATAACGATCAAATTCGTTCAAATAAATATTGGCAAAAATCTGGCTGGTCAAATTGCCGATCGGCACCAAACCAGTTGTTTGATAAAACTTTTCCAAAACCTTAGAGAATCGCAATTCTCTTCGGCGCATTGGTTTGCTTATTTCATCCCGATCTGCGGGACAAGTTTTACTCAACGTGATTATTTATTCTTGATTTTGCGCAAAACACAATGCAGTCTTAAAAACTGATCATTGCTGTTTTATATTTGCGCAAATTTGCGGTAGCTTAACCTTGGTTAAGCAAGTATTCACCGCAGTATTATTTTAAAAAATCCAAAACCAAAAAATCAAAACCTCAAGACTCAAATCCCAAAGCCCAAATCTTAAATAATCACCGAGGACCGAGCCGCATCATTGCCACCGCGAGCGTCTGGCCGGTTCCTGTGCAGGTAGAACTGCTTAGCACTACGATTCCAATCACCGTCCGGCACCAAACCAGAGCCTTTAAAATATGCCCCGGCATTCCAGCATGTTTTGCCCTGGCCCTGCCAGTCATCTATCACCTGATTATGCTTTTGCAGATACTGCATAAAATAGCTCAACTGCGATTCGGGTGTGGTAAATTGCTCGCCTTCATACTGCTTATTAGTTTGCTGGGTTTCTAAATATTCTTCAGGGCTTTGATTCGCCTCTATTTGTTTTCTGCCTGCAAATGTTTTGCCCTTTCCCTCTGCCGGCAAATCAGGCATATCCTCAATCAGCTCTATTTGCCAGCCGCCGGTTTCAGCGATTAATTCCTCTTTGGTTTTGCCTCCGTGATCTTCCTTATCAAACTTCTGCGGATAATATACCAAATCACCTGTCTTATCTGCGTCTTTGTAGATGTCATTAACACACACCGGCTCGTTCTCGTTCAGCTCCAGTTTTTTACCGTCTGTCCCCAGCAGTTTGCCTTGCTTATGCTTTTTGACAATTAAATCCCTGATTCTGTCTATCAAAAAACTCAATGGCGTGCCGATCGGCACTAATAGTAGTTCGGTAAAGCCCTGTTCTCTTTTCTTGGCTAAAAATTCAGCATTCTTTTCCATTCGCTTCAATATATCCTCATAACTCGGAATCGGGCATTCATTATTATTAATGTCATACATGCCCAAAACTCCTTTGCCGGCTTTGTCGCTTGATTCCGGTAAAATTTCAATTACCTGAGTCTCCAAAAGCGCTTTCACCTGCTCCTGGTACTGTTTTTTTAATTCAAACATTTTCTCCAGCTTTTCCTGGGGTTCGCTTAGTTTGGGCTGTTCTGGTTTTTGGTAAATAAATCTTTCGCGCTCCATATTATTAAACTTATTCCCTGCTTTAGCAAGCCCACTAAAGTGGGTATAGATTATATATAAAATTTTTCGTGTATTTTCGTGATCCATTTTCGTGGTTCTGTTCTATATCCAAAAACAAAAAAATCAAGACCACAAATCACAAAACCCAAATTCCAAAATCAAAGAAACAAAGACTCAAGCCACAAAACCCAAAGCCCAAATCTTAAATAATCACCGAGGACCGAACCGCATTAAGGTCAATGTGATAGTCTGGATTGTCCCTGTCCAGGCGAAACCGCTTAGCATCACGA
>CAZPVP010000046.1:0-5992 GCA_964590345.1 uncultured Gammaproteobacteria bacterium | reverse complement strand
AAATAGGACATTTTAACTTCCCTGAGAATAGGACATTTTAACTTCCCGTTGACAAAAAACAAGACATTATTGACAAAATTATATGAAAATGATAAATTAAAAACAACTTTAAAAAAGGAGGGATGAAATGTTAGAGGTTTTAGCTCAAATAGTGGGATACAGTTTTGCAGTTATTGCTACAATAATTTTTTTTAGCATGGCTGTATTGCCGTTTATAACCGATTAGATTTAAATTCACTTAATAAAAATAAAAAAGCGCGCATATTTGCACGCTCTTTTTTTTTAAAAAATTTTTTTATTCGCCGAAACTTGGTAATTGCATTTCCGAACTTTGAGGTCCGTTATCTGTTGATTCTGGCGAAGGTTCTGAGGGTAAGGATTTTGCATCTTTCTCCAGATTTT
Organism: uncultured Gammaproteobacteria bacterium; assembly: GCA_964590345.1. GTDB lineage: Bacteria > Patescibacteriota > Patescibacteriia > CAIXNZ01 > CAIXNZ01 > CAZPVP01. The sequence goes on along the minus strand of CAZPVP010000046.1, from coordinate 5,590 downwards.
TAAAGGTAACTTTTTGTTCGTCAAAAAATAGTTTAATAACGCCGGTCGGACCATTTCTGTGTTTGGCAATATAAATTTCAGCCAGATTTTTTCTGTCCAGTTCTATGTCTTTTTTATAAACGGATTCACGATAAATAAACATAACAATGTCAGCATCTTGCTCAATTGAACCTGATTCACGTAAATCAGCTAATTTAGGGATTGGCGGGGTGCGAGATTCAACGCCGCGGTTTAGCTGAGAAAGAGCTAAAATCGGTACATCTAATTCTTTAGCAATTTGCTTTAAACCACGGGAAATTTCTGAAATTTCCTGAACCCGATTATCAGTTCTTAAGCGGCCTTCCATTAATTGCAAATAATCAACAACAATTAAACCTAAATTGTGCTCCATTTGCAATCGTCTGGCTTTGGTTCTGATTTCCATGATATTAGCCGCAGCATAATCATCAATAAAAATAGGGGCTTCTGATAAAATACCCATGGCATGACCAATACGAGGGAAATCATCATCTTCTTCACGATCAGATAAACGGCCGGTTCTCATTTTCCATAAATCAACATTAGCTTCAGCACAAAGCAAGCGGTCAACTAATTGTTCTTTAGACATCTCTAAACTGAATATGCCTACCGGGGTTTTGTGTTTTGTTGCTACATTACGGGCAATATCCAAAGCCATGGTAGTTTTACCAACAGAAGGCCGGGCAGCTAAAATAATTAAATCAGATTTTTGCAAGCCGGCTAATAGATTATCCAAATCATTAAAACCAGTCGGTACGCCGCGCAATTTGCCTTTTTCTTTGTGAATAGAATCAATTCTTTCAAAAGTATCATTTAATATATTAGTTATTGGTATAAACTGTTCTTTTTGATGACCTTGAGAGACAGCAAAAAGGGCTTGTTCAGCTTTATCTAAAATATTTGAAACATCTTCTTCTTCGTCATAGCCCATTTTAGTAATTTTAGCCGAAGCTTTGATTAAATTGCGTAAAGATGCTTTTTTCTGAACAATTTCAGCGTAATTGATAATATGAGAAGAGGTAGGCACCATGTTGCTTAAGGAAACTATATATGAACGGCCGCCAATTTCATTTAGTTGGTCTTTTTCTGTTAAGCGGTTTGATAAAGTTAAAAGATCAATCGGTTCACGTTTTCTGTATAAATCCAAGATTGCTTCAAAAATTATTTTATGCTTATTAACATAAAAATCTTCTGGATTAATAATATCAGCGATACGAATAATAGCATCTTTGTCAAGCAAAAGAGAGCCGAGCAAAGATTGTTCTGCCTCAATATTTTGCGGCGGTAGTTTTGCCAAGATGTCTTTGTCTTTTTTAGGCATAATTTTTGGCCCAGGGCTTAGAGCTTAGAGCTTAGAGCCCTTAGCCCAAAGCTATTAGTTATTTCATCTTACATCATTTTATAAAATTATTGCAAGTAAGATTTTGTTTAAAAAATGGGGATTAATATTTGAGGCGAAAACGGCCAAGAATGTGGGGAAATTCATTACGTAGAGACACGGTATGCCGTGTCTCTACGAATACGCCGGCCGTTTTCGTTCTTAAATTTGTTGACAAAATATTATTTTTGAGCTAATCTTTTAAAATGTTCATTAAAATTTATAAAAAAGGAGTGTATATGGGGCGAAAACGAAAGAAAAGAAAATCTCAACGAAAACCAAGACATTTTTTGCAATGTCCAATTATCGGATGTGGTAAGCGAGTAAATAAATTGGTTGCCGATCCAAGGTATTCTGTGCAATATTCTCGACTCTGTTGTGAAAAATGCGCTAGAAGGTTTAAAAGAGAGCAAAGGAGGATGAATAAAAATGGCCAAAAAGAAAAAGCGGAAAGCCAAGGGCAAGGAGACATCTTTGATTTGTGATATTTGCGGTAAAAAAGTTTTTGTGCTTATACCTAAAGCGGATGAACCTAAAAAATTTTGCTGCCAGGAATGCTTAAAATTAGCAGAGCAATATGCTGCCTAATCCGCCTTCGCTCTTCGTTTCATTTAGAGCTTCGGCGGATAAAGAAGGGAGGAAAAATGATACCGCGATATTTGAATGTACGAATTGCCGAGATTTGGAGGGATAGCAATAAATTGCATCTTTGGCAAAAAACAGAACTGGCTGTAATTGAAGCAAGGTGTAATTTAGGCGGCTATCCTGAAAACATTATTACGCGCATAAAAAGAGTATTGGAAAATGTGCCCATTGATATTGATTGGTGGATAATTAGAGATAAGGAAATCCATCATGATTTAAATGCTTTTCTTGACGAAAGGTTGCGCCATCTGGATCCAAAATTGCATCAATATTTTCATGATGGTATGACTTCTTATGACACTGAAGAGCCGGCTTTGTCAATGATGCTGATTGATTCAGTTGAAGTAGTTGAAGCAGAATGTGATGCTCTTTTTGATATTTTAAAATTAATGATTAATAAGTATGAGTTTGTGCCAATGTTGGGCAGAACTCATGGTCAAGAGGCTAAGATGCAATCTTTTGGCAAACGAGTATTTACTTGGTATAAAAAATTAGCCATTGCTTATGATGAATTGGTTATGGCTAAAAAATGGCTTTATTGTTCAAAACTAAGCGGAGCCATTGGCAATTATCAAGGTTTGGATGAAATGGAAGAAGCAGCAGCATTAACAGTTTTAGGGCTAACACCTTTTAAAGGCGCAACCCAGATAATGCCGCGCCAGATTCATCAGCCCTTGGCTAATGCTTTGGTTATGGTGGTTGGCAGTTTGGCGCAAATAGCTGAAGATATTCGTTTGGCAGCGCGCAGTAGCAACCCCATTATGCAGGAGCCATTTGGTAAAAAACAAAAGGGCTCAAGCGCCATGCCTCATAAGAAAAATACGATTCGCTGTGAAAATCAAATCGGTATGTGGCTAGTGGCTAAGAATTTTGCTCAAATGCTGCGCGATACAATGATTACCTGGGAAGAACGTTCAATTGAGCAATCAAGTGTTGAGCGCATTGTTTGGCCTGATTTTTTTCATGTTATAATGCAGTCATTTAAAAACATGGAAAAGATTTTGGGTAAAGTTGTGGGTGAAGAAGGTGAAAAGAAAATTGAAAAACCATTAAAGGTTTATCCTGATAATATGATGTTGGAAATTATTAATTCTCGAGGCTGTTATGCCTCAGAAGATGCTAAAGATTGGCTTAAAGAGTATGGAGTTGCACATGGTTTAGCACATGAGGACGCTTACCGCATTGTTCAGCTGGCTGCTTTTAATGCCCATCAAATTGGCTTGTTTAGGCAAAATTTACGGAAAATGCAAATGGAATCACATAAGCAGGTCGAAGAATTTTTCGTAAAATTTAAAGAACACATGGCTCATGTTGACACTTATGACCATTTGGCAGATATAATTGCCAATGGTTGTTTAACTCATACTGACGAGCTTGATTTGTCAGAAGACGAGGTCAATAAATGGAATGAAATTCTCAAAAAGATTTTTGCTGACAAGAGAAATTTTGAGAGCTGGAAAGAAATTTTCAGCATCTCTTATCATCTTCGCAATGAAGCTATTCTTTTTGAAGAATTAGAACAATAAATCACTTCGTTTGAGAACGACGTGATAAAAATACCCCGCACTTTATAAAAGTGCGGGGCTTTTCTTTTTATAATTAATGTCCGAAAAAGCCGCGGCAGACTTTGTCTGGCAATTGGATCAGAATAAGTCCCAACTCTTGGCATTTTGCTTGGACAATTTCGTCTTTGACAGAGCCAGAGCTGGCAAAAACGATTTTGGCATTGGCTTTGGCCAATTCTTCAGGACCGTCAGGCTCGGGAAAGAAAGAGTCAGTATAGGCAACAGCTCCGTTAGTCATGTGATCGGCGTTTTGAGCTCGGAAAATAGCCACTTGGCAGCTGGCCACTCGCGATTGCTGGCCTACGCCATTACCGATGAGCCCGTCAGGGCAGACTAATGTGGTAGTGTTGCTGTTTGAGGTGCACCCCACTGCCCAGGCCAGTATAAGATCTTTAAATATAAGATTTTTAAGCTGGTCATCAAGTAAGGCTTTTTCATTGCCAGTAACGACGACTTTTGGGTCTTTGAGATTCAGAATGTAAGTGTAATTCGGCTGTTTGAGAAAACCGCCCCGTACTGGTCTGATGCGGTCCGTTGTGTCCAGGCTGTCTTTATTTAGGTTTGACAGAGCCGGGTTAATCAGAATGCGGCATTTGTCACCTTTGCGCTGAAGCATTTCAATGGCTTCGTTTGTGATGCTTGAGCAGATTACCCCGTCAAGTAGTAATCTTTTGCCTTCAGGCATGTTAGTGGTCAGTAGAATTTCGGTTAATTCGGCTGTCAGTTTAAAATTGAACATGACAAAGCCGCCGAAAATAGCCAAATGATCTCCCATGACCATGTTTTTGATGGTTTCTGCCGGATCATCGCCATAAGCTACGCCGCAGGGATTACCATGTTTGACGCCAACTCCGATTAAAGGAACTTTGCTGAAATTTAGGTCAAAACCGGCTGCAATATGAGTCATGGTTTGGAGAAGGCGGTCAATATCAGTATAGTTGATGAAACTTGGATCAGTGCCTTGGACAAGCTCAAATTTGTCAATTGCCAAAGGATCATCAGTTTCAGTCGTGTAAAAGGCGGCTGGTGTCATATAAGGATTTTCGCCATATTTGCAGCTGGCTTTTTCCCTGCCCAGCAGGCCTATGTATTTACCACTGCTTTGAAATTTGGCGGACTCAAAGACATATTTGGCGACTTCATATTCGGCTTTGGCCCGCATCCACTGAATGTGTTCTGGTGTCAGTTTGTTGTCATTGACTTTAAGTTCATAAAGAATCCATTGCCGGGCAATCGGATCGCAGATGACAATGCGGCCAGCTTTGGCAGCCGATCTTACCATGGTTGGCCCGCCGATGTCAGTCATTTCCACGACTGAATCAATCGTGGTTTCGGGTTTGGCAATAATATCTTTCATTGGATAAAAATCACAGCAAACCATGTCAATGACTGGGATGCCCAGCTTTTTCAATTCAGCCATATCATCGGCATTATCTTTTCTGGCCAAAAGCCCGGCATGAACTTCACGCGACAGTGTTACAACACGATGGCCTAAAATAGCGTCGCCGCCGACCAGTTCTGCTACATCTGTGACTGGAATGCCGGCTTTAGTAAGTGTTTTTGCTGTGCCGCCAGAAGATAAGATAAACCAGTTTAGGTCTACTAGTTCTTTGGCAAATTCCTCAATTCCCGCTTTATTATAGACAGAAATCAAGGCCACCCTCTTTCCTTGCGTGTCAATTCCCATTTCAAGTTACCTCCTTTAAATGTTAACTCGCACTAAAACGTGCAAGTGTTTTCCAATGTGCAAATTATGGCTTTACTTAATCATAATTGGAAAAAAATGTCAATAAAAAATGGCATTGTTTGTGATTTTGCATTTTTAACATTGTAGAGATGCACAGCTGTGCGTCTCTACGGTCGACAATGCCATTTTTTTGTCTTGACAAAAAAATAAATTCCCGCTAAGGTCATATTATTGAACATTTTAGAATGACGTACTCCCCCAGCTCCCTTCGGTCGCTGGGGGTTTCTTTTGCTCCGC
>CAZPVP010000045.1:0-6054 GCA_964590345.1 uncultured Gammaproteobacteria bacterium | reverse complement strand
AGAAGAAAGTTCAAATAGCATTAAATCAAGTGGATTAGAAGCATGTCTAAACTAAACCTGTTTTTAATTTTAGCTATACTAATTTTAGGATTAGCTGTTTTTGGTTATTTTAAAGCCATACCAGAAGCTGAAGATCAGAGCAATTTGCCGAAAATTGAAATTATCCCCAAGTCATGGGACTTTGGTCAGGTTGAATATGGTCAGGTTCTGGAATATAGTTTTAAACTCAGAAATTCAGGCAAAGAAATTTTAGAAATAAAAAGAGTGGCTACTTCCTGCGCTTGCACTACAGGCAAGGTTGAAAAAGAAAAATTAAATCCAGGTGAAGAAACCAATTTGGTGGTAAAGTATGATACCGGAGCAATGTCCGGTCCTCATGGCAAGGGAAAACAGGAAAGAATTATTTATATTAAATCTAATGATCTAATAAATCCTCAAGTCGAAGTAACTATCCACGCTTATGTTAGATAATTTTTCTTTAATCCCCTTAGTAATAACTACTGGCCTTATAGATGGGTTGAGCCCTTGCGTTATCGCAATTTTGATTTTCTTTATTGCTTTTTTGGTTAGTTTACGGAGAAGCTTTAAAAATATTTTGTTCTTGGGATTAGTTTATATTTCCATAGTATTCTTGGTTTATTTAGCCGTGGGCGTGGGCTTGTTTTCCGGAATTATGCTTTTTGGCCAGCATCACTTTTTTGCTAAATTAGGTTCCTGGCTGCTTATTGTTTGGGGGGTGGTTCAGATTAAAGATTATTTCTTTCCCAAATCACCCGTTCATTTTAGAATGCCCAAAGTTTCCAGTCAGAAAGTTAAGCTTTGGATAGAAAAAGCAACTTTGCCGGGGGTAATAGTGGTCGCTTTTTTGGTGGGTCTGTGCGCTGTGCCCTGTTCAGCTGGAATTTATACTGCTGTTACTTCTCTGTTGGCTTCTAAAACCACTTATTTAACCGGATTTTTGTTGCTTTTGCTTTATAATTTGATGGTGATTGTGCCTCTGCTTATTTTGCTGCTACTTGCGGTTAACCCTTATACTTTAGCCAAGTTAGCCAAGTGGCGAAAGAAAAATGAAAGAGCTGAAAAATTAGTTATGGGCTTGATGATGATAGCTTTGGGCGCAGGAATTTTAATATTTTTTATTTAGATTATGGATAAAGAAAAAAGCAAAAATCAAGAATGTCCTCTCTGCTCTGTTTCCGATGAGACCTTGGACAAGCTTAGAAAAGAAAGAGAAGACAAGAAATTCCAGAAGAATAAAAAAAATAAAAAAAGATTTTTGGGTAAGATACTTGCTCTGATTTTGGTCTTAGCTTTAGTCGGTCTCGTTTCTTATAAGGTTTTTATAAAGTCTCCGCCAGAGGCGCAAGAAGCAATTAGAGAAAACTCCGAAAATGTTCAAGTGAATTCTTTAGCCCCGGACTTTACTTTAGAGGATGTTAATGGAAACCAGACAATCTTAAGTGATTTTCGGGGTAAAAAGCCAGTGCTTTTGGTTTTTTGGGCAACTTGGTGTGGCTATTGTACCAAAGAACTCCCTGATTTAATAGCTTTCACTCAAGAATATTGGGATGAAATTCAAGTGATAGCAGTTAGTAGCGGAGAGTCAAGAGAAACACTTAGGAATTATATCCAAGAAAAAAACGTTAATTTTTTGATGCTTTTAGATGAAGATAGAAAAATCTGGAATCAGTATTTGGTCAGAGGCACCCCTTCCCATTTTTTGGTTGATAAACAAGGAAAAATTATTGCTTTGCGACCCGGTCTTGCTTCAAGAGAAAATTTAGAAACCCTATTAACGATGTTAAGATAATATGACCGAAGAAGTTTCTCTCATTGCTGTTTTTACGGCTGGATTCCTATCTTTTTTAGCCCCTTGTATTTTACCCTTAATTCCACCTTATCTTGCCTGGCTTTCGGGAATTTCTTTAAAAAATGATTTGGATAAAAAAAAGGTAAGAACTAAACTTTTTTTAAATAGCCTTTTGCTGATTTTAGGTTTTTCAATAATCTTTATTGTCTTGGGAGCAAGCGCCAGCTTTGTCGGTCAAATTTTAGCTCCCCATCGTTTATTAGTTCAAAGAATTGGAGGTATAATTATTATCTTTTTTGGATTAGAATTTGCGGGGTTTTTGAAGATATTTAAGGATCACAAAATTGGATTAGTTAAAAAATTATTTTCCAAACTTAATCATAAAACAAGTTCTTTCTTAGTTGGCCTGACTTTTGCCTTTGCCTGGGTGGCTTGTTTTTCACCGATTTTGGGTTCAATTTTGGTGTTATCTTCCTTTCAGGGAACCTTGACCCAGGGAGTTATCCTTTTAAGTTTTTACTCTTTGGGATTAGCTATTCCTTTTCTTTTAGCCGCTTTGTTTTTAGGTTTTATCATGGAGAGAACTCAATTTTTAAGCAAAATAACCAAATGGATTAATTTATTTTCCGGCCTCACCCTGATTTTTCTCGGAATTTTACTTTTCACTGATAATTTTTACAAAATCGTAATCTGGTTGGAAAAATTATTATGAACAAAAAAGAAAAATATATTCTTAAGAAGCAAAAGAAAGAAAAAGAACGCTTTCGCCGGGCAAGGAATAGAAAGCTTAAAAAAGTGCTTTTTGTTTCTTTGCCGGCTCTCTTCATTGTCGGGAGTATCGCCTTTCTTGTGGTTAATTATTCTCCAGAGGAGAGCCATCCGGGAATATCGAGAATTGAAATTAATTCGCAAGAATATGATGCGGGCACTGTTTCTATGGCCAAGGGGTTGATAAAATATACTTCCAAGATTAAAAATACTGGCGAGGGTGATTTAAAAATAGACAGGATCTGGACTTCCTGTCATTGCACCACCGCTATCTTGAAGGTAGGAGACAAAACAAGTCCGGAATTCGGTATGAATAGCAGTGGAGCTTTTTGGTCGCAAAAAATCGCTCCCGGTCAAACAGGACAATTAGAGGTTATTTTTGACCCCGCATTTCATGGACCTCAAGGAATAGGGTCGGCAGTCAGAATAGTTTATTTATCTACCAATGACCCGGAAAACAAAAAAGAAGAGATTAAATTATTGGCAAATGTTGTCCCATAAGATTAAAACATTATGTTAAAAAAATTATACAAATGTCCGGAATGCGGATTAGAATACAAAGAAAAAGAATGGGCGGAAAAATGCGAACAATGGTGCAAAGAACATAAAAGTTGTAATCTAGAAATAACTAAACATGCAGTAAAAAGGTAATCACAAATATGAGAAAAATTACCTACGCTTGTCCGATGCATCCAGAAGTTGAAAAAGAAAAGCCGGGAATTTGCCCCGAATGCGGGATGGCTTTGCTGAAAAAGGAGAAAGAAATGAAAGAGGAAAGGTTAAGGTTAAAAAAAGAAATTTTAAAAATTTCAGGGATGCATTGCGTTTCTTGTGCCAGAAATATTGAGGCAGAGGTGAAAAAAGTGGCCGGAATTTCTTCAGTGAAAGTAGATTTTACCAATGCCAAAATGGCGGTAGAAGGAAAGGATTTTTCAGTCGAGGAGATAAAAGAAAGGGTAAAAGATTTGGGCTATAAAGCAATAGAGCCCCAAAGGAGAACGAGTTCTCTGCGGGGCAGGGAAAAAGGAATAGAGATTTCGGAAGTTGAATTCGAAGAAAGAAAAAGAATTAAGAAGGCAAAGTCAAGAGCGGCCCTGGCTATTATTTTAAGCATTCCTTTGATGCTGACGATGGTTTTGATGTATCTGGGAAAGCCATTTCCTGGCCAAATCTTTTTTGAAGCCACTTTAACTTTCATTGTTGTCTATATTTTGGGTTGGAAGGCTCATTTATCAGCTTTTCAGGCAATCAGGAAATTATATGCCAATATGGATGTTTTGATTTCTTTGGGAACGACAGCTGCTTTTCTTTTTGGAATAGCTGCTTTTTTTGTTGAATTACCCGTCTTTTTTGAAGTAGCCGCTTTTATTATGACCTTCCAACTGCTCGGTAGGTATTTGGAAGAAAAAGGCAGAGGGAAAACTTCAGAAGCTTTAAGAGAACTGTTGAAGCTGGAGGCAAAAACTGCCAGGATTATTGTAGCAGGCCAAGAAAAAGAAATCCCAGTTAAGGAATTAAAAGTTGGAGATATTATGGTTGTCAGGCCAGGGGAGAAAATTCCAACTGACGGAATAGTCATTGAGGGCCAATCTTCGGTTGATGAGTCAATGGCTACCGGTGAATCAATGCCGGTAGAGAAAACTTCCAGGTCAGAAATTATAGGTTCTACTATTAATCAAGAAGGGATTTTGAAAATAAAAGCCGCTAAGGTAGGAAAAGATACTTTCTTTGCTCAGGTTATCAAATTAGTTGAGCAAGCCCAAGGAACAAGAATTCCAGTCCAGGAATTTGCTGACAAAGTCACTTCCTATTTCGTCCCGGCAGTCCTGGCAATTGCCGTTTTAACATTGATTGGCTGGCTTTTGGCTGGAAACTGGTTTGTGGCCATTGTGGCTACAATTACCGTCTTGATTATTGCCTGCCCTTGCGCTTTAGGTTTGGCAACTCCTACTGCTTTAACTGTGGGAGTTGGCCGAGGGGCTACCCAAGGAATTTTATTTAGAAGGGGAGAGGCGATTGAATTAATGGGTAAAACTAAAGTAATAGTTTTAGATAAAACCGGGACCTTAACTAAGGGGAAGCCAGCCGTAACCGACATTCACTCAGCGGCGAGAGGCCAAAATTTGCTTCAGTCGGCCGCCTCAGTTGAAGCTAATTCCGAACATCCTTTGGCTCAAGCTGTTGTTAATAAAGCTAAAGAGGAAAAAATTGAACTTTTAAAAACTGAAAACTTTAAAGCCATCTTTGGTAAGGGGGTTGAGGCTCAAATTGACGGAAAAAGAATTTTAGTCGGTAGAAGATTATTGATGGAAGAAAATAATATTGATATTTCTTTAGTTGAAGAGATAGCCGGTAAATTAGAGGGAGAAGGCAAAACCGTCATGTTCGCAGCCCGAGACAATCAAATCCTAGGAGTAATCGCTGTGGCTGATACTTTGAAAGAAAAAACTAAAGAGGCGATTGATGCCCTTCATAAAATGGGATATAAACTGGTAATGCTTACTGGTGATAATAAAACAACAGCCGAGGCCATTGTAAGACAAATTAGAATCGATGAAGTCTTAGCTGAGGTTTTACCGGATCAAAAAGTAGATGTGGTAAAGAATTTGCAGGGAGGAGGAAAAACAAAAGTAGTGATGGTCGGCGATGGTATTAACGATGCCCCAGCCCTAACTCAGGCCGATGTAGGAATCGCTATTGGTTCTGGAACAGATATTGCGATTGAGGCAGGGGCAATTACTTTAGTTAGTGGTGAATTGGATGCTTTAGTCAATGCCATAAAATTGAGCCGAGCAACATTTAAAATTATCCGCCAAAATCTCTTTTGGGCATTTTTCTATAATGTTATTGCCATTCCAGTAGCTGCCTTTGGAATTTTGGCAACAATGATTGGACCCATTATTGCTGCTGGAGCCATGGCTTTCAGTTCGGTTTCTGTAGTTTTAAATTCTCTCAGATTGAGAAAAATAAAATTGTAAATAAAATCAAGTAAAACCTTTTTTGGCATTCTTTTATAATGCTATTGGTATTTCTGTTGCTGCCCGTGTTTTGTGCCCCTTTACTGGTTGACTTTTAAATCCGGCCATTGCCGCGGCCGCAATGGCATTTTCATCGGTCAGTGTTGTTTCTAATGCTCTTTTGATGAAAAAATATAAATCTAAAATTATTTGAAATTTCAGGGAGTTCCTTATTGTCGCCCACGCACGGGAGGGTTGGGGTAAGGGCGACCTCTCTTTCTTTTTCGGTCCCGCCGCTGTTTGAAAAAATCGCTGGGGGTTTCCGGTAGGCAGGCAAAAATTCCTTCCCCCAAACCCCCTTCCTTTTTGCCCGCCCGCTAAAGCGAAGCCCCGCCGCCCTGCTCGCAAAACTGCCCGCCGAAGCGAGGCGCGAAGCGCCGAGCGAGGCGACTAATTCAATATGGTGGACCCGAGCGGACTCGAACCGCTGACCTCCACTGTGCAAAAGTGGCGTTCTAG
>CAZPVP010000044.1:0-6615 GCA_964590345.1 uncultured Gammaproteobacteria bacterium | reverse complement strand
TAACATGTGTTACCCTTAAGTATACTATTTGTAACCCCTTGGTGTTAACTATACAGTATTTGACTAGCTTTAATGTTTTTGCTAAATTAATATCTTAAGCACCTTAAAATAATAAAACAGGAGGGGAAATAATGGACATGAAAATTAAGAACGATGGAATAATTCGCTCAAGTCTACTTAGCCAACAAGGAGTGGCTCATGGTTTTTCCACGAAACAAATTGGCAATATGTCATTTGACCGGTCACAAAAAGGTCGAGCCATCAATAATCAGCAAATATTTTTCCAAAAACTGGGTATTGATTTAAATCAATCAGCCGTATTTCTCCTAGCAGTCAAGCATTCGGCTAATGTTGCTTTGGTTGAAAAATCAGACAAAAACAATGGACGTATTATTTTAAACGATCAAAACCAAGAAATTATTATTTTGGATAGAAAAAAAAATCAGCCAGGCATTGATAGCTGTATAAGCTTTACTTCTAATACTTTCTTAGCTATATTGCCAGCTGATTGCGCTCCGGTTATGTTTTTTGAACCACGCACTAAATTTTTTGGGCTGATCCATGTTGGCAGTCGTGGTTTAGAAAACAATATTATTGAAAAAACGTTTTCCTGCCTAAAAAAACGCTGCGAAATTCCAGCCAAATACTTCTATTGCTATATTGGTCCTTGTATTTGTAAAAACTGCTACAGCCACCGAGTTGATTTGCGTAACTTGATTGCTGACCGACTCTTTAATATTGGGGTTTTAGGTAACAGAATAGAAATCAGCCAATTATGTACGGCTCATGATGAACAGCTATTTTTCTCGCATCATCGTGCCCAAAAATCAGGCAAAGATCAGATAGAAGGCCGCAACATGGCTATTATTGGTTTTAACAAATGGCAACCGGAAGAAAAGGAGGAAACCTATGCCGATTTACGAATATGAATGTCCTGACTGCGGGGCAGTAACCGAAGTTTTTTCTGATCAAAAGCAAATCATTTGCCTTAATTGCGGGGCAACTGATCTGAAAAAAATCATGTCAGCCGGCAATGTGCACACCAGTCAAAAAAGCGACGAACAAAGACACACTAATGTTTCTGGTAAAGCGCCTATTACAATAGGTGTTGCCATAAGAAAACCGGCTGCAAAAAAAACTGTCCATTAATTTTTCAGCAAAGCCTGTCTTTTATAGACAGGCTCTTTTATTTTGCAAAAAATCATAAAGTGTCGTAAAATGATAATATGATGAGAAGAATTAATCATAAAAAGATTATCACAAAAACACCATAAAACCATGGCCAAAAACAATAAATTAAAAACTTTAGCTCAGCAATTTTTAGAGTATCTGGAAATTGAAAAAGGCCGGGCGCAAAATACTATTGAGAATTATAAATTTTATCTTAAACGATTTTTTATTTGGGCAGAAATTAAAGACCCGGCCCAAATTGACCAAAATATGGTTCGCAATTTTCGTTTATGGCTAAATCGACAAAAAGATGCTAATGGACAACCGTTGAAAAAAAACACACAAAACTATCATTTAATTGCTTTACGCGCTTTTTTAAAATATTTAGCCAAACAAGATATTAAAACTTTAGCGCCGGAAAAAATTGAACTGGCCAAAATGCCTGACAGGCAAATTGAATTTCTTGAAGGCACGGAATTAGAAGCTTTTTTAGAAGCGCCGGAAAAAATTGATCAGCCACAAATAATAAAATTACGCGACAAAGCGATTTTGGAAACATTATTTTGCACCGGCTTACGTGTCTCAGAATTAGCCGGCTTAAAAAAAGAGGATGTTAATTTAAATAAAGACGAATTTACAGTGCGTGGTAAAGGTTCAAAGTTACGCGTAGTCTTTTTATCAAATACAGCCAAACATTATTTAGAAAAATATTTAAAATCAAGAAAAGATATGTCACAATATTTATTTACCAATCATGATAAAGCCGGTCTAAAACGTAATAAATCAAAAGAAGATAAAGGGTTAACCCCTCGTTCAGTTCAGCGAATAGTTCAAAAATATGCCAAAATAGCCGGTATTACCAAAAAAATAACGCCTCATGTTCTACGCCATTCATATGCCACTGATTTATTAAACAATGGTGCTGATATTCGTTCAGTTCAAACAATGCTGGGTCATTCCTCAATTACTACTACTCAAATTTATACTCATATTACTGACAAACAACTGCGTGAAGTTTATAAAAATTTTCATGGGAGAAAAAGAGATAAAAAATAATAATTACTAATGAAAGAAATTCAAAAAAATATATTAAAAACTTAAAATTTCATTGAAATTGATGAAGAAATACAAGATTTAATTTTTGGACAAAAAGATATTAAGGATTCCGAATTGTTAGAGACCGCCAAAATTCAAGTTAACTTAGCTTTTGACCAAGTAAATTCAAATAAGGCTCGATGCATATTGGCAATCATTTCATCTTCAATAATAATACCGATCATTTTCTTTGGCTGAAGAGTAATATAACTTATTTTATTATCATAAATATGCATAGCTATAGAAAAACTCGGCATCTCAAAATCCAAATAACGCACATCTGTTTGTTCTTGACCCAAATGCTTAAAAAACTTTTTATTAAATTCTGAATCTGAAACCAAAATTTTTTTCTTTTTACCTAATTTGCGCCTTTTTTTAACATAAGCCTCGTTTTCTTTTTTTATATATTTCTCAACAGCTTCAATATCTACATAAGTATAAATCTCTGTTTCAGCAGTCAAAGAATCTTCCATTACCTGAATCAAGCCCTCTTTACCTTCATAAAATCTAATCCCGGGCTTGCCAACCGCTAAATTATAATCAGAAATCATTTGCGGTAAAGCTATCTGTAAACTGGTCTCAGCCTGTTTAATCTGTTTTAGCCTTGATTCAATCACTTCTTGCAATCTGCTAGGATGAACTAAAGCATATCTGGTTTTAGTTTCTTTTTTATTTTGTTCAATTAAATCCATTTCCTCTAAATCAGCTAAAACATTATAAACATTGGTTCTGTTTAAACTGGTTTTTAAAGCAATTTTAGAAGCTGGCAATTCTCCATATTGTAATAAAGTATTATAAACCTCAATTTGAGACTCATTTAAACCTATTTGTTTAAGGATATCTTGATACATATTCAAATTAGCCAAACTGGCACCCTGAGCCCTTCGACAGAAATAAACTCTGTCATACTGAGCATGTCGAATGCATAAAGAGTTTGTTTCTGCTCAGAACAGGCGTGTCAAAATATAAAGCAAGACTAAAATTAATAATTAATTAACTTATCACTATTTTTAGTATAGCACATTACAAACAAACTGTCAATTTTTTTTTGACATTTTTAAGGCTAATTTAATACCCCAAATTACTACTTTTAAGCATAAATTATATAAATTAGTCAAAACGGTGTCATTGGGGTGTTGACAATTTCAGCATTTTATGTTATAATAATAGTGTAAAATCAAAAAAGCAACTAGAACATTAAATCGATTCAAAATAAACCACTTACCCAAGACGAGTTTTTTGGCTTGATGGAAGGAGAGAGCCAGCGGGATCAAGCCATCAAGCTTGGGCAAGACTATTCCTAGTCAGTGGCGCCCCTCTCTGGCACATAGGGCGGGGTGACAGTGACTAGGACATTGACAAACATTAAGCTCTCTCTCCATATAAGAGCGAGTTTTATAAAATTTTTTACTGGATAACAAATGATAACAAAATACTAAATTCTTCATTATTAGCTGACCAGAAAGAGCCTGGCAAAGCTTGCCACACTGAGAATGTCGAAGTGGACAAGCCATAATAAATATTGTTTATTTTGGAAAATACTTAGAAAGAGTGATTTTCCAAGATAAACAGTTGATCTGCTTGTCATATATGGAATACAAAGATTGCTTTAGGGCTATTAGCTACATTTTATTAGCAGAATGTAGTGACAAGTGCGTTGATCCAGAACCAGAACATAGTTCGGTTCTGGACCCAACACTCGTTATTACAACGAGATAATATCTTCCTCTTTTAAGGAAGAATGAAAATAGAGATTTTGCCAACACCACTCTAGAGACAGGCTTTAAAGCCAGATACCAAACAGTGGGTTGACAAGGAAGAATTGAAAAAAAAGGAGAATGCAATGGAAATGAGAATTAAGGAGCAAAAGGTTTTCATGGGAAAGTTTTTCTCAGTTGAAGACACCGCCAAAGCCCTTGAGGCTATTGGGTCGGCTCAAAAAATAGTCTTCGTGGACACCCCGTCCACGGAGCACATGGTCAGCTGCATCGAGCAGCTGACAAAAAACGGAGTAGAGGTGGTCGTTCGCGACCATCATGACGTAGCTTCTCCCCGCAACGAGCGGGAAGAGGCAATCGCCCGGGCAGCAAACCGGGTTCGTGAGATCGCATCAGATGCGATCATAAAAACAAGGGATGAGCACCCTGCGTGCTCGTCCTTAATCAACGTCGGCGAGTTCGCCGATGTTGATATTATCGTGGCCGATCCTGACCCTGATGGGTTGACGGCAGCCATGAAGGCGCTCGGGGTCATGTACCCCGAGTTAGATTCCGACGCGGCCATTCTGGATGGACCGCGGACGAATCAAACTGCTAAAGGGGGATTGTCTCCCCTGGCGGTTCTGCTGGTTAAAGGGATGGCGACACTGCCCCCCTTTAATCAGAAAAATCCCCAAGCCTCTGAGAAGGCAAAGGGTGAGCTGTTCAGCACTTTTATTGGTGCTGTTCAGGGCGACTCCGAAGCCAAAGCCTCCTTGGAGACAAAGGTTGAGGCCTATGAGGCTGGAGTCGCAGTCGCCAAAGAGCTTGCCTCCAAGGCGACTGAAATCGTTCCGCACATCGTGCTGGTGGACGTGGTCGGAGCTAAAAGGTTCGACCTGGGTACCCTGACTCGGAACCTCGAATCAAGAGAAGGGTGTAAGGTGACCGTGACCCGTAAGGACAGCGGTCCCATAGCCGGCAGCCACGGAGTCCAGTACTCTCTGGCGGTCGTAAAGCAGTTCCAAGAGGAAATCAACCTCCAGGATCTGCTCCCAAGTGGATTCGAGTCTTCCCCGAAAGCAGGGATAATTTCGAACACCTCCTTCCTCCTCCATGTGAGTGAGGAAATTTGGGAAAAAGAGGTGCTACCGCGCCTCCAAAAATAACACAAAAAGGAAAAGGCTTTGATGCTGCACAAGCACAAAGCCTCCTAACTTAAGCTCATTAATTATGTTAGTGGGCTTTAAGAATAGGATATAAACAATAAGTTAATTATGGCCCAGCCTTTTAATATTGACTAAAAGTATATTTTATGCTAAAATTTTTATATATTTTTGGTCTGACCCAGTAGCTCAGCTGGATAGAGCAACAGCCTTCTAAGCTGTAGGTCGTAGGTTCGAATCCTACCTGGGTCGCCCTTAATTAGTTTGAGATTGGAGGTCAGAGTGTGAGGTAATTAATTCCTCTTGCTCTTTACTATCCCTCTTGCTGTAAAATTATGTTTGATTTTGAAAATTTGGAAGTTTATAATAAAGCAAAAGAATTTAATCATGAAATTTTCGGATTTTTAAAGTATAATACAAAAATTGATTCTTATATAGAAAATCAACTTAAAAGAGCAGCTATTAGTGCGGCTATAAATATCGCTGAAGGATCTGGTAGATTTAGCAATCAAGACAAGCGAAATTTTTATATTATTGCCAGAAGTTCAATTTTTGAAGGTGTCTCCTTATTAGAACTTTTGCTTATTGAGAAACAAATCGAATTAGAAATGCATAAAAAATTCTACAGCCAAGCAGAGGAAATTTCTAAAATACTTTTTACTCTAATTAACAATAACGAATAATCCCTCTTGCTCTTCCTCAAATCTCAAACTAAAAATTATGGCGGCTATAGTTCAATGGTAGAACACTGGCTTGTGGCGCCAGTTACGAGGGTTCGATTCCCTCTAGTCGCCCATTTGTTTTTCATCTCTGTTAATTGAATGACTTACCAAAGACCACCAAAGTTTTAAACGAAGATGGTTAGCGCCAGTTACAAGGGTTCGATTCCCTCTAGTCGCTCGGAATAAAGAAACAATTTTCTTTTTTATTTAAAATAAATTGACAATAATTAATATATATGTTATCCTTTAATGGTAAAAGGTTAACTCTAATGTGGAAATTAAGTCAAATTTCTGCGAAAGGTTAAATTTTGCATTTTAATTCATTAAATTTTACTATGAACGGTACAATCAAAAAATTGACAGACAAAGGCTTTGGCTTTATCACTGTAGAAGGTGAAGAAAAAGATCTTTTCTTTCATAACTCGTCTTTACAAGGTGTAACCTTTGATGAGTTACAAGAAGGAGACGCAGTAACCTTTGAGACAGAAGAGACTGACAGAGGTCCAAGCGCTATCAATGTAACAAAAGCATAAAAACTTTAAAACAAAAAAAAGGATTTAATAATCCTTTTTTTGTTTTATAAAAATAATTTTCACTTTTTTCCAATACTGACAAATTAAAATGAAAGCAACCGAGATACCATTAAATGACTTCAAGCTATTCTGGAATTTACAAGAATTGCCTCAAGAATAAAGAAGAGCCTGGATACAAATGTTACAATTGCAGCAATTAGGGTTACATTTGGGATTTCGTTCACATGTGGTA
>CAZPVP010000043.1:0-6656 GCA_964590345.1 uncultured Gammaproteobacteria bacterium | reverse complement strand
ATAGGACATTTTAATTTCCCTGAGAATAGGACATTTTAACTTCCCGTTGACAAATAAACAATAAAAGTTGACAAAAATATAGTTTTATGATATAATTTGATGATAAAATGTTAAAATATAAATAAATGGAAAAATATAAGCTAAAAACTAAAATTTGGCTATTTATAGTTATTTTTCTTATAACTATTGGTTTTATTATGCCTCAAAAAAGCATTGCTCAACATGACAATTATCCTAAACTTGCTAATTATTTTCTAGATTGGGATATTGATAATCAAAAAATTAATCAATTAGCTAAATGGGATATTGTGATTTTAAGCCCTCAAGCCTTAACTAGAAATCCTCAAGTAATTACTAAATTAAAACAAAAAAATCGCCAAATTAAAGTTCTTGCCTATATACCGGCCCAAGAAATTACTTATAAACAAAACATCCTATCTGCATCTGATTTTTGGCAAAAAATTTATAATAAAGCAGAACAAAATAATTGGTGGCTAAAAACTGCCAATAGCCAACATGTCAGCTGGTGGCCGGGCAACTGGTTTATTAATGTTTCTAGTGCTGCCCCAAAAACTAACGGCCAAAATTGGTCGGATTATCTACCAGAATTAGTTTATGATGAAATTTTGAAAAATAATCAATGGGATGGAATTTTTTATGATAATATCTGGCAAACAGTTGATTGGGTTAATCCACAAATTGATGCAGATACCAATGGCATGCCTGATTCAGCTATTTATTTAAATAACAAATGGCAAGAAGGACTAAATCATGTTTTAAGCAAAACCAGACAATTAGCGCCTGATAAATTAATCGTAGCTAATACTAACTCAAATTTTTACAACAAAAATTTAAATGGCCGCATGCAAGAAGGATTTCCCGCACCCAATGAGGGTGCTTGGACCGGTAGCATGAAAAATTATTTAAATGACAACTTAGGCTATCAGCCAAAATATTTTATTATTAATGCAAACACAAATAACACTGGCTCTAGAGACGATTACAGTGCTTTTCGCTTTGGCTTAACATCTACTTTACTGGGTGAGGGTTATTATAGCTTTGATTATGGTGATCGAGGCCATGAAAAATTATGGTGGTATGATGAATATAATTTCTTTTTAGGCAATTCTGTCTCTGCTATTAAAAATCTATTAGATCAAAATTCTAAAGAAATCAAACCCGGCGTATGGCAAAGAGAGTTTCAAAATGCAATTGTCATGGTTAACTCAACAAATAAAATTCAAAAAATCAAATTCAATGAAGAATTTGAAAAAATTAAAGGGACACAAGACCCTGTAGCTAATGACGGCTCAGTTATAAAATCACTAAAATTAAGACCTTACGACGGTATTATTTTACTTCGCAGAATTGAAGATGTTAAAAATAGTGCTTATTTTAATGGCTCTTTTGTGCGTGTTTTTAATAAATATGGCGATTCAGTCAGAAACGGATTTTTTATCTATGAAAAACAATTTAAAGGAGGCAATGTTTTAGCAAAAAAAGATTTAAATAATGATGGTCAATTAGAAATAGTTGTAGCTGACAAGAGAAAAATTACTATTTATGATATAAATAAAAACGTTATTAGATCATTTTATCCTTATGGCCAAAATTATAATAAAGGCATAAATTTTACTCTCAATGATTTAGAAAATGACGGCTATTTTGAAATTGTCACTGGAACAATGCGAGGTTGGGGGCCAAAAGTAAAAGCTTTTAATTATTTGGGTGAACAAATCGGCCAAACTTTTAATGCTTATAGCCCTAACTACAAAGGCGGTGTTAATGTTGCCTTTTGTGATACTAACGGCAATGGCAAGAAAGAAATTGTCACTGGCGCCGGCTATATGGGAGGCCCACAAATTAGAATTTTTGATATAAATGGCAAAATTTTATCTGGAGGATTTTTTGCTTATAATAAAGCTTTCCGTGGCGGTGTCAATGTCGCTTGCGGCGACATTGACGCTAATGGCATTGATGAAATTGTTACTGGCGCTGGCTATGGCGGAACCTCACATGTCCGTTATTTTAACAGCAAATTTGAACCTCTAAGCCCGGGATTTTGGGCTTTTGGCAAAGATTCAAGAACCGGCGTTAGAATTGTTGTTAATGATCTAGATAATGACGGCGCAGCTGAAATTTTAACCGCTTCACCAGATACATTCACAACAACATTTAATAAATTTGCTTTTTAAATAAACTTTATTAACCAAGCTGATTTAAAAATAATTACTAATAACTCATTTTCTGATACAATAAATATATGACTGAAGATAAAAAAAATAAAAAATATAATGAGCCCCAGTCAAAGGCAGGTCAGTCTTCGGCTGAAAAAGAACCAAAAAAGGTTGTGGCAGTTGAACCGCAACCAATTGAAAAGAAAAAAACTGCCCATAGCCGAATTAATAATATTAAAATTGATAAAATTGGCAGTTTAACTTTAAATTTGTTTGCTCAACCTTTAAAAAAGCGCTATGAAAAACATTACAAAAAAAATAAAATACACCTAATTACTGATATTGTTTTAATTGCAATTATTTTAATTTTACTTGGCGTAATTCTTAATATTTGGCTTTTTAGCCGCTCTAAGCTTTTAAACTTAGTTGATTTTCAAGTTAGCTCCAATCCCGAACAATTAATTAATGGCCAAGAGACACTATTTACTATTGATTATACTAATACAACAAAAAATGCTTTAACTGATGTTTCTTTGGTTCTAAAAAAACCGCCGTCTTTGCACAACCCAGAATATAGCATTGAAGATTTTGAGTTAAAAACCAATACTTTAAAAATCGGGGAATTAGCGCCTGGCGCACATGGCCAGTTTAAAATTAAAGGATTTTTATTAGACAATCTACACGCTAAACAGGAATTTTTGGCTGTTATTAATTATAAAAATAAATATGGCCAAGAACGGCAAGAATTTTTTAAAAGAGAATTTGAATTAAATAATTCAGCTTTTAAAAATGAAATTAAATTACCTCAAAAAATTATTGCTACCAGCCTTTTTGATTCAAAAGTTTGTTTGAAAAATAATTCAGAAACTGCTTTTAATAATTTAAAAATAAAGATGATCTGGCCCGAAAACTATACTTTAACAAAAACAAATTTAAAACAAAATCAAAATCAGACATGGACAATAGGCAATTACCCAGCCGGACAAGAAAATAATTATATTTTTGCTGGCAAAGCATATATTAAAAACCCGCAAAATATTAATATAGCTTCGGAAATTTATGTCAATTATGATAACAATGAATACTTACTAGCCAAAGGCCAAAATTCAGTTTTTGTTGATTTTTCTAATTTTAAAATTAATCTAACTAATCTAGAAAATGTTCAAACAATCACACCCGGCGGACAAGCCGATTATACTCTTTTTTATAAAAATGAAGAAAATTATCCAGTTAGTAATGTTGAACTCGGTTTAAACTTAAAAGGCGCTTATGCGGCTGATAAACAAATTCGCGTCAACCAAAATAATTATCCACAATTAGCTGAAATAGAGCCTGGACAAGAAGGTTATATTGACATAACCGCTTCAGCCAAATCAGTTATTGATTTTACCAGTCCTTCAGAAAACGGTTATCAGCTTGAAGTCAGAGGATTTGCCAATTATGATGACCCGACAGAAAAAATACGAATCAGTGTTGAAAGCCAGCCAGTTTTTACAAAGGTTAACTCTCGTTTATCCTTGCAAACTATAGGCATTTTTTATACTCCCCAAGGTGACCAAATTGGCGTTGGTTCTGTGCCTCCTGCAGTTGACGAATATACTTCTTATTGGGTAATTATCAAAACAGTCAATACCAATAATCCTGTTAAAAATTTAAAAATCACTGCCAATATCCCTACTGGAATTCAATTTACTGATATTTACAATGTAACAGAGGGTTCCCAAATAATTTTCCATGAAAATTCCAGACAACTTGAATGGCATTTGAATGAAGTGCCTGCTTTTGCCGGTATTTTTGTAGCTGGCCCTGAAGCCAGAATTCAATTAGCTATTATGCCTTCAGCTTCGCAAATTGGCTCAAGCCCTATTTTATTAACAAATATTACTGCAACTGCAACTGATAAAACAACTGGCACCTTTTTAACTGCTTCTGGCAAAGATGTAACTACTGCTATTTTTGATGATGAAAGTTTAAATAAAGTTATAGAATAAAAAAATAAACCGCTATTCATCCAAAAGGGGCATATAATTACTGAATTTTTCAATTTATTCCGAACGATACAAAGGTTATCTTTTTTATTTTTTTCTTACTGCTAAAATAAAATTGTTCTTTTGAGGTAAAAACTTGCCAATCAACCTAAAAGGCCAAAGACCAAAAACATTGCGCCTTTTAAAAAATATAATTTCTAAATTATCTTTTGACTCAAAATGTTTTTTTATACCTTCCATATCAAAATCATGATAAACATGGTAATCAGATAAACTATGATCCAAAGTTTTGACTCTTTTTTTAAGCTCTTTAGGCAAAAACAAATTTACAAACAGACGGATATCCAACCATTCTAAAAAGTTTAAAACTTTTGATTTTTCAGCAGTTGGTTCGTGAAAAATTATAAAACAACCACCGGGCTTAAGTTTTTTTAAAATTAAACTAATAACCCTAAAATAATCGGGCAAATGGTGTAAAACTGAACTAATCACTATCAAATTATATTTTTCTTCATCCTCTGCCAAAAATTCATCAGCTGGCTTATTAACTATTTTAAGTTTAGGATTTAAGCCCGCCCTTTTTTTCAATTCATCTAGCATTTCTTCGGATAAATCAACGGCTACAAGCGAACTAATTTTTTTATTATCAAGTAATTTCAAAGTAACGTTACCAGTACCAGCGCCTAAATCCAAAGCTTTAATTTCCTCTTTTTTTATTTTAGCTAAAATTTGCTTTAAAATGTCTTTAATTAAATTTTGCTCGCTTGAACAGAAAATTTCCGGATGAATTTTATCATAAACACTTGCTTCTTCCCGATGTAAGTCAATGTTAGCTTGAATTATTTTTTGTTCTATATCTTTTTTCATAATTTAATTTTAGCAAGATACCCTTAATTAAAGCAATAACTATGTTGACAAAATTATTAATCTAAGCTAAACTAAATACTAATTTTTGTATGAAAAATTACTCACGCAAAACTAATAAAAAACAAGCTCGTTATCGCACTCCCAGTCCTTTTCGTTCCTCTATAAAATTTAAATCTCACACCTTAAATCTTAAATCTAAAAAAAATGAATTACCAACACGAAATAAAAAATTTGCCCAAAAATGAAGTTGAAATAACTGTAACTATTCCCGAAGAAGAATTAAAAACTTTCTTGGAAAAAGCCGCACAAAACATTTCTCAATCAACCAAAATTGAAGGATTTCGGCCTGGCAAGGCGTCTTTGGACGTGGTCAGGCAAAGAGTTGGCGAAATGAAACTTTTAGAAGAAGCTGCTGCTTTGGCAGTTGAAAAATCATATCTTGCTATTGCCACTAAAGAAAAATTGGAACCATTGGGCTCGCCTAAAGTTGATTTTGTAAAATTAGCACCTAAAAATGACTTTATTTACAAAGCCACAGTTGCTTTGATACCAAAAGTTAAAATCGGTGACTGGAAATCAATTAAAACCCAGGAAAAAGAAATTAAAATAACAGACGAGCAGATTGATAAAGTGATTGAAGAACTAAAAGAATCTCGGGCCAAAGAAGTTTTAGAAGACAAAAAAATTGAAAAAGGCGATAAAGTAGAAATTGATTTTGATGTCCTACGGGACAATGTACCGATTGAAGGCGGCGCCCAAAAAAAATACCCTTTAATTATCGGCTCTGACCAGTTTATCCCCGGCTTTGAAGATAATTTAATCGGCTTAAAAGCTAATGAGGAAAAAGAATTTGAACTAACTTTTCCGGAAAAGTATCATAATAAAAATTTAGCCGGCAAACCAGCCAAATTTAAAGTTAAAATTCTGTCAGTTTACAAAAGAAGCCTTCCAGAAATTAATGATGAGTTTGCTAAATCATTAGGCTTAGAATCAGTGGCTAAACTCAAAGAACAAATCAAGCAGAATTTAGAACATGAAGAGCAGCGAAAAGAAGAAGAACGGCTTGAGATTGAAATTTTGGAAAAAATTATTGAAAAATCAGAATTTGGTGAAATTCCTGATACCTTAATTGATGCTGAATCCAATAAAATGCTGCAGGAATTAGAGTCAAATATTGCCCAACAAGGATTAAAAATGGATGATTATTTAAAGCACTTGAATAAAACCCGCGAACAATTAAAGCTTGACTTTGCCAACCAGGCAATTAAACGTGTTAAAGGTGCATTAGTGACAAGAGCTATCTTTCTTGAGGAAAAAATTGAAATTCCTGAATCAGAAATTGATCAGGAACTAGAAAAAATGGAGAAAGCTTACCAAAACAATCCTGAACTGGTCAAACAACTAAAAACACCGCAATACCGCGATTATATCAGAAATATGATAGGCAATCGCAAAATAATGGACTTATTAAAAAAAACCTGTATTGAACGTAATAAAAAATAAATATCACTAAAATACAAAAAAGGACGTGCTAATTTACGTCTTTTTTTATAAATAAAAATTATTACAAGGGTATTAAAAAGCAAGAGAAACAGAGGATAAAGAATTTTTAAGGAATGTTGGT
>CAZPVP010000042.1:0-6979 GCA_964590345.1 uncultured Gammaproteobacteria bacterium | reverse complement strand
AGTTATTTCTTAGATATCTTCTATTATACCTGTGACTTTTGCTTTATTATACCCCTTCCTCCCCGGGTAACGCCGAATTTATTCGGCATTGAGATACGCCCCCCCCAATAAATTTGGAGCTACCCGTTAATATCTATAAATTTGCATATTCACTTTCTAATTAAAAAAACAGGCATCTTGCCCGGCCGAAATTCAAATTTCAGTTTTCAGATTTCAGATCTCAGACTTCAAACATTAACGTCTTCATCAATCCCCATTTTAGGATAATTTTCTTTTTGCTTAAAAACACGCTTTTTAATTGAATCTAAAAAAGTAAACATTTCCTGAGATTTGAGCAAACATCCGACAACAATAAAAACAGCTATGCCAACTAAGCCGGCAATTAAACCCTGCAAAAATATGCCGACAAAAGTTTGAGTACCAAAATATGGCTCAATACCGTATTTCATAAATTGTGTAACAATAGCCATGGCTAAAGTAGCAACGACAATTTTCAAAACCGACCAAATAATCCTTCTTTCGTCTAAATTACCCGTAATAATTCTTAAAAATAACCATAAAATAATAAAATTAAAAATATTAGCTAAAGAAAAAGCCAAAGCCAAACCAATCACCCCTAAATCAAAATAATGACCAAATATAGTAAAAGGTTTAGTTAAAATTAAGCTCAAAACAACATTTGCACCAATTGTAAAAATACCAATTATAAAAGGCTTAACCGCTCGTTGAAAAGCATAAAAACCTCGCAATAATAAAGGAATTAAAGCCTGAGCAAACAAAGAAAAAGAAAACATAGCCAAACATTCCATGGTTAAAATAGTATCCTGCCAAGTAAAATTACCTGTGCCTAAAATAACACGTACAATTTGGGCCCTTAAAACCAAAAACAAAGCTGAAGCTGGAATTATAAAAAATAAAATTTGCCGAGTTGTATTAGAAAAACTATGAATAAAATCTTTTTTATCTTCTCTCAAAGCTAAAGCTGACAGAGTTGGGAAAGCAGCAATAGCAAAAGAAATCCCAAAAATGCCTACTGGAAAAAGCTGAAGATTATTAGCTAAATTAAAAACAGCCAATGAACCAGCAGCTAAAGTTGAAGCTATTATAGTAATAACCAAAAGATTTAATTGCGTAATGCCCAAAGTTAATGTTCTCGGCACCATTATTTTGCCTATTTTGCGCAACCCTGAATTTTTCAAATTTAAAATCAATTGATAATGAAACCCCAAATAAACAGAAGTTGGCACTTGAATTAACAAATGCATTAAAGCACCCAAAACAACCCCCCAGGCCAAACCATAAACTCCCCAAAATTTAACAAAAACTAAAGCACCAATAATTATTCCCACATTATATAAAATCGGTGCTAATGAATAAACCAAAAATCTTTTAAATGACTGCAAAATGCCGCCAAAAACAGAACTTAAGCCAAGCAAAATCGGACTCAAAAACATTATTCTGGTTAAATTAACTGTCATTACTAATTTTTCACCCTCAAAGCCAGGTGTGATTAATTTCATCAATTGAGGCGTAAAAATAAATAAAATGCCGCAAACAATGAATAAAGCTATTAGCAAAACATTTAAAACCTGATTAGCCAAATGCCATGCCTTATCCTTATCTCCTCTTTGTAAATATTGAGTAAAAATAGGAATAAAACCGGCTGAAAGCGCGCCCAAAACAAGCAAATTAAATACTAAATCAGGCACACGAAAAGCAGCATAATAAGCATCCAAAACATTGCCAGCGCCAAATTCCCCTGCTAAAATACGATCTCTAATAACACCCAAAAAGCGGCTTGCTAAAGAAGCCGCGCCAATAATAATTGCTGCTGAAGTTATTGTCTTAGTTTGTCCGTTTAGAAGACGTTTGATCATGTTTTTATTTCTTTATATAAAAATATCAATAATCAAGCACCAGATTCCAAACAAATTTCAATGATCAAAATTCAAAACTCTAAACACTTTTGGTCATTAAATTTTTGAATTTTGAATTTGTTTGTTATTTGGAATTTGTGATTTGGTTATTATATTAAAAGCAATCCAATCCCAATTAAAATCTGTGCCACCGCCATTGACAGCTTCATCCATTTATTTACTCTCTCCTGAATATCTTTTGCTTCAAAAATATGATGAGTTTTAACTAAAATTGCAAAAACTATAAACAAAGGCAAAATGAACATTAAATCATAAACTAATAAATAAAAAATTGTTTTTAAATAAGTAAAAGCTTCTGTCATGATAGCAATTGAACCAACATATAAAGGCAAAGAACAAGGTAATTCAAAAATTGTTACAACAATACCTAATAAAATGGTTGCATGCCAGTCAATTTTTTTAATTAATTTCATTAAAATTGGAATTTCGCTTTTTGTCACTCCCAAGCTAAACCATTTGCCATAAAAAAATACATCTTTAATATTAATCAATGCTGCTAACCAAATTAAAGCCACTATAATATACTTAATTATATGACTAATTTCTTGATACAATGGCCATTCTACAAGGCGATAAATAATATGAGAAAAAGCTATGCCAATCAAAAAATAAGTTATAAAAACAGTTGCTATATAAATTAAACCCAACTTAACCATGCGTTTAGGTTCATGAACAAAGACCAAAAGATAGCCTAAAAGCAAAATTATCATCCCGATGGCACAAGGATTAATTCCGTCTAATAAACCTGCGATAACTACCAAAGAAAAACTCAAACCCCGGTTTTCCAATACAGTCGCTAACTGCAATCCCTGATTTGTATAATTACCATTATTTATCAAATCTTGCTCATCAATTTCCTGTGCCAAAACAAAATTAGAACTTAGCAAAGCTAAGGCGATAAAAAAAATAAAAAAAATTATTTTTGTTTTATTTTTCATTTTATTCAACTAAATTCTTAGCTAATTTAGCAATCATCAATTCTTCATTTGTTGGAATTACCAAGTTTTTCATTTTCGGTAAATCTCTCAAAATTAAACGACGGACAATCGCGCTCCTTTCACCAATACCGGCCGTAAAAATAAGCGCATCTACCTGGCCCAAAACAGCACCATAAGCACCAATATATTTTTTTATATTATAAACAAAAATCTCTAATGTCAAACGAGCAATTTCTCTTTGCCTTTTTCTTATCCGGCCTTTAAATCCAAAACCAGGCACTTTATAGCCGGCTTTTACCAAAACTTCTCGCATATCCATTGAACCGCTTAAGCCAAATAAGCCGGAACGTTTGTTTAATAAACCATTAACATCGTCTTCAGACATTTTAAGCTTGCGAATTAAATATAATGGTATTGCCGGATCAATGCTGCCACTGCGGGTCGACATAACTAAACCCTCTAACGGTGTAAAGCCCATTGAAGTATCAACAGCCTTGCCTTTCTTAATAGCAGTAATAGAACATCCAGAGCCCAAATGGCAAGTAATTAAATTTAACTGGCTCAATGTTTTTTTTAACTTTTTAGCTGCTTGTTCTGCTACATACTGATGAGAAATGCCATGAAAGCCATAGCGCCGGATCTTATGCCGTTGATAATATTTTAAAGGAATAGCATAAATATAGGCCTGCTCTGGCAAAGTGCGGTAAAAGCCAGTATCAAAAACAGCCACATCAGGAGCACTTTTTATATATTTATCACTAGCTTTAATGCAGCTTAGATTAACTGGATTATGCAACGGCGCTAATTTATTATATTTCTTTAATTTTCTCAAAATTTTTCTAGTCATTTTAACTGGTTCAGTAAAATCTTCTCCGCCGTGAACCACTCTGTGACCGACCAAGCCGATATCATCTTTCAAGTCTTCTATTTTAGAAATAACCAATTTAAAAGCTTCTTCATGATTTTCTACCTCATTAATTTCTTTTTTCTCTCCTATTTTAATGAAAGAATTTATCAAACCTATTCGTTCAACGATTCCCTCTCTTACAGATTTCAAATTATCATAATTAAAAACTTCAAACTTTAAAGTTGAACTGCCTGCATTAATGACTAAGATGTATTTTTTTGACATATTTTATAATCTTATTTTAGCTAATATTCTTAAAATAATTTTAAATTTTAAAAACTAAATTTTCCCAAAGGGATGCCTTCGGCATAATTCAATTTTAAATATCTTAATTTTAAATTTAATCATTTTGATTTCACTTAAAATTAAAAATAAAAAATTTAGCATTATCTAAAAAATCATATCAATTAATCTTCTCTATTTCCTTACCTTAAACATTCCACCATGCCCTGGCACAATATAATCAGCTAATTTAATAATTTTTTTACGATTTTTATTAAATTCTTTTTTATTCTGAACAATAATATTCTTTTCTTTTTGCTTGGAGACAAATAAATCGCCAGCCACTGCAATTATTCCTTTTTTTGTTTTAGCAATCACACTGCATTCATCCAAAGCATGGCCCGGCGTAGGAATAATATAAACATTATCAGTAATAATATTTTTGCCTTCATTCACAATATCAAAATCAACTAAAAAACTGCCTGCTTTATAGCTAGTTAACCAGTCAGTTTTAATTGCTTTTTTAAACAAATGCTTATTAGCAACATGGTCTGGATGATGATGAGTAATAATTAAATAATGAATATCTGCCGGTTTTAATTTTTCTTTTTTTAAGGCTTTAAGCAAATCTTTTTCCACCTCCTCATTGCCAGTATCAACTAAAATATTGGTTTTGCCGTCTTGAATAAAAGTAACAGTTGAGCTGGCTTTAAATTTTTTACCATTTTTATCCAGCCATTTAAAGTATCCTTTTAATAAAATTTTTACTTTAGCAAGCTCTTGTTTCATATTATTTTGTTTTATGCGGGCGAAAACGCCCTTAATGAATGGACAGACTTCAGTCTGTTACAGTAACACATTAAAGTGTGCCATTCCCAAATCACAGGGCGTTTTCGCCCTAATGAATTAATTCGCCTTTCATTCCTGAAATCCAGCCACAAGCATTACCCTCATCAGTATCAATTTGGAATGATTTTTTGTGCCCTTCACCGGTTCGTACAATTACTTTGTCAAAAACCAAAGCTCTTTTGCCTGATACTTTGATTTTTACAATTTGACTTTTTCTTAATTTCAAAGCTTTAACTTCACTTGGCGATAAATGCACATGCCGCTGAGCAACGATTACTCCACTATTAATTTTAATTTTACCTTTTGGCCCAATTAAAACAGCGCCTGGTGTACCTTTTAAATTACCAGAGACTCTTAAAACAGGCTTAATACCAAGGCGATAACATTCAGTTGTAGATAATTCTACTTGCGTTTTAGATCGCGCTGGACCGACAATGCGCAAGCTTAATTCACCCTTTGGCCCCTTAATTTTAATTTTTTCCCTTGAAGCCCATTGCCCTGGCTGAGAAACCATTTTCAAAACTTTAAGTTTGTAATTTTTGCCAAACAATTTATCAATGTCTTTTTCACTCAAATGGCAATGCCGGGCAGAAACCTCAACTGGGACTTTTGACATAGATATAAATTAAATTTTAAATGCTAATTCTAAATTAAACCTTAAATTTATTATAACATATAACTGACTTTTAAAAAAAATCAACCTCAATTTGTCAAATTCGTACAAAAATACTCTTAAAAATGTCTCTAAATTCATCGCTTTACTTCAATCACACCATTTTTAATTTGTCCCTGTAATTTCTCACTTGATTTTTTAGCTAACTTTTCTAAAAATTCTCTTTTATTTTCTTTATTCATTAAAAATGGCTGAGAAAAATTCAAATGCATTGGCAAAAGCTTAAAAAGCAATTTATCAGCATTAATTTCCAAACCGACTGCCAAGCCTTCCTGCGTATTTTTAGAAAAATATTGATCAAAAACAAAATTGCCTAAAGAATAAAAAATCAATTTGCCATTATATTCCTCGATATTTTCTACTACATGCGGATGATGGCCGATTATCAAATCAGCGCCTGCCTCAATTATCTGATGGCCGACTTTTTGCTGAAATTCAGTGTTTGTTGTCTTATATTCTTTGCCCCAGTGAATTGTAATAATTAAAAATTTATCTTTATTTTCCTGCCTTACTTCTTTAATTGTATTAACAATATCAGCCACTTTGCATTGCGCATAAGTTTTATTAAAAGCTAAAATAATAAAATTATCTTTAATATAAGCAAACTCTTTTGAACATTTTAATGGATCGCCAACATAATCAATTTTTACCTGATCTAAAAATTCTTTTGTTTGTTTCAAACCGTCTTGCCCCATGTTTAAAGTATGATTATTGGCCAAAGAAACCAAATTAATCTGGCTAAATTTTAATGCCTCAATTACTTCAGGCTTAAAGGCAAACTGTAAAGAATTCGGCGCCGTATAAGGAGGATTTTTAATAATTGGACCTTCTAAATTCGCCACAGCAATATCAACACCTTTAAAAATCCGGCTGATTTGCTCAAACGGATAATAAATCCCGTTTTTATCCATTAAAATCTCAACCCCCCGGCCAAGCATCATATCACCAGCAAACAAAAAAGTTGTTTGAACTAAACTTTTAGGCATATTTTTCTGATTAAAAATCATTGTAAAATTTGAATTTATTACTTGATTATTAGCTGTTTTAACAAAATCGGCTAACTTATTTTGACTTAAAATTTGATAATTCTCTTTATTTTCCAGTCTTTGCTGAAAAATAATTTTAGTACAATAGAAAAAAACTGCTATAATTATGAGCAGCAAAATAAATATATAAATATTTCGCTTACTTAAAATTTTTCTCATTATTTTTATTTATTATAGCATAAAAACATTAAGCGCGCCGTTTTATACGACGCTCTTTTTTATTTGCTGGCCACTCCGATTCAGAACCACCCAGAATAAGGAAGCTTGGGGCTTTTTTGAGATCGTTCTATAGTGTCTCGTTTAGACACTCAGATCCCGCCTCTCGCGAGAGGCGGGACGGGTCAGCTCATTTAAGCACGAAATGAGACATTATAAAAAAAAATTAAAAATTATTAGCCAAACATCAG
>CAZPVP010000041.1:0-7215 GCA_964590345.1 uncultured Gammaproteobacteria bacterium | reverse complement strand
AAATAGGACATTTTAATTTCCCTGAGAATAGGACATTTTAACTTCCCGTTGACATAAACAATAAATTCCTTGACAAAAAAAACAAGCTATGTTAACCTATTTTATGCTCGGAAAACACAGTTTGTGGCGGGAATCCCGAGGAGATTTCCCTCGCCTTGGGGTTACAGGCTATTGCCTGGCTGTTTGCATACACATACTGTTATGTTTTTCGAGTTAAGGGAGCGCTTTTTAGCGCTCCCTTGCTCGTTTTATTTATAATGAATTAATAAAATTTTTATTCTAAAAAAACAGCTGCTGCCAATACCGTGGTCCAAAAGCCATTTTTATTACCTTCAGCCGACCGAGTAATGCTTGATGCTTTAAAAATATAACCGCTAGCTTTATAAACTTCTTTTCTTTCATCATAGGCTTTATCAGGATCAAAAGGTATACCAAGTGTAGTAGCTAACATAGTAGCTGCTAAATCTTCAGCATAATCACCGCTTTTTAAAGCAGTTTCACCAAATGAATGATGTTCTGATAAATAACCATATTGTTTTTTGTCTTTTGGTATGGCTAAACCAATAGAAGCAGAAATTAAACGATTTGGCTCATTTGTTTCGTTTTTAGCTAAAACTGTATAAGTTATCTCCCCGGGCTGTAACAATGCAATACCTTTATCTTTAGTTATCATTTTACAATTAGGCGGGAAAATACTGGAAACATAAACCAAGTTGCATTTTTCAATGCCGGCACTTCTTAAGGCCAATTCAAAAGATGACAACTTCTCTTTGTGAACACCAACGCCTTTTGTAAAAAACATTTTTGAGGGTACCATTTTTGTTTTTTTAGAATTAATAATAAGTCATTTATATCATTAATTATAAAATTTCCGAAATAAAAAATAAAGGCTATTTCTGATATGGTGGCAAATCCATAACTAAAAATTGCTCGCCTTGTTTTTTTACTCTAAATGCAAAACTACCCTGACCTCCACCCCGGCAAGGACAGCCTTCAGTGGCAAACAATGAACCATCCTCATTAAAATACTGAACAGTAAATTTAAATTCTTTTTCATTCATATTTTGCTGATTAACTATTTTAAAAGGCAAACAAATTCCACCATTAACCGTACAAAAATTCTGCCAAAGTTCAGTATTTGAATCAGAATTGTCTTGGATATTCATACTTTTTAAAACTTTATAATCACCGCCATAATACAAAGCTGCCTGGCTGCATTGCTTTTGCTCTAACAAGCTTAAAAAATTATTAAGAGCCATCTTCGCCATGGCAGAATTAACTACTGAATCATCTTTAATTTCATAGGTTGTTGTCTGACCAAAAGTACAACCAGCTAATAAAAAATAAAAACAAATAACACAAAAGGTTTTTTCATAAAAAGCCCGCTTAGGTTAATTCATCAACTTCTTTTTTGCCTTCAGCTAATTCTTCAACCTGTTCCTTATCTAATTCTAAAAGCATGGTCTGAAACTCGCCAACATGAGTTTTTTCCTCTTTTGCAATATCCAGCAAAATAGCTTTTATTTTAGAATTATCCGTCATAGAAGCCATCTGCTCATAAAGATTAATTGCATCAAATTCGGCAATAATACCAGCTCGCAAAATTTCCTGATCTATCTGGTCCTTGTTTAAATTTTTTAAATCAAATGGGATCTGGGAAAGCATAATTTTTTTATTTAATTATTAATTAATTATTTGCTTTAAAATTGTCTATTTCAAAAATTAATGTTAAAATTGAAAGTAATCAAAACTTTTCAATTTTTTTTAAAATTTGTCACCTTAAAAACAAATTTTATTTTCTATCTAAATTATAACAAATTTTGGGGATTTAAAAAATTAAAACCCAATAAAAACGCTGAATTACAAAATAATTAGAAATCTTAAGAGTATTACAAATTGCGACACTTTAAATTATTTTAAATTAGCTAAAAAAACAAAATTGCACCAAATTTTTATTAAAAATGTTTCACGTGAAACATTTTTATTCCCTACTAGCCCTTGTAGTTCAATGGACAGAACAAGGGATTCCTAATCCCTAGATCTAGGTTCGATTCCTAGCAAGGGCAATATGCAAATTGAATACGAAAGAACATACTTATTAAGGTATATTCCGAAAAATCTTGAAAAATATCCAAATAAAGAATATGTTGACATTTATATCCCGAAATCAATCAAGCATCCAGTTCTAAGAATAAGAAAAAGGAGCGATGAATATGAAATTACTAAAAAATACCCTGTTGATTGGCAAGATACGTCTAAACAGTATGAATTTACCATTCCCATCACAAAAGAAGAATTTATCGAACTAGAAGCCAATTTAGAAGGCAAAAGAGCCATAAAACAACGATATTTTTATAAATATAAAGGAAAAATCATAGAAATTGATGTTTTTAAGGGTAATTTAAAAGGTTTAATTTTGGCTGATTTTGAATTTGACTCTGAAAAAGCAAAAAATCAGTTTAAACTGCCTGATTTCTGCTTAGCAGACGTTACTCAAGAAAAAACTGTTGCTGGTGGCATGATTGTAGGTAAAAAATATACGGATATTGAGCCAATTTTAGCTAAATATGGCTATAAACCCCTGTTTTTGGACTAAACTTAACAATTTTTAACTATTTATACCTATAAATAATCTTAATAAGGGCCGTTAGTTCATCTGGTAGAACGTTGCCATGGCATGGCAAAGGTGGCCGGTTCAAGTCCGGCACGGTCCACATTTTATGAAGGAAATCGTGCCTGACTGCCGAAGCTTTAGCTTCGGCAGTAGTTCAAGTCCCATACTGTCCACACTTCGTTTTTACTTCGTAAAAACTCAGCGTGTTTCACACAAAACGAAGTCGCTGACGAATTGTATGAGAAAGTGACTCGTTAATAAAAAGGTTTAAACTTCATTCATTATTACCCAATTTTAATTTTAAATTTTAAATTTTAATTTATGTCCCTCTCAATTGGCATCGTAGGTTTGCCTAATGTCGGAAAATCAACTATTTTTAATGCTTTAACAAGACAACAAGCTGAAAGCTCAAATTACCCCTTTTGCACAATTGAACCAAATGTGGGCTGTGTTAAAGTGCCTGATGAACGGGTTGATCGTTTAGCTGAAATTTCTAAATCCGAGAAAAAAATTTATTCAACCGTTGAATTTATTGATATTGCCGGCTTAGTTCGCGGCGCTCATGAAGGCGAGGGGCTTGGTAATAAATTTTTAGCTAATATTAGAGAATGCAACGCCATTTGCCATATTTTACGACACTTTAAAAATAAAAAAATTGCTCATATTGAAGGTAAAATCAACCCCAAAGATGATCTGGAAATTATTAATTTGGAATTAATCATGGCTGATTTGCAGCAAATCAACAAAAAATTAGATCAAATAAAAAAGGATCCGAGTTATAAGCAATTAACAAATCTGCTGGAAAAACTAAAAAATCACCTTGAAAATAATAATCTTATAACGAGCTTAGATTTAAATAAGGAGGAAAATGAGCTAATCAAGGAATTTAATTTTTTAACTCTCAAGCCTTGCCTATATGTCTTTAATATTTCCGAGGAGGATTTAGGGAAAAAAACAACAGAAATACTGGAGGAAGCAGATTTACAAAACTTGGATCCTGAAAAAGTTATTTTAGTCTGTGCTAAAATGGAAGCCGAATTAAATGAACTAAAGGAGAAAGAAGCTAAAGAATATTTGTCTAATTTTGGCATAAAAAAAACGGGATTGGAAAAAATGATAACTGCCGGCTATCAATTATTAAATTATATTTCTATGCTAACTACCGGTCCGACAGAAACCAAATCTTGGCAAATTATCAAAGGCACAAAAGCGCCACAAGCGGCTGGCAAGATACATACTGATTTTGAGAAAGGGTTTGCAAGGGTTGCGGTCATTGAATATGAAAAATTAATTGAAGCGGGGGCTTGGGCAAAGGCCAAGGAAAAAGGCCTTATTCGCATTGAAGGCAAAGAATATGTAATCAAGGATGGCGATGTTGTACTTTTCCATTTTTCCAAATAATTTTTTTGACAACGATCATTTTCTTAAGGTATAATTAATTAAAATATGCAAAAGGAGGTGTTTCTTTGAAACATGGTCACTTTCTCTTCAGGGTGTTTTGCTACAAACTGCAGAAAAGAAGGCATTTAAAGACCATAAAAATTAAAGCAAAATGCTCGTGATCCCCAACCAAGGAGGTATCAATGTTTAAATTTCTGAAATTTATACTGCTTAAGGAAAACAAAAAAGAAATTGTACCGATCTGATAAGGAGGTGATCCATATCTCCGCAGCAGGAAAGTATGCGGTTACCTGCGGCTAGTTATTTATAGACTAGTCATCCCAAACTCCAGGAGGTAACGCCATACGTGAAAAAATATTCTTAAAAAAATCCAAAGCCGCTCATCTACGAGCGGCTTTTTCATCTTTTGGATTATAAAAATAAAATTTAAATTTTCTCAAAAATGATTATCTGCCGTAAAATATGCTGTTTTGGCCGTGAATAAATTAATTCTTCATTATTTAAAATTCTAAAGCCTAAATTCTTAATTTTATCTAAAATTAGCATTTTTTTTGTAAAATTATTAAGCTTAAAAATTGGAAAAACAATGACTGCCTTGCCTTTTTTTGCCAAAACTGTTTTGAACTGCTCAAAAGCCTGTAAATATAACTCTTCCAATTCTTTGATAATTGAACTTATTTTTTCTTGATTTTCATTACCTCTTAAAGGCGGGCCTAAATATGGTTCTGTAATAATTGCGCCAATTGAATTCGCTTTAATTTCTTTGGTCAATCTTTCAGCTGGCAAATTATAAAGATTAATTTTATCTAAATCAATTTTGAATTTATTTTTCTGCCATTTTAAATTCTCTTTAGTATCTGCAATCGCTTTTTGGCTTTTATCACAACCAATCAAATTTTTATAATCTAAAAATAAAGCCATTTGTATTATTGTGCCCGAACCGCAAAAAGGATCTAAAATTGTTTTTTCCTGGCTAACCTTAGCTAAATTTATCATTATTTGCGCTACTTTTGGCGGCAACATACCTGAAAAAACATCTCTTTTTGGCCTTAAATAGTCAAATGCTCCATATTCCTCAAATTTCTGGACTGCTAAAGTTTGGCCTACTAAAATATTATTTCGCTTAACAAATAAACAAATTTCAGAACCGTATTTCAAAAGTTGATTTTTTTTAACAATAACAGAACTTAATTCCGGATCTCTGCCAACCACCCAACGCGAATTTAAATTTTTTTCTTCCCTGAGCTTGCGCTTAATTTCCATGGCCACAGGCTTTAATTCTTTTTGATATTTTTTTAAATGTACTTTTTCCGTTAAAGCATACAAACTAAAGCCAAAATGCATTTTACCTTGGCTAAATTTTATTAAATCAAAAAACTTATCTTCAAATTTTTCTAAATCCTTTATTTTATCTGAAATTAGCCCCATTTTAACAGTCCCGCCTAAACGATTATTTAACCAGTTAATGTCTAATTTTTTTTCCACTTCAACAATTAAAACTCTGTCATTGAAGTCTGAGATCTGAGATCTGAGATCTGAGATTTGGAGGACAGATTCGATTTCCGCTTTGGAAAGTATTGGATTGTTGCCAAGAATAAAAAAATAATTCATGTGGCTATAATTATGATATAATAAAATTAAAGTAATTAAATTATAGCACATAACTCGTTTCTATTACCAAATCCTGTATTAAAAACGAACAGTATGCGCATAGAAACGAGTTATCCAAAATGTCGCTTCGCTCCATTTTGTATAATCGGCGTGTAAAATAATAAAGGGGTTTGCCACCTCAATTATTCTTTATCAACAAATTTATATAATAATGAATTTTTTATTATAATATGGATGTCATAATAATTCACGGCCCTCCAGGAGTAGGAAAATTTACTGTAGCTGAAAAGTTATCCAAAATTACAGGGTACAAACTAATTCATATTCATAGTATTTATGATTTTTTGGAAAGTATTTTTTCAAAGGAAAAATATGAAGTTAGTTTAAAAATTTTGAATAAGATTTATTTGGACATTCTGGAAGAGTCAGCTAAATTAAATTTTCAAGGGATCATATTTACATATGCAAATATTGCACAAGATAATTTTGATTTTCTAAAGAAACTCAAAAAAGTTTTAGATAAATATGATTCTGAATTGAGAGCCGTTCAAATTACTTGTGATAAAGAAGAATTAAAAAAGAGAGTTATTGCTAAATCTAGGAAAAAATTCAACAAAACTCATACTGTAAAAGAATTAGAATATTTATTTTCTATCAAAGACTATAAGTCAACTTTTTCAGAAATTGATACAATAACTGTTGATAATACAAAATTATCACCTTCAAAAGTTGCACAGAAAATAAAACAAGAATTTTCTATCTAATTCTTTTGTAACGGTGGCAACCCCCAAAAAAATAATAGACACGACGACTTTGAGTTTTCCCTTCGGGACGTTGCACTAAATTTCAGCCCTTCGGGGAATATAACAGCGGATAAAAGACTACGAAACTTGCAGGCTTCTCCGCCCAAAGTTGTTTCACAAACTTCTTTATTTATTTTTAGATTTTTTTGGTAATTTATTTCAGTCGAACATAACTTTTGATATATTTTTACTGTTAATTATTAAATCATAATTACTATGCGTGAAAATTGGAAACCATCACCACATGAATCTGAACCAAGGGTAGACATGAATAGCCAGGAAGTTATGCAATTGATGCAACGTATGGAATATGTCGGTTCTGGGGACTTATCAAAAACTCAGCTTAGGAAAGCCAGAAAAGAAGCGGCTCAAAATTTTTTTGAAAGCGCTATGTCTTATCCGCAATGGCAAGATAGAATTGATGAGATATGGACATATCATGGTCGAGGGGGAGATTGGAAGCTTAAAGATTGGGAATATGAAGACGAATATGGGGAGGGCAAATAAATTGCCAAAAAATACATTAAGGAAAAGAAATCTCTGTCTACATCACATAACAGCGCTTATCCGCGATGCCTGTCGCTCGCCAAGGCAGACTCCAGTCACTGCGGATATACCGCCGCCGATTATATGAAATCGGACTTGGATTTTCTTTCAAAAATAAGCCAATTGTTAGGGCTATTTTGACTCATTTGCAAGCGACGGCCTTTTAATACCCGTGCCCGTGGGCGAGGGTATTAAAAAGCAAGAGAAACAGAGGATAAAGAATTTTTAAGGAATGTTGGT
>CAZPVP010000040.1:0-7607 GCA_964590345.1 uncultured Gammaproteobacteria bacterium | reverse complement strand
TAAATGAGCCAAAATTTAATATGTTCATCAACCAAATTTATTCCATCATCCCTAATTAAGTAGAAAAAAATTAGGATTATTACTGCTTCGTAATCGCTTAATCATTGTACTATAAGCGCCATCTACTAATTTATTTACAAAATTATCTTTTTTGCTTTTTAATTCGTAATCTTCTTCGCAATTACTACAAAAAAAATCAGCAACCGGTTTATTATTGCTGTATTTATCTATTTTCCAATTACCGCAATTAGGACAATAAATCTGTCTATCCACCCAATCTTCTGTTAATACTCTAATTTTTTGAGAGAAGTTATTATATCCATTAGATAATTTAGCATTAAAAAATAAGTTCATAATATAAAATTTTTATCTTTATTCATAAGTATTATATAAAATTATATTAATATTATACTTTAATTCGCCTAATAACTCAAATTTAATAACCTTACCTAAAAGCTAAATAAAACATAAAAAAATTTAAAAAAAGCCCTAAAACTAACCGATCTAATTGCTTCTAAAATAATCCTGGTATAATATCTGCACAACAAAAAACCGCTCAATTCAAAGCGGTCTTTGTTTTTGTTTCTTAAAAGCTTATTTCAAATTAACAGTCGCTCCTGCTTCTTCAAGTTTTTTCTTAATTTCTTCTACTTCTTCCTTTTTAACAGCCTTTTTAACAATCTCTGGAGCACCATCTACCAAGTCTTTGGCTTCCTTTAAGCCCAGCTCAGTTATTTCCTTAACAACCTTAATTACGCCAATTTTATTATCACCAGCAGCAGCTAACTCAATATCAAACTCGGATTTTTCTTCTTCAGCAGCAGCTTCACCGCCAGCAGGTGCGCCAGCAGCTGCGACTGCCATAGGAGCAGAAGCGCTTACACCGAATTTTTCTTCTAAAATTGCTACTAATTCGGATAAATCCAAAACTGACATTTTTTCAATTTCTTCAACTATAGATTTAAATTTTTTAGGAACTTCAACATCCTTTTTTCCCTCTTTTTTTGATTCAGAAACTTTTTCTTCCTTGCCCGCCGAAGTTTCAGCGGAAGCGGGTTTTTTTGTATCTTTTTCTTCTGACATATGTTTGTTTATTAGTTTATTAGTTAATTAGTTTATTAGTATATTGGTTAATAATATTTATTTTGATTCTTTAATTGCGTTTAAAACAGTTACTAAACCGCGCAAATTTCCGGCTAAAACATTAACAAAACCTGAAACAGGTGCATTAATGCTGCCAACTAATTTAGCTAATAATTCTGGTTTTGATGGAATTTTAGATAAAGCTTCAACTTGAGCCAAATCAATAAATTTATCCTCCATAATTCCACCCAGCATTTTTAAATTTTCATGATTTTTAGCAAAATTTGCGGCAATTTTAGCTGGTGTAATTTGATCGTCAAAACCAATAATCAACGCTACATTGCCTTCAAGCGATTTTATATCAATATTTTTATCTTTAATATCGGCTTTATCTAAGGCACGCTGAATCAACGTCTTTTTAACTGCTATATGTTCAGCGTCCTGTTCTTTGCATAATCTACGCATTTCTTGCATTTCAGGCACTGTCAAACCTTTATAATCAATAAAAACTATACTTTTATATTTAGCAAACTTATCAACTAGATCCTGAACTATTTCTTTTTTTTGTTCTTTGGTCTTAGCCATATAATTTTAGTAATTAGTAATTGGTAATTAGGAATATGAATAAAAAAATCTACGGGATACCGCAGACATAACTATAAGCCATTTGCCAAAAGCCAATCCCCTCGATAGGTTTTATATCCTTGCGGAATACCTATTGTCTACGGTTATATTAAGTTATAAACATT
This sequence comes from uncultured Gammaproteobacteria bacterium, assembly GCA_964590345.1. Classification (GTDB taxonomy): domain Bacteria; phylum Patescibacteriota; class Patescibacteriia; order CAIXNZ01; family CAIXNZ01; genus CAZPVP01. The sequence goes on along the minus strand of CAZPVP010000040.1, from coordinate 5,775 downwards.
ATAACATATTAAAAATTCATGTCAAGAACGTATAAAAAAAGCGCTCATTTGAGCGCTTTAATTATCACATAACCAAATTGCTTTTTAATAGCTTTTTTAAACCATTTAATTTCTCAACCGAACCTCGTATTTGCACAAGATCTTGTCCATTGCCGTTATTCCCTGATATATAGGTACTAATAATTTCAAGGTCTAATTCAGCTATAATTAAAGCAATTTTTTCATTGACTTCACCATTTTCTATTAATTCTGTGCCTGCTATCCAAATATTCTTTTTTTCTAACATTTTACTCCCTCCTTTTTTGCTTTAATTTATGGCAACCTATCATTTGCCAGATAAGGCTCTGTTTCTTTTCTTGTTCGTCTTAATTTTTTTCTCTTTTTTTCTCTGTTTGTAATTCATTAATCCCCTCCTTTAAATCTAAAAACTGGCCTTGCGACCAGCTTTTATTACTATTTGAATATTGTAAACTAATTTATAACATATCAAAACAAGCTGATCGCATAGAACCAGTAAAAAAGTAAAAATAAAACCAAGTTTGTTTAATCTTTCTCATAAATTAATTATGAAATATGCATATTTCTTGTCAAGCAGTTAAAAAATTTTAGTCCCAATAAATTTCTGGCCGTTTAAATAATTAGCTAAATTTTTTAATTTCTTGCCGTTTAAAATAGCCACTTCTAATTTTAATTTTTGAGCCAATTGGCTAGCAATCGGATCAAATGGCAAATTAGCGCCCGGATCCCATTTATTGCCGATAATCTTTCTAAAATTAATCCAATTTATTTCCTTAATCTTTTTCGCGTCCTTATGCTTTTTGGGATCTTTATCATAAACATAATCAATATTGGATAAATTTATAACTTTATTAGCTGAAAAAGTTTTAGCCAAATTAACAGCCATGTTATCAGATGAAGCTCCCGGCTTCCAGCCACCAGCAACAATAATTGGTTTATTGTTTTTATCTAATTTTTCATCTGGCTTGTCTAAAACTTTATAATATGCCAAATCGTCAAACATTATTCTGACTAATTCAGCATTAACTTTGGTTGCTTTAATTCCCATCCAGTCTAATTCTTTTGCTGTAACGCTTTTATTAAGCTTTTGAGCGGCTTTTTGGTACTTTCTGCAAATATTGCCCCCGCCAGTAACTAAAACTATTTTATGGCCTTTTTTAACATAATCTGTAATTACCTTTTTAAATTGTTTTAAAAAATCCACATCTATTTCGTGCGGAAAAATTAATGAACCACCCAGAGAGACAACAATTGTATTTTTTTCTTTCATCTTTGATAAATCTTTCTTAATAATTTGATAATTTGTTTATTTTTTTCGTCCATGAAATTTTTTAATTAAGGCAACAACTTCCTCATCTTCGAGATCATACCATTTTTTATAAAAATCAGCTACAGCAAAAGGATAAGTTTCTTTGATATTTAAACTAATAAGCTGATCGCAAAATTCCTGCACTTTTTCATAAGAGTCTTTTGAGGCACAAGGCACTGCTACAATTATTTTTTTAGGCTGAAAATTTCTAATATACATACAAGCCACCATCATTGTATAGCCAGAAGCCAAGCCATCATCAGTAATAATCACTATTTTATCACTTAAGTCAGTAAAATCTTTTTTTCCCTGGCGATAAAGTTTAAGCCGTTCTTTAATTATATCCAAAGTTTTTTGTTTTTGAAGCTTAATTATTTCTTGGCTTAAACCAAATTCTAAAATCATTTCTTCATTGAGAATCTGACTATTATCCGGCGCTAAAGCGCCAAAACCAGCTTCAGTATTCCAGGGCAACTGAATTTTACGTACAATCAAAACATCAAAGTCAGCTTTCATTTTTTTTGCAATTTCCAGACCAACTGGCACACCGCCATTGGGAATAGCCAAGACCAGAAGGTTTTCTTTCTTAAATTCTTTTAACTTTTGGGCTAATTTTTGTCCGGCTTGTTTTCTGTTTTTAAATTTAATCATATTTTAAATTTACCTTATTTAATAAAAATAATCAACCATTGACAAATCTAAAAATTTATGTTAAATTTTCAAATTAGAACCTTAAAAATAATTAGAAAGGAGGAAGATATTAATGCCACCGCTGGATAAATTTTATATAAAAATTGCCACTGCTTTTGTTAAGTATTTCACACCAATAGTAATTGATGAAATCAAGGAATATTCAGAAATGGAAAAAGAAGAAAGCCGTATTGCTGAAAGTCTTGTCTATACTTTATGGCAAGATGTTAAAAGAGAATGCTTTGAACAAAAAACACCCCTAACTAAACAATTGGCCATAAATTTTTTTAGCTCTATTCTAAACACAGAAAAAAGCAAAGAAATATGGCTGGATATTCTGGAAGCTGATCATGATTTTATCTATTTTAACAGAATGCTGGCTGACCAGCAACGAAAACAAGCCTATCATCAGGCCATAATAGCTGACGATACCGCGAAACAAGATGACTACAACAGGCAAGAATGGCTTCGCTCATTAATCCGGCAAACATTCATCAAAACAACTCATCTTATGGGCGCTGACTTAACTCGTTTTGAAACAAACTTTGACATAGAATTAAATCTGTTGATAAATAAACTGACAACGAACAATATTCCCACTAACCCTGAAGAGCTAAAAAATCTTATACTTGAAGAGATCCCCAGCTTAAAAAGCGTTTCATTTATTTTGGATAATATTAACAGAAAATCAGAAACGCTTTCGCAAATAAAACCGCGGCGGATCTCGCGAGATGAATATGTCGTACCAATTGACAAAAAACGACTTGAGAAAATTGAAGCCGTATTAGATGAAGAATGGGCTGAAATTGAAGCTGAAATTGAAAAAGAAGAAAAAATGGCTGAAATTCAGACAATTCCGACCGAAACTTTAGAAATTAAAGAACTTAATTATGAAGCGACTACTACTGCACCAGTATTCAATGTCAAAGAAATCGAAATTAGCCCCAAAGGGATTAAAAATGCTTTAGAGTGCATTATCTTTGATTATGGCGCTGAAGAATTTTACGCAAGGATCAGAAGTTTGTTAGAACAAATTAAAATTTACTGTCGTGACATTAATAAGTTACAAGATCTACTTTATATTTCTGCTGCTCTTAAAAAAGGTTATAATAAAAATTTCAAAAAATCAGTAGAAATATTAACAAAAAAAGCTGCTGAAACAGAAGCAAACACAACTGGCTTAGAAACTAAAATAAAATACATTGAAGCAGCATTAAGTGTGCTTTGGGCATCATTATCCGAATCAATTCCTACAATGGGAAAAATAAATGGCAACGGAAACTAATTTTAAAAAGACCTTTCTTAATTGAAAGGTCTTTTCTTGTTTTAAGCTTTAATCTTGACATTTTTGTTTAATTTTGCTAAACTAAGATATCATCGTAATTTGAAAAAAAGAAAGGAGGAAAATCTATTGGCTAAAAGAGAAAAAAAGGATCTGCTTTATAAGAGTATTAAAATTAAAATTTTCCCCACGCCTAAACAGGAACAAGTTTTACTGACCATTTCCCGGCTTTGTGCCTGGCTATGGAATGCTGCCTTATTTCAAAGAAACAGCTGGTATGCCCGCCGGCGTTATACTAACTGGTATGAACAAAAAAAAGAACTACCTGCTTTAAAGGAAATGTTCCCTGAATTTAAAGGGCCTTACAGCGCCACTCTTGTAGAAATCCTCAATATATTGGAAGCTGGCTATAAGTCTTTTTATGATTTAATAAAAAAAGACCCGAAAGCCAGGCCCCCGGGATATAAATCAAGCCGCTTTTTCTGCACTTTCCAATATTTGCAGGTGGGCTTTAAAATCAGGCAAGGTTATTTAAATCTCTCGCACAAAGTCAATAACACGCCCTTAACTTTCCGGCTGGAGGAAAAGGCCTATCAAATCATCAGAAATAAAGATATCAGAACAATAACGATTTTCCGCAAAGACGCCAAGCTTGACTTGCCGGGCCAATACTATGTCACGATTACTTATGCCATAGAAAAGCCGGCAAAGAAAAAAATTGACAAGCCTAAAACAGCAATCATCCACTTAGCGGCTCACCAGCAGACAATCCTCTATTACGACGGCCAAAATTTTGAAATGCTAGAGCTGAAAAACTGGCGGCCTGATGAATTTTGGTCGCCCAAGCTTAGCTCAATCATTTCCAGGATGGATAAATGCCAAAAAGGCTCAAGGCGCTGGCATAAACTTTATAAGCTAAAGCGCAAACTCCAGCAAAAACAAATGCACCAAATGAAAAATTTCCAGCATGTACGCTCGCGAGAAATCATTGATTCAGCTGATATTGTTGTCACTTCAAAATTTAATATCAAAAAAATGGCCCAAGCGCAAAAGACAGATCATAAAGGCACCAAAAAGGGCCATAAAACCGTCTTTAACACTGCCTTGATTGCCCGGGTCTTTGACTATTTGCAATACAAGGCAAAATTAGACGGCAATGAGTTTATCTTGGTGCCAAGCAAAAATATCAGCCACCACTGCGCTAAGTGCGGCAAGACATTGCCGGATTCTAAAAGTAACAGCAAAATCTGCTCTTGCGGCTGGGCTAAGCCAAGAAATATCAATGCCTGCCTTAATATGGCCAAAACTCATTTTAAGGATAACGATCCTGAAAATCTGCCGGCTTTTGAGGCCTGGCTGAAAAATCTTTAATCAATTGCATTGCCCGTTAGCTAAAAACTAACGGGCTTTTTTAAATTCTTAAACTTAAATCCTATGAAAAATTCAAAATTCCTTCTTATCTATGCCAATTACTGCCAAAGCAGTACTGGTTTTGAATCAGCCAAACTGAAAAAAGTTGAGGTCATTATAGGCGACCAGTGAAAAATGATAATATTTTCATTGTTCCGGGCAGGTTTCTCTGTCTATCCCAAAGTTCATCCGTAGCGGGTGGCGCATTCAGTGCAATGCTGGTAATCGAAACAATTTAAGAAATGCCGGAGTGCTTGACATTCAAGTATGCATTGTCTAACTTAGCTCAGCGGTTAAAATATGATTGCTTTTGAGTGTAAATGCGCTAAGCTGTTGTTTTTCTTGACATTTTTGTAAATATGGTATATAATGCAATCAATATAGAAAATAGATCAATCAAAATATAAGCTAAAAGGAGAAATGTTTCCTGCTCATCTTCGCCCAGTATAAAAGCGAAGAAGGAGTGGAAGGACATAACCTTAATGACCGCCATAGCAAAAATGGCCCAACCTGGCAGAGGCAAAATGCTTCCCGCCGGGTGGGGCTGGGAGCATAATGCTATCTGCCTCCTGAAAAGGGGGATGTTTATGTCCAACATAAAACAACTTACTGACGTTCAAATTCGTGAATTGCTCTCAAAACCTTATTCGGATGAGAACGCAAAGCAACTCTCTGAGGTTGCTAAGACCGATTGCTGGCTCTTAGCACGCAATTTCTCCGAGAATTCTTCTGTTGAAATGGCAAATATCTCACAATGCTTCAAAGATCCGCACTAAGCGGATCTTTTCTTTTAGGAAGGGATTTGAAAAATGTCGAAAAGTCCAATTGACGAAAAAACAATTTTAGATGCACTGCAAAAATTTCGCTGCAAAGATGAACTTGATAGATTATATCTGAAGTCTGCTTCAGAAATTCCAAGTAAGTGGGATTCATGGACATTTTTTTGCGAGGAAATACCTGTTCGTATTCATTTAGACGATGGCAAACATAGCATAGATGCTTGGTTCAGACGCCATTATGACTCGGTATTTGACCACCAGACCGAAATTGATTGCTGGGCAAACAC
>CAZPVP010000039.1:0-7617 GCA_964590345.1 uncultured Gammaproteobacteria bacterium | reverse complement strand
TATTAATCTCTCTCCAAAAGCTTCGCTCTAAACGCACTCGCCTGTTTCGCAGGCGGTTTTTCAGATAATCAAAAAAGACCACTTTTTAAAGTGGCCTTAATATAGCTAAATATTTCAAATTTATTCTAAAAATACGCTTAATTCAGCTTCTTCGCCTTCATGCACATATTTAATTAAAATTTCCTGACCGCTTTTATATTCTAAAAGTAAATCCAGCAAATCTTTATCTTGGTCAATTTTTTGATCTTCAATTTCAGTTATAATATCCCCAGCTTCTAACTGATCTACTAATGGACTATCAGATAATATTGCCTTACCACTTTGATCAGGCCAAATCAAGGCGCCATTTTTAAGCCCTTGCCTGTCTTCCTTGCTTAGACCGTAAATTTGGCTTAAATTAAGATAATTAACTCCTAAATAGGATCTTTTTATTTCTTCTTCTTTCAAAATTTGGCTGATTATAGGATCAATGTAGTGAATAGGGATAGCTTTGTTTATCTCGCCTTGACCAGCTAAAAGACCTATAATTTCGCCTTGGAAATTAACTACTGGCGAAGCTTTAAATTGATTATTAAAAGTTTGATTTAATAAAATACGCTTATCTAAAATTTCGCTGGAAGAGATTAAATCATATTTATCACCAATGTCTTTGTATCTTTTATCCTGTATATTGGCTAAATTTAGCTGATTTAAATAACTGTTATAGACAAAAACTTGCTGGCCGTCAGTAATAGCATCAAAATTAGCCAATTTAACCACAGGCAGATTTTGAGCTTCTATCTTAATAAAAACCAAGCTTGATAAATTATCTTCCACTATTTTTTCTATTTCATAAATCTTTTTATTATAACTGACAACTAAATTTTCTTTTGCACCCGAAACAGACTTATCTGTACTAATTAACCAGCCATCGCTAGTTAAGACAATCGCCTGGCCAAGATAATCTTGAGGCAAAAAAATCTTATCTAAAAGAGTTTTGCCCGCTTTTTTTTCATAAATCCCCACCACTGAAGATTGAATTTCCTTTTTTAGCTGATCTAAGCGCAAATCCTGCTCAACAACCACTTTTCTGGGATCTCTGATAATAATTTCTCTTTGGCCTACATCGGCTTGTTCAGTAAAATACAACTCTCTGAAAAAAGCTAAATTTGATAAGTAATATCTGGTAAAAAACTCACCGCTAATTCCGGCTAAAAAACCTATAATAATGGCTAAAACTATAAAACCAATAAAATTAAGTCTTGTTTTTGGTTTATTTTCTGTTTCCATATGTATAAATTAGTATATTAGTTTATTAGGTAATTAGTGACAGGAAAATTTATAAAAACACACCTTCAATTTGCCAATAACCCAACAAATCAATAACCAATTTAAGCCCAAGGTGAAGTGATAATAACTAAAATCAATAAAATTGAACTTATTATTAAATAACGCCAGATATTTTTTTTTTCTAATTTGCTAACTAACTTTATCTTAAAAATTCCCCAAATAAAGTAAAATAAAATAGTTAAAATAATTCCATTAACATAAAAGTTTGTAGGTAAAAAAGCTAAGGCCCAAAAAAGCTCCAAAATTATTATATTAATTATTATTAAATAGACAAATTTAAAATTATTTTTAATTTTATTAATCCAAAATGCCTGACAAAGCAAAAGACAAGTAATAGTTAATAAAATTAAAGAAATCAGCCAAAGCGGTAAACTCAAAAAAATATAAAAAGCATTTAAATTAATGGCTGTCAAAAAAAAGACTAAAATAATTAAAAAGGCTGATAAATTCTCCAGCGAAAAAGGCTTATACTTAATCGGACGATGAAAATATAAAAATATATTTTCCAAATAAAGCATTAAAATTAAAACAAAAATAACTATCACTATATGCCTTATAAAGTCGCTCCCTATCAAAAAAAGAAAACTGACAGTGTCATAAAAAAGTAAAAGCGGCAAAATAGCAAGCCACCAAAATTCTTGGCTGATAAATTTTCCGTCAATTAAAAATTTCAAGAAAACAATCAGAACAATAGAAACAACAATTAGCAAAATATAAATTAATTTTATATTATAAAATAACAATTCTAAACCTAAAAAAGTTAAGAGTGGGCAAAAAAAGACTGAAATTCGCTTTAAAAATAAAGTCATGGATAGAACAATGATTTATAATCACTAATTAATATTTCAACTGAAAGCAAGCCTTGATATAAATTAATTTTTTCAATTCGGCCGTATCTTTCAAGCAGGCTCAAGATATTATTTAAACCTTTTTCTGTAAAATAAGCAAAGGTAATATTACCAATAAATTTTGGCAATTGCAAATCACCCAATTTAAAATTAATTATTTCTAAATTAATTTCCCCATTTTCAAAAACTGGCAAAACATCTAAAGTTATAAAAAGATCTTTGGGTTCTTTTGTTTTTAAAAATAATTCTAAATTATCAGGCAAAACCGCCAGTTGAATATAATCGATTTTTTTATTTAAATCTTGATTTTGCTGAATCTTATCTCTAATTATAGCTGTTAATTGTGCATCGCTTAATTCTAGATTAACTTTAAAATCAGCTAATTTTTGCTGATTAGAAGCTTTTTTAACCAACTCTGCCTTTAAAAAACTCAAAATATCTTTTTGCTCTTCTGGTAATTCAATAATTTCAACTAAATAACTTGGCTCAGGTTTCTGATAAAATTTATCAGTCAAAAAATAAATGTCTTTTAAACCGCTTTTAGCCAAAACATAAGCAGCAAAAAAACTTAAAATTAAAAAAACTAAAAAAGCAAAAACCAAACAACTACTGCAGCTTAATAATTTTTTATTGCGTTTTCTTTTTAATCGCTTCTTTAATTTATCAACTTCTCCTTCTAATTCTTCTACTTGATTTTTTTTGTCTTCTATTCTAGTCATTAAAATATAAATATTTGAAATTTATTCTTCTAATTTTGTTTCAGCGGCTTTCTTTTTATCAAGAAAGTCTTGGACAAAAACACTTAAAGCTGTTACCACAGGAATAGCTAAAATCACACCGACAAGCCCTCCTATTTTACCACCAACCAATAAAGCAACAATGCTAACCACTGGATTTAAACCTATAGTCTTTTGCATCACCTTTGGCACTAAAATATTGTTCTCCAGTATCTGAATAACAATATATAAAATCAAAACTAATAAAGCTTTTATTGGTGATTGAAATAAAGTCAAAACTACGGCAATAAAACCAGCGATAATTGGGCCAAGATAAGGGATAAATTCTAATAAACCAGCTATAATCGCCAAAATTAAAGCGTATTTAACACCCAAAATTAATAAACCAATATAAACCAAAAAGAAAATAATTAAGCCCAAAATCAATTGACCGCGCAACCATAAGCCCAATTTTTTCTGAATTTTATTAATCAGCTGATAAGCATAAGGCAGATACTGACTTGGCGTAACTGAACGTAAAATCCATTTTATAGCCTTTTCTTCTACCAAAATATAAAAAGTAATGACTAGAATTATAAAAAGCGAAAATATACCGGCAAAAAAACCGCCTACTTTTGTAAAAATTCCACTTGGTTCTGGCAAATTGGCTTTTAATGATTCTAATGAAGACTCTATGCTTTGATCAATGCCATAGTGGCTTAAAAATTGATTCAAATTATAATATTCGGTTTTCATTTTATGCCAATATTCAGGAAAGCTGACTGAAAGCTGATTGACTTGATCAGTAATTGGCGGAATAATCAAAACAACAACTAAGGCAAAAATGGATAATAAGACAAGATAAATTAAAAAAACCGCCAAACCTTTGGGAATTTTTTTAAAATTTAGCCAAGCAACCACGGGCTCTAAAATTGAAACTAAAATTATGGCAAAAAATAAAATTGCTAAAACATCTTTAATTAAATATAAAAGCCAAAGCAGAAATAAAACAATCAAAACCTTTATTATTGAATTTGTTGAAATCTCAATATTAACTTTTTTGGGGGCATTAGCCATAAATTTATTTTAATTTTTAATTATAACTTATTGCTTTAATTATAGAAAATTATCTCAAAACGGTCAATTTAAAATATATCTAATTGAGCAATTTGCCAAATTCTCTTGACAAATCTCAAAATAATTGCTAAGTTAAGCTATTACAGCGCTTCAGGCTGCAAATTTCTACTTACAGGGCCGCTTTCAAAAAACTATTACCCCTTTCTTAGTTTTGGTCCTGTAAGTAGTAATTTGCGGCTTTAATCAATAAAAGAAGGTCATATCCTTCTTTATTTATTTTACAAACCTTACTATAATAAAACATACCTATTCCTAATTACTAATTACTTTTTTTATATATGCCTGTGTTAGCAACCAACAAAAAAGCCAAATTTGATTACGAAATCCTGGAAACTTTTGAGGCCGGGATTGTTTTAAGTGGACAAGAAGTTAAATCTATCAGGCAAGGGCAAGCAAGCTTAAAGGGTGCTTATGTTACTATAAATAAAAACCGAGAAGTTTTTTTAATAAATGCTAACATCCCTCCTTACAAAATGGCTGGACATCTGCCCGATTATAATCCAACAAGATCAAGAAAGCTGCTTTTAAATAAAAAAGAAATTGATCATTTAGCCGGAAAATTAGAGCAAACTGGCTTGACATTGATACCTCTTTCATTGTATACTAAGGGCAAGAATATTAAATTAGAAATTGGCTTAGCCAAGGGCAAAAAAAAATTTGACAAACGACAGACAATCAAAGAACGAGATGAAAAAAGGAAAATCCAAAGAATCTTAAAAACAAAATTCCGTTAACCAATAAATATAATTTGTTTGTTATTTGGCCTTCGCCAACCGAAGATTGGAATTTGATTATTGATTATTAAAATTTTGGGGATGACAGGCGTCGACAGGAAGTACTTTTAAAATACTGCAAGCCGAGGATGCAATTGACCTCGTAAATCCTAATTGCAACCAATAAGTGCAAAAAACTTATTCGCCAAAGTTAAGAGTGCTTTTACTCCTAACTTTGCTCCTGTTGCAGTTTAATTAAAACCGCAACCATCCTTGCCATTGATGCCTGATAAATGGTAAAGGGTGTCATTTTATCAGGCTTTACTGATTTGGCCTGGTCCTAACCAAATCAGCTGAAATTAATAGGACCTATGCATTGTTTAGCTTTATGCTATACTAAGCTTGTAAAAACAGTATTTTAATCAAGTCTTCCTAGACGCGGGTTCAATTCCCGCCATCTCCACATAAATTTTGCTCATGCAAAATTTGTTGATTTGTTTATTTGTTTATTGGTATATCAGTAAAAATTTTTTTTTATCCAATATACAAATATACCAATCTACCAATTTACTATTTATTATTAACTTACAAAACATTGAAAAGAATCAGATTCAGACACAAACAAGCCCAAAAAAGGGCAAAAAAAGAAATCTATCCTATAAATGAAAAAATTCGCGCTTCTGAAGTTAGAGTCATTGATGAGAATGGTGAAATGATGGGCGTTTTGCCTACTCCAAAAGCAATTGCGATAGCAAAAGAAAAAGGATTGGATTTAGTCGCTGTTTCACCAAAAGCAGAGCCACCAGTAGCCAAATTTTTAAATTATGGCAATTTTAAATATCAGCAAGAAAAAGCTACAAAAAAACAAAAAACTCAACAAAAGAAAACTGAAGTTAAGGAAATCAGACTTTCGCCAAGAATTGGCAAACATGATTTGGACTTTAGATTAAATCAGGCTGAAAAATTTCTAAAAAAAGGCGATAAAGTTATGATAGAAGTTTTCCTAAAGGGGCGAGAAAGGCGACATCCTGAATTAGCTAAGGAAACAATTAAAAATTTTATTAAATCGCTTCAAGAACTTATTAAAATAAAAATAGAACAAGAAATAAAAAAACAAGGGAATAAATTCTCTGCCATTATTTCTTTAGCTCCAGCTGATAACAAAGAAAAAAACAGTGAAAATAATACAACTTGACTAAATTACAAAAATAAGATAAACTAATTTTTAATTAGCCAAAAGTGCTAAATTTTTATTTTCTTAAATTGCAAATAGCCTATGGCACTCAATAAATAACTGAATAACCATATGCCATTTGCCATAAGCTACATATATGCCAAAATTAAAAACACACAAGAGCATTGCCAAAAGATATAAATTAACCGGAAAAAACAAATTACTGCGCAAACATGCTGGGCAGGATCATTTTAATACCAGAGATAATGGTGATAAAACCCGAGAAAAACGCGGCTATAATAGAGTGGACAAATCCAATCGCGATACAATAAAACAATATTTACCTTATCATAAAAAATAAAGTAATTGCCAAATTACTAATTATCAACCTATATGCCAAGAGTCAAACGAGCAAAAATACATTTAAAAAAAAGGCGCAAGATAAGAAAAGCGACCAAAGGTTATAAATGGGGCCGTAAAAGTTCTGTTCGTTTGGGCAAGACTGCTATTTTAAAAGCTGGGGAGCATGCTTTACATGACCGCCGGAAGAAAAAAGGTGATTTTCGCAAATTATGGCAAATCAGAATTAATGCGGCAGCGCGAGAACACGGCTTATCATATTCAAAATTTATTAATGGTTTAAAAAATAAAAATATTGAAATAGACCGCAAAATTTTAGCGGATCTGGCAGTTAACAACCCCAAAATTTTTGCTGAAATAGTTAAAAAAGTTAAAGGAGCCAAAACCGAAGAGAAAAAAGATGTTAAAAAACAAAAAGTAAAAAAAGAAGCTAAACCTGAAAAGAAAAAAGAAGTTAAAAAGGAAAAGGTAAAAAAAGAAGCTAAGCCTAAAGTAAAAAAATAAAAAATATTTATAATAATCTTCCGCGCCCCGCCTCGGCTTTCAGCCGAGGCGGGGCGCTTTATTTCTTGCTAAATTTAAAAATTCATACTAAAATAAAGTTATAAAGAATCTTGGATTCTTCTATTCAAAAGCAAAAGGAGGGAAGCAAATGGAAATGCAAAAAGAAGCCAGTGACAAAGGCGAACTGTCAGGTGTAATTGCTGATACCGATTTGCAAATTTTACTAGATCGGGCCAAAGAAAAGGCCGAAAACATGGGCCATACCCTAAGTGAATGGGAAATCGGGCCAAATACTTTGGTAGGAAAATCGCAAACCGCCCAAGCTATCTGTGTCAGATGCAAAGCGACTTTGACTGTCAGACAAAAAGTCGCACCTGAAGCACAAATACAAGGCGACGCGATCATTGACACATGCCTGACTTACCCGGCCAAAGAAATTTAAAATCTCAATTTTCTTTTAAACAAAAAAACCGCCAGTTCAAAAAACTAGCGGTTTTAATTTTTTAGTGCGGGGACGACGAGACTCGAACTCGCGACCTCATGCGTGACAGGCATGCGCTCTAACCAACTGAGCTACGCCCCCGTGATAATATTAAATTTTAAAATATGAAAGCGAAATTGGCTTAATTACTAATATTCTTAAACCAACTGCCTGCCTGCCGAAGCTCTGCACAAAGTGAAAAACGAAGGCAGGAGTCACGCCCCGTGGAAAATAAAAATAAGGAATAAATCCTTGTGAAACTATTATAGCATATTTAAATAAAAAAATCAATACTAACCAAATGGGTATAATAAAGCAAAAGTCACAGGTATAATAGAAGATATCTAAGAAATAA
>CAZPVP010000038.1:0-7721 GCA_964590345.1 uncultured Gammaproteobacteria bacterium | reverse complement strand
TATTAGAACTTTTGCTTATTGAGAAACAAATCGAATTAGAAATGCATAAAAAATTTTACAGCCAAGCAGAGGAAATCTCTAAAATACTTTTTGCTCTAATTAGAAATAACGAATAAACCCTCTTGCTCTTCCTCAAGTCTCAAACTAAAAACCATGGCGGCTATAGTTCAATGGTAGAACACTGGTTTGTGGTACCAGTTACCCGGGTTCGATTCCCGGTAGTCGCCCAAATAAAACTTTTTATTAATTATTAAATAAAAATTATGCCAAAATCACCAGAAAGCGGACCATCTGTCACAAAAAACAGAGAAAACGTGGAACAAAAAATAAAAAAGTTATTCTTTGCTGAACTAGGCATACTTCCTGAAGAAGAAAAAGAAGAAGAATATACTGGCCATTTAGAAGGCAAACCCAGACAATTAGCTGAATATTATGAAAATGAAAAAACACAAAAAGAAGCAATAGAAAAATTTAAAAAAGGAATGGAAGCACTCCTTGAAACAATAGACGGCTCTTGGATAGATGAAAAGACTTTAACGGTTTTAGAAAACTCAAGAGACGATCTCGGTTTGGATATACCAAAAATTGTAAATTTTTTAAACGATCTTAAAGAATTAAAAAAGAAAGAATAAAAACAAAATTATCCTCAAAAAAACAAGGATTTAAATTCCTTGTTTTTTATATTCTATTTCTTTTATTTATAACAAAAAATTCAAAATACCGGCATAAAGCAAAAAACCAAGCATACCAATAATCAAATCCCAAATTCTATCCTGTCGTGATTCTCTTTCGTAAAAAATAAAATTACCAAACGCCCATTCAAAAATTTCATAAAGAACCAATAAGATAAAAACTACCACATAAGGGTATTTGACCGGATATAAGCTTAAAAAAATTATGCCCAATAAAAACCCCGAACAAAAATGGACAAAAGACCAATTACTTAAATAAATATACTTAGAAGAATAAATCGGTTTTCTTAACCATTTTTGTGCGCCGTTGTCTTTAATTAATTTTTTCATATTTATTGTTTATTTATTAAAAAATTATCTGCCAAATTTAAATAAATTCCAAACTCTTTCGTGCAAATAATATTCAATTATATTTAAAATAGCATCAGTTAAACTTATAGCCACGGAAACAAATAGCTTGTCAGTTAAAATATAACTAACCACCATTAAATAAAGTGTTGCCAAAATTCGCCAGCTAATAGATTTGGCAAAACTTCTTTTCTTATTATCAGTAAAAGTTAACTGATCAAAAAATGACCGCCCCCAGGAGATTCTTTCCCAAACACGTTCATGAACAAAATATAAAATCAAATTGGAAATAATATCAATGCCACCAATTGCTACTGATAAATCAAAATTTTTCGTAAAAAAATAGGTAACAGCAATCAAAGACGATGTGCCGATTATCCGCCAAGTTATTGATTTGACAATACTTCTAAAAACTTTTTCCTTTGCACCATTCAAAAAATCAAATTTTACGGACAAATAATCTCGCAATTTGAAAATCTTTTCTTTAATTTTAAAATTTATTTTCATAACCTTAGTATATCATAAGAAAAAAATTTTTAGTATTTGCTCAAAAATATGCTAAGGTGTCCAAAATGTATTCATCTAATACAGGACTCTTGACAAAATCTTTTAATTTGTTAATCTTAAATATGGCAAAGAAACATTTTTTGTCATAAATTTAGTATCTTGACAATTAAATAAACAGGAGGTGATCTTAATGAAAAGTCAAGACAAACCCATTGTCGTCTCTGGCATTAGAGCGACAGGACGCTTGCACCTAGGCAACTATTTTGGTGCTATAAAAAATTTTTTCCCTTTACAAGAAGAGAATGAATGTTATTTTTTTGTAGCTGATTATCACACTTTAACAACGGCACCTGATCCTAATAAGCTAAGGGATCATCGTTTGCCTATTGTTAAAACTTTTTTAGCTACAGGTATTGATCCAGCTAAAGCCACTATTTTTTATCAATCGGCTTTACCCGAAGTCGCTGAATTAACCCTTCTCTTGGGTATGGTTGTTACTGTGGCAGAATTAAATCGCTGTACAACTTTTAAAGAAATGGTGGCAAAACACCCCGACAATATTAACCATGGACTTTTAACTTATCCGGTGCTCATGGCCGCTGATATTCTGATCCACAAAGCTCATACTGTACCTGTCGGTCATGATCAATTACAGCATATTGAAATGACCCGAGGCTTTGCCCGGAGGTTCAATAATCAATATGGAGAAATTTTCCCTATACCAGAAGCGTTGGAACACGAAGCTGTCAGACTACCGGGCTTGGATGGAAATAAAATGGGAAAATCAGACAATAATACTATTGATCTGCTTGATTCGCCACAAACTGTAACAAAAAAAATAAAAAAGGCCTTGACTGACAAAGAAAGGGCTCGCAGAAATGATCCTGGCGATCCTGATAATCGCTGCGCCAGTATTTTTCCTTTACTGCTTTTAGTGGCTAATAACGAAGAGATTCAACAAGTCAGACAAGAATGCAAATTAGGCCAATTGGCCTGCATTGACTGTAAGCAAAAAACGGCGAAGCTTATTAATGCCATGCTCGAACCGATTCAAACAAAATATAATGCAATTACTGATAAAGCCGGCTTACAAGTTTTAGATGAAGGCATTAACAATGCCAAAAAAAACGCTCAACAAACCTTAAATGAGGTCAGACTAGCAATGGGGCTCGATTAAGAGCCCCTTTTTTTACAAGGAGGTCTACAATGTCTGATGAAAAATTCTACAACCTTAAAGAATTAGGGCTAATGCTCAAAAATGTTGATAAGACTATAATCTCATTACTCGCCCGTCGCATGGCCTTATCACTTCAAGTTTTTGCTTTTAAAAAGGCGAAAGCTGATAAAGAAAGGGAAGGTATAATTGAAATTATAAGACCAGACAAAGAAGCGGAAAGAATAAATCTAGCCGAAGAATGGGCTAAAATATTTGGTCTTAACCCGCTTTTTGCCCGTGGCATTATGTATGAAATTATTAATGAATCCTGTAAAATGCAATTAGTAAAAATGCAAACGGGAGAAGATGACATCCGTTCAAAAGATCATACCAATATTGATGAATGGTATGAAGAATTAAAAGCTAATTTACTAAAGCTCACTAGCATAGTAGCTACTGATTATGACAAAATATACATGGAAGATGCTTCTTTTTCAACGGCTGCTTATCGCCGATTTGAGCAACAAATAATCAGAGAAATTATTTTAGATAAATTGCCTAGCAATTTTTTAGCTTTGGATCTTGGTTGTGCTACGGGTCCAATGAGCTTTTACCTCTCCGATTATTTTGAACAGACAAAAAGTTTTGATATAAGCCCTGACATGATAAGTGTAGCTGAAAAGAAAAAAGCGGATTTAGGCATAAAAAATATTTCTTTTTCTGTTCTTGATATTGAGAATGGCTTGCCACTACCTGACAGTACAGTTTCCTGCATTATTCTGAATCAGGGTGCTGCCAGTGATATACGCAAAATAAAATTTTTAATGAAAGAATTTGAGAGAGTTTTAATTCCAAGAGGCAGAGTATTCTTATCTTTTTATAACAAAGATGCTTTGCTCTATCAATTTGATTTTATTCCTTGGCCAGTCAGTCTAATTGCTGAAATAAACTTCAAAGCTCAATGTTTGGAAGTGCATGTCCCTGGACATGAACCATTTTTTATTTATGCCAAAGGGTATAACATTGATGAAATCTCGGAATTATTTCAAGGAAAGCTGATGTTAGAAGATATTTTTTCTTTTCCAACTATCAGCTCTATTCTGCCTGAACATCTTTTAGATACTGATAGAATCAGCAAAGACATGGAAGCAATTGAAAAAAGCTTGGCAAATTCCACCTTTGGTTCCTATCTCATTGCTATAGGAGTCAAGCGTTAAAATTTTTTAAAAAATTAAGAGAGGCCAAAAATGGCCTCTTTTGTTTTTCCCGAATCTGGGAAACAGGCGCGGTGGGACTCGAACCCACGGTGACGGTTTTGGAGACCGCTGGTTTTGCCGCTAACCGACGCGCCCTAAAGAACTATATTTTAATCTATATCAATATTTAAAAAATGTCAAGCTTTTAAGTAGCGAGAACTGCTTCAATGCGCAGTATTGGGCTTACCGCTCTAACAATCAAGACTTAATTACAAAATATTGACAAAATTTTCAAATATGTTAAACTAAAAATATCTTTAAAAATTATTAAAATTCAAATATAGTTCCTCCGAAACATATCGGAGGGTTGGGGCTATATATTATGCTTTTTAGCATAAGGATAGTTTTTGCGATAGTGAAAACTCGGCTTCCTCCGTAACCATAGGATAGCTGATAGCAAAAAAGTCAGCAAAGTGATCATTCAATAATTTGAATGATAAATAAGGTGGTACCGCGGGATTTATTAAGAATCTCGTCCTTAAAACATAATTTTTCAATTATGCAAAAAGGACGGGATTTTTTGTTTGATTGACAAATATATAAAAATAATTTAAATTTAATAATTCGCTTGTGGCTTTAAGATGATTGTTATCAAACAAAATTCTTAAGGTCAGAAGACCTAAAAGTATATTAAAAAAACAAAGGAGGACATTATGCAGGATTTTTTAAAGCGCTTCAATTTTCGTCAGGAAGCAAGCTTACTTGTTGGTATTGAAAGAGAATGTTTTTTAACTAAAAACAACGAAATTAAGCCATTAGCACCTCAATTTCTTGAAAATTTGCCAAAAAATGAACGCTTTGGTTATGAATTATCAGCCTGCCAATTAGAAGATAGAGTCGGCCATTGCCAATTAGATGATTTAAAAAATCAACTTTTAAACAACGAAAAAGAAATTCAAAAAACAGAAAAAACACTTGGTATCCAGCGCTTGTTTCTCGAAGTAGCGCCAACTGACATGCCTTTAGATGTTTTTCCTGATCCAACCGGTCGCTACCAACAAATAGTAAAAAAAATGCCACATGAAGTTCTTTTAGCTGCCTGCCGAGTTACTGGCACCCATATTCACATTGGCATGCCCAACCACGAATCTGCGCTCAAAGCTTATAATCAAGTTGTTGCTTATTGGCAAGAACTTTGTCATTTAGGGGACGGCTCAGAGGGGCAAAGGCTTAAAATCTACAAAATTGTTGCCCCATCGCCTCAACCCTTGCCTTATAAGGACTGGAACGATTTTTATCAACAGGCTGTTAAAAAAAAATTCGATAAAAATCCTCGCGACTGCTGGACTCTTATCAGAATCTCTGTTCACGGCACAATTGAATTTCGCATGTTTGGCCCAACCAATAATCTGGATACTATTGTTGACTGGGCTCAAACATGTCATCAATTATGCAAACAGGCTTTAGAGTCCTAAGTAAATTTAAGGGAGTAGGAATTTATTCCTACTCCCCGCCATTTTCTTTTTTTAAATTAATTTTTAAGATAAAATAAATTTATGAATTATCAAATAGATACAATTGGCCGAGGCAAACCCAAAATTGCAATTATTGGCTGTATTCATGGTGATGAAATTGTTGGGCAAAAAGTTATTAAAGACCTTAAAAAAATAAAGCTAAAAAAGGGCAGTTTGACTTTTATAATCGCCAACCCCAAAGCATTAGCCAAAAATAAAAGATTTATAAAAAAAGATCTTAATCGCTCTTTTCCTGGCCGTAAAAATGGAAATTTTGAAGAAAGACTCGCTTATGAATTAAATAAAATTTTAAAAAATTTTGATTTAGTCATTGATGTACATGCAACTAATTCTGATTTAGGTAAAATAATAGGAGTAACTAAATTGGATAGAAAAACTAAATCTATTTTAAAACTAATCCCTATAAAAAATGTTGCTTTATTAAGCAAGAAAATATTTGGTAACGGGGAATTAATCAGGGCAGCAAAATTGGGCATTAGTTTAGATTATGGACCGGATAAAAGCGGAGCCAATTATAAAAAAGTCTTGCTTGATATTAAAATTATTTTAAAAAATCTTGGTTTAATTAATGGCAAAAAGAAAAATTTCAAAGAAAAAATCTTTTATCTCTTTTTTGATAGTTACATGGTACCAAAAAATTTCAAGCAAGCTAAAAGTTTAAAAGAATTAAAATTGATAAAAAAAGGACAATTCCTTGGGCAAGTCAACAATCGGAAAATTTATAGCAAAAAAACTTTTTATCCTTTATTTTTAGGCAAAGGAAGATATGAAAAAACATTATCTTTAATGGCAAAACAAGAAAAAATTAAATTATAATTTTAGCAAAATATCAAAAGAGCGGTTTTAGCCGCTCTTTTTTCTTTTTTTATTCTTTATTAAGAATAACTGTTTTTTTCTCTCGAAAACGAGAAATTATTTTAACCTCTTCAGAATTATTAGTAAAACCAATAATTCTAGCCGGGATGCCATCTTTTTGCGCTTCTTTTATTACTTTCTCAGCGCTCTTGTTATTAGCACAGACCAAGACCATACCACAACCACCATGCAAAGTAGTATGAGCCTGCAGATCTGTAAGGTGAAGATCCGTATCCCATGATAATTCTTGTGCCTGTAAAAGAACCTGGGGCGGTCTGGGCATAGTATTTAAATATGCGCCTACGCCCGCGGGTAAAATTTCTGCAAATTTAGCCATACCACCGCCAGTAATATGAGCAATGCCCGAAATTTTTGCTAAGGGCTTGGGTCGAATGCCACCATTTCTTTTCCAGCCCAATAAACGGCAGATTGTTTTGGCATAGCTAATTGAAGGCGCAGTCAGCCGCTTAACAAATTCCTTGGCTTTTTTGTTAGACATTATTTTGTCAATTTCAGGCCCGAATTCCTGCAAGATTAAATTGGTGAAAAATGTACCGCCATTACAACGATAACCCCGCTCAGCAAAACCAACAACAGGCATGCCAATTTCAATTTCAGAACCATCAATTAGTCGTTCTTTACAGGCCAGGCCAATGCAGGAAGCTCCCCAAGTTAAAATCAGTTGCTCATCTGAACCGGTATCACAAAAAGCAGTAATACTATGCTTCATGATAGCCACCTCGCCAGTGATATTAATCAGATCTGACTGCTCCAATGCATCGCCATAACCTTCCATCATGGCAGCAAAAAGATGAAAATTCTCTTTGGTGATTCTTTTGGTATTGATTTCATTGTCAATAATGCAGGGTAAGCGGCCGGAACGGGCAAAATCATCAGCTGTCATGCAGATTATTTCCCAACCCAATCCGCGAAAAACTTCGGGACTGCCTACCAAAGTAAAAAATTGTGGCTTACCGCCAGCACCGTCATTCTCCACTTCTTCAGCCATAACCCAATCAATGATTCTGCCTTTTTTAATAGCAGTTTCTTTCATAAGTTCCAGCACGTTCGGTTGCCAGACAAAACCCACTGGGCCTCGGAAATTGCCTGGCTGATGAGGGATGATCCTAGCTGCTTTACAGTTTTTATGGCTGGCAAAACATACTTCTTTAGCTAGTTTTGACGCCTCATCGCCTGGATCAATAATTTCTTCCTTGTACTTGTCTGCCATCACTTTTCCTCCTCTGCCCTGAACCCTGTGTGGTTCAGGGCTCTTTAATTTTTTAGAGAACAATAAAAAATTGTCCCCCTTGAAGACAATTTTGCTACTTTGCTTTAAGTTTATCAAATCAGGATTTATTTGTCAACAATTTAAATAACAATGTCAACGGGAAGTTAAAATGTCCTATTCTCAGGGAAGTTAAAATGTCCT
>CAZPVP010000037.1:0-7886 GCA_964590345.1 uncultured Gammaproteobacteria bacterium | reverse complement strand
TTAGAGGACATTTTAACTTCCTCTTAATAGGACATTATCACATCCCTTCCACACTGGCAAAATTTGCTCTTAGCGGAAAGACAGACCTCAGTCTATTACTGTAACACTCTAAAGAATGTCCCTCCTATAAGTGAATTTTGCCGAGATAAAACCGCCCGTAAAAAACGAGCGGTTTGTAATTTTTAAATCCTGCCATGAAGCCGATCCCAATTATTATCCAGCTTGGGCTTAATTGCCTTAGACCCAACCTGGCAATAGGGGCATTCCTCCGGCTTATAATTTTCTATGTCAAAATGAAAGACAGGAATAACTGGCGAATTATCAGCCAATACAAAATCTTTTGATCGGTGTATTAACACAAAAGATTTATCAAGCACTTTAGGTGATTTTTTTTCTTCTTTATCTTTGTTGCAATCCGAAACAGCCGTTTTTGTCTCCCAAGTGCTGCCATCCGCCGTTGTCATTAATTCATTAATAACCAAGACTGTTTTATCAGGATCAATGCCTCCGCGAATTATTGTTGGTTTACCGTCTTTATCTTTTTCAACAATCACATGATAAATTTTTGGATTGTATTCATAGCTTAAAAGCCGTGTCACTTCCCAACCCAAATTAATTGCTGAATAAGCTGAACTTGCTACCACACCAATTTCACAAATTTCCTCCTTCTTGAAATTCGCCTCAATCTTTTTAATCATTTCTTTAGCAAAAACTTCACATATCCAAGGATATTTTAATACATTATTTGCAACAATAAAACCATTGCTATGACGTCCAGATTTTAAAAGGGCGTGAGGATTTTTAGCCGATGGCCTGCCTTCATATTGCCAAAAAGAGCCAAATGCATTAAAAATTGCTTTCATTTCATCAATTTTCATTTCACGATCACTTAATACCACTGAAGGTAATAAATCAAAAATCTTTCCTTGATTAATTAAATCTATAAGTTGTGACTCTTCCATTTCTTCCTCCTTTTTTAATTTCAAAGTTTTCTTTACCTTAGCAGATGTACTAAAAAAGTCAAGAGGAAAGAAAACAAAAGACTCAATCCTATTTTCCTATATCCCTCTTATCCTATAATCTTATCGTCCTATTATCTTCTACTTCCTATATATCCTCTTAATCCCATTAAAAAGAGGCCCTTATTTAAGAGCCCCTTTTACCAATTTATTTTTTAACAATTCCCTCCTGCTTCACGAATCTGATCACGCAATTCTTTGGCTTTAGCAGCTGCAGCTTCAGCATAATCAGTGTCAGTACTGGCAAAAATAATGCCAGATGACGAATTAATAGCAATTGAACCAGGCCCTGTGAAAGAAGCTTTAACAGTTTCTTCCACAAAACCGCCCTGGGTACCTATGCCCGGAATCAAAAACCACAATTTGTCACCAACAATGCCCCGGCACCTTTTTAAGTGCTCGGAATAAATTTTTCCCGACCCTTTGGGATTTTCATAAGCCGCGGCCATGACCAAACCGGCATCCTCAACTACGCCTAAATCTTCAGCCCATTTTAAAATAGTTCCGGCCATAAGCTCCCACAGTTTTGGTCCGAACTTTAAACTTGCCAATTCAAGATCCTGAATCTCACGTGCCGCCAAATTGCTGGTATAACAAAGCCCGACAATGGCCTTGCCTTTAGTTGATTCATCAACCAAAGCTTCCATACAATCTCTACCCATGTAAGGGCTGAAATTTATGCCGTCCACGCCATCGATCTTAAAGTGAGCATTACGATAACGTTGCTGGGTACGGCCGATATCACCTCGTTTGCAATCCAGGAAAACGGGAATATCAGGGTAGCGATTTTTTATATGTCTTATTACGCTTTTTAAAACTTCCCTTCCTCCACGAATTGACTCCCAATGAGCACTTTGCGGCTTATACATACAGACAAAAGGAGCTGTAGCGTCAACTATAGAAAGCATCCATTCCCTTAATCCTGCATCAGGAATTTGAAATTCTTTTAACCCTTGAGGCATTTTTTCAATCAAAGGGTCAAGCCCAACACAGACCAATGAGTTAATCTTTTTCTGGCGTTCTGCCAACATATGCCGAAAACCTTTTTCCATTTTCTTCTCCTTTATTTCTACTTTTTACTGCCCTCTTATCTGGTACAGATTATTGATTTCATTTTCCAAGCAATATTTTTCCAACCCGTCAATCAGCTCCATCATCACCAGCGGATTGGAAAAATTTGCTGTGCCAACTGCTACTGCGCTGCAGCCGGCTTTAAAAAATTCCACCACGTCTTCCACTGTATAAATTCCTCCCATACCAATCAAAGGAACAGAAGTTGCCTGAGCAACTATTTTTATCAACCGCAATGCAATCTCTTTAATAGGCGGGCCAGAAAGACCGCCTATCAAAATGCCGCCAACATTTTCCACTTTGATAGTGTTAATCAAAGAAATGGCATTGGCACCGGCATTTTCAACTGCTTCAGCGATTAAATCAATTAAATCTTTTGGCACATTGGGCGTTAATTTAACGATCAAAGGCAGACTGGTCACCTCTCTGACTGCTGCAGTCACTTCAGCTGCTATCATTGGATCGCAACCAAAAGGGATTTTCCCGCCATGAATATTAGGACAAGAAACATTTACTTCTATTGCAGAGACTTTATCAGGATGATCGTCCAATAAAATTGCCATATGAACAAATTCTTCAATGGTAAAACCGGAAATATTGATTATTAACGGCACACCGAATTTGTGCATAAAAGGAACTTTAGAGGCAATCACTTCATCAATACCCGGATTTTCCAGGCCAATACAATTAACCATGCCATCTTGATATTCACAAATCCGTGGTTGAGGATTACCGGCTCTGGGCAGTAAAGTCGTGCCTTTAGAAACAATAGCACCGAGCTTACCCAAATCAAACCCTTTAATCCGTACAAACTCTTCGCCATAGCCGAAACAGCCAGAAGCTGGCATAATCGGATTTTTCATTTTTATACCAGCAATTTCAACTGAAAGATCAACTGAGTTCATTCCAAAACACCTCCTTGGAATTAAAAACTGGGCCGTCATGGCAGACACGTTTCATACCTTGACTTGTTTTAATTGAACAGCCAAGACAAGCGCCAATCCCGCAGGCCATAATTTTTTCTAAAATGACATAACATTCTAAAACTTGACGTTTACAAATACGAGCTATTTGCCGCATCATTATATTAGGACCGCAAGTAATAACTGCCAAATTTCTTTTGTTTTCTTTTTCTATTGCTTCCAAAAAAATTTCTGTTATTAATCCGGAAAAACCCTCTGAGCCGTCATCAGTCGCAATAATTGCTGGACGACCGTTAAAAGGCTCCAAATTAACAATATCTTCAGCAGTTTTATTACCGTAAAAAATCAAAGATTCTTTTTTTCTCAGCCAAAAAACTTTTTCAAAAAACAATAAAGGGGCTATACCAATACCGCCGCCTACCAGCCAAAACTCGTCGTAATCATAAAATGATTCAGGCAGTTTTGCGCCGCAAGGACCCCAGACTTTAATTTTTTGGCCACTTTTAAACCCGTTTAATAAATCGGTATTTTTCCCGACAACTTTAAGAATAATAGAAAAAGACGAATTAAAAGTTTTGGCAATGCTAAAAGGCCTACTCATGCTTGAATCTTCAGCTAAAGGTGCCAAGCTTACAAATTGCCCGGGGGTAATTTTTTTTGCATCAAAAGGACATGACATTTCAATCTCAAAAATATCAGTAGCCATCTGAACATTGCGCAAAATTTCTGCCTCCCAACAAAATTTTTCTTGCATTTAAACCTCCTTGTTCCTTATTTTTAATTTTTCAATGACCGATTGTTTAGTCAAACTTAGCAAAAAAGGGAGAAAAAGTCAATAAAAACAAGCTTTGAGCTTCGGGCTATGGACTAGAAAGCTCTAAGCCCAATGCCCATAGCCCATTGCCAAATAAAAAAGGGACTCTCATTTAGAGAATCCCTCGTATTATTAAACCAATACGTTGCCATTCTTCATGACAATTTGGCCGTCTTTAATAGTCATAATTGGCCAGCCTTCCAAACGCATACCTGCCCAGGGACAGTTACGCGAATTGCTTTGGAATTCATTAATATCAACCTTTTTCCTTCTTTTTGGGTTGATCACTGTTACGTCCGCAGGATAACCAAGCTCTATCATGCTTTTGCGGCCATTCTCCTTAGTGTCCAATCCTAAAATTTGAGCAGGCTTAATAGTCATTTTGGCAATTAAATCCGAAAAACTGATGTCACCGCGTTTAAGATAATTGTTAAAGGTATTAAATACAACTGCCACTTCGGTTTCCAGGCCAATCACCCCAAAAGGAGCGTCTTTCAAATCAACGGATTTTTCTTCAGGAGTATGAGGTGCATGATCTGAAGCAATCACATCAATTGTTCCGTCAATCACTCCCTCAATCAAAGCCTGGCGATCCCTTTCTGAACGAAGTGGCGGGTTCATTTTCGCATTAGCGCCAATTTTGTGAAGCTGCTCTTTTGTCAAAGAAAAATAATGAGGTGCTGTTTCGCAAGTAGCTTTCACTCCGCGTTCTTTAGCCTCACGGATTAGTTGGACTGATTCCGCGCAACTAATATGCTGCAGATGAACATTACAACATAATCCCTCAATTATTTTTAAAACAAAAGAAACATAATGAATTTCTGACCGTCGATCATAGGGATTAAAACGATAATCCTCACAATGCAAAATCACTGGAAAATTCTTATCTGAACATTCAACAATAATTTCACTCAATAAAGCTGGATCTTGAATTGCTTTACCGTCATCACTAAAAGCAATCGCTCCTGCTTTATTTAATTCAATAAAATCAACGGGTTCTCGACCTTTCAATGACTCTGTCATCGCGGAAACCTGATAAATATTAATTAAATCAAGAGTTTCCATTTCAATCAAAATTTTTTGCAAAATATCTGCATTATCAATTACTGGCGTGGTATTAGCCATGCAAACGACCGAGGTAAATCCGCCCGCCAAAGCAGCCAAACTGCCACTACCCAAAGTTTCTTTGTATTCCTGACCAGGGGTGCGAAAATGAACGTGCATATCAATCAATCCTGGCACAATCAACATATCACGGCAATCAATTACTTGAGCTTCGCCAAATCTGAGCAACCACTCCTCAGCGTCACCGAACTTTTCAATTACTCCGCCATCAATCAGTAAGTCAGTAACTTTATCTCTGCCTTTGCCGGGATCAATTATCCGACCACCAGTTAAAACAATCTGACTCATCTTCACCTCCTCATCCGCTGTCCAGAATTTCTATTTTTAAAAGTTTTCCTTAGTTGCCTTTTGCGATTATCCTGCTTTACCCTTTTATTTGGCCGAACTTTTTTGCCTTTTTTACCCATCGACTCTTCCTTTCTGAAATTTTAAAAGGGGGGTGGTACCCCCTTGATTTATGATTCTAAAAGCTCTTGGGCTTTAGACAGATTGAGTATTGCCAATAGTAATGCCATGCGCAAATAATCGCCATTAGCCGCCTGCTGAAAATAACGTGCCCGCGGATTTGTATCAACGCTCCAACGAATTTCTTCTCGGCGCGGTAAGGGATGAATAATAATTGAATTTTCAGGCATAGAATTGGCAATGGTCCTATTCATAATATGTGTTTTGCTTGCTTCTTCCATTTCCTCACGTTCCTCAGTTGAATCAGCTCTTTCTAATTGATATCTTGTCATATCAACTACATCAGCGATTCTTGCCACTTCTTGCAAATCTTCTGATTCAGACCATTTAATCTTATTTTCGGTTAAATGATCTTTTATATCCTGGCCCATTTGAGCACATTTAGGCGCCACAAAGATTATCTCTACACCACTAAATTTTGAAAGCATATAAGTCAAGGATCTGACAGTCCTTCCTCTTTTTAGATCTCCAACCATGGCAATTTTTAAGCCGTCAATGCGACCAAAATGCTCATAAATTGTAAAGACATCCAAAAGTGCCTGAGTGGGGTGCTGTCCTTTACCATCACCGCCATTTATTATCGGCACGCAATTAGTAACTTTGGCCGCTCTGGCAGCTGCACCGGTTTCTTTATGACGAAGTACTATTAAATCTGCTTTATCAGAAATAATCCTGATTGTATCTTCCAATGTCTCGCCTTTAATTGCTGAAGAAAACTGAGCAGCATTTTCACTGGAAATAACACCAGCTCCTAAACGAAAAGCAGCTGTTTCAAAAGAAAACCTTGTTCTAGTTGAAGACTCATAAAAAAGCGTACAAATAAGATAATTATAGAGCCAATCAATTCGTTTAGCTTTTCCCAAATCGCTTTTTAAAATAGAGGTTAATTTAAATAATCTTTCCAATTGTTTTCTGCTAAACTGCTGTGACATAACTACATGAGGAAAATCAACCCCATCATGTTCTCCCCACCATTTTATTTCTGACATAATTCCCTCCTTTGTTTGGGGTTAAAATTTTTAAAGTACTTTTATCTTTACCTGACCTTAACAAAAAAAAATTGTCTTGTCAACCTCGCTGCTCACGAGCGGCGAGGTCAAGGCAACTTTGCAAAAAATCATAAGAGCGAATTGGACGTTCTAAATTGACCAAAAGTAGCTTATAAATCACTTGATTAAATTGCTTTATATCTTCTTTACTATTTTCAAAATTTTTAAAATGGTTTAATTCTTTTTCTTTAGTTAACTGTAATAATTTAATCACTCCATCGGAAACTAAAATATAATCTCCAATTAAGCAAACTTTTTTGCAATTCTCGCAAATAATACCGCCTTTGGAAAAATCAAAAATATTTTCAGTTAATAAAATCCCTTTATGGCAGTTCAAACAACGTTTTATTTCCGGCTGATAACCAAGCAAATTTAAAATTTTTAAATTATAAACATTTGTTATCATTAATAAATTTTCTTTTCCTATCTTGCAAATATTATCATCCAAAATATCTAAACAATTTAATAAAAGTTCAAATTTATCTTTTTTTAAAATCTGCCCCGCAATAAGGCCATCTGTTATTTCAGCTAAATAATTAATTAAAACAAAACCAAATAAATCCTGCCGTAAATTCTGATAACTTTTAATTAAATTGCAATTGGCCAATTTATCAAAAACTTTACCCTTAGCAATCATAACATTTACCAAGTAAAAAGGCTCCATATAAGAATTTAATTTACTGACAATCTTTTTCGTACCTTTAGCTAAAACATCTATTTTACCAAAATCTTTAGTATAAAGACAAAAAAGACGATCATTTTCCTGATAGTCTCTGCGTTTTAAAATAATTCCTGTTGTTGTATATGTTTGAGACATAATTAGGCTCTGAGTTTAGGGCTATGGGCTAAAAGCTCTAACCCCAAAGCTCAAGGCACAATATTAAGTTATTCACTTAACTGCTCATCTAAGTAGCTCTGGAGTATTATCATAGCAGCTACATCATCATCCAAATGCTTAACTTTCATTTCTTTAAGTAACTTTTGAGCATAAGCACTGGACAAGCGCTCATCCTGTTCAATAATTGGCAAATAGGTTGTTTTTTTAAGTTTATCAATAAAATTCAAAACTTTTTTAGTTTGTTTAGAAGTTGAACTTTTTAAAGTCAAGGGCATGCCAACAACAATTTTATCAATATTTTCTTTTTGGCAGATTTCGCTAATTTTAGACAAAATATTACCTTGATTTACTAAAATTTTGTAAGGCGAAGCTATTTTTGTTTCTGAATCTGCAATAGCCAAACCAATTTTTTTCTCGCCATAGTCAATGCCTAAATATTTCATATATTTACAAATTAATACAAATTTTTAAGAAAGCAAATATACTAATCCGTTACAAATATACAAATAATTTACTTAATGTTTGTAAATTTAGGGATGATGGAATAAATTTGGTTGATGAACATATTAAATTTTGGCTCAT
>CAZPVP010000036.1:0-8163 GCA_964590345.1 uncultured Gammaproteobacteria bacterium | reverse complement strand
CATGTTGGTATAAATCTTTATGCTCTCCCCCGGCTTTAAATCATACGACTCAAAAGCATAAATATGCTCAGCTTCATCAGCCAAGGTCCAATTTTCCAGATTGGTTATTATCTTTCCGTTATTTTTAATTTCAATATATTCGTCCGCTTCATTTTCTTCTCCATCATGAAAAATATAAATTATTTCTACGGACTTTTCTTTTCTGTTGTTAATATTTTAAAACTATTATTATAATGAAGTAATGTGCTGACAAACTCGGTCTAGAACTCTTATTTTGAAAGTAAATCTGGGTTTTTTCCGAGAATTCCCCTGCCCCCTCTCGATCGGTGTTTTATATTTCTATTCTACTATAAAATGATACATCCGACTGTCTCATTCTCCAGTTTTTAAACTAGAATGAGACAAATGAAATAGCGCTTTAAGTTAATTTTAAATGTCTCATTTGAAGTTATGCTTTTAATTCATCTTTTAAGGATTTTTCTATATTCAGAACTGCACCACACTCTCTACAGTAAAAAATATCAATAAACCTCAGATCTCCATGAGTTGCGCTTACGTCTCTTTGCTCGTAACCTATGTTGATACTAATTAATTCAACCCCGCAAAAAGGACATTTTGGTCTTTGTATCATAAATTTATCCTTAATTAATTTTAAATTATTTCAAATTCAGCCAAATTTGAACTCCTAATCCAACTAGCATTAAAAAAGTGAGTCCGGCAATAATCCATGTCAATGTGACTAGTTTTTTGTTATATTTTTTAGTAGTTTTATTAGACTTTTCAATCGTTTTTCTCAGTTTAACAATGTCTTTCTTTAAGTTATATTGCAAAATAGCATTAGCCAAATCGGCATTTGGAGCATGGGGGCTTATTTCTATAGTCATTAATAAATCCTTATCTGGTTTTTCTAGAAATTTTTCTAATTTTTTTTCGTGACTATTCATAAATTTATTTTTTATTAGGACTCTTTTTTTCTAAGATTGACTTTAGTTCCCAAAACATGCTGCTCCCTTTCTTAATAAGCATATTTATTAAGTTAGCTATCTTCTTTTTTATTTCTGTGTCTCCATTTTTGTAGACAATTTCCATAGCTGCTTTTATTTCGTCTTGATGTAAGAGAGGTGCTCGGCGATTTTGGTTTAGATTCTTATTAGAATCAAGCAAGTAACTTGAGATAATTTTTAGTGTTTTATCTCCGTTTTTTTCTGCAAAAACTGGTAATCGCTTTAGAAGCCCATAATCACAATCAACAGCACCATCGGATTGTTCAAGGGTTCGGAAAATTTTTTCAATTACAATACCATCATCTAAAACTTCTTCTTTTTGATTAACCCAATATCCAAATCCAGACAAAACCTCCGGTTTCAAATTCTTTTCTAATGTCCAATTCCAAAAGTCCTTAAGCTTCTTAATATCAACCTTATTCTCTTTTATCCATAGATCAGCGTACTCTCGCGAAACACAATGACGACCAATAAACGAAATAAATTCTTTATGGCGCCCTGGGTTTTCTATTTTCCAGAATTTTTTGAATAAATCATGTTCGAATCCAAATTCCGAAAAATATATGAAGGCGAGTGCAAGATGGATTGCAATGCCCGTATCAGGGTCTCGAAAGTGTTTTTGTTTTGGATAGTCTTCATTTGTCAAGGTAAGGCCTCGTTTATACAAATCCTGGATATCATTTTTGAAGAATAGTTCCCTGCAAAGACTAGTTGAAAGATAACCCTCCCATGCTGCAGTATAGAGATATTTCTTTGCGGGTTCAGTTGGAAAAATCTGTGACAATAAATTCTGCATCCAACTTTTATCTCGGAAATAAAATGATGGTAAGTAACGTCCGAACATAAACATTAGAGCACGGGTGTTTTCGTTTTCAAGTGTCTTCTCGTATAGCTTCTTAACCTTCTTACCTATCTTCACGGAATCATCCTTGTTAAATCTTTTGCCATCCTGATATATAAATAATACCAAATTCTGAAATGCGCGACCACGCACTGTATTTATTGCCATTGTAAATGGATTACTAACCAAATAATCAGAATCTCCCTGAGATTTGGTTTTGGATTTGGCAGTTTCAAGCCTTTCATCTTCTGGTAATGGATCGGGATAGCCAAGAAGATAACTTATAATCGCAAAAAGTTGTTCGCGGTATTTCTTAAAATCAATACTGATATTACCGCCCCTTTCATTAAACAGTTCTTGAATAAGATCTGCAATAGCAGAATGAACAGCATCCCATCCCACAAGCCAGACATCAAACGAGTCACGTTCTCTTTTACTTCGACTAAATGGCTTTGCCTCGCCAAAATTCTTTATCTTAGCGCAAAGAGCAATTAGATTGTTCCAATTTATATTACTTGCATCTGCTTTTTTTTCGCGAAGAACTTCTTGTACGCCTCTCAGAAATGAATAAGTATAATGTTGATCAAGTACATCTCTTTCAAAAAAGAATTTTGAACTATTGATATAATCTTGTAATCGTTTAGGAATATCTGCTCGT
The DNA here is from genome assembly GCA_964590345.1 of uncultured Gammaproteobacteria bacterium. Lineage (GTDB taxonomy): Bacteria > Patescibacteriota > Patescibacteriia > CAIXNZ01 > CAIXNZ01 > CAZPVP01. The sequence continues at coordinate 5,660 of CAZPVP010000036.1, read as the reverse complement.
AGTTGCTCGCTCACTCCTTCTGCATTTAAGGGCCGCAAGAAATCTTCGCCCTTATTCTGCTTGCTTAATTTTTTAGGAGCCCAATCGGTTCGCAGATTTGTAGCAATCTTATCTATCGGAAGATTACCGAACTCTTCTTGCGTAATCGCACCCTGTGGCACTACAGTCCCACCTTGCATTTTGCCAATAGATAGCTCGGCTTCAAATTCTGGGTCACACTTTTTTCTAAAAATCTTTTTGCATTTCTCGTGCTCTTCTTTTGTTAAATATTCGTAAACACTGGAAAGGATTTGCCAACCATCCCGCTTATACCACTGTTCTTTTTTTTCATCCTCATGACTCTTTCCAAAACACGTAAACACATTCTGCACATACTCACGCTGATATTTCTCGCCCAATACTTTAAAGCTCTTCTGCAAGGCTTTCTTATATTCCGTACCAGATTCAATTTCATAATATGGTTTTCCTGCTTTCATTACTTCAAATAATCGAGAAAAGGCCTTTTTCAATTCATTTTTAAAAACCTCGGGGCACAAGCTCAATACGAATAATCGCAATCGCCATACTGCTCTGCTGTCAGGCAATTTCGCTTTAGAGCTATCAAAATCTCCAATATACTTTTCGTAAATATTATGAATTTTTTTTGCCTCACTACAATGATCGCCAATCAATTTTTGCGTGAGTATCTTAATAATTGCTGCTAGCTCACGAACACCATCTCTACGTGATAAATGTTTCTCTTGTCCAAATTCGAGAGCAAAAAAATCAACGTCAAAAAGATAGAATGCTTCCTTTACTGGAAATACGCTATCACCCTCACTCTTCCCACTCAGAAGGATAACTTTGGTCATTATCTTCGTAACTAAATCAAAGGCCTTTTTTGCATATTTATCGGCAATTGAAGCAAGGTGTTCAAAAACTTTTGTGTGCGATAAATCGTCGAAATAGAAGGGATTATCGGTAGCAATTCGGTTTGTGGTTTTTTCCATTTCTTTTTTAGTGCGTACACTCAATATCGCCTCGGCAAGCACTAAAATGCTTTTGTACTCCTTGGCATCAACTAATATTTTAAGCATTTTTTCATATTCAAATCCCCAGCAATTAAAGATACCCATCAGAGGTATCCACTTTTCGTCGCGAATTTTTTGGACTATTCGTGTAAGTTGTTCTACTGGCAGAACGCTGCAAATTCGTAAAAATTGGTTGACAACTTCTGGATTGAAAGTTTTCTTTGAAATAGGTACTGCAAGAATAATATTTGTGACCTCTTCTGGTCTTTTTTCTGCTACCTTTACGAGATAATTAAGCTCTGGCGTTTTATAACTGTAATGTGTCAGGTCCTTAGCTTTTTGTCTTATAACATCTAAAAATCCATTTCTCCAAAGCCAATCCAGCCAACGCTCATCGGCCCCAGCAAAGAAGTATTGATAAGCGTCTGGGTTTCTTGAAATCAAGTCAGAAACTTTTTCCTGTCTTGCATCGGTAGGGTTTTTTAGCAATAATGCATCTATTCTTTTATGTAATTCAAGTTGATTCATATTAGTTATCTTTAAATTTATATCCTCTAAATACTGCCAACAAGTCACTTTCAAATTGTTCAAAGAGAGGCCCTAGTCTATCGACCGGTATTTCTGTAATTTTTAAAACCTCTCTTTCGTAAGGAGCCAAGAAATCTTGTTGTAAGCCGCCCCTTTTATTGGCACGTCTTAATTTTTGAAGCTTATCATATGAAATTTGTAAATTCTTTTTATAGTTATCTAATATACTTTTTTTATAGGGATCCAGAGGTTCTTTGAGATGCTTGAATATATTTCTTATACCGCCATGTGGTATTGCATTTGATATAAATACAGATGCTGTAATATACCAATCAACTGACGATTTATATTGTATATGATGTAAGGCCGAACCAAGGTCGTTTTCAAAGTCATAACCTGATTGACCATTCAGTGTATGAACATCATTTACTTTCTTAATCAAAAATTTTTGATCTGTAGAAAATTCAAACTTCATTGCGCTGCTGTTTCTTATATCTTTACTAATCTCGTTGTCGAAATTCTCTCTGGGCGTGCACCGTCGTCCTTTAGTGCACTTGGTTGACTCTGAAATTGTCGCATATAATAAATCCATTTTCTGTGCAATGTTGGGCAGAATTAAATCCGGAAATTGGTTTTGTAAATAAGGATATTTAGCAAGAAGCTCCATTAATTTTGGGCTTGCCCATGCCATGCCAACAAAACCTTTCTTTTCAGCTTCTTCCCTAATGTAGGTCTGGACATTTTCTCGAAGCTCAGCGGGAGTTACAAAAATCCATTCTTGAATAGTATATTTACCAGAATCAACAAGTTTTTTTGCTTTATTTAAATCTTTTTTTATTTTAGATTTATATCTTAAATCATCCGCTTTAAGTGGTTTACGCGGACAGTAAATTTGAAAAAGCCTTTTTTTATGCTCCGAATATCCATCATTTCCTTTGTCGCCACCACTATCATCAATGGTTTGAAAATCGTCAAACTCAGCAGCAAAAAGACACTTGCAAAGTTTAGAGAATTCGTCTGGCGAATTAATTAGGGCTATATTATCCATTTAATTTAGGGTTTGTTCTCAATAATTTTAACCTCCTGTGGCGTAAGGCTGTAGAGTTTATAAACTTTTTGATCAATGATTTTATCAGTTTTTTCTATTTCTTTTTTAATTTTATGCCACTTATCAGATTTTCCAGTCGTCTTCCGAAGCTCTTTATTAAGTTTTATGATTCTATCAACCAAAATAATAATCTCTTTTTGCTGTTCTTTAGTTCCAATATTAATAGGAATTTCTAAAAGTGGCTCTTTGTCAATTTGTAACAAATCACCCTGTATTTTACCTTTATTTCTTAGCCAAAAACAAACAAGCCTAGAATTCAGTAACCCTGTAAGAAATTTGAGATTTACTCTATTCGTTGAAATAACAAAATAAGTCTGTGATACATAGCAAGGAAAATCAACATACGAAAATTGTGGCTGGCTAGTTTTCCTGATTGAAAATATACTAGGCCCGGTAAAAAATCTTTCATCTCTAGCTCGATGTAGTCCAAGCGGACTAAAATCGGATGTAATCACAGGAGCGTACTTTTGTAAATGCTGTTTAATCTTGGGATATTTATTCATATTTTTATTAACTTGTTTGTCGCTATATATAATCCAAGATTTATTCTGTTTATTTGCAAAATATCTCGACACTTCTTCAGTGGTATAGAAAGGTTTTATAATCTCTCCCTCTTTTTTACTAAGATTAAGATTTTTAACCTCATTATGATTCAGAATAAAAATTCCATCGCCAGATTCTGAATCCTTGGGTAAGGACGATAAATGCTTAGGTATAACATTTTCTTGTGGGCATACGATTCCCTGCCCAACTTCCTTATCAGCGAGCTCGAAGTTTCTCTTATTTCGTATTTTTTGCAAAAGTGATTCAAGGCTGGATTCTATAAATGTAATATTCTTGCCGATAAATTTTTCTGGTTCTATGAAGATTTTTGTTTTTTCTCCTAATAAAATAGGGATCAATTTCTCTTTTTTGATATTTTTATCAGTGATTTTTAAATAGTCAACCGTATATCTTTTTCTAGACTTTTTCTTCTTGAATGCAAAAATCATTGTTTGAATTCCAGCTTCTTTAAAAACCTTATAATCACCGAAGTCAACAAATGATTTTAATTCTCCCTCTTTCAGGATTTTGTTTCTAAAAATACTGGCGCCGCTATTACTTATCCAGTTATTTGGTGCAATAAAGCTTAATATGCCGCCATTTTTAAGTAAGTCGATGGCGATACAGGCAAACATAGTCCAAATATCCATTTTTCCTTGATAATATGGACTACTATGGAGGCCATCAAAAACACCTTTATCAACAAATTCTTTTATATAAGGTGGATTACCAACAATCACATCGAATCCTGGATTTTTACCTTTAAATACTTCCGGAAACTTTTCTTTCCAATTAAATGCTTTTTTCTTCTTCCAATCTCTACCAAAATATTTTTTAAGCTCCTTCTCAGTACCGGAAATTAAAGAATTTCCTACTTTCGTATTATCAGAAAGCAATGGAAGCTTATGATTCGACTCGATTGCCTTTAATAAAAGATTAAGACGGGTAATTTCAATTGCCTGCTCATCTAAATCCACTCCGTAGAGGTTATTTGTTAAAATCCTGTATTTTCTATGAGCATTCCCTGTAGAGGTTCTTGGGGTTCTTAATTCTTTTAGCTCTTTATCTAAAACATCAAAAACTTTAATCAAAAAAGAACCCGACCCGCAAGCTGGATCAAGTATTTTTAAATCCTCAATTTCAGCTAAATTCTTTTTATCCTTTATCGCTTTGCTAATAGTGTTTTGAACAATATAATCCACTATAAAAGTAGGAGTATAATAAATCCCCTGCTTTTTTCTTTTGGCTTTTTCTTTGGCTATTTTGCCTTTTTTAGCTTTTCGCAAAAGATGCCCCAAATATTGTTCATAGACTGCACCCAAAACATCAGGTTTAATGGCAGCAAAATTATATTTTACTCCGGATTCCTTATCTCCATATAATCCCTTAATTACTTTTTCAAATGGACCACCGTCCGTATCAAGCTCTTCACAAAAATGAGATACAAATAAATTACTGTTATATTTCTTATCAAATTTTCTAAAAATTGGTTTTAAGGTTTTAATAAAGTTATAATCTTTTCTGTCTTGATCCCACTTCTGAAAAGCTTGCCATAAAATTTTTTCACCCTCGATTTTTCTATCTTCGCAACTACGAATAAAAATAAATCTATCTAAAATTCGCTGCACAGCTTCATCAATTTCTTCTTCTGGTTTATAATCATTCCATTCTGAAAAATTTTCAAAAAGTTCATCCCTCCATTTCACTAAGTCCTTAGCTAATCTTTCGGTAACTTCCATTCTTTTAGCTTTTATGCCCCATTTCTCTGCTTCCCTGTCTAATATTCCTTTTTGAAAACCTTCTTTGGAGAGAAGCCACAGTTCATCAAATTTAGTCAAATATTCTTTATATGTAAACTCCTTAACAGGCTTAGGCGCATCTACTTTCCATTCCGCATTAAATAGTTTTAATCCCTCAAAGTCAGTTAAAACGACCCAATCAATTCCCATATTCCAGGCATAAGTTATTGACTGATCGGCCCATTTTATCTTATCTAAATCAACTTTCAGGGCCTTTGCCTCTAATAAAAATTGGGGAATATTATTTAATCTAAAAGAATAATCAACAGCTCCTCTTACAACAGATTCTTCTTCAATAACTTCATTAGCAATAAAACAATTTGAGATATCCCATCCCAAAGCATGAAAAAGGGGTAAGACCAAATCCTTACGAGTTGTCATCTCATTATATTTATTTATCTGGATTTTGGATAATCTATCGTACTTAGCTACGAGTTTTTGAATTTCTTTTTTAGCTTCTTTTTTAGTCATAATTACCTTTACTTTATCATATTTTTACCTCTGGGTAAAGCAAAAAGCTCATGCTGTCATACCAAAATGATAATGTCATAGCATGGTGTGCCAAAGTATGACATTTCTATTTCCCTGAAAGTATGACATTTCTATTTCCCGTTGATACTACTCCTCCCCATTTTTTTAACAACTCAGCTGTTTGACGCTCAAGTATTTTTC
>CAZPVP010000035.1:1298-8191 GCA_964590345.1 uncultured Gammaproteobacteria bacterium | reverse complement strand
CTATCCTTAACTAATATTTATCCACAAAAGGTAACTTCAATTCTGCAACAGTACAATATTTGACTTTTTTGTTTGAATGGAATATACTTAAATCAAGCTAGTTTATTTTTAAACTAGTTTTTTTTATAAAAATGTTAATTGGCAGATTGGTGTATTAGTTAATTAGAGAAAGGAATTTTTTATATAATTTAATTTTATCCCTAATAAACAAATAAACTAATAAACAAAATTTATGGATTTACAAACAATACAACAAGCTATTAGGCAGCTTGCAGCTGAAAAAGGTCTAGCTGAAGAATCAATTAGCGAAACTATTGATTCAGCCTTAGCCGCTGCTTATCGTAAAGATTTTGGTCATAAAAACCAAAATATTATTTTTGAATTTGATGCTAAAACAGGCAAAATGAAGGTTTTTGATAAAAAAGTGGTAATTGATTTTCCAAAAGATATTATTAAAGAGATTGATGAAAATGGCCGTGATAAAAAATTTGTCAAAGAAATTGAAGGCCAGGAAGAGCCGCTTAAATTTAATCCCAAAACCGATATTTTGTTAGAAGACGCAAAAGAGATAAAAAAAACGGCTAAAGTCGGAGATGAATTAATTTTGCCATTGGAAATCCCAGATGATTTTGGGCGAATGGCAGCTCAAACTGCTAAGCAAGTAATTATTCAAAAAATCAGAGAAGCAGAAAGAGAAACATTATTTAATGAATATAAAGATAAAGAAGGCGAGTTAGTTACTGGTATTATTCAAAGAAGAGAAATGCGCGGATTTTTGGTCGATTTAGGCAAGGCAACTGCTTTAATGCCTTTTGAAGAGCAAGTAAAAAGCGAAAGATATAATCCGGGTGATAGAATGAAGTTTTATTTGGTTTCAGTTAATATGACAATCAAGGGCCCAGAAATAATTGTTTCTCGTTCTAGTCCTGAAATGATCAGAAAATTATTTGAGACAGAAATCCCAGAAATTGTTTCAGGAGCCATTGATATAGTGGGGATTGCCCGGGAAGCTGGCTCGCGTTCAAAAATTGCAGTAAAAAGTAACCAGGAAAATATTGATCCAATCGGTTCTTGCGTTGGTCAGCGCGGCGCCCGGATACAAACAATTATCAATGAATTGGGCGGAGAAAAGATAGATATAATTGAGTGGGACGAAGATTCAAGTAAATTTATTACTAATGCTTTGTCACCAGCAAAAGTGACAGCTATTGAAATAAAAGAAAAAGATAAAGCAGCGACAGCAACGGTTAATGAAGATCAGCTTTCGTTGGCTATCGGCAAAGAAGGCCAAAATGTTCGTTTAGCCGCGAAATTAACCGGCTGGAAAATTAATATTTTAAAAGAAACAGCCGAGGGCAAAAAGGAAAAAGTAGCAATAGAAGGCATTGCTGAAGCAAAACCAGAAAAGGAAGAAACGGCTAAAAGCGCTATAGATAAAGAAGAAGTAAAAGAATTTGAGGAAGAAATCGCCGGTAAGGAAGCAAAAGCCGAAACAAAGAAAAAAAGTGCCAAAAAGGCAACAGCCAAAAAAGAAGAAAAAGAAACCGATTCAAAATCCAAAGGAAAAGAAGCAAAAGCCGAGAAAAAAACTAAGGCCAAGAAAGAACCAAAAAAGGAAACTAAAGCTAAAAAAGGAACAAAAAAAACAACTAAGAAAAAATAATTCGCTAATAACAAATGGCTAAGGGCTATTTGCCATAGGCCATTTGCCAAAAATATGATTGAAATCTACAACCTTATTTTTTACCAGCCGATATTTAATTTTTTGATTTGGCTTTATAATATTATCCCCGGCAATGATCTCGGTTTAGCAATTATTGTATTAACAATTGTTATTAGGTTAATTTTATTTCCTTTATATTATCAGTCAATTCGTTCACAAAAAGCTTTGCAAGAGATTCAGCCTAAGATTGAAGAATTAAAAAAGAAATACAAAGATGATAAGGAAAAATTGGCCCAGGAAATGATGACCTTGTATAAGACTGAAAAGGTTAATCCTTTTTCTTCTTGTCTGCCTTTGATAATTCAGCTGCCTTTTTTAATCGCGGTTTTTCAGGTTTTTAGACACGGCTTAAATTCTGAAAGTTTGGAATTACTTTATCCTTTTGTTAGTAATCCAGGGCATATAAATTCTGTTTTTTTGGGTGTTATTGATTTGGCAGTACCAAGTATTTTTTTGGCTGTTTTGGCTGGCGCATCCCAGTTTTGGCAGGCAAAGATGATGATTACTAAAAAGCCGCCAGTGGTTAAAGGCAAAGAAATTAAAGGTGCCGGTGATGAAAAAATGATGGCAGTGATGAATAAACAGATGGTTTATTTTATGCCGCTTATAACAGTTGTTATCGGTTCTACTTTGCCAGCTGGTTTAACTTTATATTGGTTTATTACCACTTTACTTATGGCTTTACAGCAGTTATGGATGTTTAAGAAAAAGCGGAAAGAAGAGCAAAGTGAGCAAAAGGGGGCATCTTTCTCTTCTGTCCCTGCTAAAGCTTCGGAGACGGGAGAAAAAAGGGGGGATATGCAAGAGAGGAAAATTGTTGAAATTGAGTCGAATAAAGAAAACGAGGAAGCCGAAAAACATGAATCAAATCAGTAACATGAAAATTAATAAGAAACAATTAAAAAAAGTTAAGGTTGGGACCCAAAGCGGGCGATATTTGGGTAAAATTGTTGATTTTGAAATAGAGACAGATACAGGTGTTATAGAAAATTATTGTGTGAAAAGTAAGGCGTCAATTCCGGGTCTTTTTGAGAAGAAATTAATTATTAATAAAGAGCAGATAATTAGCTTTGATAATCAAAAAATGATTGTTGAAGATAATGTGATTAAAACTAAAGCAAAGGAAGGTGGAAAAGAAATAAAAAAAATAGAAAAAATAGAAGGAGCTGAACCAGTAATTACCAGTGAAAAATCTTAATTTAGGCATTAGGCATTAGCCTGCCTGCCGGCAGGCAGGGCAATAATAATTAGCCTTCGATAACCGAAGTTAGCTACGGCTAATAAATGTTAGGCATTGGTAAAAGGAAAAATTATTTTTAAAATAATGAGTATAAATAGTATAGAAGATTTGAAAGTCTGGCAAGAATCGCGTTTATTTTGTAATGATATTTATAATTTAATAAAAAAAAATTCCTGAGGAGGAAAAATTTAATATAGTTAAGCATCTAAGGGAAAATGCTTGGGGAATTCCTTCGATATAGCGGAAGGATTTTATAGGTTCCATTATCAAGATAGCATAAGATTTTATCTGATTGCGCGAGGATGTCTATGATAATTAAAAAGTGATTTATATTTAAGTTTAGATAGAAAATACTTGACTGAAAAAGAATTGACCGAGTTATTACCAAAGATTGATAAAATATTAAAAATGTTAAATAGTTTAATTAAATCAACTAATGAGCAAAAGAAAAAATCAACCCATAGCTAATGCCCAATGCCCAATGCCCAATGACTTAAGTGATTTAACATTTTTAGAATTATTTATTATTAACACAATTTGTTATTTTGACCTTTTTGACTATCCGCTGACAATTAATGAAATTCATCAGTATTTTTTTACTGGTGGCATGGTCGGCGGAGATTATTCTTTGCTTGAGATAGAAAAGGAATTAAAGAAAAACTATAAATTAAAAAAAATAATAACCACAAAGCGTGGTTTTTATTTTTTAAAAGGTCCGCCTTCGCACAAGGCTTCGGCGGACAAAGGCAGAGAAGAGATAATTAAAGCCAGGTTGGAACATTATACTTTGGCTGATAAAAAATTTAAAATTGCTTTGCGGGCAATTAAGCTGTTTAAATTTTTTCCTTTTATAAAATTAATCGCTGTTTGCAATAGTTTGGCCTGGGCTAACGCGCGAAAGGAAAGCGATATTGATTTATTTATCATTACCAGCAAAAACAGAATTTGGCTGGTACGTTTTTGGTCAATTGTTTTGATTACGTTATTGGGTTTACGGCCGCCCAAAGAAAAAGTTGAGGATAAACTTTGTTTGAGTTTTTATATTACGGAAGAAAAATTGGATTTAAGTCAAATAAAAATTTCAGCCGAAGATATTTATTTAGTTTTTTGGCTGGCTACTTTAAGACCAGTTTATGAGCGGGATAATTTCTATGAAAAATTAATCAAAGCCAATTCTTGGCTTAATAACTATTTGCCGAATTGGCAGGCCCAAAGATTTGGTTATCGCTATAAGATTGAAGATAATAAATTTAATCGTTTTATTTATAAGGTCAAAGAATTTTTTTGCAAAGGTTTTTTCGGCGATTGGCTGGAGAAAATTTTTAAATTCATTGAGTTTAAATTAATGTCACAAAAGAAAAAAGATTTGGCTGTTTGTGATGATACCAGGGTGATTATTACCGATAGTATGCTTAAATTTCATGATAATGACAGACGGCTGGAATTTATGGCAGAGTTTGAAAAAAAGAGAAAAGAGATAATTGATCAAATATAAGAGCGCTTGGGCAGGCGTGATAAAATCACGTAGGGACAGGTTTAAAACCTGTCCCTACAAAATTTATTTTGTCCTGCCCAAGCGCTTTTTGTTTTGTCAACCGGGCTTTTTAAAGAAAGGCAAAGGTAAGTTTTTGCTTATTTTAGTTATTAAGTTATAATAAATTTATGCATAAACTCGCTAAAATAATTGAATATTTATTCTATTTATTTATCTTTTTACTGCCCTGGCAGACCCGCTGGATTTGGCATTATTTTGAAATTGGAGGAGAAACAAGCCAGTACCTTAGCTTTAGTTTATACGGTACAGAAATTATTTTGTTTTTAATATTGATTTTGGCTTTAATTTATCGCTATAAAAATAAAGACGAGGAAACAACTTTATTGAATTTTAAAATTTTGGATTTTTATATTTTGTTTTTTCTTTTCTTTATTGTGGTAGCTTTGACAATTTTATGGTCGCAAAATCTGCAGGTGGCTTTTTATTATTTAACCAAGCTTTTAACTGGTTTTGCTCTGCTGATTTTTGTGATTAATTTTAAATTTAGTTTTAAAAAAATTGGCTGGGCCATTGTTTTAGCTGGTTTAGGCCAGGCCATTTTAGGCATTTATCAGTTTTTAACGCAAAAAGTTTTTGTTTGCAAATGGCTGGGCATGGCAGAACAATTGCCGCAAATATTGGGAGTTTCAGTTATTGAAGTAAATGGCTTAAGATTGCTGCGCGCTTATGGTGCTTTTACTCATCCAAATATTTTGGGCGGCTTTTTAGCCATTTGTTTGATTGTTTTGATAATTTTAATTTTTTTAGCTAAATCAAAAAAAGAAAGTGTCTTTCTTTGGTTTTGTCTGCCCATAATTGTAGCTGGCTTGTTTTTTACTTTTTCCAAAAGTGCATTTTTGGCTTTGGCATTCGGTTTGCTTTTTATAATAATTTTTGTTTTCTTAAGTAAAGACACTAAGACCAAATTTAATTTAAGCCAGATTATTTTAGTTACTTTTACTGTTTTGGCAATTTTAGCAATAATTTATCAGGGACCAGTTTTAGCCAGAATAAAAGGTGAAACTCGTTTGGAACAAAAATCTTTTACTGAAAGGACTTTGTATTTTGAACAAGCTAAAGATTTAATAAAAGAAAATTGGTTTAAGGGGATTGGCTTAGGTAATTATACTTTGGCCATTTATAACCAATTGCCGGAGAAACAGCCAGCTTGGTATTATCAGCCAGTTCATAATGTTTATATTTTGGCTGTTGCGGAATTAGGGATTTTAGGTTTTATAATTTTTATTTTAATTATTATTGAGGCATTAAGGATAATTTGGCAGTTTAAAATTGATTATCAGCTTAAATTGCTGTCAGTTTTTCAGAAATTTAAAATAATCGGTATTTTTGATTTTTATAAAAGACGCTTTTATTGGTTTTTAGGATTGACTGCAATTTTTATTATGCTTTTAATAATCATGGCTTTTGATCATTATTTTTGGACACAATATTTTGGGATAATTTTCTGGTGGTTAATGCTTGGTTTGTGGTTAAAGCAGGTGAGTTTAACACACTAAAATGTGTCCTTCCGCGAGCAGAAACCGGAAGGACAGACTTTAGTCTGTTAAGTAAGAACGTAAAGACAATAACACACTGAAGCGTGTCCTTCCGCGAACATAGACATGATGCGATAACACACTGAAGTGTGTCCTTCCGCGAGCAGAAACCGGAAGGACTGACTTCAGTCTGTTATATTCTTAAAATATATTTTATGGACTATCCAAAAAATAGAAATATTCATAGGCCTCCGCATATCTTTTTAGACAATAGTAAATATTTTCTTGCTGTCAGAACATATGATTGGTTGCCTTTTTTCAACACTGATGACAAAAAACAAAGTTTACTTCATTGCATTTTTAAATCTCTAGATAAATATAATTATACTTGCGATTCTTGGGTAATTTTAAATAATCATTATCAGCTGGTTACGAATGTTAAAAATAGTAAGAATTTGTCTTCATTTATAAAACAGATTAATGGAAAAAGTTCAATGTTGATAAATAAATATGATAATTGTTTGGGGCGCAAGGTTTGGAAACAATATTGGGATACCATTTTAGATACTGAAAAAAGTTATTGGACACATATAAATTATAATCATCATAATCCGGTTAAGCATGGTTATGTTAAAAAAATGGAAGATTATAAATGGTCTGATTTTAATGAGCATATAAAAAAATATGGAGCGGAGGCGGTTTACGAAAGATTTGAATTATATCCAGTTATGGATTTTACTTTATCATGGGAATAGGATGCGATAACACACTAAAGTGTGTCCTTCCGCGAACATAGACATGATGCGATAACACACTGAAGTGTGTCTTTCCGCGAGCAGAAACCGGAAGGACAGACTTTAGTCTGTTAAGTAAGAACGTAAAGACAATAACACACTGAAG
>CAZPVP010000035.1:0-1198 GCA_964590345.1 uncultured Gammaproteobacteria bacterium | reverse complement strand
GAAGGACAGACTTTAGTCTGTTAAGTAAGAACGTAAAGACAATAACACACTGAAGCGTGTCCTTCCGCGAGCAGAAACCGGAAGGACAGACTTTAGTCTGTTAAATAAAAAAAGCCCGCCGTTGCTTTTTTTGAAGCTAGGCGGGCAGGCGGGTGATCTGTTTAAATCGCCCGAGAGTTATTTCAACATCTTGGTACCCATGCCGACTCGTCATAACGCATGGCAATGAGATTTTTTCCCGATAAGAAACATTCCGATTCGAAGTGTTCTATAACCCATGCAGGACGCATAGGGGGGTGAGTTTTTCGCGGATTTTTCCCAAATTTCACTCATTTTTTCTCGCTCTAAGAGGCAGAAGAGCTATAAAACATAATTTTCAGGATGATCAAGCATTTTCCCATGAGCAATTTTGCGTTGAGCGAGATTTGTACAATTTTTAAAGAAGTAATAGGCCTTAGAACAGGAAGGTGTCCTCTCCGTTTTTTCCATCAATATAATCGTCCACTTCCCTAATTATAGTGCATTCATTTTCCTTTTTACACATTTCCAGTGTATAAGGAGTTATTAATAAATAACTGTAATTAGGTATTTGTGGTTGGATAAAATGAGCATGAGCCCATTTTGCCCATTTAAAACCTATAGAGTAAGTATGGGGCGGGTTGTAGATTTTATAAATGCCACTAGCGACCCTGTGAGCATCAAGTTGATAGGCGAATGTTTGCTGTGAGATTGAATCGTCTGTTACGGATTGATTGAAAAAAGTAAACGTCGCCACATTTTTTTCATTTGATTTTTGAATATCCAGGATATTCAGATCTTTAGCTTCGTTGGTAACCTCTTTGAGGGTTTCTTCGACTGAAGCGTTTAGCAGAGCGTGTTGAGCTAATGCCTTTTCCATTTGCCAGTTGTAACTGTAATAAAGGATAACTTCGGGCAAGCAGAATAGAGCTATTATTATTAACCAACTTAAGCAGCCACAGCCATACCTTGTTTTAGTTTTAACATTACGATTTTTTCCTTCCATTTCCATCTTTTTAACCCCCTTTTCTTTTTTAATTTGTATTTAACCTAAGTTAAATAGGTTATTGTAAAAATACCATGTAAAAATTATAGCACATTTCAGTAAAAAAGTCAAGGGCTTGTAGGCTCTTTAACAACTTTGGACAGTGAAAATATATATGTTTTATGCTAAAATTAG
>CAZPVP010000034.1:0-8249 GCA_964590345.1 uncultured Gammaproteobacteria bacterium | reverse complement strand
CTTTTATTCCCGCTGCCTTATTCGCTGATTTACTGTCCAAAGTTGTTGGATAGCCTATATTCAATGACCAATGAAATCATCTAAAAATGTTTATTTTTTTATTGCCAAAAAATTAAAATAAAAAATTGCCTAATAATAAAAAGAGACAATCTTTTTTAATAAATCAAATCATAAAAATACTAAAAATTTGGCTTTTTTATTATATTATATTACAATAAATTTGTCTACATTATTCTAGACAAATAATAATTATTAATATGGAAAATATAATCCGTATCTCTATTTCCGAAGCAGCCAAGCTTTTTGGCATTGATCAAAAAACCATAAGACGCGCCATTAAACGTAACGAGATACGCTATATTGTGGTGCGAGGCAGATATAAGCTTAATTTTGACAGCCTTTTAAAATGGTCGCAAAAACGGCCAGCGATTCGCAATAAATCAAACAAATACGGTCTTGGCCAATATGTGGAAAAATGGAAAATCACTAATAAATTATACAGCCCCAACCCAAAAATTATAAAAAAAAAGAAAACTTAAAAAATCCCCTCTTGCAAAGGGATTTTTTTCTTCTTTTTTTAAATTTATTGCTTCATAAATTGCATTGCCCACCATGGGGGTTTGGGGGTGGCAACTAAGCGTCGTTATCAAAACAAAAGATGCGCCATTTGCACTAGCGCATTTGCCACCCCCAAAACTTTTTTGGTTCTTTTTTAGTTATAAAAAAGAACAAAGAATAAAAATTTCCTTATATTTAAACTTAAAAATCCCCTCTTCACTTGCAAAGGGATTTTTAAATTATTTGAATATTTTAACTTTTTAAACGGATTCAACTTCTACTGCCTGAACTTGCTTTTCTTTAACTGATTCAGCCAAAAGCGAGCTATAAAGCTCAATGGTTTTTTGGGCAATATTATCCCAATTATACTCCATATTAACTCTTTCTTTTAATTCAGGTCCCATAACATAAACTAATTCCGGATGATTTAATAAATATGACAATTTCTGGCTTAAATCAGAAATGCTTCTGTTTCTAAAAATCATGCCCATATCTGAAACAGCTTCTTTATTTGGCTCAATATCACTGACCAAAACAGCTTTGCCATAACTCATTGCTTCAAGCAAGGCAATTGAAAAACCTTCTGCTTCTGACGGCTGAACAAACAAATAAGCATTAGAATATAATTCAGCCAAAATTTGGCCGATTTGGTTGCCAGTAAAAATAATGTTTTTATTATCACCAGCCAAAGTTTTTAAATATTGAACATAATCATCAGTATAATTGGCATTACCAACAATAACCAATTTTTTGTCTGGATTTTTCAAAAATGAATAGGCTCTGATTAAATGATGAATGCCTTTGTGTTTGATTAAACGAGAAACACTTAAGATATAATCATTGCCCTTTAAACCCCATTTTTGAGTAATCAAATCAGGCTTAACCTGTTTCATGGCTGGCACGGCATTAGGAATATAATCCAATTCACTGTTAAATTCCTGGCCATGCACCCTGCTTTGGTATTGAGAAACAGCAATGGTTTTATGCGGCCATTTAACTGAAATATAAGCGCCTAAGCCCAAAAATTTTCTGGCCATAAATCCCCATTTTTTATGGTTTCTGTCATCAGAATGAAAAGTAGAAACTATTTTGGCGCTTCTTTTAAATAATTTTGGAATCCAAAGCAAGCTTGAAGGGCCAATAGCATGATAATGAATAATATCAGCTTTTCTTCTCAAAATATCTAAACTAGCTAAAAAAGTATGAGTAATTGCATCTAAATGCTTGGTTTTAAGACTAGGTAAGTGGATCAAATTAACACCCTTATATTCTTTTAAATTTTCCGGCGTGTAATGTTTTCTGCAATAGACAAAAACCTCATTGCCTTGTTTAGCTAAACGAGTTGCTAATTCCTCTACGTGGCGTTCAACACCACCATAGATTGCTGGTATTCCTTTTTGACCAATAAAATAAATTTTCATATAAATAAACAATATTTTTATTAATATTGTATAATAGCATTTTTTGTTATTTTTGTCAAGAGTAATTTTTTACAAATAAAAAAAGGGGATATTTCCCCCTTTCTTTTTATCATACTTGACCTTAACTTAAAATTTAATATTTGTCAAGTCCAGTCGTTCGTGAACGACTGGACAAGTTTTTTTACGCTTTTATTTTATTAACTTTTTATATATTTTTATTAAATTTTCGTAATGAATCGCTGGCGAGCAGTTTTCTTCAACAAAATTACGCGCCTTTTGCCCCATTTGCTGGATCAATTCAGTAGCAGCATAATTTGCTTTAATTTCTTCTTTTAAATCTTCTGCCTGACCCGCTTCAAATAAAAAGCCGGTTTTGCCATGCTTAACTAATTCTGGAATGCCACCTAAACCAGAGCCAATTGCTGGTTTAGCCAGAGCAAAAGCTTCCAAGACCGAAATTGGATTATTTTCATACCATTGCGAAGGAGCAATTACAAGCCTTGACTTTTTAATTAAATCATATAATTCCTGACCTTTTTTATAACCTGACAAACTAACATTGTTTAAATTATTTTCCTTTATATACTGCTCTATAGCCTCTTTTTGCGGCCCTTGGCCAACTATCTGCAAATTAAACCCTGACAAGCCTTTAAAAGCCTTTAAAAGCGTTAAAATGCCCTTTTCCAAGGATAAGCGGCCAAAATAAATCAATCCCTGGCCTGGCTCAAAATTAGGCTCAAATTTGGCTAAATCAATAAAATTATAAAGCTGCCTGATTTTTTCTGGTCTAATATTCCAGTCTTTAAGTTTAGCTTCTAAAAATTTACTGGGGGCAATAAAAATATCAACCTTATCATAACTTCGCAAAATAAGCTTATGCAAAAACATCTCTAAAGTGGCTGTTAAACTCCGGCCGAAATTATTAAAACAATTGTATCTCAAACAATTATAATATTTATAAACCTTACAGCGTTCACAAATTTTGCCTTGAGTAAATAAACGGTAATTTGGACAAATTAATTTATAATCATGCAAAGTCCAGACAGTTGGTATATTGTGCTTTTTTAAAACACTTAAAATTGAAGGAGTTAAATGAAAGTTAAAATTATGCAAATGAGCAATATCAGGTTTTTCTTTTTTTATCAGTTTTTCTAATTTTTTTTTGGCTTCAAAAGAATAAATGGCTCGTAAAGCTTTTTTAATATCTTTAAAAATTCCTTCTTTTTTTGAAAAATCTATATTTTTAACAAAATAATTACTGTATTCTGATTCCTGGTTCTTTTTATCCTGCATAGAAAATTCAATCACCTGATGACCCTGTTTTTTTAATAAATCAATCAAATCAAACATGTAGGATTCTGAACCGCCTTTTCTGTAAAAAAATTTATTAATCATTAATATTTTCATAGTATAAGTATAAAGTTTTAAAGCATAAAGTTTATAAAGTACTTTCAACTTTATAACTTTTTAATTTTTAATTAACTCTAAATATAAATCACTATAACCATTAATCATTTTTTCAACAGTAAACTTTTCCTTAATTTGCTTATGAGCATTTTCAACTATTTTTTTCTGCAGCTCTGCATCAGATAATAATTTATCCAAATTTTTAAACAAATCATGCGGATTTTGGGGCTTGAAAACCAAGCCGGTTTTATTGTCTTCAACCACTTCTTTTATGCCCGGGATATCCGAAGTTATAACTGGCAAACCTACTGCCTGGGCTTCTAATAAAACTACTCCCAAACCTTCCCATAAAGAAGACAAGATAAACAAATCCATTTTAGGCAATATATTTTCCGGATCCAGCCGCTGACCCCAGAAAATAACTTTATCCTGCAAATTTAAATTATTGACTTGTTCTTTTAATTCTTTTTCCAGGCTGCCAGTGCCAACAATATTTAAAACAAAATCAGGATATTTTTTAATGATTAAAGGCAAGGCATTAATTAAATATTTATGGCCCTTAACTTCTTCCAAGCGAGCAACAATCACGCCATTAATTGTTTTGACCAAATCAATCGGCTGAAAGCCGCGAAAAGAAAATTTTTTAATGTCTATGCCATTATAAATTACTGAAATTTTATCAGGTTTGATCTTATTTAATTTTATTGAATTATCTTTGACTGTCTTTGAAACAGCAATTATTTTATCCGTAAACCAAGAAAAAATAAATTTTATTTGTCTTTTTAACCAACCTTCATCCAAATTAATGCTATGTTCTGTGCTAATAATAACAGGGACTCTATTTATAATTGCGGCGAACCTCCCCCAGGCATCACCGCCAAAAAGATGAGTATGAACAATATCAGGTTTTTCTTTTTTTAAATATTTAATCAATTGCCGTAAAACGCCTAAACCTAATTTTGTTTTTTTCTCAAATCTGGTGACTGGCAAATCTAATTTTCTAAACTCTTTTTCCAAATGGCCGCCGCCAACCACCGAACATACAGCGATCTCAAACTGTTCTTTATCAATATTACGGCAAAGATCCAAAACAAGCTTTTCTGCGCCACCCAAAGCAAATGAATTTAAAATATATATAATTTTTATTTTATTTTTTTCCATATAAAGGTTTATTAGGTTTATTTTTTACAAATTTCAAACCAGTTAAAGCCAAACCCAAAGGAAACCAAAATTTAGCAATATAATAACTAGTACTAAAAAATTGAAAAGTAATACCAGCAACAGCAACTAACAGCACACCTAAAAGCAACCATTCATGTTTAGTTTTTCTATTCTTATTATAAGCTTTAAATAAAGCATATAAAATATAAACTAAAAAACCGATAAAGCTGATAGCGCCCACAAGACCGGTTTCTGCTAAGGTCTTGAAAAGAAAGCCATGAGCATCCAAAACTACCCAATATTCAATAATATACCATTTTACTTGGGCAACAACAGTAGTAAACGTACCAACACCGCTACCAATCCAAGGATGCTTATTAAACATCATTAAAGCTATTTCTATTAATTTAAGCCTGTTTAAATCAGAACTGGTCGCAATTCTTGAAGTCAGCAGCTTATACATTAAATATAAAGCCGGAGTTGAAAGAATTAACAATATATAAAATAAATAAGATTTTACTATTTTTTTGACTAAGGCGCGGTATTTTAATAAAACCAAAACTAACAATACCATAAATAAAGCCAGCCAGCCTGATCTGGAAAGCGTTAATAAATTTATACCAGCCATCAAAAAAACGCCCAACAAATAAACATTTTTCCAAAAAATGTCCTTTTCATACCAAAATAAAATCAAGGCAACAGGAATTAAACAAACTAAAATTTCAGCTAAAGCATTATGATTAGTGCCTAACGGCGAAACTCCAAAAATAGAAATTGGCACAGCTCGTCTTAAGCCTTCAATAGGCGGAAAAATTAAGGACCAAATCCCCATGCAGGCAAGGCCTGAGCCCAAAACAAACATTATTTTAAAAGTATTAAAAAGCCGCTTCAAATTATCAATAATATTAAAAGGCAAAATAACATACATCAAATAAAAGAAAATAACAGGACGAAAAAGATATTTAATTGCCTGAGACAAATATTCACTTTCCACGTTAATTAAAGACAGAGCCGAAACAGAGACAAAAACCAGCATAAAAAACCAGCCCGGAAAATTTTTCAAATTTAATTTTTGCCTTTTGCTTAAAAATAAATAAAAAGCTTTAAGCAGCCAGGCAAAAAATAAGACTATGGCAATCAAATCAACATAAGGCACATTAATTTGACCGTAAACAAATTCAAAATAATTAAAAGGATACAAAAAAGCAATAATATAAATACCAGCCATGGGGTATTGAATGAAAAAAAATAAAAGCAAAAATAAAAGCAAGCCAAGGGTAAAATACAAAGATAATTCACTGGCCAAAAAACCAATGGTTACTATTGCTGCTAATAATAAAATAAACCAGAAATTTTTTGTTTTAATTAAATTCATAACTACACTACAAATTAACGCCAAAAATTTTATTTTTCATAATCCAAAAAACAATTTCAAAGGCATGTTTTTTCATGGCACTGCGCGCTGTGCAAATCATCCAGTTTTGATTCTTTTTTTCTAAAGCTATTGCCTTTTGAGCCCGTTCTGAATTATAAAGCTCTCTAAAACTCGCAAAATCTTTCAAATTTCCCATAAAATGAGCTGAAACATCAGCCGGATAAATATTGCCCTGCGGATCAATAAAAATATTGTCTGTACCGGAATAATTGGGCAAAAGCCGCTTACCGGTTTCAATAAATTTAAATAAAGCATAAGCAAAATAAGCACGCAGCCATTTTTTAGGCTGCCAAGTCTTTAATTCGGCCTTAATTAATTTCTCAAACTCTTTTTTGAAATATTCTATTTTTTCTATTTTATTAGCTACTGTATTAAAATAATTTTCAGAATTATGAATAGCAGCCAAAGTAAATTCAACTTTTAATTCCTTTGACAAATTGTAAACTTTATCCAGCTGATCAATATTGTAATCACCGGCTGTAAAAGCCAAACGTAAATTTTTCACGCCTAATTCCTGCAAAACCTTAATTGTTGCCATAACCTTTTCATAGCCGCCTGGAATGCCTCTAATTTGGTCGTGAATTGAGCCGATTCCATCCAAAGAAATGCCGACTCCGATATCGCGTTTAATTGCTAAAATCGCTTCTATTTTCTGCTTAATTAATTCTGTGGCAAAACCATTGGTTGAAATAATTATTTCGGTTTTAGGATTTTTTTCAGCTAAAATTCTTATCAATTCAACCAAATCTTCTCTCAAAAAAGGCTCGCCGCCAGAAATATTAATGTATTTCAAATTATTTGGTAATTTTCTATATTCAGCCAAATCTAAAACCGGCATTGGGTCTAATTTCCAAATATTACACATTCTGCATTTTGAATTGCATTTATAAGTAACTGCGATAACAATATCATTTGGTAATTTTTTGAATTTCATTTCTATTTCAATATTATTTATTATCTTAATTTATAGGCATTGGGCATTAGTAATTTGGCATTGGTATATTGAAAAATATTTTATTTTAAATAAAAAATCTTTTTACCAATGCCTAATGCAAAATGCCTAATCACTTAATTTATATTTAAATTTTAGCATATTTTTAAGCTTTTGTCAAATTTTTACCTAAAATTAGAGAAAAACAAATACCCTGGCTTTTAAAAGCCAGAGTATTTGTTTATTTTAAATTAACTAATTATTTATTGAAGATGATCATACATAGTTTTTATTTTGGTTTCGCGTACCGGATTATAAACTGGTTCGGCTTCTAATTCCATTTCAGGACCAGAATTAAAAATATTATTGTTTTTTTCTAATATGCCAGCTTCTAATTCATCTTCTTTTTTAACTTTATTTGCTTCAGTCAAAATAACCAAAGCACTGCCAAAAATAAAGCCGATTATAACAGCTAAAGCAAGATTTAAAGGAATATTAGGTCTAACTGGATATTTACTCATAAAAACATCATCAACAATTTTAATCTCTACATCAGCTCCACCGCCATGATATTCAGCGCCTTTATTAACTAAAACATAAGCAATGGTTCTGACTAATTTAGAAGCATAATTTTTATCTACATCATAAACATCAATTTCTAAAATACCAGTTTCCGGAACAACATTAACCTTGACATTTTTCTCCCAAGCTTCCCTTCTTTCCACGCTATCTTGAGGAAAGTTTCTTTCAATATTGCTATTAGCCTCAATTACTTCATTGTAAAAAGAAGAGGTGTAAATTATACTAACTAAATTTTTACCAATTCTTTCAGCTGATTTAGTTGCTGTATAAGCATCTAAATTTCTTTCCTGTTTTTGAATAATTAAAATTTGAGTGCTAGCTGAATATTGAAATGGCTGCAATAAACTAATAAGCAATGCTAAAATAACTGTTACTCCTATAATTAAAGCAACAATTTCCCAGTTCTTTCTTAAAATTTTTGAATATTGTAAGTTTTCCATAGTTTTAAATTTATTGAAAAAAGAAATAAAGATTTAAAAGCCTTTATTAATTCAATTTTAAATTGTAGCACAATAACAAACATTTGTCAAGGGGTAATAACATAAAAACCTACTAAAGCTTCTTTTTTATCTAAAATTAGACAAATTAAATAATACTTAAAACTGTTAAAATTTTTTAAATAAGATTTAATTATTTTCACGTCTTTAGCTCATTAACTACATTTTCTTTCTTTTTATCGCTTCTTACGTTTTATTCACCACCCTGGGGCTTGGGGTGACAACTGAGCCCGTTTATAGCACCATTACAAAAAACA
>CAZPVP010000033.1:0-8464 GCA_964590345.1 uncultured Gammaproteobacteria bacterium | reverse complement strand
GATAACTCGGTATATCCGCAATGCCTGTCGCTCGCCAAGGCGGACTCCAGTCACTACGGATATACCGCCGCCGATTAGGCGAAATAACAAAAATTTATGAATAGACTAATTTTAATTCGCGGTCCAATATGTGCAGGTAAATCTATAACGGCAAGTTTTTTACAAAATATCCTTAAAGATTGTAGTCTTGTAGATCAGGATTCTTTAAAAAGGTCAATCGATAAAACTCAAGCATCTGAATGGCGTAGCAATATTGCTTTTGACACAACATTATATCTGGCAAGATTGCTTATGGAAAGGAACCGAGATATAATAGCAGACATTCATTCTTCTAAGCCAAATCAATACAATGCATATAAAAAACTTGCCTTAGAAAATGACTATAAATTATTTTCTTTTTTACTATATCCCCCGTTAGATGTTTGCCTAAAAAGAAATTTAGTTCGAGAAATACCAGACGTTCAATACAAAATTACTGAGGAGGATATAGTAAAATATTGGAAAAATTTGTTTAAAATTGATAACGAGTTTATATTTGATACATCTACGATGAATGTTGAAGATATAGTAAAAAAGATACTTGAAATTATTAAATAAATTTTTGTTACATCGTACAACAGCGTGTATTAGGTTCAAGAAAAAGTGCGTTAATAATTTTCAAAGGTTGTACTTTTTCTTTCACCCAAATTTCACCTCCTCATGATAAAATAATAAGGAAGTCGGCGAAACTTCTCATACGCGCAAACGTTATCCAAAATGTCGCTTTGCGCCACTTCGGATAACTCGGTATATCCGCAATGCCTGTCTCTCGCCAAGGCGGACTCCAGTCACTACGGATATACCGCCGCCGATTAAACATAATTGAAGAAGTGCCCCCTCTTAAAGTAAACTTTATATATGCTCAGTAATTACTTAAAAATATGAAACACAATATAATAAAAGAAAATGATGTGTATAATAAACAGGATTTTCAAAAAGAAAAAGAGCTGACAAATCTTTTTGATAAAAACTATAAAAACATCATTTCCAAAAATTCTCTATTTATTAAATTAGAAAAACAATTCAAAAGTAAGAAATTCAAAAATTTCAAACAATCTATCGGAGATGGTTTCTTGTTAGTTTGGGATAATCCAACAACGCCTTCTCTTTATATTACAGAAGTTGAATTAGAAAGACATCATATCAATAAACATATTTTGCCACAAATTGGAGATTTTATTTCCTTTATTCAAAGTTCAACAATAGAAGAATTAAATACTGTTAGAAATTATCTCTATCAAGAAATTAAAAAAAATAAATCAATTTTCCAGAAACTTCAAAAAGACACGGATAAAGAAGTGTATGAGTTATTAGATAATGCAATGGAAGATTTACAAATTTTATTGATAATTGATAGAATTTCGCCAGAGCTTAGTATTGGTTTATCACAAATTGAAAAAGCAATAAATGTTAAAATTAGGAAAATAGAAGTTTCTTTATTTACCAAAGAGAAAGAAGAAGTCGTTCTTTATAGTGATAGTGAAGTATCAGAAGAAGATATTAAGACTTCAAGAGAAAAAATTGAATTAGAAGAATATACGATGGAGTATCATTTAGAGAAAAAACCAGAAAAAATCCTCAATATTGTAAATGATTTTGTATCCTATCTAAAATCTAAAGGAATAAAAATTTCTCCAATGAAACATTATATTGGATTTTTTAAAAATAACAGTATGATTTTCTCTTGTGTTGTAAGAAAAAATAGTGTTGTGTTTTATTCTAAAGCAAGAATTAACGCATTTAATACAGAAAAACACAATTTACCATTTAGAGATGTAAGAAACATTGGACATTACACAAATCATTTACCAACTGAAATAGTAATTACTGAAAATGAACAATTAACTAATTTAAAGAATTATTTTGATGTAGTTTACAATAAATATTAGGGGGCACTTTTTCAACTTCTTCGTCGCTTCGCTCCTTGACCACGCTGCGCTCTCACTTCGTTCGGGACGTTTAACAGGGCTTAAACGGAAAATGCCTCAATTCGGCATTTTCCCAAATTGCTCCCTGCGGTCGCAACTTCGTTTAAGCCAGATGTTATCCAAAATGTCGCTTCGCTCCATTTTGTATAACTTATTAACTAATTAACAACTACTATGAAAGAAAAATTAAAAGATTTTGGGTGGGGCATTCTCGGCATTGCGTTCATGATAGGATTAATGTTGCTCGCATTGCTTTTTATAAAAGGCGGCTTATGGCTTAGTGCAACTTTATATCCTTGGATAATTCTAATTTCCTTAATCACATTTGCAGTAAGTCTCTTAATTTTATTACCGCTTGGAATATTCAAAAAAACTCGCCCCGCCTCTGGAATAGGACTTTTGATAGCTTCTTATATTTTTGGAGCGACTGTGTGGATATGGTCTTTTTTACTAGCTTATGTCCTATGGGGATTTTTAGGCCTATTAATCGGTTTATTCATCGGTGGTGTCGGCGTAGTCCCGATAGCAATGCTCGCAACATTATTTAGCGGTGAATGGTCTGCATTTATTGAACTCATAGTACTTGTTATAGTTACCTTTGGTACAAGATTTCTCGCAATTTATATTGCCGAGAAAGCAGAATAACAAATTATGGCAAACATCGCCTAACAGCGTGTATGCGGTTCGCAAGCTAAATAAAATCATTTTTCCTTCACTATGAAAAAAATTAAAGACATCATCGGCTTCTTACTGGGGCTATTTGCTCTCTATCTAATCATTTCATTTGGTTGGAGTATTCGCAATATGCAGTCTTGCACTTCTGATCTACCTGAAAATCCAACATGCGAGCAAATAGCCGAAAATAATGCTAATAACTGCAAGTATGTAATTTTGCGATGGAAAAAAGTCGATTACAACAAGGAATTGCAAGAATGCAAAGAGTGGGAGCAGGAACAACAGGAAAAATGATTTTATTTTTAATTTTTTAAGAGGGGGGTATATGGTATTTTCTCCGCTTCGCTCCGAAAATGATTTATTTTTAATAATACTATAAATAATATGTAATAATATGCAAATGATAAAAATTGTTAAAGGAATGCCCTTATATTTTACCAATGTAGAAAAAATCAGCATGGGATCGTCTGATATAGATTTTTTAATGATGAATGTTCCACCAATATGTAATTATCATTGTAAAAAATGTTTCACAAAGGCCAGCCTGAGGGAAATAAAAAACCCATTAACCTCGGATGAATGGTACCATATTATTCGAGAAGGTAAAAAACTGGGTGCCAAAAATGTTTCAATCTTGGGAGAAGGAGAGCCACTGATTCAAAAAAACATAAAAAAAATAATCAGTTATGTTAATAGGGTAGGGATAATTCCTATGATTGCTACTAACGCATTAGCGCTAGATTCGAAAATGGCCAAGTTTTTATACAAAAACAATGTAACAGTTGGTTTCAGCTTGGATACCCTTGACGAAAAAGAATATAATCAGTTTTGTCGAGGTAATGCAAATTTTTCCCTAGTTATGGAAAATATTAAATATGCTAGGAAATTATTTGCTCGGGATATTCAGATAAAAAATGGTTATAAAATATATCGTCTTATATTGCACATGACTGTTACTCCAAAGAATTATCACAAACTAAATCAGTTACGCGCTTTTTGCGGCGAAGATATCTTTTTCGATTGTCAACCTTTGGCAAATGTTGGCGTAGCCAAAAATAATTATAAATTTTTTGGCAAAGAAATGAATTATGAACAATTCCAAAGATATGGACATAAAATATATCCGCCAATGGTACTCTCGCAGACTGAATCGCATAAAGATATCTGTTGTCTCTTTTACTATGGTCTATCAATAAACTATTCTGGTGATGTTATGTTTGATACTCATGCCGTAGAGCCCCAAAAACATATTGGCAATATCAGAGAATTTTCTCTTAAAGAGTTATTATACCGTACAAAGAAATTAAGGAAATTCTTTTTAGATAATTATAATTCTGGCTACTGCCCCGTTAGAGATGCAGCATACCACAAATTTATCAATGATCTCAAAAGTAAAAAGGAGAACTTTTTGTGGCTACCGTAAAATCTAGATTCCATTGGCAACCCAGTAAATATAAAACCTATGAGAAAAATTGTAAAAGGATTAACAACTTATTTTAAAAAAATTGAGGGTATTAATTTCAAAGACAGAGAAATTCTTTTTTTAATGCTTTCCGTTCCCCCTGTCTGTAATTATAGATGTAAAAAATGTTTTAATTCTATTGGTTCAAGGCAAGTAAAAGAACTATTAACTTTAAAAGAAATATTTAGAATAATTAAAGAAGCAAAAAAATTGGGCGCCAGAAATATTACTATTTTAGGAGAAGGGGAACCTCTAGTATATAAACACATAAAAGAAATTGTCAAATATGTTGATAAACTAGACCTAATACTTACTATTTCGACAAATGGAAGAATGTTGAATAGGGATACGGCTGATTTTTTGTATAAGCACAATGTTGTGGTGGGAATTACTTTAGATACTTTAAATGAAAATGAATATGTCGTTTACTGCGGCGGCAATGCTGATTTAAAAAAAGTTTTAAAAAACATTGCCTATGCCAGAAAATTATATGCGAAAAAAATATACTGGAAAAATGGATACAAAGTATATCAGTTGCTAATACATATGACCGTTACGGCAAAAAATTACAACCAAATAGAAGGGATAGAAAAATTTTGTGGGGATGATATCTATTTTGACTGTCAGTCATTATCCGAAGTGAGCGACGCCAAAAAAAATGCCACTCTTTTTAAAAAGACCAAAACTGACTACAGAACTTTTAAGAAATTTGGCCACCTGATAAAACCACCCATGATTTTATCAACAATAAAAAAAGATAAATCTATTTGTTGTTTGTTTTTATACGGAATCTTTGTCGGCTGTAATGGAGATGTTGTACTTGATGCTTCTATAAATGACTCACTAAAATTTATTGGTAACATAAGGGATTATCCTTTGAAGGATTTAGTTAAAAGAAGGAATAAAATGAAAGATTATTTTTTACAAAACTACAAACTTATAGGGTATTGTCCCATTAGAGAACCAAACATTTTGAAAAAATTTGTGAGGGAACTAAAGGAATCCAAATTACATACCCCAGGTAAAATCTCCGAAAATTTTAGAGAAAATTATTAGACAATACTTTTATGGCCATTAAAGAAATAGACCTCCATATTACTAATAAATGCATTCTTCATTGCAGACATTGTGTTTTTTCTTCAGGAGAGAGAATACTACCAGAAATGAATTTCGAAAAAATATCCAAAATCATTGATAATTTCTCAGCAATAACAAAGCGCCAGGGCATCATTAATTTATTTGGTGGCGAGGTATTATTAAGAAAAGATATATTTGATATTATCAATAAAGCTAAAAGGAAAGGATTGTTCGTAGGTATCACGACCAACTGTCAAGTGTCTGACAATTTAATAAAAAAATTATTGAAACAGAAAATAGACCGCTTTACCTCGGATCTAGACGGTGCTACGGCAGAAGCTCATGATTGGTTGCGGAACAGAAAAGGCAATTTTAATAAAGTTATAACAACATTAAAAAAATCCATTGCAAAAAATATTTATACAACAGTTAATTCTGTTTTATACAAAGATAACATCGAACAGGCGCTACCTATCTTAGAATTGTGCAAAAATATTGGCGTTAATGGATTGGCTTTTTATTATTTGACATCAACAGGACGTGGTATTGAGATTGAACATAAAACCATCAAGTCCAAAAAATGGATACAGACGAAAAATATTGTTTTAGATTGGATAACGAAAAATTCACCTTCATTTTACATTTGCTGGGAAGAAGCTTACGAATCAGAGAATAATACCACCTCTTTACCTCGAAGATGCGAAAAGGGATACAGTGAGACAATTTTTGTAAGATGCGACGGAGAAGTATATAGCTGCGCTTTATTAGAAGCAGCGCCTTGCAGTTTAGGTAATGTAATGAAAGAGAGCCTGGAAACAATACTCAATAGGCGTAAAGAAAAAGGGTTTCCGCAGTCCAACGGCTGTCCGGCCTTAGCATTTCACAAATATGGAGATTTATCCAAAACTGATCCCCGGGCTTATTCTAAAACAATAAAGTTAGGTTGCCCTTATAATTATCAAATTTTAAATGAAAAATAATTGGCAAGAAATATTACATCGAGTCCTAACCAATGGGGACAATGATCTATTTAAAAAGATCCCTCATACAGATTTGCATTGCCACAGTATTACTTCTGCACCATTTGATGCGTTTAAAAAACTATTTCCCCAGATTAAAACTCCGCCTAAACGGTTTAAAGGTATAAACGGCTTTAATAAATTTTTAAAATATAATATTGCGCCTTTAATTAAAGACTTGGAAACGGTTCGTTATTTAATCAAAGCGGCATTTCAGCGATTAATAAACGAAGGGGTTGCATATACAGAGATGAGCTTTGATCTAGCCGTTCCTGAACATATAGGAAC
Source organism: uncultured Gammaproteobacteria bacterium (assembly GCA_964590345.1). Classification (GTDB taxonomy): domain Bacteria; phylum Patescibacteriota; class Patescibacteriia; order CAIXNZ01; family CAIXNZ01; genus CAZPVP01. Next base: position 1,976 of record CAZPVP010000033.1, on the reverse strand, counting down.
GCCCATGGCAGAATACCTAGAAATGATAAACGAGGAAAAAGAAAGGGTTGCCCATAGATTAAAAGTGTGCGTGGAAGCTGGTTTGGATAATGAAATTAATCCCCAGAAACTTTTCAAACTTTTCAAGGAATCTTTAAGAACTAATATCTTTGGCAGTATTGACCTATATGGCGATAGGGAAACCGAATCATTTGAAAATTATGTTGAAATTTACAAATTGGCTAACGCTCATAATTTAAAACTTAAGGCTCATATAGGTGAAACCGGCACGCCTGACAATATAAAAAAGGCGATACAAAAACTCGGTTTACATGCCATCCAACATGGGATAAACGCAATTCAAAACAAAGAAGTAATAAGGTTAATAAAGAAAAATAAAATCTCAGTTAATATCTGCCCCGGCAGTAATATTGCCCTCGGCTTTGCAAAAGATACCGCCACACATCCTATTAAAAAATTATTTAACGAAGAAGTCTTGATTACAGTAAACAGCGATGATTTTTCTATCTTTCAAAAAAGTGCGAGTGAGGAATTGCTTGGCTTGTATAAGAATAAAATATTTTCCGAAAAAGAAATTGCTACTATAATAGACAATGGATTAAAACAAATATAATATGCCGCGAAAACTTGAGAAAACTAAGGCCACATCGATGGACAAACTATTGCCTAATTTTATCGAATTAGAAACATCAACTCTTTGCAATCGCCGATGTCCTTGGTGTCCTAACAGTGTTTATCAACGCAGCAAGAAGCAAAGAAATATAAATATCAAGCTGTTTAATAAAATTATCAATGAATTGTCAATCTTAGATTACAGAGGACAAATATCTCTCCATAATTATAATGAACCATTATTGGATAATAAACTTTTCTATCTTATTAACAAAATAAAAGAAAAAATGCCTAAAGCACATATAACAATATTTTCTAATGGGGATTATTTAGATCGAGCTCTATTGAACAAACTAGCCAAAAGCGGAGTCAAAAAGTTCTTCATTTCTGTTCAAGGTGCAATAATAAATAACAATTACAAAAAAATAATTAGTCGTTTGAATAAAAAATTAAATCTAAAAAAGAAATTTATCAATATTTCCGATGAATTAGGAAATAAGTTTTCCGTTCATTATAAAAACATGGAAATTATTTATTATATCCCCTACCAAACTATGCTAACCTCGCGTGGAGGAATAATTAAAAAATATTTAAAAAATACAGGCCCAAATAAGTTTTGTTATCTACCTTTTTCCTCTAGTGCCATAGATTTTGAGGGCAACTTTAAAATTTGTTGTGAGGTATATCCAGCAAACAAGATTCATAAAAAAAATGGTATTATGGGGAATTTGCACAAAAATAATTTTTTAAAGCTATGGTTCTCTAACCCGTTTAATTCTCTTAGAAAGGACATTTTGCTCGGCATAAATAAAAATATTATATGTTCATATTGTCCTGGATATAATTTTAACGTTGATAAGCAGAAAATGGAGGAATGGAAAATTTACTTAGATATAAAATCAAAATAAATTAAAGCAGTGTCTTGGCTTCGGGGCATTCCCGCCAAAGGCGGACAGGCACCCCTAACCCCTCTGCCCCTACGCCAAGACAAAAATAAAATTTGTTCTTATAATAGAAAAGTGTCCGACTATCGTCGGAAAAAGAAAAGCATACATCATATAACAGCGTATATCTGGTTACGGCTCTTATACAAAAGCCTCCACCCATATTTTGCTCCGCTACCTGCCTGCCGGCAGGCAGGTGCTCCGCAAAACATCAGATATACCGAAACATTATCCAAAATGTCGCTTCGCTCCATTTTGTATAATAGCGAAAAACTAATAACGAGCAATCTTATGAATAATTTTGAACAACGTCCCGGCAAAAAAGAATTTTCAAGCTACTCCGAACAAGCAGAGGAAATAGCATTACTTGAATTCTAATCTGAAGTGCAATTAGCCATAAATACATCATAAGGGGTACGC
>CAZPVP010000032.1:0-9013 GCA_964590345.1 uncultured Gammaproteobacteria bacterium | reverse complement strand
CCTTCCAAGCTGAGGATGGCGGTTCGATTCCGCTCACCCGCTGTTTGCTCGAGTGGACTTTATGTACTATGGCGGGCAAGCTAAGGATGCAGTTCGATTACCATTACCCCGCTCAGAGAAGCAGCATTTTATGTTTTTTTTGGTAATTGGCTTTTGCCGAATTATAATATAGGGATAGCTCTTTTTAGTTTTTTTAAGAAAGGAGGTCAAATAAATGGGGCAAGAATCATTGATAGGGTTAATTATTAGCATTTGTATTTTGCTATATCTTATATATTTACTGACTGGCAAAAAAGCTTTTGGTAACTTGGTTGCCAATTTAACCCAAATGGTTTTAGATATTTTTTTCGGCTTGTTCAAGGGCTTGTTTATGGGTTTAAAAAATGTTATTTTTGGCAAATCCAAAAAAGACAAAAATAATAATGACCAAGGAGGTCAGCATTTCCATTTTCATTTTCATGATGGAGATGGTGATTAAAGAGGTACAATTACCTCTTTTTTCTTTTGCCAAACTAAATTATTTATGATAAAATTTGTTTATAAATTAGCTAGCAGGCATTGGCTAAAGGTTTAAATTTATTTAAATTATGGCAAAAAAATTAAATAAAAGAAAAAAGAAAAAATCAGCCAAAATAGATTTGCATCCGGAGACAAAGCGCTGGATTTTTATTATTGTTTTATTTGCAATTTCTGGTATAAGCTTATTGGGACTTTTTGATTTAGCTGGCAGCGTTGGGAATTTTATTAATAGAGTTTTGGCCTTGTTTTTTGGTTGGGCAAAAATACTATTTCCACTTGCCTTAGTCCTTTGGGGATATTTTTTACTAAATAAAAAAATTCATATCAAGCCCATTAATTATATTGGTGTTTTTTTCTTCATTTTAAGTTTAACCGCTCTTTTGCATTTATTTATTCCAATCAATGAAGCAGTCTTGGCAGTTGATCAGGGCAGTGGCGGCGGTTACGTGGGCTTATTTTTGAGTTATGCTTTTCAAAATATAATGGGTTTTTGGGCTAGTTTAATTTCTTTGTTCGCTATTTTTATAATTTCACTGTTATTAATTATTAATACTTCTATTGAAGGCTTAAAAGAGTCAAGAACTTTACTCGGCAGAATTTTAGGCAAAATTCTACAGAAGATTTCAATCATTTATTATAATATCAAGTTAAAGTTATTACAAAGATCTAAGAGAGAAGAAGATGTCAAAGAAGAAGAGGAAATAGAGACAGGAAAAGATGAAGCAATAGATAGCGATGACGATGAAGGTGAATATATTTCGTTTGCTCAAAAAGAAATAAAAGCAAAAGAAGATGTTGGTAAAGAAGAAATTAAACTTGATGAACCAAAAGTAAAAAGGACTTGGAAAAAAATTGATTTACCCTTGAATTTGCTTGATGGCAGGCCAGAGAAACCAACTTCTGGTAATATTGCAGCTAATAAAATGATTATTCAAAAAACTTTGGAAAGTTTTAATATCCCAGTTGAAATGGGAGATGTTGCTGTTGGGCCAACTGTTACTCAATATACATTAAAACCAGCTGAAGGAATTAAGCTTTCAAAAATTACAGCTTTAACAGATGATTTAGCTTTAGCCTTAGCGGCACACCCTTTAAGAATTGAAGCACCGATCCCTGGCAAATCTTTAGTTGGTATTGAAGTGCCAAATCAATCAGTAGCAATTGTTCGTTTACGTGAACTTTTAGAAAGTTCTGAATTTAAAAAACGCAAAACGAGCTTAACATTAGCAATTGGTAGAGATGTCGCAGGGAAAACCTGGGTTGGTGATTTGACTAAAATGCCTCATCTTTTAGTCGCTGGTCAGACTGGTTCTGGTAAATCAGTTTGTCTTCATTCTGTTATTATGAGTTTACTTTATCAAAATGGCCCAGGTACTTTGAAGTTTGTTATGGTTGATCCCAAAAGAGTTGAATTGCCAGTTTATAATGAGATTCCCCATCTTTTAACACCTGTTATTACTGATTTGAAAAAAACAGTTAATGCTTTAAAATGGACTTTAGCTGAAATGGATCGGCGTTATCAATTTTTAGAAAAATTTAGCAAAAGAAATATTGAAGATTACAATAAAATCGCTCAAGAAAAAATCCCATATATAATATTTGTTGTAGATGAAATGGCAGACTTGATGTCTAATATGGGCAATGAAGTGGAATCATTGATTATTCGTTTAGCTCAGATGGCCAGGGCAGTTGGCATACATCTTATTTTAGCCACTCAACGACCGTCAGTTGAGGTAATCACTGGTTTGATAAAAGCTAATGTGCCAGCCAGAATCGCATTTGCTGTGGCGTCTATAACGGACTCAAGAACGATTTTAGATTATGCTGGAGCTGAAAAATTAATTGGTCGAGGCGATATGCTTTATACTACCGCAGAATTAACAAAACCAAAGCGTTTGCAAGGCGCCTTTGTTTCAGATAATGAGGTTAAAAAAATTGTTGATTTTTTGAAACAAAGCGGAGAAAAGCCTGACTATGAAGAAGGGGTAGTTGAAAAACAAACTAAATATAATGGTGATGGTACGATTGATTTTTCGGATCCCGATGAAGGCGATGAGCTTTTTGATGAAGCCAAAGAATTAATTTTGCAGGCCGGCAAAGCTTCAACTTCTTATTTGCAACGCCGATTAAAAATTGGATATGCTCGCGCAGCTAGATTAATGGATTTATTGGAAGAGGCAGGTGTGGTTGGTCCGGCTGACGGCGCTAAACCACGTGAAATTTTGATAACAGAAAAAGAAATAGCTCAAAGAGAAGATTACGAAGGCCCGAATATGAAGCCTGTTTTTCAGGAAGATCTGGAATTTGAAGAATCAGAAGAAAACGGCGAGGTTGTTGAATCTAAAATAGAGGATGAAGAGGAAGATGATAAATTAGAGGATAAAGAAGAAATAGACGAAACTGAGGAAGAAGATGATGCATCATCCTTCGCTAAAGCTTCTGATGATATAGAAAAAAAGAAAAAAGACTCTGATTGGGAAGATTGGTAAAAATGCTAATCTCTTTGGGATAAATATTCTACGAATCTATGAAGGGTTTTATTGTTTGTTATAATAATATATGTAGATTTGTAGCTAATTAGTAAATTTGTAACAAAATGAAGAAAGAAACTTTGGGACAAGTTTTGAAAAGATATCGTGAAGCAGCGGATTTAAAAATTGAGCAGGTTGAAAAAGAAACAAAAATTAGCCGACGTATGATTTTAGCTGTTGAAAATGATAATTATGCTGATTTGCCGGATGAGTTATATACTAAAAACATTATTAGAACATACGCTAAGTTTCTGTCCTTAGATTATAATAAATTATTAGTTTTATACGAACAAGATAAGAAGAAGCCGTCTAAAAAAGAAAAGAATTCTAAAGATTCTTCAAAGATACGAGTTTATTTAACGCCGCAACGAATAAGACTCGCCTTGATTGCTTTAGCTATTTTAATTTTATTTATTTATTTGGGAGGGCAATTAAATCAAATATTTGAAGCTCCCGAACTAATTGTTAATCAGCCAGCTCAAGATTTGATAATTGATAAGAACTTTATTGAAATTAAAGGTAAAACAGAGAAAGAAGCAAGAGTGTTTATTAATGAGAAAGAGGTTTTTTTAGATCCACAAGGCGCATTCAAAGCTACACTTGACTTGCAAAAAGGTTTAAATATTATTAAAATATCAGCAGCAAAGAAACATGGCAAAGAAAAGGTAATTTTTCGAGAAGTATTGGTACGGTAATCTCAAATCATAAAGCACAAATAAAATTCTAAAGGCAAATATTTAATAACCAAAATAAATTTTGGTTTATAATTTCGTTTGTTATTATTTGATGATTGTAGTTTGAAATTTTAAAATTAAAAGATAATTAAACATTAAATATTATATTTATGGTTAAAAAAACAGATCAGGGGGATGACAAAGAAAGACAAAAGGCTGCTGAAACTGCTATTTCACAAATTAAAGAAAGATTTGGTGAAGGATCAATTATGAAATTTAGTGAAGCGCAGAAGATGAAGGTTGATGCAGTAAGCACTGGCTGTTTGTCTTTAGATGTTGCATTGGGCGTTGGCGGTGTGCCAAGAGGCAGAATTATTGAAATATTTGGTCCGGAAGCTTCTGGCAAAACAACTTTAGCTCAGCATATTGTGGCTGAAGTTCAAAAACAAGGTGGTACAGCATCTTTTGTTGATGCTGAACATGCATTAGACCCGGATTATGCTAAAAAAATCGGAGTTAATGTAGATGAATTGTTAATTTCTCAACCAGATACAGGTGAACAGGCGCTTGATATTGTTGAGACACTAGTTCGTTCAAATGGTGTTGATGTGATTGTAGTTGATTCAGTTGCTGCTTTAACACCAAAGGCTGAGATTGAAGGTGAGATGGGTGATCAGCACATGGCCTTGCAGGCGCGTTTAATGTCACAGGCCTTGAGGAAGTTGGCTGGGATTATTTCTAAATCACATACAATATTAATTTTTATTAACCAGACACGACATAAAATAGGTGTCTTTTTTGGCAACCCTGAAACAACAACCGGCGGCAATGCTTTGAAATTTTATTCTTCAGTTAGGATTGAAGTTAGGAGAGCTGCTCAAATTAAGCAAGGCGACAAATTTATTGGCAATCGTGTAAAAGCTAAGATAGTCAAAAATAAAGTGGCTCCGCCATTTCGTACGACTGAATTTGATATTATGTATAAGGAAGGCATTTCAATTGCAGGTGACGTTTTAGATGCTGGTGTTGAATACAATATAATTAAAAAATCAGGCAATTCTTATATATATGATGATAAAAAAGAGGGTGAAGTTAAGTTAGGCGTAGGCAGGGAAAACGCTAAGCAGTATTTAAGAGAAAATCCAAAATTGATTAATAAGATAAAAAAACAGGTTTGGGCTGTTGTAGAAGAATAAGTGAAAATTGGCATTAGGAATTATTATAATAAAAAATTCTCTGTAAAGCAGAGATTTTTTTATGAGTTGGTTCAAGCTTTTTGACAAGAATATTTTTTTATGATAAAATTAATAATTCTAAAATAAAGGAGGCAAGGTCATTGAAAAATAAACAGAAAGTTATTAATGCAATAAGTATTACCCTTTTTGTTATTATAAATATTTATATGTTTTTTCTGTTTTCTCGTTGCTATGCGCAGTTGCAAGAAGAGGAAAGTCAAAATATTGCCAAGCGATCACCTCGTCAGTCATTAAACAGGCCTTTATTTGAATCTAATGCTTCTTATAGGTCATTGAGTGAAGTTGAAAAAAAGAAAATAAAGATTTTAATTTATAAAAAATATGCCAAATATCGCCCAAGAGGAACAGTTATTTTAAAACGTATTGAAAAATACAAAAAAATAATTAAATCAGCTGCTAAGATTACTAATCTTGACCCTGACTTGATTATTGGTCTGATAGCTGTTGAATCAGCCGGTCAAAATGATGCAGTTTCTCGTGTCGGGGCAAAAGGTTTAATGCAAATCTATGATGTGCCTATAAAATGTAAAATTTTAACGAAAAAATATTTAAATATTTCTAAAATTAATTTGGCAAATCCTTGGCACAATATTTATTTGGGGGCAATAACTTTGGATTATTATATTTATCTAAAAAACAACGATGTTTTATTGGGGTTGATTGCTTATAACGCTGGTTTGGGTTATGGCCCGGCAAAAGGTGCCAGAAATTATATTGAGGCAGCCAATAAGATTAAAGGTGGGGTGAAAGAATTCCCCCCTTTGGTTTTAAGTTATGCCTTAATGTCCAAAAGCAAAAAGCAATATGGCAGAATTTTGCCTTATAATGACGAAAGGTTTAGCGATGATTTTTTTGAAAAAATAACAATTAATCGCCAGGCTATAGAGAAGCTTTATTTGCCTGGTTTATATTAACCTCTTTTGCAAAAAAACACAAGGCACCGCATTGCGGCGCCTTTTTTAATTAAACAAAAAATCAGCACGTGTTGAAAAACACGTAGGGAACGCATATATGCGTTCCCTACAATATAAAATATTGTGCTGATTTTTATTTTGCCCTTTCAACGTATTCTTCTTTTTCAGTATTAATAATTATTTCATCACCCTGGTTAATAAATAAGGGAGCATTAATAACAGCACCAGTTTCTAAAGTAACTGGCTTAGTAATATTAGTTGAAGCAGTGTCTCCCCTGACCCCGGGTGGTGCTTGAGTAACTTTTAATTTAACTTTGATCGGTATGTCAACATTAATTGGTGTATCTTCAAAATACAAAACATCGCAATCAGTCCCTTCTTTTAAAAAATCGATTTTATTGCCCAGTTGTTCTAAAGGGATGCTGAATTGCTCATAAGTTTCATTATTCATAAAATAAGCCGAATCATTATCTTTATACATATAATTAGCTTTTGCTCTTTGCAAATCAGCTGTTTCAACCTTGTCCCCCGGTTTAAAAGAGTATTCAATTACTTTGCCAGTAACCAAGTTTTTTAATTTTGTTTGCATGACAGGCTTTCTTTGTTGCATGCGCACAAAATTAGCCTCAAGAACAACATGAGGCTCGCCTTGCCAGTTTATATTTAAACCTTTTTTAATATCATTTAAGGTTGAAATTGTTGCCATATGTGTAAAGTTTATCTTGCGGTGTACGGCAAAACAGCCATATAACGCGCACGTTTAATTGCTTGAGCCAATTTTCTTTGATGTTTAGAGCAAACACCGCTTCTGCGTCTTGGTACGATTTTGGCATAAGAAGATGTCCAGCGCCGTAAAAATTGCCCATCTTTATAATCAATATCCTTGATGCCATTAACGCAAAAATAACAGTATTTTTCATTGTCTAAAAGTGATTTTTGTTTAGCCATATATAGTAGATTAGGTAATTAGTTTATTAGTTGATTAGGGATTGGAAAATTTATTTAATTAAAAGTATTCCCCCCTTTTTTTATTATTTGCTTAGGGCTTTTGGGCTCAGAGCTCATTGCCCAATGCTTAAGGCTGATTAAAAAGGTATATCTTCAAGCTTGATTTCATCACTTTCTGATTCGGTTTCCTTGTTTGGTGTTGAAGCTTCTGTTTTTGAATTTGTTGATTCTTCTTGTTCAATGGTTGGTAAATCAGGCTCAGATTTTTTAGCTGGAGCAGTACTGCCTTCTTGAGAGCCTTTACTGTCAAGCATAATCATATTATCAGCTATAATTTCAGTTCTGTACCTTTTAACGCCATCTTGGCCAGTCCAGTCACGAGTTTGAAGGCGGCCTTCAATATAGACCTTTGAGCCTTTTTTTAGATACTGACCAATAATATCAGCCAGTTTGCGCCAGGCAACAACATTATGGTATTCGGCTTTTTCTTGTCGTTGGCCCTCTTGGTTTGTCCAGATTAAATTGGTGGCAACTGTAAAGCTGGCAACCGAAGTGCCTTGAGGAGTTGTCCTGACTTCAGGATCTCTGGTTAAATTGCCAATAATCATGGCTTTGTTTAGATTCATATGACGTGAATAAATTAATTAATTAAATAGTTATATTTTGCATATAGCTCATGGTTAACAATTTGCCATTAGCTATAAGCAATTTGCTAATTAGAGTATTTCATCGGTGTCTAAGATTTCGTCTAATTTTTTATCAAGATCTTCCAAACTGACTTTTTCTTTTTTACTATCTTTTTCTGATTCTTTTTCAGCTTCTTTTTTGGCAGCTTTAATTTTTTCAATTTCTTTTTCTTTTTTCTTGGCTAATTTTTCCTGCAAAGTTTTTTCATTTTTAATTTCTTTTTCAGTTTTGACTTTCTTTTTAACGATTAAAAATCGCAAAATTTCATTAATTAAGCTTAGCGCATTATTAAGTTTTTGTAAATTTTCTTTAGGTAAATTAAATTCATAAAGCTGATAATAGCCGTGACTTTGGTTTTTAATTGGATAAGCGAATTTTAGCTTACCCAAAGTATCTTCTTTGGTGATCTCACCGTTTTGTTCCTTAATTAATGAAGAGGTTTTTTCTATAATGGGCTTTAATTCTTTTGTAGTATAATTTGCTGGCACAATGTAGAGTAATTCATAATGATCTGTTAAGATTTCTTGTTCATTTTCCATATTTTTTTAGTTAGTTATTAAAAAAATCCCTCAAGGGGATTTAGCAAATGGCAAATGGCGCATTGTATCTGGCTAAGAAGCCATAAACTATAAGCTATTTGTAAAATCCACCTTTGAAACCTCAAAATCGGGTATGGGTTTCATAAATATTGGGAAGGTGTTTTAATTGTGTTTGTATCTTAGCAAAGTAGTTAAAATTAGTCAAGCGGGTAGATTAATAGAGCGAAGCGCAACGTGGCTTGATCGGATTTGAATTTTCATTAGCCAATTATTATGGTTATGTTTTAAAAAGCAAGAACCCCCCGTTAAGCGAGATCCTTGCGGATTATCTCTACCGGGGGGTGAATTTGCGTATCATTATACACACCTCCTTGGTTTGTTGTTGATGTTCAAGCGGTGGCCTTGATGGCCTCCTTAACCTGTTCACGGTACCAGCCCCAGCTTTTGCGACGCTGTTCGCAGAACAAGTCGTAGGCGACCTCGATGGCCTTGAGCAGGCGCTTGTTGAATTCCACGAGTTGCTCGGGCGTGATCTGGTCTTTGAGTTGCGGACCGTTGCCAGCGTAGAAGCGGCGACACGCCATACGCCACTCGGGGTGAAGCTCGCAGAACAGGAAATCGATCACAGAGCGATACCTGTTAATCTTCTTGCGAGCTGCCACGAATTCAAGCGCGCGCTGATAGTCTTCACTCTCGAGCAGCATTGCTTCCACCTGCGGAAAGATGAAATGCGTGGCGCCGCCGACGATCTGGAGCGACTGGATTATCGCCAATCTCGATTCCATACGCAAAGAACAAGACAACATGGTAGCACCTCCTTCGGGTTTGTGTTGTGCCCAGTTTCGGACTTTCTATCTTATCAGGCTTTAACTCATCTGTCAAGAGGTCGCCCAAGGGTATAATAAAGCAAAAGTCACAGGTATAATAGAAGATATCTAAGAAATA
>CAZPVP010000031.1:0-9303 GCA_964590345.1 uncultured Gammaproteobacteria bacterium | reverse complement strand
AGCGGAGCAAAAGAAACCCCCAGCGACCGAAGGGAGCTGGGGGAGTACGTCATTTGACAAAAAATAAGTATTCTGATAACTTTTGATAAAGATTTGATTTTTTAAAAAATCAAAGGAGGTAAAAATGGAATCAATTGCTACTTCGCCAAGAGCAGAAGAAATAAGTTTTATCGAAGTAATTAACAGAATGGAAGAAATTGGCGTAGAATTTGACGTACCGAAAAATTTACCAGCTAAAATTCAAGTAAAATGGCAACAAGCTATGGCTGGATTGCATAATGTTCTTTTCCCAAATGAAACAGCATATTTGCCAGGGTGGGGACTTGGGGCACCAGACGAAAAAGTTTCAATAACTTCTGCCATGACACTTGGCGGGTATTTAAAAGCAGTGGAAGTAATTATTTTAGAGCTTAAGGAATATCCTGAAGTTCAAAAATCCATAGCCAATGCTTTGACTTATCTGCTCAATGAAATTTTTAGTTCAGGTGTAGATGGTGCTGGGACTGTTTGCGGGCTGGAGCGATTGGTAAATCGTATTCTTGCTCCGGCAGAAGCGTTGCCCGTTCTTTTTAAAATGCTTGAACAAGAATACGGCAGAGATCGAAAAGAAGGGATTGCTGCTGAAATTGCTGCTGCTATAGTCTTGCTACCCCCAAAAAGTAAAATCAGAAAGCAATATTTAAAGACGTATGTTGATAAGGAACTATGTTTTGAAATAAATATTCCTCAGCAGGAAAAGATTGGCACAGAAATATTGCCATATCTGGTCGGATATTATAAAGGAAAATTGGATTGCGAATATGCTAATCCTTTTGATGCCGTGGCTTTGTATTTGGAAAGATTGGGCGTTCATTATTTAGGATATTACAGGACAATGCCCGTTAATCTTGAAAGCTTTAAACAAGTTTTCATTGCTTTCATGGAAATATATAACTTGCTTTACTGTAATTGGCTTGATTTGCGGTTCAGAGACATGATGGAGCAGGTTATTGAACTTAATGATTCTAAATTAGATGAATGGATCAGAATGCAAATAAAAAATAAACTTGATCCCGAAATAATTCAGGAATTAAAAAGATATAAGGACTTGGCAAAATTTTTGCCTTAACAACGTTATCAAGCAGCTCGTACTCCTTTGCTAAAGCTTCGGAGTATCGGGCTGTTTTTTAAAATCCCTGACAGGAATTCCCAGCGACCGAAGGGAGCCGGGGGAGTACGTCATTATTAATAGAAAAAACGTTTGCGAAGTGGCGAGTGCATTTAGATCGAAGCTTTTGGATAGAGATTAATAATATGTAAATAAAAGAAGCATGGTAATAGCAAGAAAGAGATCAATATCTTTTTCTTTTTTTGTAACCAAAAAAAGTTTTGGGGTGGCAAATTCGCTTGATGAACGTGTTTTTTTGTAATGGTGCTATAAACGGGCTCAGTTGCCACCCCAAACCCCATGGTGATGAATAAAACGTAAGAAGCGATAAAAAGAAAGAAAATGTAGTTAATGAGCTAAAGACGTGAAAATAATCTAAATGGTTTGTTCCTGCCTTGGCGGGCAAGATAAATGTCACTAGTTTTTTTGCCGGCAATAGATTATTTGAAAATTTGCCTAATTTATGGTAAATTAGGTATATAATGATTACTTAAACACTAATTTAAATTCACGAATAAACACGAAAATTATGACAAAAATAAATACTGACGAAAAATTGATTGAGGAAATTTTTAGCCGGGGAGTTGAGCATATTTATCCTGATAAAGAAACACTAAAAAAAGCTTTATTATCAGGTAAACGGTTAAGAATGTATTTAGGCATTGATCCGACCGGACCGACTTTGCATATCGGTCATGGCAATGAAATCCGTAAATTAGCTGAATTTCAAAAATTAGGCCATGAAGTTATTTTATTATTGGGTGATTTTACAGCCATGATTGGTGATCCGACTGATAAAGCAGCTGCTCGTCAGCAATTAACCAGAAAACAAGTTTTAGCTAATTTGAAAAATTATAAAAGACAGGCCAGTGCCATATTAGATTTTTCAGGTAAAAATCCAGCTAAAATTAAATTTAATTCTAAATGGCTGGGCAAAATGAAGTTTGAAGATGTTTTGGAGCTGGCTTCAAAATTTACAGTGCAAAGGATGATCGAACGTGATATGTTTCAAAAAAGGATTGAAGAAGGCAAGCCTATTTATATCCATGAATTTTTATATCCTTTGATGCAAGGCTATGATTCAGTGGTCATGGATGTTGATTTGGAATTAGGTGGTTCTGATCAGACATTTAATATGTTAGCAGGCCGGGATTTAATGAAAATTTTAAAAAATAAGGAAAAATTTGTTTTAACTTTGCACCTTTTGGTTGATCCGACCGGCAAAAAAATGGGAAAAACTGAGGGTAATATGGTTACTTTGCAAGACAGCGCTGAAGATATGTTTGGCAAGATTATGTCCTGGCCAGATGAAATGATTTTATTGGGTTTTGAAATTTGTACTGATTTGCCGAAACAAGAAATTGAAAAAGCAGGAAAATTGATGCAGGGAGGAGCCAATCCCCGGGATTTTAAGCTGCAATTGGCAGAAGAAATAGTTAAAATTTATAAAGGCGAAAAAGAAGCCCAAAAAGCCAAGGAAAATTTTATTACTATTTTTCAAAAAAAATCAGAGCCCGAAGAAATAAAAACTTTGGAAGTCAAAAACAAAAAATTAATAGAAGTTTTAGCTGAAACAGGCATGGTTACTTCAAATTCTGAAGCAAAAAGAGTGATTAAACAGGGTGGTATTAAAGTTGATGATAAAGTAGTTGAGGATATTAATTTTCAATTAAGCGCTGGTGAACATTTAATTCAAAAAGGCAAGAGGCATTTTGTTAAAGTTATTGTGGGGTAGCCAAAGCTTTTATGCTTTGGCGTGATAAAGCATAAAAGTCTTTTCTACCCGTATTATTTTTATGCCAATAAACCAAAAAATCAAACAAGAAATAGTCAATCTTTTGAAAAAACAAAAGATTGATATTGCTATTGATGATTTTAATATACCGCCATCACCGGGAATGGGTGATTTAGCTTTGCCTTGTTTTAAAATAGCTAAAAAAATGAAGAAAACGCCGTCACAAGCAGCTGAAGATTTAGCTCAAAAAATTAAACCAAAAGGTTTGATTATTAATTTGAAAAACCTCGGGCCTTATTTGAATTTTTTCTTTAACTATGACAGGTTGGCCGAATTAATTTTAAAAGAAGTTAATAAATCTAAAAATAAATACGGCCAGAATAAAAACGGCAAAGGCCAAAAAGTGATGATTGAATATTCGCAGCCCAATACTCATAAAGAATTTCATGTCGGGCATTTGCGCAATGTCTGTATTGGTTTTTCCTTGGTTAATATTTATAAAATTTGCGGTTATAAAGTTATTGCAGCCAATTATATTGGTGATACAGGATCACATGTAGCTAAAACTTTATGGTATTATCTTAATTTTTTGAATCAAACCGATTTTCCTTCAGAGCCAAAAGAACGCGGAGAATTTTTGGGTCAACTTTATACCTGGGCAGTTAAAAAAATGATTGAAAAAGAGGATTATAAATTCCAAGTGGCTGATATTTTGAAAAAACTTGAAACTGGTGATAAAAAATTGACCGCTTTATGGAAGCAAACCAGAAAATGGAGCTTGGATCAATTTGAAAACATATATAAAGAATTAGGGGCTAAATTTGACATTTATTATTTTGAAAGTATTGAAGAAAAAGAGGGCAAAAAAATGATGCCACAGCTTTTAAATTATGAATTTATTAAAAAAAGTGAAGGCGCTGTTATTGCTGATTTGGAAAAATATAATTTAGGAACTTTGGTTTTGTTGCGCAATGACGGCACAGTATTATATGGGCTCAAAGATATTCCGCTGGCCATTAAAAAATTTAAAAAGTATAAATTAGATAAAAGTCTTTATATGGTTGATACGAGGCAAAGCCAGTATTTTAAGCAGATTTTTAAAATTTTGGAATTAATGGATTTTAAAAGTGAAATGGTCCACGTGCCATATGAATTTGTTCAGTTAAAAAGCGGTGTGATTTCTTCGCGAACCGGAAATATCGTAACTTACCAAGAAGTTAAAGAAGCAGCTTTATATAAAGTAATTAATGAAACAAAAGAGCGCCACCCTGACTGGAATCAGAAAAAAATAGAAAAAACAGCCATGGATATTATTTTGGCAGCTTTAAAATTTGGCATGCTAAAAACTAATAACAATAAAGTGATTACTTTTGACCTTAACGAAGCTTTGGATGTTAATGGATTTTCCGGACCTTATCTTCAGTATACAATGGCTCGCCTTAATTCAATTTTGAAAAAAGCCGGCAAATTAAATTTAGCAAAAGTTGATTACAGATTTTTTGAAGCAACAATTGAAAAAGATTTAATCAAAGACTTGCTTAATTATCCTGAAAAAATTATTGAAGTTATAAAAACCAATGATCCTTCGGTAATTACTCAATATTTGTTTTATTTAGCCCAAAATTTTAACACTTTTTATCATCAATTGCCTGTTTTACAGGCTGAGCCAAAAATTAGAAATGCTCGTTTAGCTTTAATTAAAGCTGTCAAGCAAGTTTTAAAAAATGGTATGAATTTAATTGGTTTGCCTATTCTAAAAGAAATGTAAAAGAATATTTCATATAAAACATGTTGCTCGCAAGCAACGTGTTAAAAAAATCCCCTATGATTTTTTTCATAGGGGTTTTTGTTACTCATAAAAGGCCATAGTTTCCCTCGGGATCGGGGAATACTCCATCTGTCTCTTCAATCAGGATCATCAGCTAGGAGGTTGGCCTCCCCTGATTTACTCCAACAGATTTACCGTCTTTCGGATACCGCTTTGGGAGAGTTTTGACAACTTATAATTTGATGTTATTTTGGCGCCCGAATACCCCTTTTGAAAGAGGTAAGTAATCCGAAACATAATTATATGCTGCCAAAAGCTATGGGCTTTGAGTGAAGGCACCATTCAAGCCTATCCCGAAATTGCCCTTCCTTTTATGAGAACAAAATATTGAGGACGACATTTTTATTTTATATAATTTGTTATTTTAAAGCAAATTTAATAAAAGATTTCCACAAGTATTTAAATTTTTGTTAAGGAAATTTAACAATTTTTTTTTGAAACTTTTTGCTTTAGCTGTGGATAAATTTTTTTAAGTTTTTGGCAAAAATTTGATAAAAATTTAGCTTGACCCGTAATTTAGGCGTGCTATTTTTAAATTAGAAAAGTCAAAAAAATAAAATTAAAAAAATGTTTGGGGGAAACAAAAATAAAATTTTAAAAGCAAGACACTTTCAAAGTTGAGAGTGTTTTATTTTTTGACAAGTTCTTTGAAAACATGCTAGTTGCTTTAAAAATAGAGTTTGGAGCTTTTTCATTTTTTTCCTCCTTTTTAACCCCGCTGGCTCGGCTTTTAGCCGGCCAGCGGGCCCAAACCTTTAATTATAAATAATTACAAAAATATTTTTTAAGGAAGGAGGTGATAATTAAAGGTTTAAAAGCGGTTAGGAAGATGGAAAAGAGTCAATTAAGAAATTAAACCATTAACCTGCGCGGCTGGCTGCAGTAGCAGCCAGCCGCGCAGAAAAAAATTTTCAAAGGAGATCAAAAAATGAAACGGATGATAATAGTCACGGCTATAGTCTTAATGGCTTTAGTCGCGCAAGAGGCAAAGGCACATCAACTTTGGATTAAGAAAAATCCAACTAATGAAGATGGCATTGAATTCGGCGTGGACAATGCTAGCGAGTTTGTTTGGTGGCGGGCTTGTGTGAGAGGCGTTAGCAATAATAGCCAAGGACAAAACACTGGCTGGCAATATGCAAATGGTTGGTGGTATTATGACCTGGATTCAATTTCTCAACGGGTAATGTGGCGAGTTACAGGACTGGAAAATCAGGAGTTTGTTGTCACTTACTGGGTTTTCCGTTCAGATGGGACATGGGAATATGGTCCGCAAGTAGTTGTTGTTTCTGACCAGATTTTACCCAGTGCTTCTTTCACCAATATTTATGATGGCCAGGTTTTTAATCAGACAGAGTTCAATATTCAGGTGGCAAGCAGCGATAATCTGGCTGGTGTTGAAGCAATTAGAATCTATGTTGTTGTACCTGCTGGCTTGACCATGTCTGGTTGGACACCTTCTGGTTTGGCAAATCAGTATTATAAAGAATTTAACGCAACATCCGTCAATTACGATTTTAATGCCCCCGGAGAAGGCGCTTATACTTTTACTTTATGGGTAAAAGATAAGGCGGGCAATATTGCTTATGAGCCAGGCGGACCAGTTCAAATTATAGTGGATTTAAATGATCCGCCGCCAGCTGAAGAGACGCCAGCAGCACCTTCTGACTTTGATATTACGGTTAACGGCCAGACAGCCATTTTGCATTGGCAGGATAATGCCAATAATGAAGAAGGCTTTTTGCTTTACCGTAATTGGGAATATTTGGCGACTTTGCCAGCTAATACGGTTAGTTATAGCGATGAAAATTTAGCACCAGGTGATTACTGCTACCGGCTGAATGCTTTTAATGGCAGTTTAAACAGTGCTGTTATTGAGGCCTGTACCACAATTCTATCGCCGTCCGGGGATTATCGCTACGCTGATAGTTTTTCTTACCCAATGGACTGTGACAAGCTTTACCGTATTGAACCTGATGCCCAAATTCCTGCCGGTGCTTGCTATGATTATCAGCCATTTGGTTCATTATTTGCCTATAACTATAAAGTCCATTTAGGCGCAGATTTGAATCTTAGAGGCATTAATGACTTGGGCGAACCTTTGCATGCCATTGCCAATGCCTTGATTTGGGATATTGGCTGGGTTTCTGGCTGGGGCAAATATATGATTTTGCGCATCCAGTCTTATCCGGATCAGTATTTTACCTTAACTGACGGCACAAAAGTGACAGAAATTTTTGTGCTTTACGCGCATTTGGATGAAATCAAGGTCATTAAAGATAATGGAGAAATAATCAGTGAAGCTGGAATTATTGAAAAAGAAACTTATGTTGCAAAAGGCTGGCAAATTGGCACTGTCGGTGACGGCAATGGCAATTACAGTCCTCATCTTCATTTTGAAATCCGGATTAATGGCTATAGCCAGCTCGGCTACGGCTATTGGCCGGTTGATGATCTGACATATTTGGATTACTTTGTTGATCCAATAGAATTCATTGAAAATAATTGGACTCTGGATGATATGAGTCCATTAAAAGTTTATATTCACGCTTATGATAGGGATTTAAGCCGTAAGGTGAACGTGGCGTTTGATCCTAATTTTTGGTGGCGGCAAGGTCGGCTTTACGATGGTCTGCCTTTGGCTAGTGTTGGCTGGGCTAACCATATTTGGTTGATTAGTTCAGCTAATGATAAGGCAGCTTCTTGGAATTTTTATCTGCCGCAAACCGGTGCCTGGTCAGTCTACACGATTATTCCACGTTATTATGCTCAAGCCAATAATGTGACTTATCGTGTTTGGCATGACAGCGAAGATATTGAGAGCCCTTTTTATCAATATCTTGATCAGGCCAATGGCAATGAAAATCACAAAGTGTATTTGGGCACTTTTGACTTTTACACTGACTGGCAGTACTCAGTTGACCTTTTCAGCCAGATAGACGATTCGCCAGTGCAGGATGTCGCCCTAGATACACTGATATTAGTTTATGAAGGTGAAATAGGTTCAGGTGGCGGTGATAATCCTCCGGATGATCCTCCTCCTGATCCCCCGGATGACGGTGACAGCAGCAGTACGATTGACATTAATGGTGATTTTAATGTTAATGTCAACGGTTCAGAGTTTGGCTGCAGTGTAAGTTCATCTGAACCGACTCGTGTTTTAACAGCATTGATAAATATGCTGATTATATTTTCACCGACATTTTACATTTTGCTGCGCAAACGATTTAAAAAGTAATTAGTTATGTTTAAGGCCCTGGGATAACCGGGGCTTTGTTAATAAAATAATTATTTAAATAACAAAAGTGTAATTATAAATTATAAATTATAAATTTCAAATCAATTTTAAATGAAAAAATGAATAAAATTAAAACAAAATATGATTTAGAAGATCGGACAGCTAAGTTTAGCATAGCCGTAATTTACTTTGCAAAAAATTTAACAAAGGATATAATAAATAAGCCAATAATTTATCAGTTAGTAAAATCAGCTACTAGTATAGGTGCGAATTATTTTGAAGCTAATGGCGCTAGCTCAAAAAGAGATTTTAAAAATAAGATATATATTTGTAAGAAAGAAGCACGTGAAACTAAATATTGGCTAGATCTTATTGTCAAAATAAATCCTGAGAATAAATTAAAATGTAGGGAGTTACGGGAAGAGGCCCAAGAGTTAACTTTAATTTTTTCTAAAATTATTTTAACAATAGAAAATCGTAACAAAGAAAAATTTAAAATTTAAATATTTTGATTTCAATTAAAACTTAAAATTAAAAATTTAAAATTATTAAAAAAAAACTATGAAATTTTTAAAACTTACAATCCTATTTTTAGTCGCCATTATGGTTTTAACCGCCTGTGATTTAAAACTAAACATCAATTCAAATTTGAATGAAAGTTCGCTTGAAGTTAAAGAAGGCGAGACGCTTGATAAGGAAGAAGCAAAAGACACAGAGGCGATTGAACAGGCAAAAAGTTTAAATTATGAAATTATTGAAACCCCGGAATTTATGACAGTTTCAGTTAAAAATAAAGAAACAGGGGCAATGATTGTTCCGGATTTGAAAGAAGCTTGCGGTATTGAAACAATGGTTTATGCAGAGCCGGAAATTCAGCCGCTGATTATTTTTAAACCGTTTGATCCGGGCAGTGATAAGCCATTTAGCCGGCTTTTTGCTTTAAATTTAGAAACCAAAGAATGCCAGGAACTGGAAATTTCAAAAGAATTATCAGATTTTGGCGCGCGGGTTTTATCGCCTGATCAAAGCAAAATGGCCTTGGCTTTAGAAACTAATGAAGCTCGTGAATTAAAATTGCTTGATTTAGTAAATGACAAAGCCATGACTTTAGTCGAATTATCTGAAGGCGAAACCTTAAACGGAGGTTATGGGGCAATGAGCAATCATTTTGATATAAAATGGCTGGACAATAAGATGATTCAATACGCTGTTTTTGAAGATACTGTAAGTAATTATGATTTTAATGCGCCTAATGAAATTGAAAAAGTTTTGCAGGTTAGGGTGGTAAATATTGAATAAGATGTGGAAGGGATGTGATAATGTCCTATTAAGAGGAAGTTAAAATGTCCTCTAAA
>CAZPVP010000030.1:0-9500 GCA_964590345.1 uncultured Gammaproteobacteria bacterium | reverse complement strand
TCAAAATTTATCTGTAAATGAACAATTAATCAACCAAATTTATTCTAACTACCCGCAATTTTCAATTTATACTTTTCAATTTTGGTTAATTTAATTAATACTGGATTTAAATAAATCAAACCTAAGGTTGCCAAAAAAGATAACTGAAAGCCCAAATCAAAAACTAAAATCTTAGGATTAATTAAAAGCATCACAACTGCTGCCAAAACCAAAACATTTCTAATATTACTTAAGCGGCCCAAATAACTGGCTAATAAAACTAAAGCCCCCATTATTGAAGCTCTGATAATGGAGGCCTGCAAGCCAGTAATAATATCAAAAATTATCAAAATTACAATAATAAGCCAAAAAGCTTTTTTGCGTCCTAATCCTAAATTTTGGGCTAATAACAATAAAAAAACAGCGATAATTGTCACATTATAACCAGAAACAGCAATAATATGGGTGGTGCCGGTCTTATTAAAAACTGCTGTTAAATCTGGAGGGATTGACTTTTTGGCACCGATTAAAAGACCGGCTAAAAAAGACGAATGAGGTTCTGGTAAAATTTGGTTTATTTTGCTGACAAAATAATTTTTAATTTTATAAATACCAGCCAAAATCCGATTGCCATAACCTTTTTCTACTTTGCTTATTTTAGGATAATAACAAAGCGAATAAATGTTATAACGGGCCAAATATTTATCATAAGCAAAATCATTAATTTTTTCTGGCTTTTGCAAACTGCAAGCAATTTGCAAATAATCGCCGTACTGATATTCGGGGAACAAATAATTGGTCAGCAAAACTTTGCCTGAAATTTTTTGCCAATCATTATAAATGAAAATTTTCTGGGCCTCAATCTCTAATCTAACCTTATCCTCTCTTTGATCCGGCTCTTTGCTAACAATGCCTCTAAATTCGATTTGCTGATCATTATAAAAATAAATTTTATTATCTGACTCTTGTGGCAAAGATAATTGATAGCGCAAAATGCCTAAAAATAAAAAAATTAGCCATAAGCCAAGCACTAAAAAATATTTATTTTTAAAACTTAAAATAAGAAAAAACAAAGCTAAAAGCAAAAACAAATAAGCAATAAAAAAATCAAACTCAAAAATTGAGCGAATAAAAACACCCAATATAAAAAACAAACAGCAATAAAAAAATAATCTTGAATAACTCATATCTTCCATTATATCAAATTGCGAATTCTTCATCATTAATTCGCTTTACTAAGTTCTTTCTTCTTGTCGTTTCTAACTCCCTATTAACCATCCTGGGTTTTGTTTACCCCGCCGAAATATTAACGAAGGCGGGGGCGTTTTTAGTTATAAAAAAGACAAGAAAGTTACCTTTTTCTTGCTATTAGGCTTAATAAAAATCCCCCCGCATAGCGGAGGGATTTTATATATCAGAATATTAATCTTACCTCAAAGCCATTATCACTTCTATTCCCATAGCCGGAAATTCTGTGCCAGTAAAATAAGCTGTTGTTTTTGGCACATTTTTTATAACAAACTTTTCTCTAAATAAATTTTCTTCAAAAGCTTCTGGACTGACTAATCGTTTTCTCTGATTTTCAATATAATAAATATCTGTTTCGCCAGAATACTGAATCAATGAACCAGTTGGAGGCAATCCTTCATCAATTATTGCGCCTTCACTGTAATCGGCAAACAAGTTATCTGACAAATCAACCACACGATCATTCCAGTCTGCGCCATAAATTGCCTTGGCAATTGTTTCGTTTTCTATCCAGCGAATAACATTGCCTGGCTCAACAGCGTAAACCTTTGGATCGGTAGGATTTTTAATCAGCCAAGTGCCTGGCCTGACTGTTACCCTTGTGCCGGTTTCTATTTCATCAACCACATTTTGGCTAAGTATTTTCAATCCTGAAAAATCCAGATACCAGCTATAATAAACAGTCTCGTTTGGAAAATGATGTTTTTGATTATCAGAACCGACAACATAAACAGCTGCTTCGGTGGTGCTCTTAATCAAATCGCCCTGTTCAATTCCTTCTGGTAAACCCGGGCCTATTGGTGCTGGCAAGACCGGTTCTGGCACATCAACAATTACTTCGCCTTGATCAGGAATTTGAATTGAAGCAGTAATTGCTGAACTCAAATTACCACTATTATCTTTAGTTCTAAAAGTATACTCATAAGTCTGCCCCACTATTCTGCCGTTTAAAATTAATATTTCCTCACCAGCCGCAACAGCTTCTGTAACAACCTGATCTTGCGCTTTTTCTTCAATAATTATCTGGCTCAAATCAGTATCAGGCGGATCATTCCAAGTAATCACTACCTGGCCAGAATCATCAGCAGTAAGTACGATATTGCTTATATTAGCCGGAGCAGTTGTGTCCGGAACGACACCAGTGCCTTCTCCATAGCTTGGTGGCGGAACAATAGTAAAAGTATACGGCAAAGTATGAGAACCGCCTGTAATAGCATCAAAAGCCGAATATACAAACATAAATGCCTGATCGCCCACGTCATATAAACCATTAGCATTATTATCCACTAATTGAGGCGCTTGCAACTGAATTGTTTTATAACCGCCGGCTGCCGGACTAATATCGGCTGCTAAGCATTTACCAGAAATAGTATAGGCCACATTACTTGCGCCTGGTGTTCTTTTCCCTGTTTCCCAGCCATTCAAAGTAGAATTCCAGTTTAAAGTATATTCCAGCTGATCATCAACAGAACCTACCGGGCTATCGCAGACGCCATTACCACCCCACCATGGTCCTTTATTATAAATTTTTAAAGTTGTTATATCATTATTATCAGCAGTGCCAAGATTTTTAAGTGAAAAATAATCTATGACTTCTTCTATTCTGTCAATTACGCCGTTAGGCGCTCCTGCTGGCCCTGTCTGAATAAAACCAATATCTTCAACTACTGTATCATTAGCTGTTAAACCACCAGAACTGTCAGCATCAACATAGCCCAAAGGACCACCATTTGGTCCAAGACCAACTATCAAACTATCACCAGCTACAGCTAAGCCCGTACTATAAACATCCGTATCAGCACTTGCTGTATAAATATTTGTGCCCCAATTTTCCAGCCATAATGATTCAGTATTTGCAGCATTAGCGCCCCAATCCCAAGCGCCATTAGCACCGCCAAGATGATCATGATAAGCTAAAAACCCTGCGGGAGAAGCCCAGTTGCCATCAAATGTTGTGGCAGGGTTAAGACCATCAGCACTTCTATCCATTAACAGCGTATCTACACCGCCATTGCCTGGAATACATTCGCCATTAATACCGCTACCATCAATATAAATATCTTCAAAACCTATACTGGTAGTTGTTAAGGCAATACAAACATTATCACTGGCCTGCAAATAAGTTAAAGGATTGCCCCGGATTAAGCCATCATCATCTATATTGGGAGCAACACCTGGTATAGCCAAAGATCCTGTGCCGTCAGCTTCAATAGCGCCATTTGTGCCTTCTATATTGGGATGCCATTGATTAACTCCTTGATTGTCAAGCCACAATGATTCAGTGGCTGCTGCGCCTGCTCCCCAGGTCCAAGTACCGCTGGTATCAGCATCATAATATTGCACAGCATTTGCCGGATTAATAAAAGTATAAGGAAAAGTGCCTAAACCAGCCGCCATAGCAGCCAAGCCAGTGCCAGTATCATCTCTAATTAATGTATCAGTGCCTGAATTGCCTGGAATACAATCAGCAGCGCTGCCATTATTTAAGCCGTCATCAGCCAAATCACTGCCGTCAACATAAATTATTACTTGGCCAACGCCTCCCTGGCCAGCTGTATTTAAACAAACATTATCAGTAGCAGCTAAAACTGACAAACCCGTGCCCGGAGCAATAGCATCGTCATCAGTGCCAGTGCCTGCAGTGGCAGATCCATCAGCATCCAAAAGAGTATCTGGACCGTCAGCATATAAATTATCTCCGTCTAAATCTAATATCATTGGTTCTGTGGCAATGCCATCAAAACCACCTGCGGTTGTAGCATCTAAATCAACAAATCTTTCGTTACCAGTCCAGGGCGTGAACAGATCACCTTGCCATTGGCCTAAATAAGCATCATTCCAATAATTGCCTTGGGCTAAAACATTGTCAACGCCGCCCATCAGGACCCAGATAGTTTCAGTAAAAGCTTCTGGATTAGAATGCATTAAAACGCCTGTTTCACCTCCAGCTAAACAGCCAGTACCATCCCATAAAATATTATCAGTGCCTGCCTCATAAGTACCGTTTTGATTTCTGTCATCCCAAAAAGGTTCTGGGCTTTGCCAAATGCCATCACCCGGAGTACCGCCGCAAGCGCCGCCACCATCATAAAAAAGCGGCTTAGCAGGACCAGTTAAGGGTCCGGCTCCGGCACAACCATTAGCGCAAGGACCGGTTGTTAAACAATTTGCATTATCCCAATAAACCAAATCCACGCCAGGCGTATAAGTAGCGTCATTATTTACTTCTCGCCACATTGGATCAAAATTAGGATCCCATGGCCCGCCAGCACTGCCGCAAAGGCCTGTATTTTCATAATAAATTTCATCAGCATAGTAATTATAAGCCTGGTCATTTTCAATTTCTTCTGAATGAACCCAAACCATTGGCTGTGGTGACAGACTTATGCCATTAGATACATTTGTATAAGGACCAGCGCCAAAACCATCTCCGCTCTTATCTAAAATGCCCCAGTCATTGCCGCCACTTCCAGGCACGCAGTCACCATCACCGTCAAGATAAATGTCTTCAACCAAACGAGGGTCAAGATTATCAGCGCAAACATTATCACTCTGCTTAAAAAGAACATCATTTGTTTTGCTATAATTCGTAAAAAAATCTGAAAGATATGTCAGTCCATCATCATCAGCACCTTGGCCAAACGTCCCCTGCCCGTCAGCATCTATCATCGGAATACAAGGATTATTCAAAGAAAAATCACAACCCCCGCCAGCAATCAAGCTGGAATCGCCGAAAGCTCCGGGAACCATAAAATCAGCAATCAAAACATTGCTAGCGCCTCTCTGAATGTCGCCGCCGGCTAAAGTTTTAAATAAGCTTGCGGCAAAAGCAACATCAAAAGCCCGGGCTTTTTCTCGGTCTTTTAAAAGATAACTGAAAGTCACAAAATTAATAGCCACGACCAAAACAATGGCTAAAAAAATAACCAATGGCTTTGATTGAAAAACAGCTTTTACGTGACTATGTTTTTTCTTTTTTAAATTTGGCATATTTTTAAAGTTAATTGAACCACGAATTTTTAATCACTAATTACACTAATTATTCGTGCATATTTGTGATAATAGATTGGTGGTTAAAAATTCATTATTAATTAAAAAAAGAGCAATTAAAAATTTTCTCTTTCTAGATAAAAAGTTTTACTCACTTGAATTGTATATGAATGAGTGATCATTAAATTTATTGACCCTTATTAGTTTATTTTATTATACTATGTTTATTTTAAAATAACAATAATTTTTAATCAAATTTTACTATCCTGTCAATAGTTTATTTAAACAATTGGCAAAATTTTTGTCAAGAAAAAAGATGCTGTTCTAACAACATCTCTAACAATTTTAAAATAAAAGAGTGGAAAAGACTATTTTTTTCTTTATTCAATTATTTTTTACGCCAAAGCAAAGCCAAATAGCAATCAATTTTTTCTTTTGATGCTTTTAACAATCTTATTATTTCGTCTAAATGAAATAAAAATCGCATATATTACAATTATACTAAATTTGCTTTAAAAAACAAAATTTAAAATTTATTTAATTAGGCCAAATTTCAATTTCCAGCAATTAATCATTGCTTCCAAAACAATTTTCTTATTAAATTTAGATTTACCCTGTTCCCGATCAATAAAAACAATGGGAATTTCTTTAACTTTAAATCCTTTTTTTATTGTTTTATAAGTCATTTCAATCTGAAACATATAGCCGTTTGAATTTATTCTATCCAGATCAATGGTCTCTAAAACTTTACGCTGATAACATTTGAAACCACCAGTTAAATCATTAATTGATAAACTCAAAACACTCTTTGCATAAAAAGAACCGCTTCGGCTAATAATTTTTCGCCAAAGACTCCAGCCTTGAATTCCACCGCCCTTAATATAACGTGAACCTAAAACTAAATCATTTTCTTTGATCGCTGCTAAAAAATTTTTGAGATATTTTGGCTGATGAGAAAAATCAGCATCCATTTCAAAAATATAACCATAATCTTTAGCCAAAGCCCATTTAAAACCGGCCACATAGGCTTTGCCTAAACCTTGTTTTTTCTGACGATGCAAAATAAAAAGTTGAGGAACTTTTTTTCTTAATTCCTCAACCAACTGGCCAGTGCCGTCAGGTGAATTATCATCAACAACTAAAACATCAAAACCCAAATCTTCAGCCAAAATTTGCTTAACTAATTTTTCTATATTTTCTTTTTCATTATAAGTCGGTAAAATTACCAGTCCTTGGTTCATAATATTATCAATTATGAATTTCTATCAAAAAGCCCCACCGCGACATGTGAATAAATCAATGCTATACTATTTACAGAAGAATTACAGCACTCTATAGCAATATAGAGTGAGCAATCACCTTAACCGGTGGTTGTTTTATTTTTTCCTAAATTTTAATCTTCTCTTTAATTCATCTAATACACACTCGAAATCACTATCACCAGTTACTAAAATAACTTCATCATAATTACTAATATTCTTTATTCTTGTTATAGCCATTTCTACGTCTAAATTGCCTTTATGCTTTAATTGCCTCATCCCATCTTTATTGCGGGCACGAAATGTTTTTATAGGTTTCTTAATGATTTTATATCCCATCCTATCTAAGACATTCAGGAATTTCTCTAAATGTGGCATTGTAGGAATAAAACAATATAGATCCTTAACATCACCCTATTATAAAAAAAGCGTTTTAATCTATAATAGTCTAGTCTCCATTTGTTAGCTTTTATGCAATGCCATAAATTAGCACCATCGATAAACACACCTATTCTCTTTTTATTTTTGCCAAGCATTATTTTAATAATTATTTAAACTACTATGTTAATAATTCTTCCCTTAACATAAACAAATTTCTTGATCTCTTTACCAACCAACCATTTTTTTACATTCTCATCTGCCAGAGCCAAACTTTTTATTTTTTCTTCATCCATATCATCACTGACAATTATTTTTGCTCGCACTTTGCCATTAATCTGGACCGGCACTTCTTTGACTGTTTCTTTAACTAATGATTTATTAAATTCCGGCCATTTTTCTTTAAATACAGAATCTTTATGGCCAAGTATTTGCCAAAGTTCCTCGCAAACATGCGGGGCAAAAGGTGCGAAGATTTTTAAAAATAATTCAAATATCTGCTGATTACATCCTTCTTCCTGATATTTATTAATTAAAATCATCAAAGCAGAGACACAAGTATTTAAATCCAAAGTTTCTGTTTGTTCAGTAATTTGTTTAATTGTTTTGTGGGTTAAACGAACCAAATCATCATCATTAGTTCTTTTTTTGTCATCTAATTTATTGCCAATCTGCCAAACTTTTTCAATAAAGCGTCTGACACCAATAACGCCCTGCGTACTCCAAGGCGTGGCTTGTTCAAAAGGCCCCATAAACATAATATACACGCGAAAAGTGTCAGCACCATGCTCTTTGACAACATCATCAGGATTAATCACATTGCCGCGTGACTTTGACATTTTTTCGCCGTCTTCGCCTAAAATAAAACCGTGCGAAGTTCGTTTGGCATAAGGCTCTGAATTTGGCACAACTTTAATGTCATATAAAAATTTATGCCAGAAACGAGAATACAATAAATGCAAAGTCGTATGCTCCATACCGCCATTATACCAATCAACCGGCGTCCAATATTTAAGTTTCTTTTTGTCAGCCAAGGCTTTGTCATTATGCGAATCGCAATACCTTAAAAAATACCAAGACGAACCAGCCCATTGCGGCATTGTATCTGTTTCTCTCTGAGCTCTGGCACCGCATTTGGGGCAGGGAACGTATAACCAATCCTTAACCAAAGCCAAAGGCGAGTATCCCGTTTCAGTGGTTCTAAAATTTTCAATTTCAGGTAATTCAACCGGCAATTCATCTTCCGGTACTGGCACATAGCCGCAATGCGGACAAATTATAATTGGAATGGGCTCTCCCCAGTATCTTTGTCTGGAAAAAACCCAATCACGCAAATGATAGTTGATAGTACGAAAACCCATGCCTTCTTTTTTCAACCAATCGCAAATTTTATCGGTTGCCTGCTGAGTATTTAAACCGTTTAAAAAATCTGAATTGACTAAAAACCCCTCTCCCTCAAAAGCTTGAGGCAAAGCAACCTGATCCCAAATCGGATCAAAAACAAATTCCTGCCATTCATTTTTGATTTTTTTCAAGTCAGCATATTCCTTAGGCAGCTCCATTGAACCGACCAATTCTTGCGCTTCTTTAAATTCTTTCTTATTGTTAAGGTCATAAATTTTATCCTTGCTAATAATATAAATCGCTCCCTTAATCCATAAATCTGCATAATAATTAGGACTGATATGTTTTTTAATAATTTCAAAAATTTGCTGTTTCAATTGCGGCTCGCTTTCAATGTAATAAACCTTGTCTTCTTCATGGTAATAATAAGCTATTTGCAATTTTTTAAAATCCTGCTCAATCTTATTGTCGCAACCAGCCAAAGCACATAGCAGATAAGGTCTAATAACTTCTTTAATCGGTAGATTATATTTTTTGGCAAATTCATAATCGCGCTGGTCATGAGCTGGCACGGACATAATTGCGCCAGTGCCATAAGAAGTTAAAACATAATCTGAAGTAAAAATCGGTATTTCTTCATCATTCACCGGATTAATGGCTTTAAGCCCGTGAAGTTCAACTCCGGTTTTAACTTTTTCTAAATTAGTTCTTTCTTGTTCTGATTTATGTTTAGTTTGTTCAATATAATCTAAAACTTCATTAATATTATCAATCTGATCTCTGAATTTCTCAATTAATTCGTGTTCAGGCGCCACTACCATATAAGTTGCGCCAAACAAAGTATCTGGCCGAGTGGTATAAACTGGCAAATCATACATATGCTCGCCTTTAAGCATTGTTGAACTTTTGACCTTAAAAACAACCTGGGCGCCGTAAGATTTGCCGATCCAGTCAATTTGCTGTTTTTTAATTTTTTCCAAATAATCAACTGTTTCCAAATCAGCCAATAAGCGATCGGCATAATCAGAAATTTTTAACATCCACTGCTCTCTTTCTTTGCGAATAACTTCACCGCCGCAACGTTCGCATTTACCGTCAACAACTTCTTCATTTGCCAAACCGACATTGCAGGATGTGCACCAATTAATGTCCATTTTAGCTTTGTAAGCCAAGTTTTTCTCAAAAAGTTTTAAAAATATCCACTGGGTCCATTTATAATATTTTGGATCAGTAGTATTAATTTCCCTTGACCAATCAAAAGAATAACCAAGGGATTTTAACTGGCGTTTAAAATTTTTAATA
>CAZPVP010000029.1:0-10835 GCA_964590345.1 uncultured Gammaproteobacteria bacterium | reverse complement strand
ACGCCATTACGGGTATTTTTGTTAATTTTAATTGCACTTCAACGTGTAATTCAAGTTAAACCCTTGACTAAATGTAAATTTTACTTTATAATATCTTTATAATCCCACTTTATTAGGGATTTTTAGTTTAAAATAAATTATTAATAGATTCGGTTATTAGGTAATTGGGAAAATATATTTTATATTAATTTTTCCAATCCATAATCCACTAATAAACCAATAACCTAATTACCCAAACCCTGTCGCTATCGTCTATTGGTTAGCCTGCCTGCCGGCAGGCAGGGACACCAGCCTTATTACCTTAATAACTAAATATTTTTAATGTATTATTTATATATTTTACAAAGCCAAAAAGATAATGGTTTCTATATAGGCCTATCAAATAATATAGAAAAAAGATTGAGAGATCATAATTATGGCAAAACAAAATCTACAAAATACAGGAAGCCATTTATTCTTATTTATATTGAAGAATTCAAAACTAGGCTTGATGCCAGAAATAGAGAAAAAGAGTTAAAATCTAATTATCAAAAACGCAAAGCCCTGTTATCAAAGCTTGGTTTTAATATAAAATAATATTAATTTTGCCGCCATCGTCTAGTGGTTAGGACACCAGGTTTTCATCCTGGCAACCGGGGTTCGATTCCCCGTGGCGGTGCTTGTCCACAATTCCGTGCCAGTAAAAAATGGCCAAAATATTGGCTATTTTTTTATTGAAGTTTATTTTTTATGCTATATATGCTATAATAGTAAAAAGTTATCAACAAAGCAGCAGCCGGTCAAAAAAGTCTGATCGGCTTTTACTGTTGACAAATTTTTCAAAATATGCTATAATGAAGCAATAAGTTCTTCAAGGAGCTTGTTTTTATTAAACTTAAATTATAATTATTTTATGTCCCAGAAACACTGGCTATTATCAAAAATAAACAAAAAAATAATTGAAAAATCAGTAATTTTATTTCTAATTTTAGCTTTATTTTGGCAATTTGCCTTTCCTCGCGTCACATCTTTAGCCCAAACCATGGAAAATGGCTTTATTTTTGTTGATAAAAATAATGGGCTTAGCTATATTGAGGAATTAGGCGAACCAACAAGGGTTATCAATGTACCAGTTACTGCCTATTCAAGCACTGTTGATCAATGCGATTCAACGCCTTGTATTACTGCCAATGGCTTTAATTTATGCAAGAATAACAAACAAAATGTAATTGCTGCTAATTTCTTGCCTTTTGGCACTAAAGTCAGATTTCCTGACTATGATCCTGACACTATTTATACTGTTCAGGATAGAATGAATGCCCGTTACTATTATAGGGCAGACATTTGGATGAAAACAAGACAAGAAGCTAGATTATTCGGTCTTCAAAATTTAAAAATGGAAATTTATCAATAATTAATTATATTAAAATAACTCCTGCCTCGTCGCTCACAAGCGACGAGGCTTGACAAAAATTCAGATTAAATTCTGGGTTTTTTGTTTTTATAATATTCTATGTTATAATATAAATAACTACTCTTAATATAAATTTATGAACTTGAGTAGTTTAAAAATATATTTACTAAAATCGTCTTTAAAAAGAAAAGGGGTATATATCTTAATTATTGCAATTTTTATTGCAATTTTTTGTTTACCCAAAATTTCTTCACTAGCTTATACTGAAATAACTTCAAATCCTTATTTTAATAAAATAAAGCAGAAAGTGAACTTTTATTTTAAGCCAGAAATAAAAACCATCCATCTTTATGTTACTGCTTATTCCAGCAGCCCTGACGAAACAGATGACACTCCCTGCATTGCAGCTAGTGGTTATGATCTATGCAAACATGACAGGGAAAATGTTGTGGCCTGCAACTTTTTGCCCTTTGGCACTAAAGTAAAATTTCCTGAACTTGATCCTAACAAAACCTATACTGTAGTTGACAGAATGCATGAAAGATTTAACAGCCGCATGGACATTTGGATGACATCCAAGCAAAAGGCGAAAATTTTTGGGAAAAAATATCTAACTGTGGAAATCTATAGATAAAATAAAATGCAAATTTTAAACAAGCTTTTATTCAAAAATCAACGGAATTTAAAAATAACAATAGCCATTATTGTTGTTTTTTTTATTTTTATATATAATTTGATCGGCTATTTCTATTTTCAGCATACAATAAATGAAATTATACTTGATTTCTCAATAACTATTATTATTTCTACCGGCTTAATCGCATTAATTTTTTATTCTTTTAATCAGCAGAAAAAGCAGCTTAATGAACAAATTGAACAATTAGCCGAAGCTTATCAATATATTGGCAAAATCAACAGGAAAATAGATGCTTTATTAGAATTAGATATTGCCTCTTTGGATCGCTCAAAAAAATATTCTTTAAATGAAGCTTCAAGCAAAATTTTTAAACAATTACTTAATTTAATTAATGCCCGAACTGGTTATCTTTATCTTAAATCGCCAATTGAATTTAAAATTTTTCATGGTTTAAATAAAAATAATCAACTAAAAAAATTTTGTGATTTAATCGCTCAAAATAAAAAAATTGATTTTCATTACAGTAAAAATCGCGAAGCAAGAGAATATTTTAAAAATTTAAACATAAACGAAAATCTGCTCAAAAAATATGATCTTATTACCAAACCAGTTTACATGCACGATAAAGATATTGGCGTAATGCTGTTTTTTTTCGATAAAAAACATTTTGTCGAAGAAAGAGATCTTAATATTATTAGGGTCTTTTCTTTTTATCTGGCTTTAAATTATACTTTTAAGCCGGATTTATCAATTTATCAGGCTTGAAATTTTTATTAAAATCTGCTAAAATATAATAAACTTGCCTTATGGCAAGTTCTTAAAATTCTAAGCAAGGTCACGTAGCCAAGTGGTTAAGGCGGCAGTTTGCAAAACTGCTATGCGTGGGTTCGACTCCCACCGTGACCTCATTTTTTTTAAAAAATTTGCCTGCCCCGCACTTTGCGAACAGCGTGAGCAATGGTGCGGGGCAAAACCGTTATACATGGGTTCAAATCCCATCCATGCCTCAAAATTCCCCTATTTATTATGAAAACAAAAAAAATTCTCTTCTTATCATTAAAAATAATCATCAGTATAATAATATTTATTGTTGTAACTCTCTTGGTCACCGGATTTTTGCAGCCTCATGTCTTTTTCTTTTATTTCATAGGCATCCCCGTGGGCTTAGCCACAGGCATATTAATGTTTTTGCTAATAAAAAATTTATGGGTATCCAAGTAGAATTTAATCCTGATTTAGCTTTGCGTAATATTGAAGAGCATAAAAAGGGCAATCGCAAAATAGAAGAATGTATCCCGGAAAATTTTGAAGTTGGCAAAATTTATGATTTTCTCAAAAAAGATCAAAGAAATTATTGGTTCCATGGCGAAGTTCCTTTGGTTGAGACTCAAGGCAATCAGCAATTATCAAAACCTAAAGCCAGTGTTAAAATTTTAGAAGCGACTCATTTTTTAGACAACGATCAAATATATACCAAAGGCAAATATAAAGTAATTGAAATATTTAAAGATGATAAAATCCATTTTGAGTGTTTTGATAAAATTTAATTATGCCAAAAATTGATTACTCAAAAATTAAAAATATATTTCCCTGTTGCTGTAGTCTGGGCGGACTTCCGAGATGTAGTTTTTAATTATTTTATTTCTATGGCAAAAAATCTCGGGCAACCGAGTTTTTAAATTATTTAATATAAAAATATGATTTACGACAACATATTAAAAACGATTGGCGATACGCCATTAGTTAAAATAAACAACTTAAATCCTAACCCCAAAACAACTATTTCTGCTAAATTAGAAGGAGTTAATCCCACTGGCAGCATAAAGGACCGAATTGCTTTAAAAATGATTGAGCAGGCAGAAAAAGAGGGTAAATTAAAAAAAGGACAGACGATTATTGAGCCGACATCGGGTAATACCGGCATTGGCTTGGCAATGATTGGCGTAGTCAAAGGTTATGACGTGGAAATTGTTATGAGCGAAGCTGTTTCTATTGAACGCCAAAAAATTATCAAGGCTTTTGGCGGCCAAATTATTTTAACACCAGCTCAACTTGGCACAGACGGTGCGATTACCAAAGCAAGGAAATTAGTCGCCCAAAATCCTGATAAATATTTTATGCCTGACCAGTTTTCCAATCAAGATAATCAGCTGACGCATTACAAAACTACGGCTGAGGAAATCTGGCAACAAACCAATGGACAAATAAATTATTTTGTTTCAGCTATTGGCACTTCAGCAACAATTATGGGCGTTAGCAAATACTTGAAAGAAAAAAACCCCCGAATTAAAATAGTCTGCGCACACCCTAACAAAGGTCATTACATTCAGGGGTTAAAAAATATGGAAGAAGCGATAGTTCCGGCAATATATAAACCAGCTAAAATTGATAAAACTATCATGATTGAATCAGAAGAAGCTTTTGCTATGGCCAGAAAAATAATTTTGCAAGAAGGTATTTTTGTTGGCATGAGCAGTGGAGCAGCCCTGTTAGCTTCAATAGAAATTGCTAAAAATTTAGATTCAGGGTATATTATAACTATATTTCCAGATCGTGGAGAAAAATATCTAAGCACAGATCTATTTAAATAAAATTATGCCAAAAATTGACTACTCAAAAATAAAAAACACTGTCGTCAAAAACCTTTTAAAAGAGGCGAAAAAGAACAGGATAAAAGTAAAACAAGTTGATTCCAATTTCTTAACTTTTGAATTAGAATATAAAAATAAGCGTCATTATATTTTTCATAAAAAAGTCGGCTTAAATTTAGTTAATGCCGCTTTAGTTTCTAATAAATATCTAACGGCTAAAATCCTTAAAAATATTAATATTAACGTTCCTAAAAATTATTTATGCCAGTCAGCTGCTGAAGTCAAAAAATTGTTAAAGCAAAAAAAAATCAAATATCCGTTCGTTATCAAGCCCTTTGACTATTCTCTGGGCGTGGCTGTAACTGCCAATATCAACAACCAGGAAACAATAAAAATTGGCATAGCCAGAGTCAAAAGATACTGGCGCAAAGCCCAGGAATGGGGCAAAAAAAGAAAAAGAAAGTTATTTTTGGTTGAAGAATATATTAAAGGTAAAGATTATAGAATTCTAGTTTTAAATAATAAAATTGTGGCTGTCACTCAAAGAGATTACCCGGAAATTATTGGTGATAGCAAAGCTACAGTCAAACAATTAATTAAAGATTATTACAAAAACCATTCTTATTACAAAAAGAAAAACAAAAAACCCCTGATTGATCAGGAACTTAAACGTAATTTAAAAATGCAAAAAGTAAAAATGGCTGATGTTTTGGAAAAAGGTCGTGTAATCCGTTTAAGGCAGACAGCTAATGTTTTTGGCGGCGGCATTACTATTAATGTGACCGACAAAATTCATTCTTTTTATAAAAAAATTGCCATTAAGGCCTGTCGCGAGTTAAAATTAAATCTCGCTGGTGTTGATTTAATAACTAAAGATATTAGCAAGAAAAATAATAATTATAAAATAGTTGAAGTCAATAGTTTCCCTGCCTTAGAAATGCATGAAAATCCTGATATTGGCCAGCCGATCAATGTTTCCAAATCAATATTACAATCAATTTTCCCAGGCTTAAAATAAAAAAAGACAAACCTAAAAAGTTTGAGTTTGATCTCTAATTTAGAAGCCAAATCTTTGTTAAATCTTTTTTTAAGGCTGTTTCCTGCCAAACATCGCCTTATAAATCGCGTGGACAATCTGCAAATATTTTGACTTTAATTGACCGTCTTTTTTAACAATTTCACCATTAAACAAAACATGAACAATGCGGGCTATCCGGCTCCATTTTTTTATTTCCTGACCCTTTTTAGGCACTCCGTCTACCAAAACAAAATCATTATCCGTCTTTAAATCCTGATAAAAAATATTATCCGATAGATATTCGATTTTTTTATTTTTAAAACGATAAGTTCCGACATCTAATTCGTTTTTAACAAAAATTGAATAATCACGTGTATTTGAAAGTATGATATGGCTGCCAGAAATACTCTTTTGGTATTGCTTATTTAATTCTTTGGCATTAATTTTATAAGGAATATTTAAAAACTCCAAAAAATGAAAAAAATCTAAAGGAATAATTTTATATTTCATATAAATAATGGAAAGCATTGGAAATGCGCCAGTATAACGGGCATTACATTCAACCGGATAAACTTTGCCTTCTTTTTCATTGACAATTAAATCAATGCCAAAAATTCCTTTGTAGCCCTTTTTATACATATAATCGCCTAATTTAGTAGAAATTTCCTGCGCCTGATTCTGAATTTTGTTATTTAATTTTAAGCCAAAAACATGCCCGACAAAAAGGCCACTGCCTTTTTGGGGCGAAATAACCTGGGGTATGTCCATAATTTGCTGCTGAATACGAGAAACCAAAGTCCCATGTTTAGTAGCGCAACATGCCACTGAACAAGCGATGCCTTCAACATATTTGGTGATATTAATAGTTGTCAATTCTTTCTTTTTATAAATTCCGTCCTCGGTCTTTTTCTTGAATTCGTTAAATTTTCTCTTTGAATCTATAAATAAGGTGCCTTTACCTCCGCCAAGCATAAAATCAGGCAATTGAAAAACAAACTTTGCTCCGTACTTGTTTTTAAAATAATCGTAATCATATTCAGGTTTTTGGAACAATTCAAATCTCATGGTCTCGCCCAAAATGGGCTCTACGCCAATTCTTTTTAAAACCTTACGAAAATTAATTTTATCCTCAAAATATTTATTCAAACGACCTTTATTGGCAATAATTTTCACATTTAAATCCTTGACCGCATTTTCAATATTTTTGCTAGATTTATAAAGAAACAATATTTTTTTGCCCTTATGCGATTTAATATAACTTTGAACGGTTTTATTGCGTAAAATATTATTAGTATTGGTAAAGCGTAATTTAATGGTTGGGCGCCGCTTTTTTAAAATAAAAATTCCATCTACATGTTTTTCTAAAACAGGATTATCCTTAGAATCTTTAAAAGTAATTATTTTATAATTTTTTAAAAATAAACCAGGAAAAAATCTCATAAAAGAAGTCACTCCAATACCAAAAACAACCCCTTTCGGGTCTAATTTTTTTTCTAAAAATTTGGCAAAATCCTGATAATTTTTTATCTTTAACATATTTATATTATAGCAAAATTTTAATCTTTTTTTAAGTTGTTAAACGTGCTAAAATAAACTTATTACTAATTGTAAAAAGGCTAATTTACAAATTTATTATGGTTAAAAGTAGTAAATTATATACGAAAAAGAAAGTTATGAAATTGTGGGCGTATTATTTGATATATTTAATAAATTGGGACCCGGACACAATGAAAAATACTATGAAAATGCGGTAGCTAAAGGATTAGACCTAAAAGGAATTAAACATAAAAGGCAGGTTAAAATCGATCTAAAATATAATCATGAAAAGGTTGGCGTATTTTATTTAGACTTTTTAATTGAAAACAAAATTATTTTAGAACTGAAAACAGGAAGACGTTTTTCAAAACAACGCTTTAATCAAGTTATTGAACACCTAAAATCATCAGGGAAAAACTTGCTATTTTGGCGACTTTTACTTTTTCTGGAGTCAAATTTATAAGATTATTAAATGCTGATGCAAAGATTGAGCAAAAATCTGCAGAAATAAAACTTAATAATTTACGAAAACTCTTTAATTATTAGTATTATTGGTATCTATTCGTATATTCGCTTTTATCTAATTTGTATCTTATGGCAAAAACAAAACAAAAATTAATCATAGTTGACGGTCATGCTTTAATTCACAGAGCATTTCACGCTTTACCGCCTTTAACTACCAAGCAAGGCGAGCTTGTTAATGCTGTCTATGGTTTTACGACGATTTTTTTAAAAGCCTTGCGTGAATTAAAGCCAGATTATATTGCCGTGGCTTTTGATAAAGGCAAAAAAACATTTAGGAACGAAATTTATTCAGAATATAAAGCTCAAAGGGAAGCAGCGCCCCCAGAACTGCACGAACAAACGCCTAAAATTAAAGCGATTTTAAACCTATTTAAAGTGCCTGTCTATGAGCTTGAAAATTATGAAGCCGATGATTTGATTGGTACTATTTGCAACCTAAAAGAAGTTGACAAGCCAGAGATTGAAACAATTATTGTTTCCGGTGATTTAGATTTATTGCAATTGGTTGACAATAATACTAAAGTTTATGGCTTAAAACGAGGCATTTCAGATACAATTATTTATGATGAAAAAAATGTTAAACAAAAATATGACGGAATTAATCCAGAACAATTAATTGATTTTAAAGCTTTAAAAGGTGATCCTTCTGATAATATTCCTGGCGTGGCTGGCGTGGGCGAAAAAACTGCTATTGAATTACTTAAAGAATTTAAAACATTGGAAAATTTATACAAAAATATTGATTCACCAAAAATTAAGGATTCAGTTCGTGAAAAATTAAAAAAAGACAAAGAAAATGCTTTTTTGAGCCAAGAATTAGCCACTATTGTTACCAATGCACCAATAAAATTTAAATTAAACAACGCCAAGGTAAAACCTTATGACAAGCAAGGCCTATTTGAACTTTTTCAGGAATATCAGTTTCGCAGTTTATTGAACAAGCTTCCCAAACAAGAAACAGCTTTTACAGCTATAACGCCCTCACCCCGCAGGCGAGACAAGATTGTCTCGCCTGCGGGGAATAATTACCAAATTATCCAAACCGAAAAGGAATTTTCCGAATTCATTAGACAATTAAAAAAACAGAAACAATTTTGTTTTGATACGGAGACAACTGGTCTAGATCCTTTTTCCGATAAACTTTTAGGAATAAGTTTTTGCTGGCAATCAGGCCGGGCTTTTTATTTGCCAATTGCTAATATAAAAGGCGAAGGGCTTTTTGAAGATATCAAGCTTAATCATGGCTGGTTAAAAAAACTTGAGCCAATTTTTAAGAATGAAAAAATCACCAAAATCGGCCATAATTTAAAATTTGACACTGAAATACTTTTAAATAATGGCCTTAAAGTAGCTAATTTATATTTTGATACAATGATCGCCTCTTATCTTTTAAATCCTGGTTCACGAGCTCATAATTTAGATAATTTGGCTTTTAGTGAACTCGGCCATCAAATGATTTCTTATGCCGAATTAACCAATAACAAGAAATTGCCGATTACTCAAATTCCTTTAGCCAAATTGGCTAAATATTCTTGTGAAGATGCTGATTATACCTGGCAGTTGTACGAGATATTGAGCAAAAAGTTAAAAAGTGAAAAACTAATAACGTTATTTGAAAAAATTGAGATGCCGCTCGTCCCGGTTTTAATTGAAATAGAAAAAAACGGAGTTAAAATTAATGACAAATTTTTAAATACTTTGGCAAAAAAAATCCAGAAAAAAATTGATCAAGTTTCCAATAAAATTTACAAATTGGCCGGCACTGAATTTAATATCTCCTCGCCAATTCAGCTCAAAGAAATCCTTTACGCCAAATTGGGCATTTCCACGACTGGCATAGGCAAAACAAAAACCGGATTTTCTACTGACGC
Source organism: uncultured Gammaproteobacteria bacterium (assembly GCA_964590345.1). Taxonomy (GTDB): domain Bacteria; phylum Patescibacteriota; class Patescibacteriia; order CAIXNZ01; family CAIXNZ01; genus CAZPVP01. The sequence goes on along the minus strand of CAZPVP010000029.1, from coordinate 1,264 downwards.
TGCTTCTTTAGAAAAACTAAAAGGCGTTCATCCGATCATTGATCTAATTTCTGAATATCGCGAATTGGTTAAATTAAAGACAACTTATGTAGATACGTTGCCAAAACTGATTGAGCCAAAAACAAAACGTGTTCACACCAGCTTTAATCAAACTATCACGGCCACTGGCCGCTTGTCTTCATCAGATCCAAATTTACAAAATATCCCAATTAAAACTGAATTGAGCAGAGAAGTACGCAAGGCCTTTATTGCTGAAAAGGGCTATAAACTAGTGGCAGCTGATTATTCACAAATTGAGTTACGCATTGTGGCTTCTTTGGCCAATGATCAAAACATGATTAAAGCTTTTAAGCAAGGCCAAGACATTCATACAATTACAGCCGCCAAAATTCATGGCTTAAAGCCTGAAAAAGTGACCAAGGAAATACGCCGGACTGCCAAAGAAATAAATTTTGGTATTATGTATGGCATGGGAGCCAAAGGAGTTAGCTCAAGAACTGGAATTCCTTTAGAAAAAGCTAAAGAATTTATTGAAAAATATTTTCAGGCCTTCCCATCAGTCAAAAAATATATTCAGAAAATAAAAAATCAGGCCTATGCACTGGGTTATGTGGGGACAATATTCGGCCGCCGCCGCAATCTGCCGGACATTCATTCAGGCGTGCCGCATATCGCGGCGGCGGCCGAGCGAATGGCCATAAACATGCCCATCCAGGGCACTGCTGCTGATTTGATTAAAATGGCCATGATTAAAATTCATTCTAAGCTGCCCCAAATATCCCCAAAATCAAAAATGCTTTTGCAGGTCCATGATGAACTGGTTTTTGAAGTCCCGGAAAAAGAAACCCAAAAAGTTGCTGACTTTGTCAAAAAAGAAATGGAAAATGTCCACAAATTTAAATGCCCGATCAAAGTTGATGTGGAAGCGGGTGATAATTGGGGCACTCTCAAATAAACTCGCGCCAAATGGGGCGCGCAATTGTAGAGACGCGATATATCGCGTCTCTACAATTTCCCAAAATCCCGCCCCCCCCATTTGGCGCTTTTTCAATTAAAAAAGCCAGCAACATTGTGCCGACAGATAAGTTTTAAGTGCGCAGAGAACTGCTCATTTTTTAAGAGCAAAGCTCTCTGCACACCACATTGAAACCTCCAATTTCAATACTTATTATTTTATCATATTTTAAGTGCTTTGTCAATGTCTTTTCTTAGGGTATTAAAAAGCAAGAGAAACAGAGGATAAAGAATTTTTAAGGAATGTTGG
>CAZPVP010000028.1:0-11453 GCA_964590345.1 uncultured Gammaproteobacteria bacterium | reverse complement strand
TAGAAATGTCATACTTTGAGAAAAAAATTTTAGCCTTTTCGGTCACTATCCCATAGTGGCTGGCAATCTCGGCCTAGAACCTTTCCAAAATCTTAAAACCCTCTAAAACTGAATCGCAAATAAAATCTTCTAGGAGTATAAAATCTTTCTTAAGTTGAGATTTCTTTAAACAAGAATTATATAAACGTTTTTTGTTCTGCCTGATAATGGCCGGGGGTGAATTTTCTAACAATAACATTCCCTGCATAATTAATCGTCCTATCCGGCCATTGCCATCAGAAAAAGGATGAATTTGTTCGAATAAACTATGTATCTTGGCAACATGACTAATAATATCCTTATTTTGCTTTCGTCGATTAATGTTTTTAACTATTTTTTTCATCAATTCCGGCACCTTTAAATAATTGGCCGTGGGGATATGCGTGCCAACAATACGAACTGGATGTTTTCTATAAAAACCAGCGCTATCTCTGATGCCATTCATTAAAATACTATGAAGTTTCAAAATCAAATCCTCACTTATAATGACCGAAGGCCTAATAAGATAGTCTAATAAATATCGCCAAGCAGCTTGATGATTTTTTACTTCTAATTGTTCAATAATGTCTTTATTCGGCAAAGCAATATTATCAAATAAAATAGCTCTTGTTTCATCTTCAGTTAAAGTACTGCCTTCAATCCTGTTGGTATGATAGGTAAACGAAAGCATGAACTGATCATAAATATCGGGATTTTTGACAATTTCTTTTAAAATATTTTTATGTTCTTTGGACTTCTTTAGTATCATCTGCTTCTTGGCGCTTAAAGGATTATCCGGAATGGTTTTTTGGCCTGTATATTTAAAATATAAATTATTAATGTTTTCCTCTGCTTTTCTGCGCGGTTTCGATCTTTGATTAATCCAGCTATTAAAAGTAACAAAAGACACCCCTAGTTTTTTAGAAAGCTCTTCTTGGGTTAAGCCGGAAATACTCTGAATTATTCTCAATTTTTCAGCTATGGTCATATACTGTTATGTTATAGAACTTTATAAACCTTGTCAAGTATAGAAACTTTATAAAGTTCTGTGATTAGGAAATCATCGCTCAATTGGGGTCTTTTATGGGTATTCTAATACAAAAAGGGTTATTATTTACAAATAACCCTTTATAACATTCTTTAGTGTAGTTTATTTTTAAAATACAAGAGCTTTATCCTTATTCAACTTTATTCTTTTTCAACTACAAAATTAGTTTTCGCGCCACTTTAACAATCTTGAGTTTGGGCCTGGTTTTGTACGCTATTTTCAAGAAAGCCTCGATTTTTCTTCGCTGTGGTTCATGGTCATAAAAGCTACTACCTTCCTCAATGCACTTTGTAACATCTTTTATCAAATAAACAAGAATGTCTATCACGAGTTCATCTGATGCCTGTTCTCTTATATACCTGGCATTCAACACTTTATCAATGAGTACCTTGCGGGCTTTTTCTATAATTTGCCATTCCCTGTCATATTTGTACGGCTGACTTGCATAATACACTAGGAACCGTACACAGGCCTCACGACTGTCTTCGCCAATGTTCTGCGGCGCGGTATCAGCCCAGCGCAATCGTTCTGCAACATTATGCAACAAACCCCTTGCTTCATCATTGGTAATGTTCGGATCATTCCAGCGAGCCAGGAAGTCTTTCCATTTGTTACCCATCTGGTAAACAAATGAACCTGGATCGCGGTAGTCACCAAACCGCATTACCGCTTTTTTGATTTTTTTGGTTGCCATTCGGCACCTCCTTATTTCGCCAGGAAAGGCGTTTTAAAGTTAAAGGACCTAAGATTTGTAGAAATTCTACAATCCTTCATTTGAAATTAACATGTTTTTAGAAATCATGTCAATAGCTCGTACGGGGCCACCCAATTTCGCACTCTTGAGGCATTAAAACTGACATCATCATTCAAGGAAGCATAAGACTTGGTTCCCCAGGCAAAACCAAATCTGGTATAAATATCTTCAAAAGTAATAATATATCTTCTGGTTCCATGAATGTGTTTCTCGATTATATCTATGGCTACTAGGTGACCCGAATATTTGACTTTAGTGTTTTTTTTGGTTTTCTTAACACCCTTTTACGCTTTAATGGTTTAATCGTGTTTTTATTTTAACAAAAATCGCTTTAAAAGGCGATTTTGGTTACTATCCCATAGTGGCTGGCTAACCCAGTCCGGAATCCCTATTTTGAAGGTAAATTAAGGGATTTTCTGGGCGTTTTTCCGACCCGTCTCGGTCGGGTTAAGCTAAATAAGACATTTGAGACAGTGGTTTAAGTTAATTTTGAGTGTCTCGTTTATAAAAAACCTCTACAAAAACGCCTATAAAATTTGACATATGTTCGATAATTTGTTACAATACAATCAACAATTACACCAAATTTCCTTGGGAGGAAAAAATGAATAAAAAGGAAGAGATTATAGAGTTGCAGATCATTCACAAAGTAGCAATAGAAGCCTTGAATCTGCCGAAGCGTTGGGTTATTTGGGCGACTACTCAGAAATATAAAAAATCTAAATATTTCAATCCTGAAAATCGCGTATGGTTATGCATAATTGCAGACGATAGTGATAATCTGCCTTTGAGGCAAAGATCTCTACTGGTTAAAAACTTTTTCGAACCTATTATCGGTAGCAAGATTGAATTTTCACTAGGAAGCAGTTGTGTTTACTCGCATGAATCACATTACTCAGTGCACGAACATACGCTTCCAGCTTTATATCAACAAGTTAGTTCATTTACTGATATCTGCAACTGGTTTCAGGAGAATCGACCAGAATGTATAGAAAACGATCTCAAGCTGCTTCGAGAAGAGAGAAATCGAGAAATTGCGGCCACCAAGAAAAAAAATAAGGCGATTAAAGAAAGGGAATTAGAAGAACAACGAAAAAATGCTCTTAAACTTGCTTTTGTAAAGGGTCGTAATCCGAAACACGGCAACGAGCAATGGGAAGCACGACATAACGATCATCTCTACATACTCCGACGAGAGGATGAATATGAACCATCGGAAGGGAAAATACCTGTCGAAGAAATATTTGATCTGGTGTCAGATCGAATAACGCTGGTGCAACGTATTTAATCTACCCAAACTCATTAAGAGGTCATTGATGCTAGTTAAAAACTAGACAAACATTGATGACTTTTTTTATTTAGGGGCTTGGGTCTGGACTTTCTTAAATCGTTGCGGTATCTTGTCCTCCCATGGAAGATACCGCAAACAACGAAATACCTACTCCTTCTTAAACTTCTTAAGATGTAAACCTTCCATTTCATAAATTAGTTAAAGTTACTGGCTACTCCGGTCTGGAACCCCTGTTTTGAAGGCATATCAAGGGTTTTTCCGAGTGTTTCATTGACCCGTCTCGGTCGGGTCATTTTGAAGCTAAATGAGACATTTGAGACACTGCTTGAGGTCGTTTTCTTATGTGTCATTTTTATTATCTTTCTCGTATTTTGTTAATTTTGTGGCCAAAAATTTTCTCTAATTCCTTTCTACCTATACAACGACCTTGTTTAGCAATTTCGTTTGGGAAATAACCAAATCCTTCTCGATTAACTATCAAGAAACATCCTATTTCTTTTTTATTATACTTTGAATATTTCCCTTTTCTGCCAATATATGCGAGACGACGATCTGCGGATATTGAATATGAATGCAATCCCTCTATTGCATATCGAATTACATCAGTAATTACAAATTTCGTTCTGAGAAGAAGGATTGTCTTATATCTAGGATATTCTTTAAATTTATTATTAGTTGATCGTACATGGTCACTAAGTCTCTGATTCATTTTCGTTAGGTCGTACCCCTGTGGTACCATTACTCCGGAACTTGTTGGTAATTCTATTTTATATTTCGTATCATCTTTAATTTCAATCGCTATCTTAAGCGAATGATTCACTATATCGGCCGTTTTTTTACGACCGTTCTCTTTGTCGCCATCAATCCACCCTGCATTAATGAAATTTAGGTCGCATATTAAATTTTTTTTTAAAATTTTCCTCTGTCTCCATGGATTTACCTTTTATAATTTGAAAAGGTTTTAATATTTTCGACTAAAGCGTCCATAAACATATTAAGAAATTCTTGATAAGTTAAATCGCATTCTCCAAAGACATCCTTCTCGTTGCTTCTAAATTTAAACTGATTCGAACAATCGTCACCCGATTTCTTAAACATCTTTTCTGTATAATTGCCTTCGTGAGCATACTCACCTCTTATCTTATATAAAATTTCCGGAGCTGATATACTTCCCATATCTTCCATCACGTCTTCTGTGTTTCCTAAGCTTATTTTATAATTCAAACCATACTTGCCTATCATCGGATCAAAAAACTTCTTGACCATTTCTATTTTTGTATCTTCTATTCCCATGTTGTTCATTACTATTTCAGCGTGTGAAACCAATAGATAAACCTTTATAACGTCAACGTCGGCATGCTCTTTTTTCTCAAGAGTATCTAAAGAATCACAAATTTGGATAGCTTTTTCCACTTTGCTCAATAGATAACAGATCACCTGCATTTTATCATAGTCCAGCTTTGTTACGTGGTCGTAAATATCTGCAATATCTAAATCGAATCTACTAAAAAACTTTATGATTTTAGCTTTGTTGTTTTTCCATCTCTCTATTTGTGACTCCTTCTACTTTTTCTCAGCCTCGTCTATGATATTCATGGTAGATTTCTAAATTAATTATTAATTTGAAACCCCCGAATTGAACCGGACAAGCGGTTTTCTCAGCATCCGGCTCTCCAATAACATATTCACCAAACCTTTGATGATTTGATATGATTTGATGATAAGGATAGTTTCTGTCGCTATGATATTTCCATCTCTGAGGATGGCCACTTGTTTCCTTCTATCCTTAATGTTATCGACAGTTCCTTCCCCATGCTAAACCCATTACAGGCAAACGATTAAGTACTATGAACTGCTCAGACTTCTGTTTGCGTCTATAGCCTCTCCCTTGCTGTTTTCGAGCTTGTTTGAGGTTGCCCCGACAAATGTCGGAGAACACAGACAGATCTCCCAAGTTCCTGATATGCGTGTTCAGTATCATGCCACGGTCTCAGACCCCGGCAGAGCTGAGTTAGGTTCACCTTTTGCACCTAATCCAGTGTTGCTTTCCCTTCATATGAACGAGGTCAGCCTCTGCGAAGAAATATAATTTCGGGGCTCAATCCCTTCAAGCTATGCCTTGCGGCCTGATACTTCCTTTCCTCTGGCTTCATTACATATGTCGCCATGTGTAATGCAGAGTTCCATACAGTTCTGGTGGTTAACCTTTGAACTGATTGGATTTTAACCAACTACGCACATCAAGCTTAGCTTGGCGCACTCATATTAATTATTTTACTAATTTTAACAAATCCTCATCATTTTCATATCCTCTCAATCTCCCAGTTAAAATTTATAATCTATATTTAAATAATATTAACAAGCTTGAAATTAATAATTTTCTCTAAGTTTTTTGACTCAATCTCAACACCGTATAAATAATCTCCGGAACCAAAGTTTATTCTTCTAGTCTTAAAGACTTCTTTATCAACAAAAATAGGAATATCTAAAAGCAATGGACAAATTGCACCAGGCTTTTTTCCTGTTGTTTTTTTTAGGTCCTCATAACTAATAATACTGACACCTTGTCCAATTATTTGCTTTGCTTTAGAAAAATCAATTTTATGATTTCCTTTTAAGAAAAAGGCATATTTATTTTTTTGTTTGTCTTGAACAATAATTGTTTTACAAATTTCTTCTGGGTTTATTTTATCCTGAGCATATTTCATTACGTCCTTGGCGGCGATTCCCCTGTCAGATAATTTAATTAATCTATAATCAATGCCTTTTTCTTTTAAAATTTTTATTGATTCTAATTCCATAATGTTTTTATTATATTTCTTACACTTATATTGCTATGTAGTTCTATTTTATCAAAAAATTACTTATGTGGCGACTCCTTGAAACTAATTTTGAGGTTGTGGAACGATTTTCGAATTTTTTACAGTTGTGAATGGACAAAAAGGGGGCCTCGTCAATATTAAACAAGGCCCCATGGGCTAGGAATTAATACCATCCTTCTTCTTGAAACCTCTTTGTGCGATTCCAGTTATAGCAAATCGAAAGTCCACAATGAATACATGTTTTATTTTTGTGAACATAAAGAGGTCCACTCGGGTCATTGTGGTGCCAACTTCCCCAACAGGGCTTGTGCTTGAATTCATGTTTTTTAGAAGGAGATTTCTCACATACTTCTGTTTTAGAATTCATAATTCCACTCCTTTCTATTCTGATTAGATTTATTTCGAATTACGAAATAGCAGAATAGATGTTTTTTTAAAGAACAAAAATACTCCTTAATAAAAACAAAAACCTCTTTCGATAGAAAGAGGTTAATTTAGGGGAGTATTATATTCTTACATCTTAAGATAAACCAAATTAGTCTCTTTCTAAAGAGGGTTTATTATAAAAACTATAATAAATAATTTGGTTTAAATTTCCCATAACAATTGCAGTATATATTATTAAAAAAGTTTTGTCAAATTAAACACTATAAGTGGGAATTAAATCCGTCTCAGTCACTAGTGCATAGAGGCTGCCTACCTCGGTTTAGAACCTAGATTTTGAAGGTAAATTCGGGTTTTTTTGAAGTTTTTAATAAGGCGTCTCGGTCGGGTCATTTTGAAGCTAAATGAGACATTTGAGACACTGCTTTAAGCTAATTTTCAGTGTCTCATTTTATGGTTTTCGTTTGTTATTAATTCGAGGATATTCATCTTCATGAACCTGAATTAATTCAGAATTTGTAAGTACGCCGGTTTTCTTTTGATAATTCTCCATATTCCGTTGATCCTCTTTCGTCCATTCCGGTTTATCTAATAAACAATAGTCATACGAAGATTCTGGGCGTATTTTTTTCTCTGTAGCAATTCCTATAACTTTATTATTTCGTTTGTATTTCCCCCTTGCTACGAGGCAAAAATCTGCCAGCATATTTTTTCTTCTTTCTCTTTTTTTTGGCTCCGGATCATCATAATAAAGAAAACAATAAGTAATATTACCGTATTGAAAGGCACGACGAAATACATTATTTTTCCTATCATTATGAGATTTTACATGAGCATCAAAGAAATATTTACTTAAGCAACGCCTTTGAAAACGATTAAGCTGTGCTAATTCTCTGGCCAATATTTCATATTCTGCCGTCGATCCGCGGTGTATGTCCTGAATCATATTGTCCCAACAGTAGCTTATCTCATCTTCTCTCTTTTTTGCCTTATATTCTGGCTTTTTTTGCAATTCTTCCCAAGAACCTTCGTCAATGACTAAATTGGTAGCTCCAAGCAATCTATTAAAACTACGATTATTCATTAAATAAAAAGCCAATAGCTCTTTCTCCCCACCCAAAACGACAACGCTTTTCTTTTGCTCAAATAGCTCTTGCCTAATCCGCAAGTAATCGATGAAATCACTGATCGTATCTAGCTCATTTAATATTATCTCAACAGATTCTTTACTAAAAACATGAACCAAACGACCATTAAAATTTTCCATTGGAGAGAAAAAAGCTTCACCCTTTCCCAGGAGCGCGGAAATCAAATATACTTGCTTAACAGAGCCAGGGTTAAACATTTCAACACCCCTATGCGGATTTTTGAGATCTAGTTCTGTATTTAAATCAAATAATTGCCTATAAGCACCGGAGAGTTGGCTTAAATTCTTTTGAACTTTTGATTTTTTATAGCGATTGTTTTTACCCAATTTTAAATCTTTTATCTGCCAAATAATTCCAATATCATCAAAAACAACCAGTAAATCACATAATTCGTTTTTATTGGGCAATAAAGGGTTTAAATAACACCAATCTATAAGAAAAGTTTTCTTAGCTAGGTCATAGACTAATTTCTCGGCCGTTTTTCCTTTCAAATGAAAATAATCTTTAGAAACTTTGTTTTGCATGTTTCTTTACTAATCTTAACAAATCCTCATCATTTTCATAGCCCCTCAATCTCCCGGTTAAAATTCCTAATCCGTGATGAAAAATGATGAAAAATAAACTTGACACCATTTTTTATAGCAAGAACCAAGTTATTAGTTTATAAGACAATACCATTGTAGAACCAGAAGGAATTTCCATGCTAGAAAAATTCGTCATTCCTTTTTCAGAGACAATTCCAATTAATTCACCGGAGGAATTAACTACTGGTCCGCCACTTGCCCCATAAGTCGAGGCGTTGTCGATCCAATATACTGCTCCTTTTATATTATTTTTTTTGTTGTCAAATCCTGCTATATTAATCTTACTACTATTAAGCTTTACTTTCTGAACACTACCCACCATACCGCTTTTCATCATTATCAAAGACATTAAATGTTTAAAAAAGTTATCTATCTGAACTTTTTGTTTTCCTAGTTCAGGATTATCAAAATTCAACATCTTATTGAAATTTAAAGGAGGTTTTATTTCGTCTGGGAAACCAGCCATTATAATTTCTTCTCCTTCTAAGGATATCGCATCACTTAACTTAATAAAAGAAACCTCCTTCATTTCTCGAGTTGGCTTTAAAATAGCTAAATCTATTACCAACGGTCTCACATGCCCCGCCATATCGATATCAAGAGAAAGATTAAATAAAAGAGGCTCATACTCTACCCGTACAATGTTTCCTACCCCGTTAGCGATAATTCTAGGATTGGTTAATTTTGGATAATCTGATATGACATGATCAGCTGTTAGTAGCTCTCCTGTTTCTTTGATAACCACTCCTGTTCCCGAAGCTACAATTTGATCACTATCGAATAAAACAAGGTGTCTTATTGTTTCTTTAACTTTTTTACAAATTTCTATTTTATCCATAAATTATAGATTTATTTCTTTTTAGCTTTTTTACAATGTTTAATATTTTTCTTGATTCTGTCTTGCTGCTTTTCTTTTTTCTCTAATTCTTTCATTGATTTATTCCATTCTTTTATAAATTCTTTCTCACCATGCTTATCTATAAGATGCTGAAGGCTTCTTATGAACCAATCAAACTTATCACCCAAAAGAATCTTGTAACCTTCTAGCCAACGCTTAGCAAAAGCATCCTCTATTTTCTTTTCTTCCTCTGGGGTTTTTGCCTGTATAAAATCTCTCTTTTTTACTTTACCTGTATTTATATCAAGAGTAATCCCAACGCAAAATTTCTTGGGTTTCCATTTTAATTTATTTTTTGATTCATTTTTTGCCATAAAGATCGTTATAATAAGATTCGGGTTTGAGATGGTTGATGGTTTTTATTTCGAGCCTGAAATTATTCCGTTATTTGGCTCTGCTTATTTTTTTAATTTTTCCAAAAACTCGTTATCTATTGGTACGCCGGCATTTTTAACAAAGCCCTTATAGGATAATGGTAAAGAAGCGTCTCTTTTTATCAACATGGGGTCTAAATCTAATCCTAACACTATATTGTAATAAAAATGATCCCAAGACGTAGAATTGGAATAGCTTTCACAAAACCTATTCCAAAAATTATTAATTTTAACGGTGCCTTTTTCTAACAAACGATAATGTTTGCTAAATTTGTGAAAATGATCGTTAAGTATCTTTTTAGGATGTAAATTTCCTATAGGTTTTGATTCAAATTTACTTTTTACTGCAAAATTCTTGGCAGAAACTAAATCATTTTTATGCAAATCAAGACCTATGCAAGTAATATCTTCTAAGTATTCTCGAAAATCCATTTCGCGATTAAGAGGAGCATAGCCTTTAGATATAATATTGCCCCGCACTGGCTCTTCTTCATTTTTTACAACCAGAAAAGTTGTTGCAGATTCAACAATTTTTTGAAGAGAGGCTAAAAATTTATGATTCACAAATACTTGCAATCTTACAGTCGTATAATTAATTTTAGTTATATAAAAACTATTAGCTTTTTCTAGAAAATACTTTTTCTCAACTAGAGGTATTAAAAAAGAAAGAATTATTTCTTCTTGTGTTTTAAAAGGAATAGGATTTTCTTTGGTGAATTGCCAACGAATAAAATAATCTTTCATTTAATTTTTTATATAAATTTTTAGTTATCCTCTCAGCTCCTTGGTATATTTCAACTCAACATCAAATGAACGACCAATCTTGAAAAAATTAGTCTTAATAGCGCCATCAACTTCTATATCTAGAATACCATCCCCAATTATCTTTGATTTATATTTGCTCGATAAATCCTGCCAAAGTTTATAAAACTTTCTTACTACCAATTTTGCAGATGACATTGAAATAAATTCATCATTAATACCTGGATACCAAAAACCAAAATATAACTTTCCATACTTCTCAACAATACCATTAGTGTCCCAATTTGTGGGCAATAATTGCCAATAAACAATCTCAACTTGCTTGTTCTTTTTAATTAACGTTTTTACCGGAATATATGGATACTCCAAATAACATAAATTATTTTCATTATCTTTATATAAGTAAATTAATATAGCCAATCGGTCTTCGGGAACGAAATGCTTGTTCAATTCTTTTAGCCCTTCTTCTCCTATGAGTTGAGCTTCTGGATCATATATTATTCTATTTTTGAATGCCCACTCACGTATATTACCCAACGATAATATAATGTCCCCAGGAAGATATTCTGAACCTCGAAAAACAAGTCCAGAAAATAGATTATGATTTAATGGCTTTCTTGTATTTCTTTGTTTTTTAGTAATTGATGTTTTATTGATCATTTTAAATCTTTTTCTCCTATAAGCATCCGATAAAAAGCTAAATATTGCCCCTCTTCACATCTTTTAACAACTCTTCAATTTTATCAAACGTAGACCTTGCTTCTTCTACTACACCCTGATCACATTTGTAGTATATCGAGCTGTTGTAAATATAACATTCATCTCCTAGGTTATAACGATAATAGCGTAATGCTCCATTAAGTCTTTCCTCAAATTTTTGCATTAATTTATCTCTTTGAGCGGCAAGTTTGTAATCACAATCACAATCTTCACATTTATAATCAGCTCGCTTATTGTTATTGCTGGGGAACAACCATGTTGCTATAATAATAGGAATAACTATAATTGCTATAACTATTATAGTTACTAGAATATTTTTTATGAGTTCTTTATCGTCTCTCCAAAAAATACGAAACATCTTTTTCATATTCTTTAACTTTTTTCTGCTTGGAAACGCGAAAAATGCTCCTCCGCATACATTAACTCTATATTGGAAAACTTTTTTGTATAAAAAGATTCCTTTCTTTTATGTTGGGCGATTCTTCTTTTAAGATTATTAGTAAATCCAACATAAAAAATTTTTTATCGCAAAAAAGAATATAAACAAACCATTTCATGAGATTAATACAGTAAAGGTCCTGAGCTTGTCGAAGGACTGCCGGACAGGGACTCGAACCCCGATTTCTGGGACCAGAACCCAGCGTCCTACC
>CAZPVP010000027.1:0-12070 GCA_964590345.1 uncultured Gammaproteobacteria bacterium | reverse complement strand
TAAGGCAGCGGGTTCTGGTCCCGTGATCGTAGGTTCGAATCCTACCAGCCCAGCAGTGAAAATTACATCACCTTGTGTGGTGGAATTTTCACTGTTAAGGAGTGAGACAAAAAAAGAAAAAAATTCTATATTTGGCCAATCCCTAACCGAATTTCAAACTTGGATTTTAATTAATCTAAAATTATATCATTTTAATATCACTGCACGATGCATAACCTTGACTTTTTAATATAAACTTGATAGATTATAATATCAAGAGTGTTGAATGAAAAAAAGAACTGATGTTCTTTAAAAAAACAAGGAGGTGGTCAATTATGAAAATTAAAACAGACGAGCAGACCTTTCAGGATGCCGTCAAGGTTAATGGTCAGGTTGAATTCGAAAGAGGATGGTCAGTCTTAGGAAAAATATTCTGCCACCTATACTTTCTGATTTGTAGGGCTGAAACCTTTATTATTAGGGAGTACTGGAAAAAGGTTAAACTTCCTTCATTAGATGACTCTGATTTCTTTCAGGTGTTGTTAAAGGCCGATAAGCGCAAATGGCCTGTTGCAAAGTTTCTCTACGAACCCTCAAGGTATGTTACCTTTCTTAAGCATCATGCTATGGAATGGTCTGCTATTGAAGCCATTTATAACGAAAATGAATGGCTTGAAAAGGAAAAAACATTATGGGGACGAGTTCTAACATCGATTCTTTGCAGAGTGGAAAATATTATTGCCACTAGGAACCGTCTTCGTAATACTAAGCGGGAATTATTTTGGGAAATTTTAAATTTTCTCAACCACGACAAAGATGAAATTAGAATAGTGTCCCTTGCGGCTGGATCTGCAAGATCTTCAATAGAGGTTATCAGTTCAATACTTTACTCTAATCCGAAGCTGATATCTCGTTTTAGATTGTGGTTTGTTGATGCTGATCCAAAGGCATATGAATTTGCTAAACAGCTTGCGGCCGAAAAATTCAATGGTTTAGAGGAAAGAATTGAATTCTGGAATACTAAAATTTCAGGGAAACCAAAGGGACTTAAACAGTTAAGCGATTTTTTAGCCGAAATCCAGCCGACTATTGTTGAAATGGTGGGGTTTGGTGATTATTTGTCTGATGAGAAAGCGGTAGGGATATTTTCTGCGATTCACTCAAATCTTGAGTCAGGCGGACTTCTTATCACTAATAATGCAAAGCCAAACGATGAACAACGCTTTCTTGAGATAGTGGTAACTTGGACTATGAATAATCGCGAGGAATCTGCTACCCTGAGGAATTTAACAGAAGGAGGATTTAATGTTCTTAAAACTTTAAATGAACCCACAGATATCCAGCCTGTTTACGTGGCAAGGAAAATATAACAGGCCAATTGTATTAAAAGGATAAGTTTGATAAAATATAATCAAGCTTATCCTTTTTTATTTATAGTTATGTCTCAATTTTTCACATCAATTATTTCATTAATAGCATCATCAACTGCAATTATTTTAGGTATTTATATTGGTTTGCAGGGCTTAAAAGACAAAATTAAATTTTCTTATTTTTTAGCAGTAATGTCTGCGGGTTTATGGTTATTATTTTATTCAATTTGGTTGTGGCAGCATGAAGAAACAATGGCTATTCTATTATTGAGGGTAGTCATGTTTTTCGCAATTTTTACATACCCCACGTTATTGCATTTTGTTTTTAATTTTTTGAATTACAAAAATAATATTATTATATATTTAGCTTATTTTAGCGCAGTAATTTTAGCTCTTTTTGATTTGTTTACAAATTATTTTATGAGTGGTGTATCTCATAAATTGAATTATATGTTTTGGCCAAATCGTGGCGGGTTTGTATTTGATATCTATGTGTTAATGTGGATTATAGTTATTCTTATTTCATTGATTTTGTTGTTTTCTGAATATAAAAAGACTTCTATTCCTTTAAGGAAAACGCAGTTAAAACTAGTACTGATAGGGATTATTCTGGGTTATATCGGCGGGGCGACCAATTTTTTCCTTTGGTATGATATACCAATACCACCCTTCGGAAATATATTGATCCCCGTATATTTTTCTTTAATTGCATATGCTATTTTGAAATACCGATTTATGGATATTAGATTTATTGTTAAACGTTCAATTATATTTTCAATTTTAGTATTTGTAATTACAGCTTCATATGCTTTACTATCTTACGTCATTAGCACCTTATTTCAGGATTTAATAGGAACGCAAAGTCTTCTATTTAACGGCACTGTTACGGCTATAATAATTGTATTAACTTTTGAACCTATAAAGAAACTATTATCAAAATGGACTGATTCTTTTTTATATAAAGGCGTATATAATCCTCAACAGCTGATGAGCAGACTCAGCACAGCCATTACCGGCACGTTAAATTTAAAAAAAACATTGGATATTATTAGCGATAATATTTATAATGCTTTTCATCCCCAATTCTTTTCAGTTTATTTATATGACGATAAAAATGAGTGTTTTAAGGAATCGACCTTTGTCGGTAAAAGAAAGACTGCTCCCCGGTGTTTAACCGGAGAAGATATGTTGAATTATCAGAAAGTTTTAAAAAAATACAGCCGTATTCAAAATGTAATTGTTTCAGATGAACTAAAAAATGAATACGATATTAAACCAGATAAAAAACTAAAAGAAATCATCGAACAGTTAGAAAAAAGTGGGGTCAGTGTAACATTGCCCGTATTTTTACATAATAAACCTGTTGCTATATACTTTTTAGGCTCTAAAAAATCAGGAGATTGTTACAGTCAGCAGGATTTAAATTTACTTGAAATTATAGCCGCTCAATCAGCAACCGCCATTGAAAACTCTAGTTTATATACGGAGGTTAATGATTTAAACAAAAATTTACAGAAGAAAGTAAAAGAGCAGACAAAGGATATTGTTGAAAAGAATAAAAAACTCGAGCGGTTATTAATGATAAAATCAGAGTTTTTGGATATTGCCTCTCACCAATTAAGGACTCCTGTTAGTGTTATTTGCGGTATTTTGGATATGTTTAAGAGTGGTTCAATGGATAAACTTCCTAAAGAAAAACAAATGGAGTTTATTGGCAATGCTTTTGCAAAGGGTAAGAAATTAAATGCCGTTATTAATGATATTTTAGATGCCAGTGATCTTGATGAAAAAGAGTTAGATTTAGCTGATTCTTTGACCGAGATAAATTTGTCTGAATTGGTTAATAATGTTATTGATTATATCAATATGGAAGCAAAGGATAAGCAAATAAAGATTAAGACTGATATTCAGAAAGATGTAAAAGTTGAGGGTGATAATAAATATTTGGAGCAAGCGATAGGCAATTTGCTTGATAATGCTATCAAATATACTCCAATTGAAAAAGAAATTGAAGTCTCATTAAAAAAACAAGAAAATAAAGCTATTTTAAAAATAAAAGATAGTGGTATCGGAATCCCTGAAAAAGAGCAAAAAAATTTATTTCAAAAATTTACTCGAGCTTCAAACGCCAAGGAAATGCACACCGATGGTTCAGGATTAGGATTATTTATTGTTAAAAAAGTTATAAATGCTCACCCAGGAGCTAAAATATGGTTTGAGTCTAAAAAAGGCCAGGGTACGACATTTTTCATTGAGTTAAAAAGTATTTAAATATGTCTAAACAGAAAAAATATAAAATATTATTGGTTGAAGATGATCCAGATCAGATTATGATGTACAGGACTCAGCTTGAAATGGACGGCTTTAAAGTCTTTGACGCAAAAACATATAAAGATGTCCAAAATATTTTAGTTAAAGAAAAACCCGATTTGGTTTTATTGGATTTGGTTTTGGGAGCTGAATCAGGAGAAGACATTTTAAAAAAGTTAAGTGATAAGCATGTCACAGATGTTATACCTGTTATTGTATTTTCAAATTTAAGGTCTGATAAGGATGAACCTAAATATATTAGATTGGGCGCTCGTGAATACTGGCCAAAAACTAAATTTCTTCCACGGCAACTAAGCGATGTAATCAGAAGATTTTTAAGTTAATAATAATTGATTGTTATTTATCCGTTAATAATTTATTATCAATTTTTGAGACAACACGTAATAATAAAAGTGTAAAATATTTGTATTAAAAGTTTAAAAAGTTGCTGTTAAATGCCCTGCTTGGGGCATTTTTTGAGTGTAAAATTAGGTCACTGCAACGGCATATAAAAACGAGTCGTTAATGTCAATTCTCATATAATTTTAGCTGAATCATTTTTAGTTATTGATTCTTTCTATAATGTGTGATATTTTAAAATTAAAGAGACCGTAGATAAAAAAGGAGGGTCAATAAATGGCTAAATCAAAGATGGGCTCATGGCTCACAGTAAACAGAAAATGTAATCTTCGATGCGGTTGGTGTTATGCTCAAGACCAGTCAATTGATCAGCAGGACATGCCATTATCGCTGGCAACGCAGATAATTGCATTTCAGCAGGAAATAGGGGTGGAACAGGTAATTATTATTGGCGGAGAACCAACTATTTATCCCTATCTGTTTGAGGTCATTGATCTTTATACTTCAAAGAAAATTAAGCCGATTCTTGTTACCAACGGCAAAAAATTATCTGATTCAGAATTTGCCAAAAAATTAGTTGCAGCAGGCATTAAGGATGTCAGCCTTTCTGTCAAAGGAGTTGATGATCAGCAATATAAGAAAGTTACTGGCGTTGCTTGCTATAACAATGTCTTGAAAGGAATCAGAAATCTCATTGATTTGGGCGTTGCTCCAACTGTCCAGGTGACCATAGTATCTGAAACGATCCCAACAATAGAGCGGTTATTGACTAATCTCTTAAGAGAAGGGGTAACCGGTATGTCATTTGACATGGCAACACCTGTTATTGTTGGCGATTCACTGACCCAGAAAGGCATACCCGATCCGCAGCAGTTGGCAAAATCATGTGTAGACATTTATCGTTTTTTGAAAGACAAAAATAGTGAATTTAACATTAGAGTTTCAATTCCACTTTGTCTTTTTCTTGCGGAAATAAAGGAAGAATTGATAAAAGACAACGTCATAATGACTTGTTGTCATATTCAGGAAGGTACAGGCTTGATTTTCGATCAAACAGGAAATATCCTTCCTTGTAATCATTTTCCGCTACATCCTTTAGGTAAGTTTGGTGTTGATTTTACGGATAAAAGTTCATTTGAACAATTCTGGAAATCAGCGGAATTGCGGGAATTCAGAAAACTCACCAGGAGATATCCATCAACATTATGCATGGATTGTCCTGATTGGGATATCTGTGGCGGTGGCTGCTTCATAGAATGGATGCAGTTTGATCCGCAACAGTTCATAAAAAGGAAAGGTCGCTAGCAATATTTGCTGTCTAACCTGAAAGGAGGTAAAATGGCAAGATTAAGAGATCTGCTGACGAAACAGTACAAGGGAACCGACGAAATTGCTCCTGTGGCAACCGGTCTTTCGCCAAGGAACATGCAATTTTGTCAAGGGCAATGCCCTTGTAAATGCCAATGCCAGTGCGACTGTCCAAAGGATTAGTCAATCGGGCAAAACTATTAATAAGGAGGGTGTGTAGGTTTTTACGCCCTCCTTTTTTATTTTGATTTATGATAAAATATAAATATAATCTAACTAATTTTATCGGTATGATAACATATAAATATAGTCTCAAAGAAGATTTACGATGGGCTTATCGGACAGTTAAAAATCGTAAATGGCTAGAAGAAAAAAATTTGAAATATTTTTTTCCAAATATTTTCCGAATGATAGTTTTATGGTTTAGGAAACCAAATATTAATTTCCAAAGCGACCAGGATGTTTATTGTTACTGGGTTCATGCCAATACCTGGGGAGCGTACACTCCACCGAATAAAATATTTATATGTCCATGGCACATTGATGAAGCCGGTGGGTTTGAAAGAGTTATTAAACATGAAATTAAACATCTTGAATTATTTGATAAAATAAGAGATATGAGCCATGAAGATAAAGAAAAATTTATAAAAAATGCTGAAAAATAAAGTTTCTACAATAATTTGTGATGATTAAAACAAAATAATTTATTTATAATGTTTCATTTCGTGCTTAAATTGACTGACCCGACACGTCGTTCACGAACGACGTGTCCCGAGCGCCTAAATGAGACACTAGAAAACGACCTCAAAAAAGCCCTAAGGTTCCCTAATCACTGTGGTTCTGGACAGGAGTGGCCAGCCAATGTAATCATTGGCTCTGAGTTAATGCGAAGGGCCGTAAGAGATTTTTTTCGAGAGACCCAAGTGGTCTAAAAAATCGCCTAATCGGCGATTTTTTGTTTGCGCAAATAAATGTGTCATGCTATAATATCAACAGTCATTGATATTTAATATTATGCCTATGAATTATAATTGCTATAATACCAAACAATCTAAAAATAACCTTTCGCAAACAGCGGAATTTTTAAAAATAATAGCTGAAGAAAACCGTTTAAAAATTATCTGCATATTAAGCAAGGAAGAAAAATGCGTTTGTGAAATTTGGCAGCAGTTGAATTTGCCCCAAAACCTTATTTCGCATCACCTTAAAGTCTTAAAAGATTTCAACCTGCTTAAATCAAAAAAAGAAGGAACTAAAGTTATCTATTCAGTCAATACTAAAATAATTAATAAATATAGTACGCTTCTATCGCACTATTTAACCAAATAAATTTATGATTATCAAAATCTTGGGTTCAGGCTGCCCCAAATGCCTGCAGCTGGAAGAAATCGCCAAACAAGCGGTCAAAGAATCAGGCAAAGAAAATGATGTAAAAGTTGAACATGTTTTTGATATTGCGCAGATAACCGAATACGGAGTAATGTCCACACCGGCTATTGTCATAGATGAAGAAGTTAAAGCCGCCGGCAGGATTCCCGATGCTGAAGAAATTAAATCATGGTTAAAATAAAATCATGAAAAAAAGTATTTTAATAATTGATTGGCTGTTAATAATTATTTTCCTGATAATGATATTGTCAAAATTTATTGAACTGGGATTTGCCAAATATTTGCAGCCGCTATTTTTTATTCTTATTTTAATTCATATTATTCAGCACTGGAAAATTATTGTTATTTCATTCAAAAAATTGCTAAGAAAATCTTAAATCATAATTTATGAAAAAAGAAATCAATATTTTTATTTTTCTGGTCGGCTTGTTTTTGCTGTTTTACTTTATGCCAATGGAATCAGCTCTTTTTACGGGAGCGATCCTTTCAGGATTTAAATTGTTAAACGAATACGCCCGCCAGCATGTTTTGACCTGCCTTTTGCCGGCTTTTTTTATAGCCGGAGCAATATCGGTTTTTGTGAAAAAAGATTTTATTTTGCGCTATTTGGGCGGCCAAGCTAAAAAATACGTATCTTATTCCTTGGCATCTGTTTCCGGCGCAATTTTAGCCGTCTGCTCTTGTACTATATTACCTTTGTTTGCCAGTATTAGAAAAAGAGGCGCAGGGCTTGGGCCGGCTATTACTTTTTTATTTTCCGGTCCGGCCATTAATATAGCAGCCATATTTTTAACCATGTCTGTCTTAGGTTTTAAGATCGGTATGGCCAGAATTGTTTTGGCAATCTTGCTGTCAATACTGGTCGGCTTATCAATGCAATTGATTTTCAAGGAAAAGCCGGAAGACGGCAAATTATTTACTGAAGAATATAAGGATATTGCTGTCGGAAAAAAGGTTCTGGTCATCTTTTTTATTGCCATGATCGGTATTTTGATTGTAAACGGTTTGCAGATTGATAAAATGATTAAATTTAGTTTAATGATTTTTTTGGCTTTGGTTACGGGCGCTATTGCGATTTTTAAATTTGAAAAAGATACCAGTAAAGAATGGCTCAAGGAAACCTGGAGTTTTACTAAAATGCTCTTGCCGATTCTTTTTATCGGCGTTTTTATCGCCGGGTTTATTATGCCGTTTTTACCTCAGGAACTGATTGAAAGATTAGTCGGTTCAAATTCTGTTTCAGCCAATATAGTTGCCTCAATCTTTGGTGCTTTTATGTACTTTTCCACTTTGACTGAAATCCCGATTTTGCAAGCTTTGCTTGCCAAAGGCATGAATCAGGGACCGGCTTTAGCTTTATTGCTGGCAGGACCGTCATTAAGTCTGCCCAATATGCTGGTAGTGAGAAAAGTCTTGGGCAATAAAAAAACCACAGTTTACATATTATTAGTAGTAATATATTCAACTATTGGCGGTTTGATATTTGGGAGTTTAGTTTAAATTTTATGGTGAAATTAAGTTTACTTACAAAATTAGTCATAATTGCTGTTGTTGTATTAGCAGTTGATGTTTTTCTTTTTATTGCTATAATCAAGCCTGACTATAAATTAAAATTAAATGGTCAAGAAAATCCTCAAGTTAGTAATATTAATCAGCCAGTTATAAATGCGAGTAAAATAAATAGTGAATTGAGCTTGAATGTGCAAATTAACGCCACTGCAAATAAATCAATTTACATTTCTTATGAAAAAGTTATTATAGATATTGATTTGCTTAGCAATCAGAATTTGAATGATGTGCTGATTAAAGCTAAAGGCATAACCAGCCGCTTAAAGCGAGATTATTTTAATCAAAATAAAATAATAGACTTACCAAAGCAAACGAACCAGAAAATAATTCTTTCTCAAACTTTGCCGTCTTGCAATAGCTGTTCCGGCTTGTCTCCGGGTAATTATCAGATTGCGGTTACTGCTGAATATCAAGGGCAAATTTTAGCCGCTAAAAAAATTAATTTAACCATTAAGCAATAATTATGAATTTAAAGCAAAATTTTATAATATTAAGTTTTATTATCGGCTTGGCAATAATTTTGTCAGGCTGTGGCAATTCTGTTGCCCAGGTAAGCAATTCAAACGCTGATACGCAGAATTTGCCGACATCAAAAGCTGCACAAGCTGCGGAAAAAATTGAAGTGGTTCATTTTCACGCCACTCAGCAATGTTGGTCATGTATTACAGTCGGTGAATACGCACTCAAAACAATCAAAGAAAAATTTCCCGAAGAATACAAAAACGGCACAATTGTTTTCAAAGACATCAACGGAGAATTGCCGGAAAACAGGGATATAGTGATAAAATACCAGGCTCGAGGCTCGTCGCTTTTTGTCAATGCAATTGTCAATGGTCAGGACAATATTGAAGAGGATGTGACTGTTTGGCGGCTGGTAAGTAATGAAACTCGATTCATCAGCTATTTTGAAAACAAGCTTAAAAAGTTATTAGGCAAATAAATATGGATTATATTAATTTTCTAATTGACAATTACAATATACCTTTATTAACAGCATTTCTTTTGGGTATTTTAACGTCTATCAGCCCTTGTCCTTTGGCTACAAATATTACGGCTATTGCCTATATTTCACGTGAGATTAAAACAATTAAAAACACTTTGCTCAACGGTTTGTTTTATACACTCGGTCGCGGCATTAGCTATACTTTATTAGCAACCCTAATTTATTTTGGTTTGTCCACTTTTAAAATATCCGGTATTTTTCAGGGCTGGGGCGATAAAGTCTTGGGACCTGTTTTGATTATCATTGGGTTAATTATGTTCGGGGTAATAAAAATAAACTTGGGCGGGCATAATGAAAAAATTGAAAAAATTAAAGAATGGCTGTCCCAAAAAGGCTATATCGGTTCTTTGCTTTTAGGCGTGCTTTTTGCCTTGGCTTTTTGTCCTTACAGCGGAGTTTTGTTTTTTGGTGCACTGATTCCTATAGTTTTAAAATCAGCCGAGAGTTTAATTTTACCACCAATTTTTGCTCTTGGTACAGGATTGCCAGTTATTATTTTTTCGTTTCTAATCGCTTTTTCCATGCAAAAAGTCAGTAAAGCTTTTCAAGTAGTCCAAAAAGTTGAAAAAGTCATGAGATATATTGTTGCTTCAGTATTTTTAATTACAGGAATTTATTATTTGCAATACTTGATTAAGTATATAATCAACATATTTTAAAATTAATTACGTTTTAACAATTAACCTTAACAATTTCTTAACATTAAAATCATAATAACAAAACATGGAATTGATAAACTGTATAATAGAATGTGGATAACTTTTATGCAGTTATCAAAAGGTCGACGCATTTGTTATCAGATTAAGTTTTATAAAACTAAAATTATGAATAAAAAAATAACAATTGGCCTGGGAATTTTTGTTTTAACGTTTATGTTGGCAATTGGAGCAACTTCTGCGATGGCTGCTGATACAACAACAGACAGTAATTCTTATGTTGGCAAATGCGGACAAACAATCCAAAAAGGATATGGAATGATATCTGATGTGATTGCCGATCTTTTGGGTGTGAGCCATGAGGAAATTCAAACTGAAAGGGAAAGCGGTAAAAGCATTGCGGAAATTGCTCAAGAAAAAGATGTAAACAAACAAATGTTAGTTGACAGCATTATAGAAGCAAAACAGCAGAGGTTTCAAGAGGCTGTAGCAAGCGGCTATTTGACGCAAGAACAAGCGGATGAAAGAATGGAAAGAAAGAAAGAAAAAATTGAAAGAAAAGTTAAAAATGGCGGCGGTAGCTTTGGTCATAAAGGTTGCACCGGCGGATGCCATCGGTAGTGAGACGCTTTCAAGGGAGGTGAAATAGATTTTGCCTCCTTTGGGATATCTAAAAATAAAAAACTTTATGAAAAAAATAATTGCTTTTATCTGGGCGCATAAAATTGTTTCTTTTGTTGTTATAGCTGTTATAATTAGTGGTGGTTATTTTGGCTATCAAAAAATCAATCCCGCTTCTGGCAGTGAAACGACTTATAAAACAGAAATTGCCCAAAAAGGTATGTTAATTTCTTCAGTTTCAGGGACAGGACAAGTTGGCATATCAAATCAAGTTGATATAAATCCTAATGTTTCGGGAATAATTACTGCCATAAATATAAAAAAAGGCCAAGAAGTAAAAGCCGGTGATTTAATTGCCCAAATTGATACTCGCGATGCAATTAGAAGCGTTAATGAAGCGCAAGCAAGCTTAGAAATAGCAAAATTAGATCTTGAAAAACTCCTTGCTCCGACAGATGACCTTACCCTGATGCAGGCGGAGAATAATTTAACTGATGCCAAGGATGAGTTGAAAAAATTACAAACTGACCAAGAGTTGTCATACCAAAGAACTTTGGAAGACAAACAAAAAGCTGAAGATGATTTAGAAACGGCTTATGAAGATGCTTATAATAAAATCGGCAATACTTTTTTAGATTTACCAGATATAATCACCGGCCTATATACAGTTTTATATAGCAATGAAATAGCACAAACAGAAAGAACAGTAAGCGACTCATCAAATAGATATGCCTTAATAAATTCCGTTGATAATGAGGATTTTATTGAAAGAGGAGTTATTGAACTTAGCGCTAATTCTGCTCATGATGATTATAAAAAAGCAAAAACTGCTTTTGATGACAATTATGACGTATATAAGGAAAGTGATCGCTATTCTGAAAAAAAATTAATTGAAACACTTTTAGCAAAAACTGTTAATACAACCAAGGAAACTGCCAACGCCATAAAAAGTTCTACAAATCTGTTTGATCTGTGGGTTAAATATCGTTCTAACAAGGGTTATTCAATCTTTAACAAGGTCACTCAATATCAATCTGATTTAGGCTCCCATACTTCAATTATTAATAATCATTTATCAACTTTATTAACCGTACAAAGAAGTATAGATGATAATAAAAAAAATGTTTTAAATTCAGAAAGGGACTTGGCTGAATTGGAACAAAATAATCCTCTTAATCTAGCCAAAGCTGAAAGGAACGTTAAGGATAAAGAAGAAGCATTAGCTGAATTACAAAAAGCCGCAGATGAATATGATATAAAGAATAAACAATTGAATATTCAGCAAAGGGAAAATGCTTTAATTAAAGCCCAACAAAATCTTGATGATCATTTTATTCTAGCTCCTTTTGACGGTATTATCGCTGAAATAGATATTGCTATCGGACAATCTGTATCTTCCGGCACTGTTCTTTGCACGCTAATTACTAGCCAAAAATTAGCTGAAACGACTTTAAATGAAATTGATGTGGCTCAAGTTCAAACCGGGCAAAAAGCCAATCTCGCTT
>CAZPVP010000026.1:0-13687 GCA_964590345.1 uncultured Gammaproteobacteria bacterium | reverse complement strand
TACCAACATTCCTTAAAAATTCTTTATCCTCTGTTTCTCTTGCTTTTTAATACCCGGTTAAATTTATTTACCGAGAAATCTTCAAAAATTCGCTAACTGTTTTCGTGTTTTTTATTAAGATTGTTTCAACTTTTTGATATGATAGTGCCACCTTGTTTTTTAATTAAATTTTAGCTAAAATTATAATATGGCTAAAAAAATTGAATTTTCCATAATTTTACCCACTTATAATCATTGCTATACTTTATGGCAAGCGATTTTGTCAATTATTAAGCAAACCTATCCTTTTTGGGAACTGATTGTTATTGACGATAATTCTGCTGATCAAACTAAAAAATTAGTAGAGCAATTTACTGACCCACGTATTAGATATTTAAAGCTCCAAAAAAATAAAGGTCCGGCTGGAGCCCGTAATTATGGTTTGCAAAAAGCTAAAAATGAATATATTGCTTATATTGATTCAGATAATAAGTGGCATGAGGATTATTTAGAAACCGTTGTTAAAACCTTTAAAAAATATCCAGGAAAAAAAGTTTGTTTTTGCAAGAAGAATTATCGCTTGATTTTGACTGGTACTAAAAAGGGAAAGCAAGTCTTTTTGCGCGATGAATTTACTAATCATAAAAAATATTTTGATCTCAAACGGCTTTGGCAAAGAAAGATTATTATAGATACAAATACAATGGTTCATAAAAAAGAGATTTTAAAAAAAGTTGGCAAATGGGATGAAAATTTAGATTTTTGGGAAGATTTTGAGCTAACTTTAAGGATTTCCAAGAGATATCCTAATGGTTTTATTTATATTAATCGTTGTTTGGTGGATTATGAGCAAATCATTGATTTGAAAGAAAAAAATAAGGTTTTTAAAGATTGGGAAAAGGCGGAAAAGTTAATATATCAAAAACATAAAGACCATCCTTTGATGAAGCAACAAGATTGGTACCCGCCAAAAGTTGGTTATAAATCAACTGAAAACGTGATAAAATATCTAACAGATAAAAAGAAATAATTATGATAAAAAAAATTAAAGTATTTACTGATGGCGGTGCGCGCGGTAATCCAGGCCCAGCAGCGATTGGCGTGGTAATTAAAGATGAAAAAAATAAAATTATAAAACAATATTCAGAATATATTGGTAAAACAACCAATAATCAGGCTGAATATAAAGCGTTAATTAAGGGGCTGGAGTTGGCAAAAGAGTTTAAGCCTCAAGAAGTGATTTGTTATTTGGATAGTGAGTTAATAACTAAGCAAATGAAACAAGAATATAGAGTTAGAGACAAAGATTTGCAGCCGCTTTTTATTAAAGCCTGGAATGCGGCGATTGGCTTAAAAAAAGTTAGTTATCAACACATATCGCGTAGTTTAAATAAAGAAGCTGATAAGCTTTTAAATATGGAACTTGATAAACATGTTTAATTGTTTTATTTTTTTATTAATTTTTGTTATAATTATTAAGAAGTAAGCAAGGTAAGTAAATTAAGCGAGGTAAGCTTATCTTGTTTAATTTACTTTTTTACTTAATTTATTTTTTCAACATGGCAAAACCAACCAGTTTTTTGGGTGTAGATTTATCACCCGATGCAATTAAATTAGTAGAATTAAAACCCGAAAAAGGAAAGCCACAATTGGTTACTTATGGCTATACTGAAGCCAAAAGCGATGTTTTGATGGGTGATTTTATAAATAATAAAAATATCACTTCGACTTTATTGAAAGAAGTAGCTGATCGGGCCAAAGTAACAACTGATTTAGCTTTGGCGGCTTTACCGTTGGCTTCAATTTTTTCTTCAGTGATTACTTTGACAGGCTTGCTTAAAAAAGATTTGGATAATAAATCAAAGATAAAATCTTTATTAGCCGAAGAAATAAAAAAGATTTTACCCCGGCCATTGGATGAAATGGTTTTTGATTTTAATTTAATTCCTACAGAAGAAGTAGAAAAAGCTAATCGCAATACTAAATTAAGCGCTGCTAAATTTTTAATTACAGCGGCTCCCAATGATGTGGTTCAAGAATATGTTGATATTTTTAAACAAGTTGGTTTTCAATTGACAAATCTAGATATAGAATCTTTTGCTTTGGTTAGGGCTTTGGTTGGTGCTGATAAATCCTTAATTATGATAGTTGATATGGGCGAAAACCGAACTTCTTTAGTGATTGTGAATTTGGGAGTGCCAATTTTGAATAGAACTATTCAGGTCGGTGGTTCAGCTGTGACTAAAGCCATAGCTGATAATTTAAATATTACGATTTCTGAAGCTGAAAATTATAAGTTAGATTTGAATATTATGATGGCACAGGAAAATATGGAAAATTTCCCCAAACCAGTAGAAGATGCTTTGGCACCAATTATTACAGAGATAAAATATTTGTTAAAGACTTATTATGAACAAAGGGGGCGCGAGAAGCTTTTAGATAAAATAATTTTAACAGGCGGTGGATCACTTTTGGGCAATTATTTAGATAAATATTTGACAAAAATTTTAGATATTAGAGCTTATGTGGGCGATCCTTGGGCAAGAGTAATTTATCCTGAAGAATTGGGTCCTGTTTTGCAAGAAATTGGCCCTCGTTTTTCTGTTGCTTTAGGTTTGGCTATGAGAGAAATTGTATAATTGTATAATAGATAAGCTACCAATTTACAAATTAAGGAGCAGTATTTATTTAAATATGTAATATTATGCCAATAGATTTTTTAGGTAAAGAGCCTAAAAAAAAGATTAAAAAAGAAGAATATTCTCCTGAACCTGAAATGCATATGCCAGCAAAGGAAACAAGGAAAAAAAGACAAGCTGAGAGGAGGAGGAAAAAAAGTGAAGCAAAAAAAGAAGTTCCTAAAAAGGTTTTTAGGGAAGTTAATCTCATAACTTATTTTAAGCAGCGCCTTTTAAAGCGTCGTTTAACTTTTATTATTATTTCTGTTATAATTATTATTGGAGGGATATTTAGTTATTTTTATTTTTTTTATCAGCCTGTTTCGCTAGTTGTTGTGAATAAGAATATAAATAAACCATCAGAGCCTTCGCCCAAACCAACTGTTTCACCAGCGCCATCGTCAGCACTTTCACCTCAGCCACCAGCTGAACCGGCACCTTTACCTGATACGCCTTTGGCGCCGTTGCGGGGAGCTGTAGTTAAATTTAGTGGTGAAACAACCCTGTATTTAGTTGAGGATAATGGTGAATTAAGAAAAATTGACAGACAGACAGTATTTTTTGAAAATGGCGAAAGTATTAATGAAATTAGCCCAAACTTAATTTATACCATTGCTGATCGCTTTAAAGATGTCAGAAAAGGTAAAGATGTGATCGGTCAGGTTGATTGGGATCCGCGGGTTTTAAGTTTTCAAAAATTAGCTCCCTTTTTAAGATAATATTTTTATAATTTTAAATTTTTAATTTAATTCATATGGCCAAAGAAAAGAAAATAAAAATACTTTTAATTGAAGACGATTCTTTTTTAGTTGAAATGTATACAACTAAATTTGAATTAGAGGGTTTTGAAGTTGTTTCTGCTGAAGAGGGTAAAAAAGGTTTAGAAATGGTTAAGAAAGAAAAACCAGATATTATTTTGCTTGATATTTTGATGCCCAAGATGGATGGTTTTGCTGTTTTAGATGCATTAAAAAAAGACAAAGAAATGGCTGATATACCTGTAATTTTATTAACAAATTTAGGGCAAAAGGATGATGTTAAAAAAGGTTTTGAAAAAGGTGCTGTCGGTTATTTAATAAAAGCACATTTTATGCCATCGGAAGTGGTTGATAAAATTAAAAAGATTTTAAAGGAACATAAGAAATAAGCTCTTTATTATAAGAAAATGTTTAATAAGGGGATTACTAAAATTGAAATACTTTTAGTATCAGCAATTGTTATAATTATTGTTATAGTTGATTTTGTCGTGATTTCTCATTTGCAAAAAAAAGAACAAGATATTCAAATTTTATCTGAAATAGACCAAATAAGAAGTGGCTTAGAAATATTTTTATTTGTTAATAATTATTATCCTTTAGCAGATGAACCAGTGTCTCTAAATGACAGTTATGCGGGGACTGAAAAATTATGTTTAAGTGGTTTTGAAAAATTTAATACAGATTGTCAAAAGAATATTTTAAATCCAATTCCTAATAAATATTTAAATGAAGACAATATTTATCTTTATAAATCAATAGAAGATGGGCAAAATTATCAAATAGAATTTACATTAGATACAGATTTTAAAAATCAAGGTCTAACTAAAGGTAAAAATTGTGCCACCAATTTACAAATAACAAGTCAAGCTTGCTTTTAAAAATATGTTTAAATTAAAAAAAGAACAAGGTTTTTCTTTAATTGAACTTTTAATAATAATAATTATTATTATTCTTTTAGCAGGAATTAGTATTATAGCTTTGAATGGTCAGCGAGCCAAAGCTCGCGATGCTAAAAGAATAAGCGATATTAAACAAATACAAACAGTTTTAGAATTTTATTACAGTGACGAAGGAGAATATCCTCAAAGCGAACAGCCATTGATTTTAGGTTCAGTCAATGCCGTTAAATTATGTTCAAAAGCCGAGGGCGGCTTTGTTAGTAAACAGACAGAGTGTAGCCAGGAAACAATTTATATGTCTTCTGTCCCGCAAGATCCTTTAACTGATAAGCAATTTACTTATACTGGCACCGCTGAGGGTTATGATATAATTTTTTCAACAGAAAGAGAGACGGTTTATGGTCCAGCTGGTATTTATCATGCTCATTCTGAAGGTATTGATACGATTCCTGGTAATAGATAATTTTTGGTAATAAAACAGGATAATAAAAAAATAGAGCCTGTTTTTTATTTTAAAAATGATATAATTCAAATATGATGATTAATATATTATTATATTTTTTTGTCGGTTTGATTTTTGGTAGTTTTTTAAACAGTTTAGTTTATCGGCTTTATTATGATTTATCAATTTGGAGCCGCTCTCTTTGCCCGATTTGTAAAACAAAACTTCAAATTCGTGATTTAATCCCACTTTTAAGTTTTGTAATTTTAAAAGCCAAATGTCGTTTTTGCAAAAGAAAAATTAGCTGGCAATATTTTTTTATTGAGCTTAGCACTGGTTTTTTATTTGTTTTAGTTTTCTTGAAATATGGCGCTTTTAACTTGTTTTTGCTCCGCGACTTGTTTTTTGTTTTTATTTTATTTTTTATTTTTATTTTTGATTTTAAATATTATTTAATTTTGGCTAATATAGTTTTGCCGGTTTTTGTTATAAGTTTTTTTATCAATTTATTGTTAGGTTTCCTTTGGTGGAATTTACTTTTAGCTATTTTTATCGGGGGTGGATTTTTTCTTTTGCAGTTTATTTTAACAAGAGGAAAAGGCATCGGTTTTGGTGATATTGGTGTTGGTATTTTGATTGGCGCAATGTTTGGTTGGCAACTAACGATTTTAATAATTATTATTGCTTATTTAATCGGTGGTTTAATAGCGTTAATTTTGTTGATTAGTAAAAAGAAAAAGTTCGGGGACGTTTTGCCTATGGGCAGTTTTTTGGCTGTGGCAGCAATCATTGTTTTGTTTTTCGGTAATAAAATATTGGATTTAATTTTTTAGAATTTTATTCAAATTAAAAAGCGTACACATGGTGTTCGCTTTATTGTTTTATTGAAAATATTTAAAAGGATCATCCGAAGGTACAATAACAAACTTTTTAGTTTCACCATTGGCATAGTTGTATAGTTCTAGAAAAGCAACAGGACTCTCTGTTTGTCTTTGAGAGGCAGGGAATTCTGACTTTTGGACAATGTTGATTTTTCGGTCAAATCTGCCAAGAAGTCTGTTAAAAGTTTCCAGCCAAGATTCATTGAATTTATTATCAATGAATATTTCACAGCAGAAAACAGCTATAATATCTTTTTTAGTGAATTGAGAAAAATCAGGTTTTTCCATTTTTGTAAAAGCCTCGATCATTTTAAAGTAAATTGCCAAGGTAAAAGGACTGTTTTTATCTTCCATTTCCCCCTCCTTTTTTATTAGATTATTAATTCTATCATATTTTGATAGTTTTGTCAACGCTGACTAAGCTTTAGCAATGGCCGTCAATATTTTAAAGTAAAGTTATATGTTATAATTAAATCATGGATAAAAATGGAGCTAAAAAACGCATAAAAAAGCTTAAAAAAGAGATAAACCACCATCGTTATCTTTATCATGTTTTGGATCATCAGGAAATTTCTGATGCAGCTTTGGATTCTTTAAAGCATGAACTTCATGAGTTAGAACAGCAATATCCGGATTTGATTACGCCTGATTCACCGACACAACGAGTCGGTGGGGAGCCCTTAGATAAATTTGAAAAAGTAAAACATCGGGTGCCGATGCTTTCAATAGAAGATGTTTTCAGTTTGGAAGAATTACAAGATTGGCAAAAAAGAATTAAGAAATTAATGCCACGCGCGGAATTTGATTATTTTGCTGAAGTTAAGATGGATGGTTTGGCTATTAGTTTAGTTTATCAAGATGGCGTTTTGATTACAGCGGCAACACGTGGTGATGGTAAAATAGGCGAGGATGTGACTCATAATATAAAAACAATTGAAGCCGTTCCTTTAAAGTTAAGAGAATCAAAAGAAGTAAAGAGTTTGAAGGGTAGGATTGAAATCCGCGGCGAGGTTTTTATGGATAAAAAAATTTTTGAGAAATTAAATAAAGAGCAAGAGAAAAAAGGAGAAAAAACTTTTGCTAATCCTAGGAATGCTGCGGCTGGTTCTGTCCGACAGCTTGATCCTAAGATCACTGCTTCGCGCCAGCTTGATTTTTGCGGCTATAATTTAATCACTGATTTGGGCCAGGAAACTCATGAAAAAGCCCATAAATTGATGCGCCTTTTGGGAGTAAAAGATAATCCGTTGAATATGCATTGCGCGGATTTGAATGATGTCCAGAGATTTTATGAGAAAGTCCAAGAACAGCGAGACAAGCTTAATTATTGGACTGATGGTATTGTTGTGACAATTAATAACATAAAGTTATTTAAAAAATTGGGCGTAGTCGGAAAAGCGCCTCGCGGAGTTATTGCTTATAAATTTCCGGCCGAGCAGGCAACAACAATTATTGAAAACGTTAAGTTTTCGGTAGGACGAACAGGAGTTTTGACGCCTGTTGCTAATTTAAAACCGGTTTCCATCGGCGGAACCACTGTAAGCCATGCAACGTTGCATAATATTGACGAGATAAAGCGTTTAGGGATAGAAATAGGCGATACAGTTATTTTGGAAAAGGCCGGTGATGTTATTCCTAAAGTTATAGAAGTTTTGCCAAATTTAAGAACTGGTAAAGAAAAAGAAATTAAAATTCCGCAAAAATGCCCGATTTGCGGTTCAGAAGTAAAGAGAGAAAAAGGCGAAGTTGGGCTTTATTGTACGAATCCAAATTGTTTTGCCAAAGAAAAGGAAAAAATTATCCATTTTGTTTCTAAAAAAGGTATGAATATTGAAGGTTTGGGCTCTAGAATTGTGGAACAATTGCTAAACGCCGGTTTGATTGCAAGCCCCGCAGATCTTCATAAATTAAAAGCAGGCGATATTGAGCCATTGGAACGTTTTGCGGAAAAATCAGCGCAAAATATTATTGAAGCGATTAAAAACAGTAAGCGCGTAAGCTTACCCAGATTTTTATTTGCTTTAGGTATTCGTCACGTAGGCGAAGAAACAGCCATTGATTTGGCCCAGTATTTTGGCAGCTTAAATAAAATTAAAAATGCCTCTCTAGAGGATTTAGAAAAAGTAGCCGATATTGGCGAAGTCGTAGCTAAGAGTATTTATGATTATTTTCATGATAAAAAAAATTTACAAGTAATTGATGAATTGCTAAAATATATTGAAATAGAAAAGATTAAAAAAACAAAACAAACTCTGGCGGGGAAAAGTTTTGTTTTGACCGGCTCTTTGGATGCGATGACTCGTGATGAAGCCAAGCTTCGTATCAGGGAATTCGGCGGTGATGTTTCATCCTCTGTCAGTAAAAATACTGATTATGTCGTGGCAGGAGAAGAACCAGGTTCTAAATATAATAAAGCCAAAAAGCTAGGTGTGAAAATTATAAGTGAAAAAGAATTTTTAAATTTGTTAAAATAGAATTAAGGCCTAAGGATTAAGAATTAAGTTTTGCTTAGTTTTTAGTTCTTAATTCTTAATACTTAAAAAAATGCAAATAGACATCAAAAGCAAAAACATGAAATTAACAGAAGCAATCAAAAATTATGTCAATGAAAAAATTGGCGGCTTAGAAAAATTTTATGACAATATCCTGGTTGCTCGCGTTGAAGTTGGTTTAACCACTAATCATCATCAAAAAGGTGATATTTTTCGAGCCGAGGCAAATTTGGAGGTTCCTCAAAAGCATATTTTGCGTGCTGAATCAGAAAAGGAAGATTTGTATATGGCTATTAATGAGGTTAAGGATGATTTACAAAGGCAAATAAAAAAATTTAAAGAAAAAAAGAGAGGAAATTTTCGTTTTTAATAATCATTAAAAAAATTAATAGATTTAAAAAAGACCGTTTTTGGGCGCGGTCTTTTTGCATTTGAAATTAATTATATTTTCGGTTTTTGCCAGGGCTGAAAAAATGGATTGGTTTGATTTTGCAAAATCCATTGAAGCGTATGCAGGACTCTAATTATATTGGGATAAGTTTTTTTGAAACCCAAGCTGATTTCATCCATAAATGCTTCGGCGGTCATCCATTGGATGCCGATTGTTTCGCAGTCTTCTTCCTCGGGTTGTTTTTTGCTGTAAATTTGATTTTTTTCTTCAGGATTAACAAGTTCTGCTAAAAAATAGGCATAAAGGCCATGAGCGTCGGGATAATGCGAGCTTTCACCGCAAAGAGCTTCCATGTAAAAGGCACATGGTCCATAAAGCTGAATCGCTAAACCTACTTCTGTAAGCTGTTTTTCTGTTTGAGTACAGAGTTCTTCAGCTGTTTCTCTGATGGCTGTTGTTTGTAATAAAATCGGTTTTGAAGTATCAGCCGGAATAATTACTTCACCACCAGCGCCAGGAATCCATTCTTCCCGATCCCTTGAACGTGTAAATAGGATTTCCCGGGTTGGCAGATCAATAATAACAGCTGTAGCAAAGATATAAAACGGTTCAGGATACCATCGTCTACCTTCCTGTGTCATTCTTGTCTCCTTTTCGAAATAATTTTGTTAATTTTAATATTAAATTATGAAAATGTCAAGTTTTTGTAGAGATTGAAAAAAATGAACAAATCTGCTAAACTTTAAATATTCTTAATTAAGGCTTAAGATTTAAGAACTAAAATTTAAGTTTTATTATGTCATTAATTACTAAAATTTTTGGAGATCCTAATAAAAAAGTAATTGATAAAATTCAGCCTTTTGTTGATCAGATTAATGCTTTGGAAAAAGATTTTGAAAATTTGTCAGATGAGCAGCTTAAAGCTAAAACACAGGAATTTAAGGATCGTTTAGCTAAAGAAGAGACTTTGGACGATATTTTAATTGAAACATTTGCAACTGTCAGAGAAGCAGCTAAAAGAGTTTTGGGTCAGCGGCATTTTGATGTTCAGTTAATTGGCGGTGTAGTTTTGCATAGAGGACAAATTGCAGAAATGAAAACTGGTGAAGGTAAAACTTTAACCTCTACTTTGGCTATTTATTTGAATGCTTTAACTGGTAAGGGCGTTCATATAGTTACAGTCAATGATTATTTGGCCCGCCGTGATTGCGCCTGGATGGGCCAGATTTATAATTTTTTGGGTTTAACCATTGGTTGTATCCAAAACCAGCAGATTACTTATGTTTATGATTCAACAGCTAAAGCTGATAAAGCTGATAATGCAGAAGAAATACAAAAAACCTTTAAAGTCGACATGGATAATTTGCGTTTGGTTGAGAGTAGAAAAAAAGCTTATGCTTGTGATATTACTTATGGCACAAATAATGAGTTTGGTTTTGATTATTTGCGTGATAATATGGTTCAAAGTTTATCTGAAAAAGTTCAGCGCGATTTGTATTATGCGATTGTTGATGAAGTTGATTCTATTTTAATTGATGAAGCACGAACACCTTTAATTATTTCTGCTCCTGATACAAAGTCAGCTGAAGCCTATTATCAGTTTGCCCGTATAATTAAAAATCTTAAAGAAAATATCGATTATAATATTGATGAAAAGATGCGCAGTGTAACTTTTTCTGAAGAAGGTCAGGATAAAGTTACTAAAAAGCTTGGTTTTGATCCTTGGGAAAAAATGGATTATGAGACAACCTTTCATTTGGAGGCGGCTTTAAAAGCTGAAGCTCTTTATAAAAGAGAAAAAGAGTATGTTGTTAAAGACGGCGAAGTGATTATCGTTGATGAATTTACCGGGCGTTTAATGCCGGGTCGCCGTTATTCAGAAGGCATTCACCAGGCTTTAGAAGCTAAAGAAGGCGTAGAAATTCAAAGGGAAAGCAAAACTTTGGCAACCATTACTTTTCAGAATTTATTCAGAATGTATGAAAAAATAGCCGGTATGACTGGCACTGCAGCCACTGAAGCTGAAGAATTTTCAAAAATTTATAATTTAGAAGTAGTGGAAATTCCAACTAATGAACCGATGATTAGAAAGGATTTTAATGATTTGATTTATAGAAATGAAAAAGTGAAATTTGAGGCAGTTATTAAAGAAATTCAACGGAGAACTGCTAAGGGGCAGCCAATTTTGGTTGGTACAATCTCAATTGAAAAAAATGAATATTTTTCAAAGTTATTAGAAAGATATGGTATTGATCATAATGTCTTGAATGCAAAAAATCATGAAAAAGAAGCACAATTTATTGCTCAAGCCGGTAAGCCGGGGGCAGTCACTTTAGCCACTAATATGGCCGGGCGTGGCGTTGATATTGTTTTTGGTGGTAATCCGCCTGATAAAGAAGACCAGAAAAAAGTTTTAGAAGCTGGTGGTTTGCATGTGATTGGCACAGAAAGACATGAGGCAAGAAGAATTGATAACCAGTTGCGTGGCCGTTCAGGCCGGCAGGGCGATCCAGGTTCATCACAATTCTTTGTTTCTTTAGAGGATGATTTAATGAGAATTTTTGGTTCAGATCGAATTAAAAATGTGATGGAAACCTTAAAGGTGCCTGATGATATGCCAATTGAAAATAAGTTTATTTCTAATTCTTTAGAAAAAGCGCAGCGTAAAGTTGAAGGTAATAATTTTGACATTCGTAAACATTTGGTTGAATATGACGATGTGATTAATAAACACCGGCAGGTCATTTATTCAAAACGTCAGGAAATTTTAGAAATCGCTGAAAATTTTAAAACCGATGTAGTTTTAAAAGATAAAATTTTTGAAAATATTGAAGCTGAGTTAGAACAAGTTGTTTTATTTCATACTTCTATTGATGATGAAAGTTCTTGGGATATTAAGGAAATTTACGAAGTTGCCAGTACTATTTTTCCGATTGAAGAAAAAGATAAAATTGAGTTACAGGAAATAAGGAAAACCGCTGGCTCTAAAGCTGAAGACGCTCAAAGCAGAACAAAAATTATTGATTATTTAGTTTCTTTGGCTCATAAAGCTTATGAGCAATTAGAAAAAAATATTAATAATTCAGAGGTTATGAAAGCCATTGAAAATGGTGTTTTATTACGTTCAATTGATCAATACTGGGTTCAGCATTTGGAAGCTATTAATCATTTGAGAACTGGCATTGGTTTGCGGGGGTATGGGCAGAAAGATCCTTTGGTTGAATATAAAAAAGAAGCTTATCGTTTGTTCAATGAATTATTGAATTTGATACAAAAACAGGTCGTTTATTCCATTTTTAAAGTAGGCTTGGTTCAGCAAATGGCGCCGAGTGTAGTCCAGCAGGCCAAGAATTTTTCAGGTGCGCAAAAAACAATGGAAAAGGGACAGATGCCGGTTGCCTTAAAAAAAGAAGAATCAATTTATGGTGATCAGGCTAATCGCGAGCAGCAGGTTGTTAAAAAAAGAGGTGAATACCAAGGCGAAAAAGTGGGTCGCAATGATCCGTGTCCTTGCGGATCTGGCAAAAAATTTAAAAAATGCCACGGGGCGTAGGAAGTTTTGAGTAGTTAGTATTGAGCAAGAGGGATTAGAATAATATTATCAGAGGATAAAGTCTCTGTGCGGCTGTTAAAGCAGCCGATAAAGTATAAATAAAAAACTTATAATTTTAAACTGTAACTTTTAAACTTATTTATGAAATATAATAAATTAGTTAGAGATAAAATTCCAGAAATAATTAAAAGCAGGGGAGACAAGTGCATTACCCATCTTGCTGACGAGGCTGAATATTGGCAAAAGCTAAAAGAGAAATTAATTGAGGAAGTTGAGGAATTCGTGCAAGATCCCAGCCAAGAAGAATTGGCAGATATTTATGAAGTTATTGAGGCAATTATTGAATATAAAAAGTTTGACAAACAAGAGATTTTACAGATTCAAAAAGAAAAAGCTGGAAAACGAGGCAAATTTGCTAAAAAGATTATTTTGGATGAGTCATAAAAAGTGGTTAGCTGAAAAAGAAAAATAAAAGCCGAAAGTTTAAAATACTATCGGCTTTTTAATTTATAATAAATGTTCTTTTTGACACCAAAAAGAACCAAAAAAGTGTTGGGGTGGCAAATTCGCTTGGTTTTCGTGATTTTTTTGTTGTGCTATAAACGGGGCTCAGTTGCCACCCCAAACCCCAGGGTGGGATATGTTGAAGTATAAGCGATAAAATAAAAACCATCCCGGAAAATGTGGGATGGTTGTTTTGTTTTAAGGGAGAGTAATTGGATCTGTGATTTTAGTGCAGGTTTGAGTGGAGATGTTTAAACTGCAGCCATAGATTTGCTCTTGGGAAATTGTGGTGATTTTCAGTGCTATATCTTCAGGAACGTCATAGGCATAACTGATTTGAGTGACATCTTCATAATAGACGAGCATGGAAGCGATTTCAAAATCAGCTTCATAGCCATCAGCGACTGGCCGCAGAACATAGAGTTTGATATCTAGCCAATCAGAGCTGAGGTTGTCGCAGTAAAGATTGTTGCCGATTTGATCATAGACGTCAATTGTAGAATATTGTCCGGCTAAATTGCATTGCCCGCCATTAATAGTTGGCAATTGAACTATCCAGCCAATGTCAGCGCCAGAATAGGTGACAGTAATATCGCCTTCCTGCAAGGTGGCTTGGCCAATGTAATCTGCACTTAAGCCAAGTATATTGCCCCAGAAAACCGAGGCCGGCCCTTGCCAAACTTTAATTTCAATTTCATCACCTTCGCTAAATTCAAGATTTTCCTTATTATCAGTACTGCCAGGCCAGGTAATGATATCGCCGACCAAAATTGAATTATTGGTTAAATTTGTGACCGTGCATCTGATGACTGTATTGTTGTGATTAATTAGCTGGATTTTATCAAGGTCAAAAAGAAACCTTAATTCAATGCCAGCAAAATTAGCAATTCCGACTTGCTCTTCATTGCTACTATCGTCATCACAGGCAGAAAAACAGCAAATAATTAAAAAAACTGAAATCAACTTTTTCATTTTTTGCCTCCTTTTTAATAATGTTTTATTGTTAAAGTAATATATTTAAAATAACATTTTTTTTAAAAAAAGTCAAGCCGACTTTAAAGGGTATAATAAAGCAAAAGTCACAGGTATAATAGAAGATATCTAAGAAAT
>CAZPVP010000025.1:0-13803 GCA_964590345.1 uncultured Gammaproteobacteria bacterium | reverse complement strand
TTTAGAGGACATTTTAACTTCCTCTTAATAGGACATTATCACATCCCTTCCACACAATTTAAATAACAAGTCAAATTCCAACTTCTAATATCCAATGTTCAAAACACATTTTGAATTTAAAATTTTGGTCATTGTAATTTGTTTGTGATTTGGTGCTTGAAATATAAAAAAAGCCCTGCACAATTAAGTCCAGGGCTTATTAAATTATTACCTCCCTTTGTCCGCCGAAGCTCCAAGTGAAACGAGGAGCGAAGGCGGGATTTATTCCATACACCAATCATAGGCGTTTTGGAATAGTTTGAGCCAAGGAGAAGCTGGTAATTTTTGCCACTCTCTAGGCAAATAATGAGCTGCAATTTGCCAAAGCAGGAAAAGCCGTTCCGGATGTTCCATGAAAGCCAAGTGACGACCATCTGGTGAACACAAAGCAGTAATCCCTTTTGGCGAACCATTGGGATTAAAAGGATAAACCTCTGTTAGTTCACCTTTGTCATCAACAAAGCGGATTGGAGCCAAATTTTGCTCAATGATCTGCTCGAAAATTTCTCCATCTGGTGCATGGAAACGACCTTCACCATGAGCAGTAATAGCAGGCAGGATAGAACCAGCCATGTCTTTGAGCATGATGGCCGGGCTTTCCAAGATTTTGACTGTTGGATACCTTGATTCAAAACGTCTGGAAATGTTGCAGATAAACCTGGGCTGTTTTCTCATTTCAATACCAGCCCAAGGCACCCAGCCAAGCAAAGCCATGACTTGGCAGCCATTACAGACTCCTAAACTAAAAGTGTCTGAACGTTCATAAAATTTTCTGAACTCATGGACTGCTTTAGCATTAAAGCGAATCACACCAGCCCAGCCTTTAGCTGCGTCCAGCACATCAGAATAAGAAAACCCGCCGACAAAAACCGCTCCCTGAAATTGATCAAGGGTAATACGACCACTGGTTATATCTGTCATGGTCACATCCCAAGGTTCAAAACCAACGGCATAAAAAGCTGATGCCATTTCCCGCTCACCATTTGAACCCTCTTCGCGCAAAATTGCTACTTTAGGTTTATTCTGACCGCTAGTCAACGCCATGGACTGAGATTTAAAGGTCAGATGATAAGATGGCTTAACCCTAACCACATTAGACCTTCTTTCCTCTTCAATGCATCTGGGATTGGCTTGCAGTTTTTCCAACTGATAACTGGTTTCCTCCCATTTTTGGCATAAGTCAATCATGTCAGCTGAGAAAATTTCTTTGCCATAATTAGCAAAGATAATTTCCTGACTATCCAATGTCCAGCCAAGAGAATAGCAACAGCCAGTTAAACCATATCTGCGCAAAACACCGCGAATTTTGTTTTCATTTTCCGGCAGATATTCAATGACTAATCCTAATTCCTCATTAAAGAAATATTTGAACCAGTCTTCTTCTGGATCTTCCCGAAAATCAAGTTCCAGCCCGCAATTGCCAGCAAAAGCCATTTCCAAAAGACAAGTGATCAAACCGCCGTCAGAACGATCGTGGCCGGCCAGAATTAAATCTCGGGAAATCAGTTTTTGGACAGCTTCAAAAGCATTTTTCAGCAGATTAGAATCTTCCACGTCAGGCGTTTGAGTGCCAATTTGTTCAAAAACCTGAGCTAAAGCAGAACCACCAAGCCGTTGATGGCCTTGCACCAAATCAATGAACATTAATTTACTTTGGCCTGGTTTTTTGATGTCAGGTGTAACCTTTTTAGTAATATCCGGCACTGGCGCATAAGCTGACATAACCAAGGTCAAAGGTGCTTTAACTGTTTCACTTTGACCATTGCCAAACGGCACTTTAGCTGCCATTGACGAGCTGTCTTTGCCTCCGTCAATGACCGGGCCTTTAAGTTCTAAAAAAAAGTTGCTTAAAGCTTCTGCAGCGTCATAAAGCCGAGCTCCTTCATCATCCACTCTGGCAGCCGCCATCCAGTTAGCTGCAAAACGGATATCTTGCCAGTCTTTGACCGCTACCCAAACCAAATTTGTCAAAGCTTCTGCTGTAGACATTCTGGCCATGGCTTGGGGGCTGACTGAACCTTTAATTGGTTGCTCGCCAATCGCCAATGCCGCGCCAGTTGTTTCTAAATGACTAGTAGCAATCAAGCCAAAATCAGCTAATGGTTTTTGCAAAGGCCCAATATTTGGCTGTTGGGCAATTAAGCCGGTTACACTCCGATCAACCTTAACAGTTGACCAGTGTTTAGAGCCAACTGCCAGCAGACACAAAACCCGATCCAATGCTTCCCCAATTGTTAAATCTTTTGGTAACTTAACTGACTCAAGTTTTCGCTGCCGTCTCTTAAACTTATAAGTTTTTTGCGGGAATCGGCCAAAAAGATGTTCCAAGGCCAAATTAACTGGATAGGTGTTATCTTTCTCATCATAGAGTTTCATATAACCATCGCCAATAATTTCTCCGACCACTGCAAAAGGACATTTTTCTCTTTGGCAGATTGATTCAAACTTTTCCAAGTCCTCTACTTTAATGGTGATAAAGTATCTTTCCTGAGATTCATTGCCCCAAATTTGCCGCGTTGACAGAGTTGGATCACCAAGCGGCAAATCCTTGAGATTGATCAAAGCACCAGCTGGATCAATCCCTTCAGGGATAGCATTACAATTACCACCAGCTCCCAAATCATGGATTGACTGGATAGGATTGCTTTTACCCATTTCGTAGCAGGATCTGATTACATTAATATCTTTGCGCTGCATTTCAGCATCACCGCGCTGAACAGCGTCAAAGTCTAAATCAGCTTTTTGTGAACCAAGCAACTGACTTGAACCAGAACCGCCACCCATGCCAATTTCATAATTCGGGCCGCCGAGAATAATAACCAGTTCACCTTTTTGCGGCTCATTCTTTTTAACGTGTTCGTGGATTATAGTACTAATACCGCCAGTGAACATTATTGGTTTAAGCCAGGCACGGCGTTCGCCAACAAAATCAAACTCATTTGATCTGGCAAAACCAGCAATAACAGGCTCGCCGATTTTATTGCCATAATCAAATGCCCCAAAGCTTTCCTCCAGCAAAATCTGCAAGGGAGGAGTTAAGTTGCTAGGCAAAGGCCACTCTGGATGTTCCCAAGGCAAATCATAACCTGGAATACGCAAAGCGCCAACACAAAAGCCAACTGCGCCAGCGACCATTGAACTGCCACGACCGGCTGCAGTATTATCACGTTCACGGCCGCCTGTTCCTGTTTCTGCTCCTGAAATAGACGCAATAGCGCAAGGGTAATTATGCGTTTCGCTGGTGTAAAGGATATGATACGTAAATCTTTGCCGACCCATTGGCGAAGCTTTGCCAGGCCAAAGAGGCACGACTGTCCAGACATCAAAACCTTTCACGCCAGAAGAATTGTCGTAAAAGGCAATCACGCTATTGCCTGGCCTTTTCTCAAAAGGTGCTCTGATTAAGTCCATCAGAGTATAAGGCATTTTTTTACCGTCAATAACAAACTTACCTTTAAAAACATGGTGTCTTGAATGATCAGAATTTGCCTGGCCGAGCTGGAAAAGCTCAACGTCCGTTGGATTTCTGCCTAATGTCTCAACAAAGAGTTCTTGATAATAAGCAAAATCCTGATCATCCATGCCCAAGCCAATTTCAATGTTTGCATCTTCAAGAGCTTTTATGCCCCTTTCTATTAAAGGAATAACTTTAACCGGCTCTGTTTTCTTGTCAATAGCAAAGGTCTTAAGTATTTCCGGATAAGGACATTCTGTCATCCTGTCATGAACAGCTGCCACAAAAGCTGGATCAACTTCCTGACCATCAGGCAAAAAATAGCGCCGAGAAATCTCAATCCTGGTAACATTATCAATGCCACAAGCATGACAAATTGAAACCGCATTGGTTGACCAGGCTGTTGTAAAATTATTATTTGTGCCAACTTCAACGGTAGAGCCAGGCGGGAAAAAACTTTTATCACTAAACTTTTTTTGCTCAAAAGTCTCCGAAATCAACCATTTGAGCTTAGCTAGGTCATCAGGATCAAGTGGATCCTCTGTTTCAATATTAAAGCAAACCTCAGCCCGCAATTTTGACAGGCCAAATTGCTGTTTTAACTCTTCAATTTTATCATCAGGAATTACCCCCTGACGATAAAAATGCAACAATTCCTCTGCCATTTTAACTCCTTTCGTCTAAAATCTTTTTAGCAGCCATGCGCACTGCGCACGGCAACATTTGCCATTCATAAGGCAGGACATGCTTTTGCAGTTTTTCGGCCAGATCCTTGATATTCTTGCCTTCACCTTGTATAAGTTCAGTGATGATGTTGTTTGAGATTTTAACAGAACCTTGCAGTAATGGATTGCCTTGATCGTATTCTTCTATTACTTCGTGCACGGTAGGGTAAGTATAGAATCGGTCTTCGTCACTTTTCATGCCTCGCCTTATCTGGTCGCGAATCTGACTTAAGACGTGTTCATGGACTGCGAGTCCGTACATGCCTTGGCCGCCGTGTTCATGCGGCTCAGCCGGATGGATATTGTAAATTGCCACATGTCTTGTCGGCGCACAAGCTCTGATTAAAGGCACGGGAATGCGGACAATGCAGCCTACCAGAAAAACCAGATCTGCCCATTTTAAAATTTCCGATCCTTCGTTATCAAGGTCAACAAGCGGCAATTCCTTGTTAACCGGAAGAATAATATGTGTTTTAATTCCCAGTTTGTCAGCTTTTTCCAGACAGCCAGCGCCTTCTTTGGTGCTAATTAAAACAACCTCCTCTACTTCAGGAATCCAGCCGTTTTTCCAAGCTGTGGCAATGGAATTAAAGTCAGTGCCGCTGCCTGAAGCAATACATGCCAATCTCACTCTCTTTTCTGACATTTTCTTCTCCTTCCTTTGCCCGCCAAGCGGGGTTTATTTTTCAAAGTCCTTTTATAAAATCAAAAAATTGTCCCCCTTAGACAATTTATTGTTAGTTTAAATTTATTCAATTAGAGCGCGTTTGTCAAGCAATAAAAACAAATTGTCTAAATTACAAATTACAAACAATATCTAATATTTAAAGTCTAAATTTAAAATAAATTTTGGTCATCAATTATTTGAATTTGTAATTTAATTATTGATTATTAATTTATATTTATCAATTAAAAATGTTTTTTAACTTGAAAAAACAAAAAAAAATTATTATAATTAAAAATATCTTAACTGTAAATTTAATCTTATGCCAGCAATTTTAT
Organism: uncultured Gammaproteobacteria bacterium; assembly: GCA_964590345.1. Taxonomy (GTDB): domain Bacteria; phylum Patescibacteriota; class Patescibacteriia; order CAIXNZ01; family CAIXNZ01; genus CAZPVP01. Next base: position 8,583 of record CAZPVP010000025.1, on the reverse strand, counting down.
TTGTTTCCTCATATTTATTGGATATTCTTATCTTAATTTTACTGATTATTTTAATCTTTGCCCTTTCCCAGCTTTTAAAATCTTTGGGGCAGCAATATAATCTTTTGCAAAAGTTAAAAATTGCTCCTGAATTAATCGTCAAAAAACCAGCCATTAGCTTTGATAAGTACGCTAAAAAAAACAAAAACGGCACATACTTACAATCTTATGATCAACATAAAAAAGCCAACAAATTAATTAAACGGATTATTCAAAGCACGCTGGTCTTTTTAATTTTAAAAATAATTATTATCCTTGTTATTTTGAATATACCAAGACCTGGCGAAGCACAGCCCGAAATCAGCCAGCATCAAGCCGCTGATTATTCCAGTTTTTCCCAGGGCACTCACAATTTAACTGTTTGGGAGGATGGGCTGACATTACAAGCCGGGCAATCTTTTGCTAATTATATTTCACAACCAATTGGTGATAGTGAAAAAAAAACCCAATGGAAAAATTTATCTTGGCAAACTGATCAAATTTACGGCAAAAAACCAAGCCTGCCACAAGAAACTATTGCCAGATGGTCTTTTGATTCTTTAGAAAATTGTTCTATAACAAATCATAAATGCCAAATTGACAATATTGATTCGGTAAACGGAATTTATAATTCTTCGGCTTATTATTTCAAAAATTCCGAATCAAAAGTTAAAATCCCTCAAAATATTGCATTTAATGGTTCATTTACTGTTAGCGCCTGGATTAAACCCGAAGTAAATATTTTAAACGGCAACGAACATCAGGATTATGTTATTTTAGCTAAAGGCTATGGTGATTATTTGGCTGATAACCCTTATGGATTAAAATATAGTTATTTTTTCGGTTTTGAAAATGGTTCATTAACATTCAAATTTTGGCCTGACGACAATGAAGATTCCTGGGTAGTTGTTAAAAATACCGATTTTGACTTTAATGCCAATCGCTGGTACCAGATAGCAACAACATATGATAACCAAAACAAAAATTTGAAGCTCTATATTGACAGTTTTGAATATACCAGCTTGGTTAAAGATTATGATGGCGGCAAAATTAATCACTCACCAAATATTCAAAAAAATTATCCGACTTGGATAGGTTCTGCCGGTTACCTTTGGCTTGATAATGAAGAAAAAACTACTAATACTTTTGAAGGTGTAATCGATGAAGTTTATTTAATTAATAAATCCTTGAACATTATGGAAATCAGGAATTTAATGACTCGAGCCGCTGAAATTTTTTTTCAAGTACGAACCGGGAATTCCTTGCCTTTAACTGGCAATTTTGTTGGGCCAGGCAATAAAACTACTAGCTATTTTACCAATTCTGAAAAAAATGATCTCAATTTTTTACCAGCCAGCAGATATTTACAATATATTGCTTATATTTTTCGTCCCAATACGAATTTTAAACCGAAAATTTTAAGTATCCATCTTGACTATATGCCTTTAGAGCAAAAGGATGAAAATTTGCAAATTGCTGCGGAAACAAAAAAACAAGATAATCGTTCTAATATACAAAGAGACCTTAACCTGGAAAAAAAAGCAATTGATCTTTATGTTGATTTTTTTAGACAACTACCGGCTACTGACCTTGATTGGCAATTTGTTAATATGATTGCTTATCAAAGGCTTGAAAAACGAGACTTAAACAAAGAAAATCAAGCTTTGAATGCCTTCATTGCTTATATGCAAAATCTACCTGCCACTAAAATAGACTGGGGCATTGTTAAAGCATTGGCCTATACACTTAAAGGTGAAATTTTACTAGAAAACTGGTTAAACTTAAAATAAAAAATAACATATTAAAAAAATAAAACAAAAATTATGCTTAAAAAATTTTTATTTTTTGTCTTAATTGCTTTGTTGACGCTAAGTTTACTGCCAACACAAGCCAAGGCCTGCGAATCAAATGCTGTTAAAGCCGGCTCTTTAATTAAAGCTTCATCAAATTCGGTTTATTATTATGGCGCTGACGGCAAACGCTACATTTTTCCCAATGAAAAAACTTATAAAACATGGTTTGTTGATTTTTCAATGATTATTACAATCAGTGATCAATTATTGGGCGAAGTGCCAATTGGCGGGAATGTCACTTATAAACCAGGGGCTCGCTTGGTTAAAATAACCACTGATCCTAAAGTTTATTGGGTTGATAAAACAGGCACATTAAGGCATTTGGCATCAGAATCTATCGCTAAACAATTATTTGGCAATAATTGGCATTCATTGGTTGATGACGTGCCAGATCCATTTTTTGTAAATTATAAAATCGGTCTGCCAATTGAGACACCTTCTTTGCCAACAATTGAAGTTAATTATTCTATTAATCAAGACAAATTATTAACCACAACGCCTGATCCAACAAGTTCTGAATTAGGCACAATAGAATTAAATGGTTCTGTTATTGAAAATAAAGCCAAATTAAACTGGAAAGTGAAAAATTTTTATGCTGAAAAAGGGTTTAAAGTTGTTATGTCAAACCAGCCAGACCCTGTTTATCCTGGCAATGATTTTCATTATCTTTCTGATCCAAACGTTAGAAGCGATGTCTGGGAAAACATAGCTCCAGGCACTTATTATTTCCGAGTTTGCGAATACTTAGACGGCAAATGCGGTGTTTATTCTAATAATCTTGTTTTAAAAGTCGCCGATGATACTCCATATCAAACTGATAAAAAAATTAATTTAGAAGTTTATCCAATGGATGGCGCGGCAAAATTAATTTGGTCAAGCAATTTTTATTCTACTAAGGGCTTTAAGTTAGTAAAATCAAGTGAACCAAACCCTATTTATCCCGGCAATGATTATAAATACTTATCTGATCCAAACACTACTAAATATATTTGGTCGGGATTAGCAGCTGGAAAAACTTTGCATTTTAGAGTTTGTGAATATTTGGGTGGCAGTTGCGGGACATATTCTAATGATGCAGCAGTAACAATTGAAGGAACTGCGACTGACAATTCAAATGGCTCAATAAATTTAACTGGCTGGTATGATTCAAGCGCGAATAAAGTCCGTTTAGAATGGGCGGTTAATGACATGTATTCTAGCAAAGGCTTTAAAGTAGTTAAATCTTTAGAACCAAATCCAGTTTACCCTGGTAATGATTATCATTATCTTTCTGACCCAAATACCAGAAATGACAAATGGTATGGCTTAGCTCCTGGCACTTATCATTTCCGGGTTTGCGAATATTTAGGCGGCGCCTGCGGTATTTATTCTGATGATATAATTGTTACAGTGCAATAAAAAATCAGCACAACAAATATTTTCGTAGAGATGCGCTATAGCACATCTCTACGTTTTTATAAAAAATACTGATTTTTTATTATTGACTTTATCTTAAAAATGTTATAAAATAAAATTCATAACAACACATAACTAATACTCAATTACTAAAATATATATGTCTAAAATATTGTTAAAAAATTTTCTACTTTTCCTAATTATCTTTTTGGTAATTGCTGCTTTATTTAGCACTTATAACGCTACAACTGAAAAACCCGAAGAAATAGGCCTTGGCAAGTTGGTTCAAGAAATTGAAAATGAACAGGTTGAGAAAATTGTTGTCAAAAATGCCAAACTAGAAATTGAGCTAAAAGACGGTACGAAACAAATTTCCAAAAAAGAAGCTTCTGAATCGCTCACTACTCTTTTGAATAATTATAATATTGACTCTGAAAAAATTAAACAAATTAAAATTGATGTTAAAGAAGACGAAGGACTAAGTTATTGGTTAGTAACTCTTTTGCCATTTTTAATTCCGTTTCTTTTAATTGCTGCTTTTATATATTTTATGATGCGGCAAGTTCAAGGTGCTAACACTAAAGCACTTTCTTTTGGCCAAAGCAAAGCCCGGCAACTGCAACAAAAAGGCAAAGAAAAAATAACTTTCAAAGATGTGGCTGATTGTAAAGCAGCTAAAGATGAATTAACTGAGGTAGTTGAATTTTTAAAAAATCCGAAAAAATTTACCCAACTTGGAGCTAAAATCCCAAAAGGCGTTTTGCTAATGGGCGCGCCTGGCACGGGAAAAACATTATTAGCTAAAGCTGTAGCCGGTCAAGCTAATGTGCCTTTTTTTACTATTTCCGGCTCTGAATTTGTAGAGATGTTTGTCGGTGTTGGCGCTTCCCGCGTTCGTGATTTGTTTAAAAAAGCAAAAAAATCAGCGCCTTGCATTATTTTTATTGATGAAATAGACGCAGTCGGCCGACAACGCGGCGCCGGTTTAGGCGGTTCTCATGATGAACGAGAGCAAACTTTAAATCAGATATTGGTTGAAATGGATGGTATGGAAACAAAAACTAATGTTATTGTTATGGCTGCAACTAATAGGCCAGATGTCTTAGACCCAGCTTTATTACGACCTGGCCGTTTTGACCGACGTGTTATTATAGATATGCCTGATATTAATGATCGCGAAGCTATTTTAAAGGTTCACGCCAAAGACAAACCATTAGACAAAAAAGTTAACTTAAGAATAATTGCCGAAAGAACCCCTGGCTTTTCTGGTGCTGATTTGGCTAATTTATTAAATGAAGCTGCAATCCTGGCTGCCCGACGCGACAAAAAAGAAATAGAGCAAAATGATATTCTAGAAAGTATTGAAAAAGTTTTGCTTGGACCGGAAAGAAAAAGCCATATTTTAACCGAAAAAGAAAAAGAAATTACAGCTTATCATGAAGCTGGCCATGCTCTAATAGCCCACGAATTACCTAATGTTGACCCTGTACAAAAAATTTCAATTATTTCTCGCGGCCAAGCAGCCGGCTATACCTTAAAACTGCCTATAGAAGACAAACATCTGCATCCAAGGTCTGAATTTATTGCTGAATTAGCTGTCTTATTAGGTGGCTATACAGCAGAAAAACAAAAATTTAATGAAGTAACCACTGGCGCAGCTAATGATTTACGTAAAGCTACGCAACTGGCAAAAAAGATAATTACAGAATACGGCATGGATGAAACATTAGGCCCTAGGACTTTTGGTGAGCGAGAAGAATTAATATTTTTAGGCAAAGAGATCCATGAACAAAAAGATTATAGCGAAAAAACTGCTGAAATAATTGATCAACAAATTTCAGAACTAATTAACCAAGCTCAAAAAAAAGCTTCTGAAATATTGACTAAAAAGAAAGCTTATCTAGAAAAAATCGTGGAGAAATTGCTTGAAAAAGAAACAATAGAGCGGAAAGAGTTTGAAGCCATTTTTAAAGATAAAAAATAATTAAAACGTTATCAAAAAAACAAAAAATAGGGAATAAATTTCTCTATTTTTTTGTTTGAATAAAATTAAAATTTGCTATATAATTAAAGTAGGCTTTTATTAAATAAGCTTTATCATTTTTGATAAATTAAGAAAGGGGTAATAAATATGCAAATTTCATATAAAACTATCTTAAAAGAAGCATGGCAAATAACTAAAAAACATAAAATTTTATGGCTTTTTGGCGTTTTTGCTTCTTTTATTTCTTTAGAAGCAGTTTATGAAATTATTCTTAGCCAGATTGTCCAAATAAAAAATAATGGTTCTTTTTATCAAACAATTTTAAATCTGTATGAATATCAAATCGGATTTTTAAATAAATATCTGGATTTTTTTAATAAACTTTCTCAAGATTTTTCTGCTTATTTTATTTTTATTTTGATGGCTATTATAATTATTTTATTTGTTTGGTTAGCTTTTACCGCTCAAATTTTCATAATTAAAAGTGCCGCTAAACTTTATCATAAAAAAAAGCTAAAAATAAATGAGGTTTTATTAGAGAGTTATGATAAATTCTGGCCAGTTTTAGGAATTAATATCTTAATAAAACTAACTCTTTATGCGGGCTTTCTTGCTCTAAGCATTCCTTTGCTCTACGCTCTTTTAACCCAGAATCCGTCAGCAATAAAAGCTTCAAATATCTTCTTTTTTATTGTCTTTACTGTCTTTGCTGTAATCGTCAGTTTTTTAGCAGCTTATGCCACAAATTTTATTGTTTTAAAAAATTATCATCTTTTAGAATCCATAAAATACGCCTGGAAACTCTTTTCTAAAAATATAACTATAAGTTTAGAGATCGCGTTTATTTTATTTTTTCTAAAACTTGTTAGTATAATCTTAATATTTAGTTTATTTTTCTTGGCCTTTATCCCTCTTCTTGTTATTCTGCTTTTTGCTCTTAGCAATAATTCTCTTTTAGGCTTAATCATATCTTTAACTTTAATAATTTTGGCTCTTTTCTTGATTTCCTTATTTATCAATTCTATCTTTACTGTTTTTTATCTATCCAGTTGGACTGTTGCTTTTATTAAATTAACAGAAGGAACGTTAATTGGCAAAATCATAAATATGGTTAAAAGCATCCCCGGTCTTTTTAATAAAATTGCTAAAAAATATAAAGTCTCCATTGATAAAAAAAAGCTAAAACAGGAAGCTAAGATTTTAAATGATTATTTGGAAAAAAAGTATAATGAATTAAAGCCTAAAGCAAAAAAGCAGGGTAAAGTTATTGCTAAAAAATTAAAAGAAGGATATATAAAACTTGAACCAAAAATTGAAAAGGAAATAAAAAAAATAATTGCCGAAAGAAAAAAAACGAGCCCTAAAAAACGAAAATCCTTAAAAAAAGGCAAAAAAAAGACAGCCTCAAGCAAAAAAAGGGGGGACAGCTCTAAAAAAAGCTCAAAAACAAAAAATAAAAAATCTAAATCAGCTAAAAAATAAAATTGCTCTATGGTTCTCAATGACGACAATAATCAAATCAAAGGTTTAAGTGATTTGATAAGTGAAAGCAAGCAAAAAGCAAAGAAAGCAGAGCCAACTGTTGCTGAAGAAAAAGTTACTGAGAAACTCGAAGAAAAAATGGAAGAAATCAGAATTAAAGAATTAGAAGAGGTTGCTAAAAAAAAGGCCAAAGAATTAGGCTATCCTTATATTAATCTGGTTGGTTTCCCTATTAATGGGGAAACTCTAAATAGTATCCCCAAAGAAGTTGCTAAAAAAGAAAAGGTTATATGTTTTTACAAATCTGACAAAGGGGCCAAAATTGCTTCGCCTAATCCTCAAAATCCTGAAATAAAAAAAGTATTAAAAAAACTAACAGAAGAAACATACACAGGCAAAGGAGAAATCTACCTTATTTCACAGCATAGCTTTGAAACAGCTTTTAAATTATATGAGAAATTCCCGCCACCGCGGGAATTTATTGGTGGGATTAAAATAACAGGTGAAGAATTAAAAGAATTACAGAAAGAAATTAAAAATTTCGGCATACTTAATGCGATGCTAAACAAAGAAAAAAACATGACTCGAATTATAAAAATTATTTTAGCCGGCGCCTTAAAAGCTAACGCTTCTGATATCCATATTGAAGCCGAGGAAAAAAAAATAACTTTAAGATACAGAATTGACGGCATTCTTCATATCGTTGCCAGAATACCTAAAAAAATTTGGCACCGCCTAGACTCCAGAATCAAAAGTATTGCCGGTTTAAAAATTAATATAACTGATAAGCCTCAAGACGGACGCATTACAGTTTTTTTAAAAAAGGGCGACAAATTGGAGATACGTGTTTCTACTTTGCCAACAGCATATGGCGAAAGTATTGTTATGCGTCTATTAAAATCAACTGCGACTAGTCTAAAATTTAAAGATCTAGGATTAAGGGGTAAAGCACTCAAAGATCTAAAAAGAGAAGTAGAAAGGCCGATTGGCATGATTGTTACAACAGGACCGACTGGTTCTGGTAAAACAACTACTTTATATGCTATTTTAAATAAACTTAATGATCCTGAGACTAAAATAATCACTTTAGAAGATCCGATTGAATATAAATTAAAGGGTATTTCCCAGAGCCAAATTGATCATTCTAAAGGCTATTCGTTTGCTGATGGCTTGCGTTCTTTAATGCGTCAAGATCCTGACATTATTATGGTTGGCGAGTTGCGCGACTTGGAAACAGCTGAAGTCGCGGTCCAAGCAGCCTTAACTGGTCATAAAGTTATTTCCACTTTACATACTAATGATGCTTCAGGCGCTATTCCTCGATTTTTATCAATGGGAGTAAAACCATTTTTATTAGCTCCTGCCTTAAATGCAGTTATTGGCCAACGTTTGGTTAGAAGAATTCATGAAAAATGCAAAGTGGAAGTAAAGCCAGAGCCTGAAAGAATGGAGCGTATTAAAAAAATATTGGATAATTTACCTAAAAATTCAGGTTATAAAGTAGATCTTGATAAATTAAAATTCTATCGCGGACAAGGCTGCGATGAATGTAATCATATAGGCTTAAAAGGACGAGTCGGTATTTATGAAATCTTTGCTATGACACCGGAAATTGAAAAAGAAATTCTTTCAGGAAAAACTTCTGAATATAAAATTGCTAAAATCGCTCATGATCTGGGCATGATTTCAATGGTTCAAGATGGTTTATTAAAAGCCCTTGATGGAATCACTACTGTTGACGAAGTATTTAGAGTAATTGAATAATTAAAATAAAAAAAGAGTTATTGCTCTTTTTTTTATGTGGAAGGGATGTGATAATGTCCTATTAAGAGGAAGTTAAAATGTCCTCTA
>CAZPVP010000024.1:0-14294 GCA_964590345.1 uncultured Gammaproteobacteria bacterium | reverse complement strand
CCTTTATTTATTTATCTTTTACGTTATCCACTGTTTCAACTTGTTAAGATTACCCTTATAATGATTTTATATCTAATTTTAGCAAAATTTTATTAAATTTAACGATGAGTAGCCAAGAGCATTGGTTCTTGGCTTTGTTTTAAAAAAAAACATGGGGCTGATGCTCCATGTTACCCACTGGCTTATGTTTTATTTGTTTTTAGCTAAAATTAGGTAAATTTGTTTTTAAAAACCGCTTGAGTAAGCGGTTTAAATTATTTCCTAAAAAAGTTTGAAAAGAGTTTTAAGGGATTTTAAGAAAATATTTAAAGATAATGCCAGGCATAAGCTGAGAATAAAGCCACCAAAGAAGATTGTGGCAACATACATATTAATTTTTTCAATTAATTCGTTAATAGCAAAGAAAATAAACAAAATTATTATAGAAAGTAAGAATAGATTAACGAATGCTAAAACATGAGAAAAGGTTTTTTTTGTAGGTTTTGGTATGAGAGCTAATTATATAGAAGATTAGCCCGATTGTCATGGCTGATAAATAACAGTAAAAAATATTAAGCTCTATTTCATGATACAAAAAAGTCAAGAATATGCTGATAATAGCAATGCCCAGGCAAGGTAAAACTATATTTCTCATGTCTTCTGCTAAGTTCTTATCCATTTTCTAACCTCCATTAATTTTTGTTTGTTTAGGTTCTGATTTTAATTTTATAATATCTAAAACAAATTCTTTTGTAAAGCCTTTAAAAAGATACAAAGCAATTAAATAGATTATTGTGGCTAAAATTAGTGCTAAAATAACATTTTGGTCTTGGAAAAAGTAAAGGAAAGCAGACATTACTAACGAAGCAGCAATTGTTTTTATAAAAATTAGAAAAGAAGGAATATATTTGATAGTTTTAATTGTGACAATAAAGTTAAACAAGAAAATTAATGCTTCTGAAATAATGGTAAACGTTGCAGCGCCAATATAGCCGTATTTTGGAATTAAAATTAGATAGCCGACTAAAGCTACAATAGCTACAAAAAGATAAGCCCAGACCATTTGTTTTTGTTTGTTAATAACAACAATTGAATAGCCAAAAAGGGAATTTATGAAAATTATAGCAGTGGCAAAAATAATGATTTTTAAAACTATGGCCGATTCAATAAATTCTGGTCCTGCAATTAGCAACATAATATCTTTAGCTAAAAAAAGTGTGCCAAAAATCATTGGCACTGCCATAATTACTAAAAAGTCGAACGTTTTTTGAAAAATATTTTTAAACTTATGCCAGTTTTTTTTAGCCCAGGCGATAGTTAAGATCGGAAAGAGGATGCCCATAAACATATAGATAAAATTGGTTAAAATTTCTAAAATCCGATAAGGTGCGCCATAAATTCCAACTTCAGCTTGGGATCGAAATAAAGAAAGAATAAGAATATCAGCTTTAAAATAAACTAAATTAAAAGTAATAGAAATAGCAATAGGCCATGTAATCTGGAGTATTTTTTTCCAAACAGCCCAATCAAAAGCAAAAATAATTTTGACATATTTATGAGCGAAAATATAATTTAGGAAAAAATTTGTTAAGTTGCCCAAGACAACTGCTGCCATGATTGCTAATAGGCCTTTATCTAAAGTTGTAAAAATTATGATAAATATTAAGAGAATAATCCGTCCAGCAACTTCAGAAATAGTCACCCTGTCCATTTTTAATTCTTTTTGAAAAAGACCAATTAAAATTTGATTTAAAGAAATAGCTAAAAAAGAAATCGTGGTGATGGCTACGCCAAGCTTTACTATATTATCATAAGGGAAAAAAATAATAATCAGCGGAGCTAAACCCAAAAAAAACAGAGCTGAAAAAAATCTTAAAGTAAAAACGTTATTAATTATTTTTTGTTGTTCAAAGCGTGGATCAGAAATAAGTCGTACAACTGTTAAAGCTAGGCCCAAATCAACCAATATACCAAAAAATTGCAAATAAGCCATTATAGTTGAATACTGACCAAAGCCAATTTTACCCAAGTAGCGGGCCATGATAGCAATTGTAATTACGCCGATTAAGGTGGCTAAAATTTTACCAACAAATTGGATAATTGTATTGTAGGCTATTTTTCGTGTTAGTGACATACTTTTTGATAAGGCATTGGTAATTTGTCATTGGGCATTAGTAAGGGGAGGATTTTAAAATTAATTGTTTTCCTATAGCTAATGCCAATTGCCCTGCCTGCCGGCAGGCAGGCTAATGCCTAATTTCTTAATCTTATCATATCAAATTTTATTTTTTTTATAAACTTTTTTGATTTTTAAATATTGAAATTTATTGATCAAAAATTAAAACTAAAGTTTAGTTTACTTCTAAAATTAGCTAAATTTTAATGAACAAATTTTTTGAACAAAAAAGCTTTTTTCATTGACTGAAGTTGACAAAAATGCTATAATGAATGCGTAAAAAGTTAAAATAACTTTTTTGCCAAAATAACCTTTTGGCTTCCCAAAAAACAAAAATAAAAAAGACTAAATATTATGAAAATTTATACGCCAACATCTTTTGGTTGGAAGTACAATCAAAGAAAAAACAAGGCTGTGATAAAGAAAAAATCACAAATTGATTTTGTTCTTAGTGTTATCATAGCTTTTTTTATTATTCTTATTATTTCGCAAATTTTATCTTATTTAGATCAAACAATTAGAGACCCTTTGGCAAGAAAATCTTTTTCTTTGCTTAATCCTTTGATTGTTAATTCGGCTAATGCGTCTGATGATGAGGCTTTTAAAATGATTCAATCTCATCGCGAGATTAATATAGTTAAAGGCAGAGGCTTTACTTTTGAAGTAGGTTTTAAAAATAAGACCAATTATACCTGGATGAGAACTGGGCCAAAAAGCGTTGATTTAAAATTAGCCCCCCCTTATAATCGCGCGACTCCGTTGCGACATAAATTTTGGCGTGATGCTGAAACTCCGGCCTGGCTAAAAAATGAACAGGCGAAGCCTGGTTGGTTAGCTTATTATAAATTTGCATTGGAAGCGCCAAAACAACCCGGCATTTATAAAGAAAAATTTGTTTTAGTATCTTATGGAGATGGCCATGTTTTATCTGGTAGTGAATTTGAAATTGTTTTAAATGTTTGGGATTCGGCTGAACAGTTTGCTAAAAAACAGAAGCGTATCATTACCAATAAAAACGCATCAAAAAATTCTCAACCAAAAGCGGATTCTGTGACCAGATCAAGCCGAGCAGTGGGACTGGCTGAGATTTGTTTAAATATAAAGCCAAGCGATTTTGAGGCTGCAGTTGATCAGCGGCTTTTAGATGAATGTTTAAAAATTGGCATTAAAGTTACCAAAGAAGGAGCTTCTTATATTAATTTAGATTCCACTCCAGCGTCGCTCCCCTCGCCTGACCTAGAGCCCGATCCAGAACCTTCAACTAATCCTTTGCATGATTCTGCGCCAGCGCCCGTTGCAAGCGATGGTCCAATAATGAGAATAGGCTTATTTTATACTACTGAACCAGTTTTAATAACCGCAAATTCTCTTTATAAGGTGAAAGATAAAAGCGGAGATCTCTTGACAACTATACCAGCTAATATAGAAAGTCAGGTTGTTTTCAATTTTTCAACCAAAACTTATACTTTAACTACCAATGGTGCAAGCTTAGCAACTAGTTCATATCTAAGATTTGAAAGTGAAAATCAAGATAATGTTTTTGAAATAGTTTCTTATGAAAATCGTCCTGGTTGGAATTCGAGTTTAAATGATAATAAGTTTTTAGGCAATTTAGAAATTAGATATGCTTCAAGCACTGGCAGGTTGTGGCTTATAAATGAATTACCAATTGAAACATATTTAAAAGGTTTGGCAGAATCATCTAATTCTTCGCCGCTTGAATATCAAAAAGCTTTAATTACAGCGGCTCGTACTTATGCTATGCACCATTATAATCGGGGCACAAAGCATGCTGATGAGTATTTTACTCTGGATGCCAGATATGATCAGGTTTATAAAGGTTATGGTTCCCAGATTCGGTTGCCAAAGGTGGTTCAGGCAGTTGAAGAAACAAAAGGTCAAGTCGTTACTTATAACGGTGAAATAGCGATTACGCCCTATTTTTCACATTCTGATGGTCGAACCAGAGATTGGGAAGAGGTTTGGGGAGGTTCAGTAGCTTGGTGCCGTTCAGTTAAAGAACCCGAAGGTTATGACAGGACAACTTTATATGGCCATGGTGTAGGCATGTCAGCCAGAGGAGCCTTAATTTTAGCTGCTGATCATAATTATAATTTTAAGCAGATATTAAAATATTATTACACTGGAATCGAGTTAAAGAAAATTTATTAATAAAATTAAATTTATGCCCAAACAAGAATCACCTGATTTTTTTGAGAAAGCGGAAGAAAATTTGAAAAAATTTTTAAAAATAAAACCACAAGAAGAATTAAAAGCAAAAGAAGTAGATTTGACAAAATTAAATGAGCAGGAATTAATCGATTATTTTAAGCACAGGATGCAGCCTGTTTATGCTGATCCGCAAAAACATTTGGAATTATTTTTGGAAAAAATGAAACCGGAAGAGCTTAGAAACTTAGAAGCCGAATATGAAAAAGATTTGGAATATTTAGATAAGTCAACTGATGTTATGAATGTAGAATCCTTAAAGCCAATAGAAATATTTCAGGAGAATCTTATTAAATATGCTGAAAATTTACCTAACAAGGATGAAGAAAAAGAGAAAGTCGAATACCTTGCCCGGACAATGTGTCTGGTAATGGATTTGATAAAAGCCGGTATAAAAAAAAGAAAAGAAAAAGTTTTGGATGAACAAATCCAAAAAAGTTTGAATTTAAATAATTTGCATGAGGCAGTTAGCGCCTATAAAAAAATTGAATCTAAGATTGAATTGTCTGAAAAGCAGAAGCTGGAAATTATAAGTGCCTGGCTGATTCCCGGCAGAAAGCCTGAAGATATTGATCCAGCCAACAGAGAAGTTATTTTGGATCATAATTTGCGTAAATCTTTATTTGACGCATTAAACTCCATTGATCTGACTGCTCATATTCTGGCTAAATTAAAATATCCGGAGAAATTTGAACAGCAAATGGAAGATTGACAATCTAGTCCAAAAGAAGTAGCAGTTTAATTATTTTAAATAGCAAAAAAACGGCTTAAAGCTGTTTTTTATATGAAACATTATTTTTGAGAATTTTATTTACAAATTTTGCTCTTTAGGTTGCTTGATTTCTTTTTGCTTTTTTACTTTTTTTAGTAAATGATTAATGGTTTTAGCTATTTCAAAGGGGTTAGCAATCTGTCTGAAAATAAACATGGGCACTTCAGCGGCTGTTTGAATTAAAACATCACCATAATTGAAAAGAGTGGCAAAGACACCCTTTTGTTTAGCTGTAACATCTTGAATCTTTTCAATCTCATGTTCAGAAATTATGCGATTAAATAACCCCTTTTGTTCGACATTTATAATGCGTTTATTAGTAACAATCCAGACATCCAGATTGTAATCTAAAAAAGCATGATAAAAAAACAAGAAGATATAAAGATAATAAAGGCTAAATAGTAAAAGCAAAAAAGGATATATAATTTGATTTGTTAATAATTGCGGATAAGTATAGTTAAAAAAATAGTATAAGCCAATAGGAAATAAAGCTAAGAGGAGATAAAAAAGCCAATGGCCGACAATAACCAAAGGATGGCGTCGTAAAAATAGAACCATATTTTCGTCCTTTTGTTTGTTGGGAATCTTTTTGTCTATATACATGAGAAAATTTAAAATTAAATTATAAAAGTTTGAGTCCAGTCAATTTCCATGGCTAGCTTATATGTGATAAATAGAATTAAAATTATGCCAGCAATAAATAAGAAAGTCATAAAAAAACTTTCAAAATTTAGAAAGCCATATTTAAACATATGGTAAAAATTAATTAAAGCGAAAAGCAAAAATAGAGCAACTAAAATGCCATAAGGAATAAGTATGGCGGATAAGGAAATTTCTATCATTTTGTTTTTTATTAATAAAAAGTATTAATTTTATAATAAACTATTTTGTTTGTTATTTAAAGCCGGTTTAAGACCCAAATGCTGATAAGCAATTTTTGTGGCTGTTCTGCCTCTTGGTGTGCGGTTCAAAAAACCTAATTGCATTAAAAATGGTTCATAAATATCTTCAAGTGTTTCCATCTCTTCATTAGTAGCAGCGGCTAAAGTATTTAAGCCAACAGGACCACCAGAAAATTTTTCAATAATAGTTTGTAAAAGCTTGCGATCAGTTTCATCTAAGCCCAAATCATCTATTTCCAGCATAGCTAAAGCTTGTTTAGCTAAATTATTAGTTATTTTGCCATCGCCTTTAACTTGAGCAAAATCACGCACTCTTTTTAATAAGCGATTAGCGACTCGAGGCGTTTTTCTGGATCTTTTAGCTATTTGCTGACTGGCAGTTTTTTCTATTTCGGTTTTTAAAATTTGGGCATTGCGGTTAATAATTTTTTCAATATTTTCATCTTGATAAAAATCTAATTTAAAAGTCGTGCCAAAACGATCGCGCAAAGGAGCGGAAATTAAACTAACGCGGGTAGTAGCGCCAATTAAAGTAAATTTTGGCAAGTCCAATCTTAATGTACGAGCACTAGGTCCTTTACCAATAATAATATCTAAAGCAAAATCTTCCATGGCTGGATAAAGCACCTCTTCAATGACTTTATTTAAACGATGCATTTCGTCAATAAATAAAATGTCACCGTCAGCTAAATTAGTTAAAATAGCAGCTAGATCTCCTGTTCTTTCAATAGCTGGACCTGTCGTAACTTTAATATTATTACCCATTTCATTGGCAATAATATGAGCCAAAGTTGTTTTACCCAAACCGGGACAGCCATGTAAAAGAACATGCTCAATGGGTTCCTTGCGCTTTTTGGCTGCCTCCATGAAAATTTTTAGATTCTCTTTGACTTTATCTTGACCAATATAAGCATTTAATTTTTGCGGCCGTAGATTTTTTTCAAAAGCCAGTTCTTCAGCGCTTTCCTGGGAGGAAACTATTCTGTTTTTATCTTTTTCTTTAGGCATAAACTTAATTGTATAGTAGCTTTTTTATACTAAAAAAACAAGGAGTATGCTTAATTTCATTAAAAAATGCGATGAATTATAATAAAATTGCCTAACTCTTGATTTTTTATTTAAAATATGGTACAATGATTTTATCATAAAATTCAGGAAAGAAAAAATCTTTTCTTTTTAGTTTAGAAATAATATAATAGAGATAATTTTGAGTAATAGTTTGTTATTTGGAATTTGAATTTTGTTATTTAACCATGCGGGTGTAGTTCAGTGGCTAGAACGTTTCCTTGCCAAGGAAAAGGTCGCCGGTTCGAATCCGGTCACCCGCTCAAAATACTTGCGAACGACAGGCCTCGGCTCGTCGCTCGCGAGCGACGAGCCGAGGTGGTGGAACTGGTAGACACGAGGGACTTAAAATCCCTTGGAGATAAAACTCTGTGCGGGTTCGAGTCCCGCCCTCGGCACCATCCTCCTTTGCTTAAAGCTATGGAGGAGCAGTTGTTCTTTTACTATTACAAATAACAAGCCCCGCTTTTTAAAAAGGCGGGGTTTTGTTATAATTAAGGTAAACATTAATTACTGACAAATAAAATTTATGACTCCCTTTATTTACGCCTTGATCGCGTCATTTGCGGTCAGTTTGCTGGCTTTTATTGGTTTAACAGTTTTGGCTTTAAAGGACGAATTTTTAAAAAAAGCTTTGCTTTTTTTTGTTAGTTTTTCGGCAGGCGGTTTAATGGGCGGTGCTTTTTTTCATTTGTTGCCCGAAAGCATTGAAGAAAGCCAAAAGCCGCTTTTTATTTTCGCCTATGTTTTAATAGGTTTTTGTATTTTTTTTATAATAGAAAGATTTTTGCGTTGGCACCATTGCCACGATAAAGAATGCGACAGCCCTTTGCATTTAGGTTATATAAATTTAATTGGCGATGCGATTCATAATTTAACTGACGGCATAATTATAGTTACAACTTTTATGGTAAATCCAATGTTAGGTTTTGCTGTGACGTTGTCCATAATTTTTCATGAAATCCCTCAGGAGTTGGGTGATTTCGGAGTTTTGCTTTATGCTGGAATCAAAAAGTCCAAAGCTTTAATTTTAAATTATTTAATAGCTACTTTTGTAATATTAGGTGTAATAATCGGCTATTTTTTAATAAATTGGATTGAAAATTTGACCAGTTTTTTGGTGCCGGTAGCTGCCGGAGGGTTTATTTATATTGCTGCAACTGATTTAATTCCAGAATTGCAAAAGGAGATAAAAACAAAAAAATCAATTTTAGGATTTATCATTTTTGTTTCTGCCCTTATTTTAATGTATTTATTGAAAATTTTGGGCGGATAAATTGACAAAATTTTTCGATAAGGGCAAGATTAATATTGTTAAGGGGGCAGCATAATTACAGGCTAATATTTTCCCCATGCAAAAATTAAAATTTATTATTTTGATCATTAGCTTGGTAAGTTTATCTAATTTGGCTGTTTTTGGTGCTTCTGCCCAAACCAAAATTGAGAAACAAGGATCTTGCCATTACAATGTTTTGGTTAAAATCGTTTTTAATTTTAAAGATCAATCAGCAAAAGAAAATGCTGATTTTTTATTGCAAAAATGGTTAGAAGGCATGAATAAGATCTGGAATGGTGATTATGGTTCAAAAAATTTCGGCAATTGCTTTGTTGATTATAAGTTTGAGCTAATTAAAATGACTGCGGGGAATTCCTGTTTTGATTATCCTGAATATCATTGCATAAATGTTATTTCTGACGAATTTAATCAGCGAGGTAATCTTGCTGATGCGGCTATGGTTATGGCAAATAGCCAGCAAAATAGCTGGGGCGAATGGACAGTAAATTTGTCAGCATTAAATGCTGCTCATGAAGCAGGTCATATGATGGGTTTAGGTGAGGAATATCATTATGAAATAAATAATAATGGAAGAAAATGGTTTAATGATAATTCTAAAGAAGAAGGACCGCAAAGCATTATGGCTCAAACTTGGGGCAAAGTAGCAGCTTTTTCAGAACACACTTATAAGGTTATGAGTAGAGCCGGATTTAGTCCGCTGACAAGTGAAATTTGTCCAAAAAATGGATTAGATCAGTTTAAAAAATTATCTTTAAATTTTTATTCTTCGCCTTTAGCTAATTTTGAAACCCGGCCAAAGATCAAAGAATTTAAAGGAGCTTTAGTTAAAGGTTACACTGATCCGGCAGTTTATTTTGTTGATAATCAAGGTAAATTGCGTTGGTTAGCTAATGAAGAGGTAGCGCAAAAAATTGCTGGTCAAGATTGGGCAGCAAAAATAATTTGGCTTAATGATGCCATTATTTATACTTATCAATTTGGCGAACCAATTAAAGATTAAGTTACTCTTGACAGGAATCTAAATATTTGCTAAGATGTTTTTATCTATTTTTAGTTATAAGGAGGGGAAATGCGATTAGGCAACATGCTTGATCCCGAGGTCGTTTTAGAAGTTTTATCGGAAATTGAAACAGAAATTCGCAACAATGGCACTGATTATCAAAAAGCATTACTTTATCACCAGCTGGGATCAGTTTATGGCTTAATGGGAGAAGAAAATCAACAAAAAATCGTCTGGCAGAAGGGACTTGAACTTGATCCTGATAATAAAATAATCAGGCGAAGTTTAAAAAGCTTAAAATAATGGCTTTTTTTGTTTTTTATTGACCCGCAATGCGGGTCTTTTTTGTTTTTAAGATAAGCCACAAATTAATTATGTAAAAGAAAAAAACGGATCTTTAGCGATCCGTTTATATTTAGCGATAAACCTTGCCATCGCAATGAGGACATCTACCTCCGCCAGCATTAGTGCCATAACCATCACGATACCAGCCGTAGCCACCACACGTTCCGCATTCCCATTCTTCCCCTTCCCCAGCTTCTTTTTTGTCAGGGGCAGAGAATTTACGTTCCCATTCTTCTGGGTCGACTTTTGAATAAATTAAGCCAGCTATTACCGTTAGAACCAATAATGCCAAATTGATCATCAGGATATATAAAATGATGTCCCAGTGCAAGTCATATTTAAAGATAAAACCGCTTATTACGTAGTAGAAGACCAGCAATGGCAGGATTGCAAGTCCGAAAACAAAAAGATAAAAAAATGTCTCGAAGATGATTTTAACAAATTTTTTCATTTTTTCACCTCCTTTGTTGTGAAAGGTTCTAATTTTAGTATCTGCCTAATAAAATAATTTGTCAATAAAAATCGCCTTGTTATAAAAATTTTTGTATTTATGTAGGGAACGGTCACGACCGTCCCCTACAATACACAAGGCGATTTTTTATTTCGCAGGTGCGCTTGCTGATTTTAGCCAGCCACCGATCATGGCGCCAACAGAATTAAAAGATTCCTGGAATTCGCCATATTTTGATTCATTGATTGCTTTTAATTCTTTGGCCATATCAGCAAAAACTTTTAAAGTATCAAGCTTTCTGATAGCCTGGCGCAAAGTTTGGGATTTTTCAGCCTTGCCTTGTCGCACAGCAATAACTACAAGTTCAATAATTTCTAAAACAGTGATTTCAGAACTTTTGCGCAAAGTGTTCTCTTCGTTTTTAGCAAGATCTGGCATTTGCTGATAAAGTTCGTAAAGTTTGTTTAAAAGTGGAAATTTTTCAGAAAAATTATCCAAAATGTCTCTTGATTTTTGCATAGTTTTGTTTTTAATTTTTAAAAATTTGTTTTTGTTTTTTAACTCTTTAATTGTCAAAGAACAATATTTATCCCGGGGATATTTTTAATTCTGAAATCTGAGATTTGAGATCTGAGATTTCAAATCTCGATTTAAATTTACTTTTTTGGATTTTGTAATGTTTTTACGCTTTTGACTAAGATTTTTATAATTTCTTCATTTTCGCTTAATAAATTTGTTATTGTTTCATATTTAGTCAACTCAGCATCAGCAAGCATTAATAGCCAACTTTTTGTTCCCTTGGCTTCTTTTTTAGCAATATTTAAATAGTAAGTAAATTCTTTTCGGCCAAAAGATGCTCTATCGTGTGTATAATATTCGAATTTATTGAAGTGCTTAATCTTATAAGTTGCTTACCCAAGAGAAATGCAGCGGTAGTCTTAGGGAAATTATTTGCTAATTTAATTATTTGTATGGCAAATTTATAAGTTCTTTCTTCTGTATCATTTTTTATTTTTTTATTCATATATTTTAATTGTTTACCTGAATTCTGTTCTCAGATCTCAGCATTCAGCTCTCAGATTTTTTGCTTTTCTTCGAATAAAAGATAGCTACCAGTCCAAATACAAGGAAAACAGCCCCAGTTAGCAAATACTTTAATATAGCCTCGTTTTTATTATTTTGTTCGAGTGCAATTGTTTCTCCTTCATTAATGGTCTGTTCTTTTTTTATATCTTTATTTGAGCGGGGTAAAATTCGATATTCATCATTATTTTGACTGATAACACCAATAACAGTTAATTGGTCCCCTTCAAGATATTTAGTCTTTTTTATTTTTGTTTTTTGCTTTATATAAATTAAAGCCTCGCCAGTTTCATCTTGCAGATAAAATTTTGAGCCAGATTTTTCAATTAATTGGCCAGAAATTTTTATTAAATAACCTTCAAGATTTTCGCCTATTTCATTAATTTTTATTTGTTTAGGTTCAGGAGGTAATTGATTTTCTATTATTATTATATCTTGCTTGGAAGCTAATTTAACTCTAGTTTCTCCCCTTGATTCAGATAAAATGCCGTTTATTTCAACTAAATCACCAATTTTTAAATCAGGCCAGTCAGCTTTGTACATGTAAAGTTGAACACCAGAACCAGCCAAATACATGGTTGTTTTGCCAAAAACATTTGGTAAAACAGAAACAATGCCTCGGGTTATAACTTTGGTGTCTTTTTTTAGTCGGCGGATATCTTCCAGCATAATTGCTACACTATCATTATTATTATTTTTTGTTTTATTGTTTTTGTTCGTGTTTTTAGACGTTTTCTTTTCTGATTGATTTTCTGGTTCAGTAATTTTAATTTTATGTGTTTCTTTTGTTTCAGCCTGGCCATCATTTACTAATAAGTTTATTTGATAACGGCCTTTTTCTTGAAATTGATGTTGCATTATGACATTTTTATAAATTTGTCCAGCTACCTGCCAGACAAAAGTTAAAATATCATCCTCAAGATCATAAGAATCAGAAGCATCACAAGTTATTGTCTCGCCGATTTCTGCTTTTTTAGGGCAGTAAATTTCAATTTCGGGAGCATGATTTAATTGGGTAAAAACATTTGCTTGATTTTTTGTCGGCGTGGTTGTGAACTGCCATTCTCCTTCCTCGTTAATGATGTAAGAGACGTTTTCCGGTACATTTTCATCTTCCGAATATTTAACGGTTTGAACGGTCTTGTCATTCGGGCCAATAAGTTTAATTGTGTCTTTATTATTATTAAAAGCAATACCACTGATTTTTCTTTCAATAATAAAAAATTCATTTGGTTTAATTATTGTTGATACGAAATTTTTACTTGAAATTTTAAAGATTTTTTTACTTTTATCAGTGATTTTCCAATCTGTCAAGTCAACATCTTCCTGACTAATATTTTTTAATTCAAGCCATTCAAATTCCAAATCTGAGCCAGGTGGGTTGGGATAAATTTCACTGATGGCGATTTGTTCTTTATAATTTGTTTTTTTCTTTTCAATCTTAATATCAGTAATATGGTCATAATTTTTTTCTTGTATTTCGGTAATCGTAATTAAATTTGTTTCGCCCTTGGTCGGTGTTTCAGTGACCACAAAATCATTTTTATTTTTGAAAGTATGAGCACCGTCAAAAATTCTGGCAGTTGAAAAAGGATCTTTTGCAGCAGGCGCGTTTTCATCAGGGAAAAGCCCCCATTTGCCATAAGAAACAGCATCAATAATATTGTTTTGCGGATCTTTTAAAATAATTGAATCCCCAGAATTATTTAGTCGCCCTTTGGGTTTTTCAATGACAAAAAAGCGGCTGTCAAAATTTGAACCAATTGTGCCAGAAAGTTCAGTTTTTGTTTCAGTACCGTCAAGAATTTGCCAGCCAGTCAAATCAATATCAAAAACATTTTTATTGTAAAGTTCAATCCATTCAACTTCGCCATCAGCTGGGTCCGAAACAAATTCATTGATAACCAAAGTGCCAGAAGAAACAATTTTTTGAGAAGATGGTTGAGGAGAATCGGGTTCAGGTTCTGGTTCGGGATCTGGTTCCGGTTCAGGCTCTGGATCTGGTTCTTCAGTCGGGTCTTGAGGCGGGTCGTTTTGATTATTAAATTCATTTTCTTTGCCAGCACTATTGCCGGTTTCGTGAATTTGCCAGTTTGTTTCTGTATAGTTATTTGAATTTAAATCTATTCTTTGTAAAGAAGTGTCAGGGCAGGGCAAATAAGTAAAAGTTTCAATAATATCACCATTAGCATTTTTTAAAGTAATTTCTTCACCAGATTCTTTTAAAGAGGACCATGAACTGTCAATGATTGTGCCAGTAAAATCAGGATAAGATTTTTTAAAATTTTCACCCACATCAGCAATAATAGCGTATTCGCCTGGTTCAATAATTAAATCATCTTGAAATTCATTTAATTTATGGTTTGTTTCAGCTTCATAAAATTTCCAGTCATTCAGGTCAACTGGTTCAGTCCCTTTGTTATAAATTTCTAACCATTCGTAATTTGATTTTTCATAAGCAGCAATTTCAGTAATAATAATGTCGGTTTCGGCTGCATAAATAATTTTAAGACAAATAAAAAATCCTAACAATAACAAGGTTAAGATTGCTAAAATTTTTGTTTTTGTTTTCATACTTTTTGTTTTTATTTTTTAATTTTTCATTTTATACTTTCAGCATAGCAAGCACATTTTTGCGGTCAATATGAAATTTAAGCAAAATTTTGTTAAGGATGTGTGGCAATTTTATGCACAGGAAAATAAAAAATCGCTTTGTCTTACGTAGAGATATAACACGTCATGTCTCTACAAATACGCCGATTCATTTTTACAACACAAGGCGATTTTTTGTCAAAAAAATTTGACAAATTGAAAAAAAATTTGGGGATAAAGCTTGACTTTAAAATATTTTTTGTTAAACTTTTTTAATTGGATGAGACGAAAATCATAGCGTTTTATTAAACGATTGTGGACGTGTTTCACCTTTTTTGTTTGCTAATATATGTGGAAGGGATGTGATAATGTCCTATTAAGAGGAAGTTAAAATGTCCTCTAA
>CAZPVP010000023.1:0-14552 GCA_964590345.1 uncultured Gammaproteobacteria bacterium | reverse complement strand
AGCGGAGCAAAAGAAACCCCCAGCGACCGAAGGGAGCTGGGGGAGTACGTCATTCAATACAATTTATTTAAAAATTAAATTAAATTTTAAATTTCATGCCAGAGAAGGTAAAAGCTAAAGAAAAAACTGAAGAAAAACAAAAGATTAGAATCAAGATTAGAGCTTATGATCATAAAATTATTGATCAGTCAACTCGGACTATTTTAGAGACCGCTGAAAGAACAGGAGCGCAAATTTTGGGTCCGGTGCCTTTACCGGTTGAAAAAAGAAAATATACTGTTTTGAATTCAACTTTTGTGCATAAAGATGCAAGGGATCAATATGAAATGCGTATTCATAAACGATTAATTGATATTATTGATCCTACGCCGCAAACAGTTGATGCTTTGATGAGTTTAAATTTGCCGGCCGGAGTTGATATTGAAATTAAGATGTAAAAACTTGACAATAATTAGGATTTGAGTTAAAATTTTCGTGTAAATTAAAAAGTAATTATAATAGATATAAAGAGAGATTCTTCTATAGAAAAACCTTTATGTTTTTATAATTATTAAAGGAGAATAAAAAATCACTAAAATTTAAAAATCCAGAGAAATAAGAACTCTTTTTGAGTTTTAATTTTTCAAAAAGTCTGGATTTTTGGTGAAGCCAGATTTTTTATTTTTCTTATAGTTATAATTTTTTATGAAATTTATTTTAGGTAAAAAATTAGAAATGACCCAAAAGTTTAAAGAAGATGGTACAGTTGTCCCAGCGACTGTTATTAGTGCGGGACCTTGTTTTATTACTCAAGTTAGATCTTTAGATAACGATGATTATAAAGCTGTTCAAATCGGCTATCAAGAAGCTAAAAAATTAAATAAACCATTAACTGGTCATTTAAAAGACAGCTTTAAAGCCAAATATTTGACTGAATTCAGAGTAGAAGATAAGGATGGACAAGAATATAAGAAAGGACAACAGATTAATGTGAATGTATTTGAAAAAGGTGAAAAAGTCAAAATATCAGGAATTTCAAAGGGCCAAGGATTTCAGGGGGTTGTTAAACGATATGGTTTTCATGGCGCGCCTGCTTCTCACGGCACCAAAGATCAATTAAGACATCCTGGTTCAATAGGTGCAACTGGTCCAGCCCACGTTTTTAAAGGAACAAAAATGCCTGGCCGAATGGGTGGAGGAAAAGTAACAATTTCAAATTTAGAAATTGTTGATATAGATCCAGAAAAAAATTTATTATTCATTAAGGGTGCGATACCGGGTAGCAGGAATGGTTTAATTGAGATTAGTTCATCTGGTGAAATGGATTTAACTAAAACTGAACTTAAAAAAGAACAAAAAAAAGGAAAAACTACCCCAAGATTAGAAGAATCACAAAAAGAAGAGGAAGATAGAGGCGATGAATTAAAGGAAGAAAAGATTGAGAATAAAAAAGAAACTAAAACCAAAGAAGAACAAACTGATGATAAAAAGATGAAAAAAACAGAACCGGAAGAGAAAAAAGAAGATAAAGAAGAAAAATAAATTTATTAAATATGGTTAAAGTTAAAGTATACAACTTAGAAGGGAAAGAAATAGAAGAAATGAAATTAGATTCAGCTGTCTTTGATGTGGAAATTAATCCTAATTTAGTCCATCAGGTTGTTGAAGCGCAAAAAGCTAATGCCAGACAGAATTTCGCTCATACCAAGAATAGAGCTGAAGTTAGGGGTGGTGGCAGAAAGCCTTGGAGGCAAAAAGGCACTGGTCGCGCTAGACATGGTTCAATTCGTTCACCAATTTGGAAAGGCGGCGGTATAACTTTTGGACCTCGAAGGGAAAGGAATTTTGAAAAAAAAATTAATAAGAAAATGAAGAAAAAGGCGCTTTTCATGACTTTGACTGACAAAGTTAATGAAAATACTTTTGTCGCTGTTGATAAGCTTGAATTGCCTGAAATAAAAACTAAAAATTTATTTAATATTTTAAATAAATTACCATTAAAGAAAGCTAAATCAATTTTGGTTATTTTACCTGAGAAGAATGAAACGGTTATTAAATCAGCTAAAAATTTGCCCGAAGTCAAAACAATTATAGCTGACAGTTTGAATATTATTGATATTTTGAAGCATGAGTATTTGTTAGTTGATAAGTCAGGCGTAAAAAAAATAATTGAAACATATAAAAGATAAAATTATGGGTTTTTGGGATAGATTTTCCGCTATAGGCAGATCTGCCTTTAGTGAAAAAAAACAGAAGAAAACCGAACAAAAGGTAAGGGAAAAGGAAAAAAAAGAAAAAGTTAAAGAAAAAGAAAAAAAGGCTGATTACGAGACTTTAAAGCCTAAGGTTGAAGATGCCCCGACAGTTTCGGTTAAAGAAAAGGGCGCAAAAGAGTCCAAAAAAAAGAAAGCAGATACAAAGGAGGCTTATAGGATTTTAATTAAGCCATTAGTAACAGAAAAAGCAACAGATTTAGCAAATTTTAATAAATATTGTTTTGAAGTAGCAAAAAATGCCAATAAGATTGCGATAAAAAAAGCAATAAAAAGTCTTTACGGCGTAGAGCCAATTGATGTTAATATTATTAATATGAGAGGAAAAAAGGTTAGTTACGGCCGAGTTTCTGGTAAAAGGAAAAACTGGAAGAAGGCAATAGTTACTTTAAAAGAGGGAGATAAAATAGAAATTTACGAAGGAGTATAAAGGCAATTTAATTTCAGATTTTTAATTTTTTTATAATATGCCAATTAAAAAATACAAACCACTAACTGCAGCTAGACGAAAATCAAGCGTCGATGATTTTAGCGATCTTAAAGGAGAAAAGCCTAAGAAGAAATTAATTAAAATAAAGAAAAAAAGTGGCGGTAGAAATGCAAGTGGCAGGATTACAGTTAGACATAGAGGCGGTGGCGCAAAAAAATTTATTAGAATAATAGATTTTAAGCGAGATAAATTTGATATACCAGCAAAGGTAAAAACTATTGAATATGATCCTAATAGAAATGCGCGTATTGCTTTAGTTTTGTATCAGGATGGAGAACAAAGATATATTATTGCGCCTGATGAGTTAAAGGTTGGTGATGAAATTATTTCTAGCAAAGGAAAGGACGTGAAGATAAAAGCTGGCAATGCAATGCCTTTGAAAAATATTCCCGAAGGTTCAATGATTTATAATATTGAATTAACCCCTGGCAAAGGCGGTCAAGTTGTTAGAAGTGCTGGCGGTAGTGCGCAACTGATGGCAATAGAAGGTAAATACGCGACAATTAAATTGCCTTCAGGAGAAGTAAGGAGATTTTTGAAAGATTGTTTTGCGACCTTGGGTAATGTTAGTAATCCTGAATATTCAAAGATTCGTTGGGGCAAAGCTGGCCGAAAAAGACATCTAGGCATTAGGCCGACAGTTAGAGGTAAAGTCATGAATCCAGTCGATCATCCTCACGGTGGTGGTGAAGGTCGTCAGCCAATCGGTTTGAAATACCCTAAAACTCTTTGGGGCAAGCATGCTTTGGGAGTAAAAACACGTAAAGCTAAAAAATATTCAGATAAATTAATTTCACAAAGAAGAAAAAAGAAAAGGAAATAATTGAAAAATAAAACACTAATTCATAACCACTAATAACACTAAGGATATTCGTGTAATTAGTGAAAAAATCAGTGTTTCAGCTAACATTAAATCTATGGCAAGAAGTTTAAAAAAAGGACCATATGTAAATGAGAAATTATTAAAAAAGATTTCTCATTTAAAACCAGGCGATAAAACAGTTATTAAAACCTGGGATCGAGCTTGTACCATTACTCCTGAAATGGTAGGTTTTAAAATAGGCGTTTATAATGGTAAAGAACATGTTGTCGTTGATATTGTTGAAAATATGGTTGGTCATAAATTAGGTGAATTTTCACCAACAAGAAAATTTGTTTCCCATGGGGGTAGAATGGCTAAAGAAATTCAAAAAGGCGGATAAAAATCAAGTTAATTAATTATAAATTATTAAAATATGCAGGCAAAAGCAAAATTAAGGTTTTTAAGAATGTCGCCAAAGAAAGCTCGCTTAGTGGCTGATTTAATACGTGGTATGAAAGTTGAAGAAGCTATTTCGCAGTTAGGTTTTATTAATAAAGCGGCGAAAAGACCGATATTGAAACTTTTAAATTCTGCTATTGCTAATGCTGAAAATAATTTTGATTTAAAAAAAGATAATTTATATATTCAAGAAATAAGAGTTGATCAAGGCGGAATTTTACAAAGATGGCAGCCAAGAGCACATGGACGGGCAACACCAATTAGAAAAAGGATGTCGCATATTTCCATTATTTTAGATGAAATAGAGGCGACTAAACCAAAAAAAAGCAAGACTAAAACTAAAAAAGACGAAAAACCCATTAAGGTTAGTTCATTAGAAGAAGTTAAAGAAAGACCTAAATCGAAAGGAGCCAAAGAAGAAGTAGAAAAAAAATCTAAAACAAGAGAGCAAAAAAAAGAAATTGATAAGCAAATAGTAGATCCGAGGAGACAAGGTAAGCATAGGCATAAACAGCATCAAGATAAAACTCAAATGAAAGGCAAAAAAGGATTTATGCAAAAAATATTCAAAAGAAAAGCTGGTTAATAATTTAGAATTTCAAATCGCGAATTCTAAAAATTTTTAAAATTCGTGATTTGGCATTATAATATTAAAATTATGGGACAAAAAGTCAATCCAAAAATATTTAGAACCGGCATAATCAGAAATTGGAATTCAAAATGGTTTTCTAAACGTTATTTTAGTCCACTTTTAAAGCAAGATGTTGTTATTAGAAAGTTTTTAAAGAAAAAGTTAAAAGATGCAGGTTTAGCTAAAATTGAAATAGAACGATCCGCAGAAAATATTAATATTATTATTTATGCAGTTCGTCCAGGTGTGATTATTGGTCGCTCTGGTGTTGGCATTGAAGATTTAAAGCAACAAATTATAAAGAAAATTTTAAATAAAAAAGAAACAATGGTACCGGGTAAAATGAATTTGAATATTAATATTATGGAAGTTGATAAGCCGAATTTAAATGCCCAGGTAGTCGTAGCTGCTATTATCGCCGATTTAGAAAAAAGAATCCCTTATCGTCGAGTTATGAAACAAGCAATTTCACGAGTGGAAAGAGCTGGCGCTAAGGGCGTTAAAATTATTGTAGCCGGTAGGTTAAATGGTGCCGATATAGCCAGAACAGAGACTTTAACTTCAGGCATGATACCCTTGCACACCTTAAGGGCTGATATTGATTACGCTAGAGGTGCAGCCCAGACCATTTATGGCAAAATCGGAGTTAAAGTTTGGATTTATAAAGGAGAAGTTTTTGAAAAAGAAAATAGGCGGGATAATCAAGCAAACTCAAATTTAAATTCTAAGGAAAATAAATAATTAATATTTTTAATATCAATTTATGTTAATGCCCAAAAAAGTAAAACATAGAAAATGGCAAAAAGGCAGAAAAAGAGGGAAAGGCACGGCTTCAACCAGAATAGAGCTAAGTTTTGGTAGTTATGGTTTGAAATCTTTGGAGCATGCTTGGTTAACAGCTAGACAGATTGAGGCTGCAAGACGAGCAATGACGCATTATTTGAAAAGAGGCGGGAAAATTTGGATTAGAGTTTTTCCTGATAAACCAGTAACAAAAAAGGGCGCTGAAGTACCAATGGGAGGAGGCAAAGGCTCTCCAGAACATTTTGTAGTAGTGGTTAAGCCAGGTACAGTTTTATTTGAAATGGGAGGTGTTAGTTTGGAGAAAGCAAGAGAAGCTATGCGTTTAGCTGGTTATAAATTGCCAGTCAAGACTAAATTTTTAGCAAAAGAGTAATTATTTAGATATTTATGAAAGCTAAAGAGGAATTAAAAGAATTAAAGTTAAAATCCATTGGTGAATTACAGCATTTACTTGTTTCTAATCGGGAAAAATTAAGGGATTTAAGATTTAAAGATTCTCAGAATCAGTTAAAAAATGTCCGAGAAATCAGATTGTTAAAAAGAAAAATTAGTCAAATTTTAACTTTATTAAATCAAAAAAAGATCAAAAAGAAGAATAAATAATAAAATAATATGACAAGCCAGAAAGAAATTAAAAATAAAAGACGTTTAAAAGGAATAGTTGTTAGTGACAAAATGACTAAAACTATTGTAGTTAAAGTTACTCAAATGAAAATGCATTCTAAATATAAGAAACAATATAAATTAGGTAAAAAGTATAAAGTTCATGATGAGAAAGAGCAGGCAAAGGTTGGTGATACAGTTATTTTTGAAGAATGTCGTCCTTTAAGTAAAGATAAAAAATGGCGGCTTATTAAAATTATTAAAAAATAATTATTTAGAATATGGTTCAAAATCATTCAATAATTAAATTAGCTGATAATACGGGCGCCAAAAAATTAAAGGTTATCAAAGTTTTGGGTGGATATAAAAGAAGATATGCTGGTTTAGGTGATATTGTTACCGCTAGTGTTAAGGAAGCTGTGCCACATTCAATGGTAAAAAAGGGCGATATTGTTCAAGCAGTTTTGGTCAGAATTAAAAAGGAAACAAGAAGAAAGGACGGCTCATATATTAGATTTGATGATAATGCCGCTGTGGTTATTGATCCAAAGACGAAAGAGCCGAAAGGCACGCGCATTTTAGGTCCGGTAGCTAGAGAATTAAGATTAAAAGGATTTAAAAAAATAATGTCTTTAGCACCAGAAGTTTTATAATTTATAAATTAGCAGTTATTTATTAATTAATAAATAAAACATGAAATTAAAATCTGGAGACAAAGTTAAAGTAATAGCCGGTAAAGATAAAGGCAAAAAGGGTAAAATTTTGCAAGTTTTTTCTTTGAAAAACAAAGCTTCAGTAGAAGGAATTAATTTGGCAATTAAAAATATGAAACCCAAAAGACAGAATGAGCAAGGCCAAAAAATTGAATTTCCTGCGCCTATGAGTGTTTCCAATTTAATGTTAATTTGTCCAAAATGCAATAAGCCAACCAGAATAAAATATAAAATATTAGATAAAGCAGAAAATGAAAAGAATAAGAAGCAGAGAATGTGTACAAAATGTAAAGAGTTAATTGATTAATAATTAAAATATGAATTTGAAAGATCTTTATAAAAAAGAAATTATTCCGGGATTAAAAAAAGAATTCGGTTATAAAAATGACCTCGATGTCCCTAAAATAGAAAAGGTTGTTTTAAATGTGGGATTGGGTAAAGGTTTAAAAGATGCTAGCTATATAGAAAATGTAGAAGATACCTTAACTAGAATAACAGGCCAGCGGCCGGTTAAAACTAAAGCAAAAAAATCAATTTCTAATTTTAAAATAAGAGAAGGCATGATTATTGGGATGAAAGTCACTTTGAGAGGAAAGCGTATGTATAATTTTATTGAAAAATTAATAAAAGTTACTTTGCCCAGGATTAGAGATTTCAGAGGGTTACCATTAAAATCTATTGACAAAGAAGGCAATTTAAATATCGGTATCAAAGAACATATTGCTTTTCCGGAAATCAAAGCTGATGAAATAGAAAGATTACATGGTTTAGAGATTGCTATTGTAACAACAGCTGAAACGAAAAAAGAAGGCCAGGCTTTATTTGAAGCTTTAGGCTTTCCTTTTAAAAAACAGACAAAATAAGTTATTAAATAATTTTATTAAATATATGGCTAGAGCAGCTCAAATTTCCAAATCAAAGAAAAAACCTAAATATTCGACTAGAATAGTTAGGCGATGTTGGCGTTGCGGTAGAAATCGCGGTTATATGAGAGATTTTGATCTGTGCCGAATTTGTTTTAGAGAATTAGCATCAAAGGGTGAAATTCCAGGAATCAGAAAAAGTAGCTGGTAATTTTTCATAATAATTAATAATTATAATTTTAAAATATGAATGCAGATCCAATAGCAGATATGTTAACAAGAATAAGAAATGCTCAAAGTGTAAAAAAGAGCGAAGTTTTAATTCCTTTTTCAAGGCTTAAGTTTGAGATTGCTAAAATTTTAAAGCATGAAGATTATATTAAAGAGTTGGAAAAAATAGAAGAAACAAAATTTCCTCAGCTCAAAATAATCTTAAAATATGATAAAAACAAGGAGCCAGCTATAAAAAACATTGAACGAATAAGCAAGCCAGCGAGAAGAGTTTATGTTAATAAAAATAAAATACCCCAAGTTTTAAATGGTTTAGGAATTGCAATAATTTCTACATCACAAGGTTTAATGACTAATAAGGAAGCAAAAAGAAAGGGGGTTGGTGGCGAGATCTTGTGTGAAATTTGGTAAAATTAACCGATAAATTAATTAATTAAACTAATAAGCCAAATATAAATATACTAAATCTATGTCAAGAATAGGGAAAAAACCAATAGAAATACCAGAAAATGTTGAAGTAAAAATGGAAGCCGATGAAATATTTATTAAAGGACCTAAGGGAGAATTAAATCAAAAAATTCATCCTCAGGTTAAAATTGAAATAAAAGATAACCAGATAATAGTTACTGTTTTAAAATCAAAAAATCAACGACAAAGAGCACTTTGGGGCCTTTTTGCTAGTCTGATAAAAAATATGATTGTTGGTGTAACGGAAAGTTATGAAAAAAAATTAGAAATTATTGGCGTTGGTTACAAAGTAAATTTACAGGGCGACAAATTAATTTTAAATGTCGGTTATTCTCATCCGATTGAATTTGATATCCCCTCTGGAATTACTGCATCTGTTGATAAAAATACCATTACCATTAGTGGTGTTGATAAGCAGTTAGTAGGTGAAATTGCTGCTCAAATTAGAAAAATTAGACCACCTGAACCTTATAAAGGTAAAGGTATTAAGTACGTTGATGAGGTGATTAGAAAAAAAGTAGGTAAAGCAGCTGTTAAAAGTTCTGAATAATAAATAAATTTATGAAAACCAAAGAACAAATTAAAAAAGAATTAAAAATAAGAAGAAAAAAAAGGGTTAATTCAAAATTGACGGGCACAGCAGAACGGCCGCGACTTAGCGTTTTTAGAAGTCTAAAACATATTAATGTTCAGATTATTAATGATAAAATAGGCGAAACTTTGGTTTCAGCCAATGATTTAGAATTAAAAGGCAAAAAAGGCAGCAAGGTTGATAAGGCAAAGGAGGTTGGTAAGCTTATTGCTAAAAAAGCTTTAGAAAAAAATATTAAAAAAATAGTATTTGATCGTGCTGGTTATAAATATCAAGGTCGAGTTAAAGCTGTTGCTGAAGGGGCAAGGGAGGGCGGTCTAGAATTTTAAACAACACAATAATTAAATTTATATGGCAAAAAAAATAAATAAAGAGACAATAAAAAGAGAAGAAGAATTTGAACAAAGGATAATTGATGTAGCAAGAGTTACTCGAGTTATGGCTGGTGGTAAAAGAATGAAATTTCGGGTTTGTTTAGCTATTGGTGATAAAAAAGGACGAGTCGGCATGGGCATAGCTAAGGGCTCTGATGTTACTAATGGTATTACTAAAGCCTTAGCTAAGGCAAAGAAAAATTTAATAAAAGTACCAATATTTAACGAAACAATTATTCATTCCGTTGAAATTAAATTAAAAGCGGCTAAAGTGCTTTTAAAACCCGCTAAAAAGGGTTCAGGAATTAAAGCCGGTGGCCCAGTTCGGACGCTTTGTGAATTAGCTGGTATACCCAATGTAACTGCTAAGATCTTAGGTTCTAATAATAAGATAAATATTGTTAAAGCAACCTTAGAAGCTTTTAAAAGTTTCAAAGTCCCTAAAGAGGCAGAAAAAGATGAAACTAAAGAAGAAAAAAATTTAGAAAAAAATAAAATGGAAGATAATAAAGCAAAAGAAAAAAAACAAGAAAATGAAAAAAAAGGATTAAAAAATAAAGTAAAAAATTTTATTAATAAAAAAGAAAACAAATAATTTATATGGCTTTAACGTTACACAATTTAAAGCAGGCTAAGAGTGCAAAAAAGCCCAAAAAGCGTCTTGGCAGGGGTAATTCTTCTGGTTTGGGCACTTATTCAGGAAGAGGTTTGAAGGGGCAAAAAGCGAGAAGTGGAGGAAAAGGTGGATTAAAATTAAAAGGATTAAAAGGTAATATCCAAAGTATACCCAAAATAGGCGGTTTTAAAAGCTTAAAACCCAAATTAGCTATTGTAAACCTTAAAGATTTAGAAAAGAATTTTAAAAATGATGAAATAATTACTGCTGGCAAATTAGCTAAAAAAAATTTGATCAAAGATAGCAAATCTGGCGTCAAGATTTTAGGTGATGGTAAATTGACTAAAGTTTTAACAGTTAAAGTTAATAAAATTTCAGAATCAGCAAAAAAAGCAATTGAAGAAGCTGGTGGTAAAGTGATATTATTAAATCAAGTCAAAGAAGAACAGGTTAAAGAAGAGAATAAAAAATCTTAAAAAAATTTATGTGGTTAGATAAAATAATCCAAATTTTTAAAATTAGAGATTTACGCAAAAGCATTCTTTTCGTTTTCGCAATGCTTTTTATTTTTAGAGTGGCTGCTCATATTCCATTGCCAGGAGTTAATGTAGAGAATTTAAAAGAATTTTTTGCTTCTAATCAGATTTTGGGTTTGATTAATATTTTTTCTGGTGGTGGTATGGAAAATTTTTCAGTAGTTGCTTTGGGAGTAGCTCCTTATATTACTGCTTCGATTATTTTTCAATTATTAGTTATGATTATACCTAAACTTGAAGAAATTTCTAAAGAACCAGGCGGTCAACAAAAAATTAATCGCTGGACTCGGTTTTTAACAACACCTTTGGCTTTTTTGCAGGGATACGGTATGATCGTCATGCTTAGACAACAGTCATCTTTTGAAATTATCACTGATTTATCAGCTTTTGCTTTGATTTCTACTTTGATTACTTTGACGGCGGGAACAATATTTTTAATGTGGATTGGCGAATTAATTTCAGAAAAAAATATTGGTAATGGCATATCCCTTTTGATTTTTGCTGGGATTATTGCAGCTTTGCCAGGAGTGATCCAGAGAACTTTAGCTGTCTTTGATCCAAGTCAGGTCGCTAATCTATTAACCTTTGCTATAATTGCAGTTATTACAATTATTGGTGTGGTAATTATTAATGAAGGTACTCGTAATATACCAATTTCTTATGCCAGACATATAAGAGGTAATAGAATGTATGGCGGTGTTAGTACGCATTTGCCTTTACGTGTTAATATGGCTGGAGTTATTCCGATTATTTTTGCTATAGCTTTAATTTTGTTCCCGCCAATGATTGCAAATTTCTTTTTGCATGCTAAATCTCAGATTTTAGTTCAAATTTCAGAATTTATTATTCAAGTTTTTCAAAATCAACTTATTTATGGTATTTTATATTTTGTCTTTGTTTTTGGCTTTACTTATTTTTATACTGCAGTTATTTTTCATCCCCAACAAATTGCTGAAAATTTACAGAAGCAAGGTGGCTTTATCCCCGGGATTAGACCAGGTAAAAATACTGAAGAATATTTAGCAAGAGTAACCAGCCGGATTATTTTTACAGGAGCTTTATTCTTGGGTTTAATTGCTGTTTTACCTTTAATTGTTCAAGGTTTTATGGGTGGGCTTAGTTTGGTTATTGGCGGTACAAGTTTATTGATTGTGGTTAGTGTTGTAATTGAATCAGTTAAACAAATAGAGTCACAATTGACAATGAGAGATTATGAGGGCTTATAAATATTAGAATATAGATATGTAATTTAATTTTTATAATATGTTATAATATAAAAAGGGATTATCCCTTTTTTATTTTGTTAAGTAAGTATTTAAAATTTTTAATAAAAAAATATGAATTTAAGTTTAATTGGTCCTCAAGGATCAGGCAAAGGCACGCAAGCAAATTTGTTAGCACAAGAATTAAAGATTCCGACATTTTCAGTTGGCCAACTTTTACGCGAGCAAATAAAAGAAAAAACAGAATTAGGCAGAAAGGCCGAAGATTACGTCCTAAAAGGTGAATTAGTGCCTGACCAGATAACCAATCAGTTAGTTAGTGAAGAATTAAAAAAAGAGAAATATAAAAAAGGTTTAATTATAGATGGCTATCCTCGTAATTTGGAGCAGGCAGAATTTTTAGAAAAAGATATTGAAATAGATTATTTAATCTTACTTGAAATTTCAGAAGCTGAAACGATTAGAAGATTAAGCGGCCGCAGGGTTTGCGAATGTGGTGAAACTTATCACATTGGATTTAAAAAGCCAAAAAAGGATATGGTCTGTGATAAATGCGGCAAATTTTTGATTCAGAGAAAAGACGATTATCCTGAAGCAATTAAAGAAAGATTAAAAGTTTATCATCAAGAGACAGAACCGGTTATTGACTTTTATGAAAAAAAAGATAAAGTTATAAAAATAGATGGCGAAGCTTCCATTGAAGGGGTTTTTCAGAGAATTTCAAAAGCTTTAGAGGAAAAAGGTTTAAAATAATATTAATTTAAATATGATAATATATAAGACACAAAAAGAAACAGAAGTCATGGCTCAGGGCGGGAAGCTTTTAGCTGAAGTTTTAGAAACAGTGAGCAAGAAAGTTGAACCGGGTATCGGCACAAAAGAGTTAGATGATGTGGCAGAAAAATTAATTAAGGAAATAGGTGGCCAGCCAGCTTTTAAAAATTATAAAGGATCAGGTTTGCAAATTCCCTTTCCAACGACTTTGTGTACATCAATTAATGAAGAAATCGTGCATGCGCCGGCAATACCTAATAGAATTTTAAAGCAAGGTGATATCATAGGTTTAGACATAGGCATGCAATATAAAGGTTTGTTTACTGATATGGCAGTAACGGTTCCGGTAGGTAAAATTGATGAAAAAGCCGAAAAATTATTAAGAGTGACCAAGGAAGCATTATTTTTAGCTATTGAGCAATTTAAAGAAGGTAATAATTTGAGTGATTTGGCTTTTGCTATCCAGCGTCACGCTAGCAATAATGGCTTTGCGGTTGTTAGGGAATTAGTCGGCCATGGTGTAGGCAAAAGTGTTCATGAAGATCCGCGAGTGCCAAATTATGTAACAGAGGAAAGCATGCTTATTCCACTTAAACGCGGCATGACTTTAGCTTTAGAGCCAATGATGAATATTGGCGGCTGGAAAATAGATCTTTTAGATGATGGATTGACGTTTGCCACTAGCGATAGCAGTTTGTCAGCCCAATTTGAGCATACCGTAGCTTTGGATCATAATGGTAAAACAAGAATTTTAACAAAGTTTAGCGATGAATAAAAAAGAACAATTAAAAATGGGAAAAAGAAGCGAAGTAATTATTGCTAATCCTGAAAAATTGGCTCAATTAAAAAAAATTTTTATTGAAGATGGTAAAGATAAGATCCATGTTTTAGCCGATTTTGACCGGACTTTGACCAAAGCAATTATTAAAGGCAAGAAAATGCCGTCAATTATTTCCATATTAAGGGATAATAATTATTTAACAGCCGAATACGCAAGAGAAGCTCGTAAGCTCTTTGCTAAATATCATCCGATTGAAATTGATCCCGCAGATCCCATTGGCTGAAAAAAAAGTTAAGATGGCAGAATGGTGGCAAAGACATTTTAAATTATTAATTGAGTCGGGGTTAAATAAAAAAGATATTAAAAAGATAATTAAAGATCCGCGCATACAATTACGTAAAGGTGCAAAAAAATTTTTAAAAAGCTTGGCCGATAATAATATTCCTTTAGTAATTTTATCTTCAGCAGGTTTAGGACGAGAATCTGTTCAAATGATTTTAGAGAAAAACAATTATTTATTTGATAATATTCATATTATTTCTAATGAATTTGAATATGATAAAGAAGGTAAGGCTGTTAAAGTTAAAGAACCAATTATTCATGCTTTGAATAAAGATGAAACAATTATTAAGCAATATCCAGAAATTTATAAAAAAATAAAAGACCGGGGAAATGTAATTTTATTAGGTGATAATGTAGGAGATAATGGCATGGTTGAAGGTTTTGAATATGATAATTTAATGAGAATCAGTTTTTTAAATGACAATGTGAAAGAAAATTTAGAAGCACATAAAAGGAATTTTGATGTGGTAATAACTAATGATGGGGACATGGATTTTGTTAATAATTTATTAAAGGAAATAATTTAATAATGGGTGTCATTACCAGCGGCTTTAGCCGCTGTGCAGCTGCTAAAGCGGCTGATAATTTGTAATTAAATCAAGGTATCGGCCTTGACTTTTTAATTTTATGAGGATTGGCGACGGGATCCAATTCCCAATTGGGAATTGGATCCCCTGATGCAATAATTTTATTGGCTGTCTCTCTTTTTTTCTGGAACAAATATTTGGGGATAGCGGATACATTTGGTGGCAGTGAGGAGGATGCTTGTCCTGTGACGGGTTTCTTCCTTTCTTAATTTGGAATAATTTGGAGTAAAGGGGCTTGAGATTCTTTAATCTTGAGCCCTTTTTAATTTTTTAAAATTGGACAATTTGCATTGTTTTGTTTAAAATAAGAGTATTATGAATTATTGGAAGGCGAATATACAAATAAATACTAATTTCGGGTAGTTAGAATAAATTTGGTTGATTAATTGTTCATTTACAGATAAATTTTGA
>CAZPVP010000022.1:0-14889 GCA_964590345.1 uncultured Gammaproteobacteria bacterium | reverse complement strand
CGGTCCTGGCGGCGGCAATGGCGGTGGCACTGGCTCTAGCTCGGGCGTCGGTTCTGGTTCTGGTTCCGGCTCAGGTTCTGGTTCCGGCTCGGGTTCTGGCTCCGGTTCCGGTTCCTCTTCTTCTATTAACTGGCAGCTGCAATTAATGCATTCTTGATTTATCCCGCAATCTGCATTTGTTTCACATTCTTCGCCTGCTTCTATTACTCCATTGCCGCAAACAGGAATAATCTCTTCCTCTTTCACGGTATTGCCTGTAGTATTGGTTAATATTGTCTCAAAATTATCGCCGCTTACTTGCCCTTGATTTATTATGGTATCCCCTTCTGCTCCGGCTTTTACTTGACCTTGAAATAATACATAGCCATTTACTTGTGAATCTATATCACCTAAAGCAAAACTTAAATTATTGCCATCTATTATTATGCCTTCTGTTGTTTCCTGATTATCTTTGTTTATTCTGGCGCTGCCTGATACGTAGATTAAATTGCTGTCTAAACTATCTGTAATTACTGCATTTTTAGCTGCTCCTTCACCATTATTGGCAAATTCTATGATATAGCTTAATTGGTCGCCGACATCTACTTCTTGGCCGTCTTGGTCGTAGGGCGGGCTCTGCGCTATGCCGCCATGGCTTAAAACTATTATTAACACTGCTAATACTACTAATTTTAAAACAAGCAATCCCAATGTCCGCTTAAAGGTCTTTTGGCTAAATTCATGGTATTTCTTATGTCTCTCATACGAATTCTTGTATGTCCCGCTTTTGTCTTGGGCGGCTTTCTCGGCAAATACCTTAGCCGGCTCTTTAAAAAGTATATTCAATAGCAATTTTGCCTTTTTGCCTATATTTTCTCTTAAGCCCAAATTCCTGAATGTGCTGGCTAAACTTATTATCAAAACTATTATCAATATCAGCAAAATAATATTCAAAAATATGGAAAATTCCTGCAGTAACCTTACAGCTGTTGATTGTTTGGTTTCTTTTTCCTGTGCCTGGGCTATTTTGGCTAAATTGTTTTTTGTTATTTGGGATTGAGTTACATTGATGCCAACTCCTTTGCTAACTGCTATCTCTGGTTCTCCTGTTATTTCTTCTTCTGTGGCGCCCAAACTCCCCCCTGAAAGCGCTGTTTCTATATCGTCGCCGTTTCTGGCTTTAACTGCGAAATTATATTCTACTCCTGATTCCAGGGCTATTTCCATTTGTTCGCCTGTTACTTTAATCCCGCTCTCGCCTCCCCATTCTTCGTACGTCTGCCATGATTCTTCTGCTCCAAAACTGCCGTCTGCCTGCACGTATTGTTCTGTGCTTAGTTCGTATATTGCATACTCTGTATTAGCCGGATTATTGTCTGCATTATCAATTATTACTGTTATGCTTTCTGCTGTTGTCTCGCCTATTAGTGGCGTAACCGGTGTGTTGGCCAAAGTATAGCAGCTAACTGTCTCTGACGGCCCTGATTCCCCTGCTCCGTTAAAGGCTGTTACGTATCTGTCTTTATACAAAGTATTAATTTCTAAACCTGTTTCTTCAAGATAGGTTAAATCTGTGGTTATTTCTTCGCCTGTATCTAATATCAAGCCTGCCGGTCCGTAAAGTTTAAACCCTGTTTCATTTGTCGCTGTGTCCTCAAATGTCCATCTTATTGTGTCTGTACCTGTTGCTTCGCAGCCCATATTTTCCGGCGCTGTGGGAAAGATCGCTGATGCTGGCTGGCCGCCGGCTGATTGGGTTAAATATGAAATGCTTAGATCATCTATGACTGGCGTAACATTGGGATCAGCTGTTTGCAAATCCGCTTTCCAGCGCAAGTCTGAACCACTAGTAGTAAAAGTATGCAAAACGCCACTTGTAACTGCATCCCACATTGAACCGCCATTATTTGACAAGTAATAACTTATTGTCTGGCCGTTTAATATCTCTGTCGCATTCAAGGTGGCGCTATCTATTGGATCTGAACCAGGATCAATGTTTGTTGACTGGATTGTGGAAGAATTTTTGTAATTTACTGCCCAGCGTGTTAAATAAACGTCATATTGAGAGTCATATCCTCGAAAAACAATGTAAGGAATATTATTTGAATCAAGCCTTATAATAGGATATGTTGACGAAAATAAAGCATAAGAAAAGATGTCATACCCTAATGTTGTGCCATCCATTTGAGTCCAGCCAATGCCTGGCGTGTATTTTGTAAAATATACTTCACCACTTATTGTATCAGTCGTATAATCATTCCAAACCACATACGGATTGCCAGAGCTGTCAAGGCTAAAACGCGGAGAATCAGATTGCTCAGCATTATTGGAGAGGTTATCATAGCCGGCTGTGCCGTCTGAAAGCTTGGCCCATTTGGCCCCGTCCCAATAGGTAAAATATATATCTCTTGTTCCTGTTGTAAAATCATCCCAAACCACATATGGCTTATCCGAATATAATTTCATTTCCGGTGCTCTTGACCAGCCAGCACTATTGGAAATATTATCATTGCCGACTGTACCGTCCGAAAGCTTGGCCCATTTGACCCCGTCCCAATAGGTAAAATATATATCGCCTTGGCGTTCATCCCAAACAATATTAGGCTGATCCAATGAATTTATTACTATTTCAGGATATTCAGAATCAGTGGCATTATTAGAAAGATTATCATAACCGGCTGTGCCGTCCGAAAGCTTGGCCCACTTGGTCCCGTCCCAATAGGTAGTGTAAATTTCATTATTGCCGACTGTATCATCAATCCAAACAATATAGGGATTATCAGAAGAATCCAAATCAAAACGTGGTAAATGAGACTCGCCAGCAGTATTAGAAGCATTATTATAACCTAAAGTGCCATCCATTTTTGTCCAGCCTACTCCTGGTGTCCATTTTGTAAAATATACTTCATCATTGCCAGTAGTAGAATCTTGCCAAATAATATAAGGGTTATTAAGATAATCAAGCTGAATTTGCGGAAACATAGAAGTACTAGCATTATTGGAAATATTATCATAACCTAAAGTGCCATCCATTTTTGTCCAGCCCACTCCCGGTGTCCATTTGCTAAAATATATATCTCCGTTACCAGTTGTATCATCAGACCAAACAACATAAGGATTATAAGCATAATCAAATTGAATTTTTGGTGAATGAGGACCACCTGACTGGTTGCTATTATTAGAAATATTATCATAACCCAATGTGCCATCCATTTTTGTCCAGCCAACTCCTGGCGTCCATTTGCTAAAATATATATCATAATTACCAGTTGTGTCATCCCGCCAAACAACATAAGGATTATTTTCATAACTTAATCTTGTCCAGCCAACTCCCGGCGTCCATTTAGTTAAATATATATCTCTATCCCCATCTGTATCATCAGACCAAATTGCATAAGGATCGCCGCCAGAATCTAAAATAAAAGAATTGGGAAATGAATTGCCCGTATTACGGGAAAGATTGTCATAACCCAAAGTCACGCCATCAGCTCTGGTCCAACCTACCCCTGGCGTCCATTGGCTGTAATAAATCTCATAATTTGAAAAAATATTTTCTCGCCAAAAAATTTCAGCTCGGTCATTAAATAATAAAATCTGAGCAAAATCAGAACTAGTAGTATTATTAGAAACATTATCATAACCCAAGGTCACGCCATCAGCCTGAGTCCAACCCGTACCTGGTGTCCATTGGCTATAGTATATTTCATTATCCCCATCACTATCATCAACCCAAACAACATCTGGGTTATAATTAGAATCTAAAATTATTGACGGATTTGATGATTGTCCGGCATTATTAGAAATATTATCATAACCCAAAGTCACGCCATCAGCTTGTGTCCAGCCCGTACCTGGTGTCCATTGACTATAATATATTTCATAATTACTAGCTGTCACTTCTTCCCACCAAACTGCTTTAGCATTGCCATTGTTGTCAATCTCAAATTTGGGCCTATTTGACTGAGTTGCTGTATTAGAAATGTTCTCATAACCTAAAGTTGCGCCATCAGCATGGGTCCAGCCCACAGTCGGTGTCCATTGGATATAATGAATATCACCGCCATTGTCAGTAATTATTCTTGGATTAATACTATAAATTTCAAGATAAAATATGATTGCTCCGCCATCTAAATTTGAAATTTTTTCGTGGCCTGGCGTAATGGCATCAGCTTGAGTCCAGGTTGTGCCTCCTACTGGCCAGCGAGTATAATATATTTCAGTACCTACTCCATCAGTGCCTCGCCAAGCAATATGAGGCTTATCATTAGCATCTAAAGCTAATCGTAAAACAGGACTATTTCCACCAACAACATCATATCCTTGTGTCACTCCATCAGCCTTAGTCCAGCAACCACTACCGCCGCAAGCACCCGGACTCCACTGGCGATAAATTAAACTGCCAACATTTTTATCTCTAAAAAGAATCATGGGATTGCCATTAGAATCCAAAACCATTTGAGGCTCATCATGTTCATTTGCCGAAACAGTTAAATCATCATAACCAGGCGTACCATCGGCTTTTGTCCACTCCGTGCCTGACCATTGGCTATAATAAACATTCCCCCAAGGAGAATCATGGCCTACAGCCTGCCAAACTATTTTAGGCTTGCCAAGGTGATTTTTTACTACAGCTTTTGTCTCATTGTTTGGTAAATTAAATAATTTTTCATACCCCAAAGGTCCTTCAATTTGCATCCGAGCTCCAATGGAATCACCGCTATTATTAGAAATATTATCAGGCTCATCACTGGTTAAAGCCATATTTCCCCAATCCTTGCCCAAAAGCCTGGCCTCTCCTAAAACTGTATCCCATTTGCCACTAGTATTGGCAGTATCTTTATAAGTTTCAGTTGTAAAATCCTCATTATAAATTAAACTGGCTGCATAAATAAAAAATCCTAAAAAAGCTATAACCAATAAAATTAAAACAACTAAAAAAACTTTAGCTTTATTACTAAAAAACTTTAAGAAAACTATTTTTCTCAATTTTTTGTCCATTTGATCTTATTTAATTTTCTTATTTAATTTTACTATATTTTTTTAATTTAGGCAATTTAAAAAACAGGACTTGCTTATTTTTATTTTTAATGCTATACTCTTTTTATCTGATATAATAATAAAATATA
Organism: uncultured Gammaproteobacteria bacterium; assembly: GCA_964590345.1. Classification (GTDB taxonomy): domain Bacteria; phylum Patescibacteriota; class Patescibacteriia; order CAIXNZ01; family CAIXNZ01; genus CAZPVP01. The sequence goes on along the minus strand of CAZPVP010000022.1, from coordinate 9,784 downwards.
ATTCGTATATTCGTACGAATTTGTAATTCGCAGTCTATGAAAAAAGAAATACATCCAAAATATCATGAAAAAGCCAAAGTGATTTGCGCTTGTGGTAATGAATTTACTGTCGGCTCAACAGTGCCTGAAATCCATATAGAGCTTTGTTCACTTTGCCACCCTTTTTATACTGGCAAACAAAAATTGGTTGATACTGCTGGTCGAGTTGACAAATTTAAAGCCCGAGCCGCCAAAAAAGAAGAGACAGCTAAGACAAGAAAGGGCAAAAAAGTTAAAAAAGCTGCCCAGGCAAAAAAACGAGAAAAGAAAAATAAAAAATAACTACTACCCCCTGCTTCGTTATTTGACGAAGTGGGTGTTTATCATATTTGATAACCCCCACGATTTCTGGGGGTTTTGTGATATAATCAGATTACAGATTGCAGATTATTAATCAGAAACCTGTAATCAGCAATAAGTAATCCTAAAAAAAATGCAAGCTGAATATCAAAAAATTATAAAAAAATACAACCAATTAGCCAAACAAATGCAAGACCCGGCTATTGTTTCTAGTCCTGAAAAATATCAAAAAGTCAGCCGAGAATTTGCTGAGTACAAAGAAATATACGAAAAAATCCAGCGGTTAGAAAAAATTGAAAAGGCCATAAAAGAAGCAAAAGAGTCATTAACACAAAAAGATTTTAAGGAAATCGCAGAAGAAGAGCTTGACAAATTAAACCAAGAAAAAGAAAAATTAAAAAATGAAATAAAATTATTTTTAAAGCCTAAAGACCCTAACGACAAAAAAGATGTGATTATGGAAATTCGAGCTGGGGCTGGAGGAGACGAATCAGCATTATTCGCTGCTGACTTGTTCCGCATGTATTCACGCTATGCTGAAAGCAAAGCTTGGCAAGTTAAAACATTGTCTTCAAGCAAAATCGGCATAGGCGGTTTTAAAGAAGTCATTTTTGAAATAAAAGGCCATAATGTTTACGGCTCACTAAAATATGAAAGCGGCGTCCACCGTGTCCAAAGAGTGCCAGAAACTGAAAAATCAGGCCGCGTCCACACCTCAACAGCGACTGTAGCGGTTCTACCTGAAGCTGAAGAAATTGAGTTTAAAATTGATCCTAAAGATTTAAGAATTGATACTTTTTGCGCCGGCGGACATGGCGGCCAAAGTGTTAACACGACTTATTCGGCTGTCAGAATTACCCATCTGCCGACCAATACTGTTGTTTCCTGCCAGGATGAACGTTCTCAACTGCAAAACAAAGAACGAGCCATGCAAATTTTACGGTCAAGGCTTTTGGCTATTGAAGAAGAAAAAAGAATGGAAGAAATGGGCGCCAAAAGAAAACTGCAAGTTGGTGCAGGCATGCGGGCCGAAAAAATACGAACTTATAACTTTCCTCAGGACCGAATTACTGATCACAGGATAAAAAAAAGCTGGAATAATATTCAAGTAATTTTAGACGGTAATTTGGATCAAATCATTAATGATTTAAAAGAAGCCGATGAATAATTTTTAATTCCAAAAGCTGAATTCCGAATTACAAAAACAATATTTCGGCTTTCGGAATTCGGTATTCGGAAATTTAAACATGAATATTAAACAAATCCTAAAAAATTATTCTCAAAAATTAAAGGCTAAATCCTCCAGTCCGATTTTAGATGTTGAACTTTTGCTGACTAAAACCCTAAATAAGCCCAAAGAATATTTATATAAATATCCAAATAAAAAACTTACTGCTAATCAATTAAAAAAATTCAAAAAATTATTTAATCGCCGAGTCAAAGGCGAGCCAATCGCTTATATTTTGGGCTATCAGGAATTTTATAAGCTGAATTTTATGGTTAACAAAAATGTACTTATTCCCCGTCCTGAAACAGAACTTTTAGTTAAACAAGTAATAAAATATTGCAAATCTCGAATCTCAAACCTCAAATCTCAAATCTCAATTTGCGACATTGGAGTGGGCTCTGGAGCAATTATTATTGCTTTAGCCAAAAATCTCAAAGGCCAATTTTACGGTACTGAAATTTCAGACCAAGCATTATCACTTGCCAAAAAAAATGCAAAAATCCATAATGTTAAAATAAAATTTTTCAAAGGCAACCTCCTCGAACCACTAATCAAATCTCAAATCTCAGATCTCAGATCTCAGAATTCAATTATCACAGCCAATATCCCTTATCTCGATGAAACTGAAAAAAACTTATTGCCTTCTTCAGATACAATCGGCTTAAAATTTGAGCCAAAAATCGCCTGGTATGGCGGCAAAGACGGCTTAAAATATTTTAATGCATTTTTTGAACAAATAAAAAAATATAATCTAAAACCCAAGGCAATTTTTCTTGAAATCGGGCATAATCAAACTACGCAAATAAAAAAACTGGCAAGAAAAACTTTGCCAGCCTATAAAATAAAAGTCAAAAAAGATTTGTGCGGTTTTGACCGAGTAATCATTATTAAAAAATAAAAAGACCACGACTTTTTGTGCGGCCTTTATTTTTAGTTTTATTCTTCAACTTTTGCCACTCGAATATTGGCAAAATTTTTAAAATCTTGATATTTTGCCCTGGCTTCTTTTTCCAAAGATTCGAATAATTGCTGAAAAGTAAATGTTTTATCTCCATCAATTATGATTTCAAAATTTGTAAATCGGTAAACAGTATTTCCCTGAGCTTCTAAACCCACATTAGCAGTAACTTTAAATTTCACCTAAAATCACCTCCTTTATATCCGTCTTTTTTTAGCAAAGAGAACTTGTTTTAGAATACTAAAACTTATCATAAATATTTATTTTTGTCAAATAAAAATCCCGCTAAAACGGGTTTTAAATTCGTCTAAATTCGTGTTAATTAGCTTCAATCAATATCGCAAATAATCTTCATCCGGGATAACTTCAATCCAGGTAGTGCCGCCATTAAATTCTATCTCATTATCATCTTTATCAAAATATTTTATCCTCTCATCTTTTGATTTTTTAATCCATTTACCCTCAATTGCCTCACCATCTCTAAAAATCCAAGCATTACCGTCGCCTATTGTTGTAATTCTTTTTCTGCCAACCTGATCGAGTACATACATATCATTAACTTGCACAATAATATTTTTAGCTTTGACCCATTCCCCATCACTTAATTTCATAATATTCCCAGCCTGATGACGAATATAATTATTTTCTTCTTTATTATACTGCCAATCAACTTTATAATAATTATTAGTATAAAGCAAAGTTATATCATTAACTTTATCCGGCCGATTTTCCAAATCTTTGTCTTTTTTATATTGCCACATCTCATAATCAGCCGGTTCTTTTAAATTTTCATCTTCTAAAGCCTGTTTAATTAAACCAGAAGAAGTAAAAACATTATGAGGCGCATAGCGCCATTTATTGTCCCGCCAATAATATTTATAATTAAAAAACTGATCCAAATCAATTAGATCATAACTATCGCTTCTGATTTTTCGCAAAGCTTCAGGCGAACCGCCAACATGCATATAAACTGATTCAAATGGTTCAATCCAATCTAAATAATAAGGCCTGGCTGAGCGCACAGGGCCAATCTTTTCTATTGTTTCATTATTAGCATAAATTGCCACAAAACGGGGTGTTGAAGCTTCGGTAATCGCTTCTATCACAATATTAGCTTTATCCAAGCCAGAAAGCGGCCAAGCGTCAATAGCATTTTCTACCATAATAGCAATTGGATATAAATTAGTCGCTGCTTCGTTTTCAATTGGCGCACCATCAATTTTTCGCCGAATAACTTCTTCCCCGTTTGGCTCTCTAAAAATTAATTCTGGTTCAGTTATTTTATAATTCAAAAATCTAACCAAAGAACAACCTGCCAAAACAAAAATTAATAAAAGAAAAACTATTATATAAATTGGCTTTTTCATTAATTTAAAATTTAGACTTAAATAAATATGCTCCATATTCATTATAACAATTGGAGCATATTTTATAAAATTATTTTTTTATTTTTCAGTTTCTTTTGCTTCAGCGCTTTCAGCTTCTTTTGCCTCAGGCTCTTTTTCTCCTTCTTTAGTTTCTTCACCTTCCTTAGCCCCAACTTCTTCAGGCATTTCTTCCGCCGGCTTTTCTTCTTCTTTTTCTTCTTCTCTTGGCGGAGCGACTAAAGCAACGACTTGATCAGGATATTCTAAAATTTTAATCTCTGCTGGCATTTGTAAATCTTTTATATAAATAGCATCATTAAAAGTTTTTAAAACTGACAAATCAACGGAAATTTTCTCAATAAGTTCTAAATCTTTTGGCAAACATTCAATCCCAATTTCATAATAATTTTTAACCAAAACACCGCCAAGCTCTTTAACTGCTGGAGCTTCTCCAGTAAATTCTAATTCCACTGTAGTAGTGATTTTTTCACCTTCTTTAATCTGATAAAAATCAATGTGAATTATTTCATCAGTTAATGGATTTATCTGAAAATCCTGGATTAAAGTTTTTACTGGCTTAGCTTCATCAATCTGTAAATCTATTAAACTGCTTGAACCTGCTTGTTCATAAACTTTTAAAAAATCATTTTTAGCTATACTCAAATTTTGATTTTTTATATCATGCCCATATAAAACAGCCGGGATTAAACCTTGCTCTCTTAACTTCGAAACTTTCTCGCCCTCTAATTCTCTTTTTTTAACCTTTAATGTATAAGTTGCCATATTAATTATTTGTTATTTTATTAGTACCTAAAATTTCTTTGACTAAATTTCTTTTATTAAAATTCTTATGGAGTTTAATTATTTCATCAGCTGAAATCTTATCCTTATTCTTAAATTTATAAACATCATTAAAATTCAAATCAGTAATTAAACCAATTGAAGTCAGACCATTTTCTGTTCTTAAAACTAAAGCTAAAACAAAACCTTTACATTTATCGCATTGAATATGAACTAAATACAAATCATTTTTTTCCTCAATAATTCTTGCTTTTATTGGATTTAAATCAGCGTCACATAAAGGACAATAAGCTGCTATTTTCACTTCCTCATCAAAAAAAGCTGGAAATTTATCTAAATTTTGCATAATAAAAATATATTAAATTATTTTTAAAATTTTGTCAACTGCCTTAGAGAAATATAAGATAGCAATCTTTCATAACAGGCTCATTTGTCACCTCGGCAAATGACAATTCAATTTCAATAATTCTAATTTCTAACTACTATAGATTCAACTAGACCTATCAAGATCATATTAGCAATTAAAGAGCTGCCTCCATAGCTGACAAAAGGCAAAGTAATGCCAGTAACTGGTAAAAGCCCCGAATTACCGCCAATATTTATAATTAATTGAATAAAAAACAAAGTGGAAATAGAAATTATCAAATATGTCGCAAAATTATCCTGAGTTTTCTTGGCGATATTAATCAATCTAAAGAATAAAAAACCAAAAAGAGCTATTAACAACAAAATACCGGCCAAGCCTAATTCTTCGGCCAAAACAGCAAATATAAAATCAGTTTGGCTTTCAGGCAAAAATTTTAACTGGCTTTGTGAACCAAATGCCAATCCTTTGCCAAAAAACTGTCCGGAACCAATGGCAATCATGGCTTGAGTTATATTATAACCACTGCCTAATGGATCCAGAGAAGGATTTATAAAAACCATTATTCTTTCTTTCTGATAATCTTGAAAAACGAAAAACCACAAAATCAAACTACTAATTATTAATAAACTGACTAAAAAAATCAAATGACTCTTTTTTATACCGGTTAACAAAATTAAAATCAACCAAAGCATAAACAAAATCAAGGCTGAACCAAAATCTGGCTGCATGACAATCAAAATCATTAGCAAAATAACACCAAAACTGCTCAAAACAAGATATTTAAAACGACCGATATATTTTGCTTTATCGCTTAAAAATTTACTTAAATAAATTATTAAAAATATTTTAATAAATTCCACTGGCTGGAAAGAAAAATCACCTATTGCAAACCAGCCAGTTGTACCTCTTATTGTTTTACCAAAAATCAAAACAGCAATTAATAATAAGACGCCCGCAATATATAAAAAAATATTATATCTTATTAAAACACGGTAATCAAAGAAAAAACCTATAAATAAAGCGAGAAAAACACCAAAAATAAAAAAAACTATTTGTTTTTCAAAATTCAAAAAGTTTTGTTCGCTTTGGCTGCCTAAGGCTACGCTATATATTAAAATTAGACCTAAAATTATTAAGAAACAAACATTAAGCAGTAAAAGCCAGTCAAATTTTTTAAAAATTAAGCTTAACTTTTTTATTTTCATAATTAGAACTTATCCCTTTCTAAAATTTCAAAAAAACAGTTTCATCAAGAATATTAACTTCAGGGACGATTTCAGCGCTCGTAACTTTGGGCAAACGTTGAAAAAAATTCACTGTCAAATCTTTAGTCTCACCACTTAATAATTCACGGGTTACTATTTTGTTAACACCGACAATCCTATCTCCAGACATCAAAAAAATAAAAAAATTAACATCTCTATAATTATAAGCGCTGTCATTTGTTACTTTAAAATTCACCCGACTAACAGGAATTTCTTCGCCTATACCTAATTCTCTAGCCGGCACATATTGAACATTAGCAATATCAAATTGAAATCTTTTACTATATAAATCAACAAAATTAATTTCCTTTTGCCAATTTAAATTAGTCAAAACTATTTGAGAAGCTAAATTACCCTGTTCAACTCCTAAATCAATCATTTTTTTTCTTTCACCAGGCAAAATAAAACCTTTTCTTTTATCTGTCAATGATTGGCCCACTTGAAATTGATAATTAAAAGTTGCCCACCAATCCTGATTTGGATTAGCGACTTCCACCATCAAATCATAACCTTGCTTATTAGAAAGCACTTGAATTTGACTGGTTTGAATCGGCTGGGGTAAGCTCACCTGCCTCAAAACCGCATAATTAGGATTGGCTGTTATAAAATCATTTAAAACAGCCTGATGATTTTTTTGATAAATAACTAAATTAAAAATTAATAAATAAAGATTATAAGCGACTAAAATAAAAATAACAACAATTAAAAAAACTGTTAAAATATTTTTTAACATTGCTTTATGCGTTACATACCAATAAGCAAATCCTAATTGCTTTTCATACAATTTATCTTCATTAATCATAATTTTTATTAACACTAAATCTTAATATTGAAATTTAAAAATTAATGTTTGTTTAAAATTTCAAACATTGAATTTCTTATATTATATCATCTCTTGGGTTTTAAGTAAAAAAACGGGCTTGAATATATTTAAAATTATTGCTATAATTAAATTAGTTAGGCGATTATAAAATATCGCTTATTAATTATTTGATTTATTAAAATAATGCCCAAAAAGAAAAGCAAAAAAACTAAAAAAACAACCAGTCCCAGCAAAAAAACAATTAAAAAGACAAAAAAAATCACTAAAAAACCAGCTCCAGCAAACAAAAAGAAGTCAAAAATAAATAAAGCTTCCTCTGAATATAGCGCCAAGCAAATTACTGTTTTAGAAGGCCTTGATCCGGTACGCAAACGTCCGGGCATGTATGTTGGTAATACTGCCGAAGCTGGCTTGCATCACCTTGTCTGGGAAGTTGTTGACAATGGTATTGATGAAGCTATGGCAGGTTTTTGTGACCAAATAACTGTTGTCTTGTCAGCTGACGGCAGTGTTTCCGTTGCTGATAATGGCCGCGGTATCCCTGTTGAGAGACATAAAGTAACAAAAAAATCAGCATTGGAAACAGTTTTAACAAAACTACATGCCGGCGGTAAATTTGGCGAAGGCGGCTATAAAGTTTCAGGCGGTTTGCATGGCGTTGGTATTTCTGTTGTTAATGCCCTTTCTGAACACATGAAAGCCGAAGTTAAACGAAATGGGAAATTATGGATGCAGGAATACAAAAGAGGTAAGCCAATTAGCAAAGTTAAACCTATAAAACCAATTCGCGGTACTGGCACCAGAATCACTTTCAAGCCTGACCCTCAAATTTTTACAATAACCGAATTTAATTTAAAAACAATTTTAAAACATATAAGGCAGCAAGCTTATCTTACTAAAGGTGTCAAAATTATTGTCAGAGACGAAAGGGATAAAAAAGACAAAAAAGAATATACTTTTTATTTTGAAGGCGGTATTGCTTCTTATATCAGATTCCTTAATTACACCAAAGAGCCAAAACATGACAATATTTTTTATGTTCATAAAGAAGCTGATGATGTTATAGTTGAAATTGCCCTGCAATATGTTGATGAATTTAATGAAACGACTCTTTCTTTTGCCAATAATATTCATACTACTGAAGGAGGCATGCATTTAATCGGTTTTAAAACTGCTTTGACCAGAACTTTAAACAACTTTGCCCGCAGTAAAAATGTTTTAAAAGAAAAAGAGGATAATTTAAGTGGTGATGATACACGTGAAGGTTTAACAGCCGTTGTTAGCGTCAAATTAAAAAATCCTCAATTTGAAGGACAAACCAAAGCTAAATTAGGCAATGCTGAAGTTAAATCCATTGTTGATAATATCATGGCAGAATATTTTGGTATTTATCTTGAAGAGCATCCCCGTGACGCTGAAGCAATTATTGGCAAATGTCTTTTAGCTGCCAAAGCCCGCCAAGCAGCAAAAACTGCCAGAGAAACAATTTTAAGAAAAGGAGCTTTAGACGGCTTAACTTTGCCTGGCAAACTAGCTGATTGCTCAACTAAAGATGCTGAAACTGCTGAACTTTTTATTGTTGAAGGTGATTCTGCTGGCGGTTCTGCAAAACAAGGACGCAATCGCGAATTCCAGGCTATTTTGCCATTACGCGGAAAAATTTTAAATGTAGAAAGAGCCAGAATTGATAAAATGCTGGCTAATAATGAATTAAAATCGCTAATCATTGCTTTGGGCACAAATATAGGCGAACAATTTAATATTGAAGACTTGCGTTATAATAAAATAATTATTATGACTGATGCTGATGTTGACGGCGCTCATATTAAAACTTTGCTTTTAACTTTATTTTACCGTTATTTTCCCGAATTAATTAAAAAAGGTTATATTTATATTGCTAAACCGCCGCTTTATAGCATTGGCAAAGGCAAAGAAATGCAATGGACTTATTCGGATAGTGAAAAAGAAGCTATCGTTGAAAAATTGTTAAAAGAAAAAGAAGGAAAAAAAGTAAAAAAAGAAGAAAGTGAAGCTAAAACCGAAACTGAAAGTGAAGCTGAAACGGAAACAATAGAAACAAAATCAGGAACTAAAATCAATATTCAAAGATACAAAGGTCTTGGTGAAATGAATCCTGAACAATTATGGGAGACAACTATGGACCCTAAAACTCGTGTCATGAAACAAATCACAATAGAAGATGCTGCTAAGGCTGATGAAATTTTTGAAATTTTAATGGGCGGTGAAGTTGAAAACCGCAAACGTTTTATTCAAGCTCACGCCAAGTCAGTAAAAAATTTGGATGTTTAAATAAATTTTAAAATAAAAAGGGCTAACTTAAAAAGTTAGCTCTTTTGTTATTCGCAAATTTAATCAATTAAGGCTAAACCCTCATCCTCCAGAATCGCTTCCCAAAGCTCAAAAAGGCTTTCTCTTAGTTCCTGAATATTTTTTGCTGTTTCTTTTTTTACAGCGTCTGCTCTTTTGAGCAAATCCTTAATTTCTTTCCGCATTTAAACCTCCTTTATTTTTAAAAATTTAATCATATTTTTATAAAAATGTAAAGGGCGAAAACGGCCAAACCGAATTCAAGTTAGAGTGCCCCACTATGATGTAAAATGAAGTTATTAACACAT
>CAZPVP010000021.1:0-15008 GCA_964590345.1 uncultured Gammaproteobacteria bacterium | reverse complement strand
TTAGAGGACATTTTAACTTCCTCTTAATAGGACATTATCACATCCCTTCCACAGGGTGGGGTTTCTTTTTGGATTGTACAGCTTTAGCTTTACCTAATTTCATAATTAGATAAAATTAAAGTTTTATATTCCTTAAGTTTTGTTGAGTTTATCCTTAAATTCTTTTAATTTTTTTAAGGCCTCAAGCGGTGTTAAATTGTCAGGCTCAATTTTATCTAATTCTTTTTTAAGTTTGTCTTCTTTTGGTTTCTTTGTTTTTTGTTTAGCTGCTGAATTACCATTGGAAATTTGCAGTTCAGCTTCTAGTTCACCAAGAATATCATAAGCCCGGTCTGTTAATGGTTTTGGCAGACCGGCGAGTTTGGCAACTTCAATGCCATAAGAGCGGTTAATGCCACCGGGTATAATTTTACGTAAAAAGATTACACCGGTGTCAGTTTCTTTAACTGAAACAGCATAATTTTTGGCTTTGTCTAATTTTTCCACCATGTCAATTAATTCATGGTAATGAGTGGCAAATAAAGTTTTAGCTTTAATGTTTTTATAAATAAATTCCACAATAGCCCAGGCAATGGATACGCCGTCAAAAGTGGATGTTCCCCTACCCAATTCATCTAAAACAATAAAACTTTTATGAGTGGCGTTATTTAAAATATTAGCGGCTTCCTGCATTTCTACCATAAAAGTTGACTGGCCGCGGATTAGGTTGTCTGAAGCGCCTACGCGGGTGAATATGCGGTCGGTCAGGCCTATTTTGGCGCTCTGAGCGGGCACAAATGAGCCAATTTGAGCCAAAAGGATAATCAGAGCTGTTTGGCGCAAATAACTTGATTTACCGCTCATATTGGGCCCTGTAAGCAGAATTAATTGATGATCTGTATTATTAAATAGGCCGTCATTGGGCACATATGATTCTTGGGGTTGCAATTTTTCAATTACTGGATGCCGACCGTTTTTTATTTCAATTACTTCCCCATCATTTATTTCCGGCTTATTGTAATTATTTAATAATGCCACATTAGCAAAACTTAAAAGTACGTCAAGCTGAGCAATGACTTGTGCTGTTTCCTGAATTGTTTCAAAATGCTTGGCTACTTCATCTCTAATTTCCCAGAATAATTTTTGCTCGAGTTCTATAATTTTTTCTTCAGCCCCTAAAATTTTTTGCTCATATTCTTTAAGTTCTGGGGTAACAAACCTTTCAGCATTAACCAAAGTTTGTTTGCGAGTATAATTTTCTGGCACTTGATCCAAATTGGCATTAGAAACTTCAATATAATAACCGAAAATTTTGTTAAATTTAACTTTAAGTGAGGAAATTTTGGTTTTTTCAATTTCTTTTTGCTGTAAATCTTTAACCCAGTCTTTGCCAGAGGTTGAAATTTTGCGCAGTTCATCAAGTTCTTTGTTATAACCATCAGCTATCATTCCCCCGTCAGTAATTAATAAAGGCGGATCTTCAGCAATAGCTTTTTCAATTAAATTAACAATATCTTTGTGTTCATCTAAGTTTTTATTTGCTTGCTTAAGAAATTTTGAATTGCAGGATTTAAGTAGTTTTTTTATTTGAGGAATAATTTGCAAACTGTTTTTTAAATTTAGTAAATCGCGCGCGTTGGTTCGTTTGCAGCCAAGTCGACCAATTAAACGTTCAATATCTGAAATATTTTTTAATTCTTTTTTAAGATTTTCCCGCAAATCAAGATTATTAAAAAATTCATCAACAGCATCTAGCCTTTGTTGGATTTTTTCCAGTTTAATTAAAGGATGCAAAAGCCAATTGCGCAAAAGCCGGCCGCCCATTCCAGTTTGAGTCTGGTCAATAATTGAAATTAATGAGCCTTTTTCTTCAAAAAATTGATAAGTATATAATAGTTCTAAATTTCTAATCGTTGATTCATCTAAAATCATATAATCAGAAATATTATATAGAGAGATTTTATTAATATGCTCTAAACTGGTTTTTTGTGTGTCTTTTAGATAGTTCAATAAATTGCCGGCAGCTTCAATGCCAATTTGATAATCTTGTATACCAAAGCTTTGCAAGCTTTTAACTTTAAAATGTTCAAGTAAAGTTTCGGTTGCGGGATTAAATAATGAAGGATGAAAAACATTAAGATTGGCAATTTGTTCCAGTTTGGTTTTTAATTCTAAAATTTCATTTAAATCAGGGGTAATAATAATTTCGGAAGGTAAAACGCGGTTTAGTTCATTTAATAAATTGTCAAGTTTGTTTAATTCAGCTAATCTAAATTCACCAGTAGTTAAGTCAACAAAAGCAATTCCCCATTTGTTTTCTTTGTTGAAAATTGAAACAAGAAAATTGTTTTGATTATTGGCTAAGACATTATTATCTAAAGTTGTCCCAGGGGTAACAATACGAATAACTTCTCGTTGGACAATGCCTGGCAGATTTGGATCAGAAATTTGTTCACAAATAGCAACTTTTTTACCTGCTTTAGTTAGTTTGGCAATATAACTTTCAGCTGCATGATATGGAATTCCGCATAAAGGAGTTTCATTTGGTGTGCCTTTATTTCTGGACGTTAAAGTAATGTTTAAAATTTTTGAGGCCTCAATTGCATCTTTGCCAAACATTTCATAAAAATCACCTAATCTAAAAAAGAGGACAGCATCTTGGTATTGACCCTTGATATCTTTGTATTGCTTTAACATGGGAGTGAGTTTTGTCATGAGATTATATGAAGTTATATTAAGTTTGATGATGTTATATGAGGTTGCTTTATATTACTTTATAACTTTTTATAAAATTTTTCAAATAAAAAAATCCCCATTAACTTGGGGATTTTTTGTTTTATAAACCTCTGAATAAAGGCAAATCATAAGGGACATAAATAGTGCCTTCTCTGTCTTTTAGTTCGCGGATATACAAATACTGTAAATAACGAGGCGTTAAGCTTTGATTAATAATGGTTTGAGCATCTCTTTGGCCTCTAGCTTCAATCCTTTTTCTCTCAGCTTCTTTTTTTTCTTTTTGCAGGATAAAATCGTATTTTTGGGCTTCCTGATCGGCCGTTAATTTTTCTTCAATAGCATTAGTCAAAAGCGGCGGCAAAATAACATTGCGCAATAAAACAGTTTCAATTGCAATGCCCCTTGGCTCGATATTAGTTTTTAATTTTTCTAAAATTTTGTTAGCGGCTTCTTTTCTTTTTTCAGAATAAATATCCTTGGCTTCATATAAAGCAATCATTTCCCTGATGGCATTACGAACTTCAGGCCTGATAATTTTTTCATCATAATCAACACCAATAGTTTTATAAACATCAGAAGCGTGATCTTCCATTAAATGATATAAAATTGTCAGGTCTAAAGTAACTTTTAATCCCTCTTTAGTTAGAGAATCAATTGAGTCATCGCCAATACGCTCGCCTTCGCTTTGGGCAATTGACATGGTGTATTGTTCTGTTCTAATGCTCATTTTGGTTATCTTAGCTAATGGATTTATCAAATGAATGCCGGAATGCAATTCCCTGTCCTTAACTTTGCCGAATAAATGATAAACGCCCGTTTGGCCGGCAGGGATAATAACAATCATTTGAGTTAAAATAATTAAAACAATCAAAACAATAACTACACCAAGAATGATTTTTTTTATATTTTTTACGCTGGTGTTAGTTAATTTTGAATAATCTATTGTTTTTTCTTCCATAGATTTGAATTTATTAATTAATTGTAAAATTGGTTTATATGAAATTAATATAATTATAATTAAAGGAATAAAAATTCGGGGATTTATAGAAATTAAAAAAAACGCGCCTATAATTAGCCAGACAAGGTTGTTTTTTATAAAATTTTTAAGTTGGTCTTGGGACATGATTTATAATTTTAAATTCTAAATTATAAATTTTAAATTTATGCATTATGCATTTAGATTTTACTTAAAATTAAAAATTTAGCCTTTAGGGTAAGTAATCATAAACATTGCGGGCATTCCAAAGCAAGTAGCCGTAGCCGCCGTTTTTGTTTGAGGCCTGGATTTGAGATTCAATCATGGTTGGCGTATATTGAGCACCCATATGAAAGGCCTGGAGCCATGGCCTGATTTTAGCTCTGTATTCTATAGGATTTTCGGGTTCAATAATTGTCTTTTCTCCTGTTTCTTCATTAATAATTGTTTTTGGTTGAGGAGAGGTTAAACTTTCAGTTCCTTTTTTCATAGCTTGGCTGACAACTTTATAGGGATGAGCAGCTGGGTTGGCTAAATCTAAATGGCCGCTTGGGTAATGTGAAGGATACACCATTGGGCAGACATAGTCAAAATAAATTGCCGCATCTTCAATTTGCTGGCCAATATTCATATCGTCCTCTCTTTCAGTGGTAAAACCGAATAAATCGGCTGAAATATAAGCTGGTTCGTCTTTAAGATTTTCATATAAAAAAGCAAAAAAATCTTTCATTACTTCATGCTTGGCTCGGCCTTTTAAATTTTTAAAACCCATTTGCTGCATTGGTCCATCTGAAGGAAATCTAATATAGTCAAAATTTATTTCATCAAAACCAAGGGAAATAGCTTCTTTGGCAATGGCTAAATTATAATGCCAAACATTCTGATTGGTTGGATCGACCCAAGCCAAACCTTTCCAGTCATGCCAAATTCCGCCAGTGCCGGTATTTTTGACTGCCCATTCTGGTTTTTTGCTGGTTAATTCTGGATCTTGAAATACCGTTTGTCTGGCAATAACATAAATATTATTTTGATGGAATTTTTCAATTAAATCCGGCAGATTTTTTATTAGATTACTATCATTGCCTAATTGATCAACGATTTCAATTTTACTGTCATAAGCAATCACACCTGAATAATCTTTAATATCAATGACTACGGCATTTAAATCGGAATCATTAATTAATTCAATGAATCGCTCCATCCTTTCCGGCATATTGGCTGAATAAGCAGTTAAATAAAGTCCTCTGATTTCTTTTTCTGGCGGTTTTTCTCGCTTGATTTCTTTAATTTTTTCAGTAATATCAACATTTAAGCTTTTATTTATATTATAATCGTTGCTTTTAGCAAAAATTCCAATTTCTTGAGTAAATAAATAAAAACCGGTAATAAAAATTACGCAAAGTAAGGCAATATTGATTAAAATAAGAAAAATAGTTCTCATAAATTTTTATTTTAGACCTTTATTCTGATCAATAGTAATTTCTAATGGAATTTCTGGAAAATCAGTTAATATTTTTATTGGTTCAATAATTTTATATTGCGAAAAATAATATTCAGGCAAAGAATTAACTAAATTCTGATAGTTTTCGCCGTATATTTGTTTTAGTAAATTTTCATTAATTTTTCTAATTTGTCCGTTTTTAATAACCAAATAAGTATCAAAAATACTCGGCGTTGTCAGTAAGCTGCCGGGTCGGAAGAAAACATTGCCACCCAAAGGTGTTTCATATAATTTTTCCAAGCTTTGGGAGTTAACATCAGCGATTTTTATATTTGGGAACCAAGATTGATAAATCTCTTGTGTTGGGAAAACGTATCTTTTGCCGTCAGCAGCATAGTAATAAACCATATCATCAGGCCCTTTTTTTATTTTGGTATATTCAATAGACTGGAATTGATAATCATAATAATTATTAATCTGTGTTCTAACTTGCTCTATCGCCTTTTCCTCGGCATTTTTTTGCCATTGCAAATAGCCCATTATAATAATAGCCGTTAAAATAGCCAGAAATATAAGCGAATATAAAATGATTAAAAATTTTTTGCCGGCTGGAGCAGATTTGATTTTTTTGATTATATTTTTTGCTTTATTTATCATAATTTTGGGATTGATAATAGTTTAGCAGATATTTAAAAAATTTAAAACCGCCCCGCACCTTTTTATAAAAAGGTGCGGGGCGGTTATTGGTATATCTTATTTTTTGTTCTTGGTTTTGCCATTTTTGACGGTTTCTATAACAATCCATTTTTCCAGTTTCCTAATATCACCCAGCAAATCGCTTCTGGTTTTGGTGGCCAGGGTGAAAGCCACGACAAATAAATGACCATCTTTTGATAAGCCAGCATAATCACCCACTTTTTTAATATGTCTTAATCTAACTAATGTTTTTAGCTCTTTGGCTTTAATTAAACCTTTAATGGCTTTTATTTTGCCTGCTTTATGAGGCCAAAATTTTATAAAGCCAACATGCTTTTTAACTTTCTTTTTTATAATTGGTTTTTTGCCCAGTTTGATTAGATAATCGTTTAGGTGATGTTTTATTCCATAAGTATGATATAATAATTCTTCGCGATATCCTCCTGGCCTTGCGCCTAATTCAATAATTTTCCAGCCCTTAGGGGTTTTCATTAATTCAACATGAACAGTAGATGAACGCAGACCCACAGAATGAGTGCCTTTTTGGACAACCTCTCTGGCTTTTAATTCTTCTTCCTTGTTTAAAACCGAAGGCGTTATTTGGCTGTATAAAAACAAATCGTCATAGCCGGCTTCTTTGCCGGTTTTTACATCAATTGCCGGCGTGTAGTAAAGTTTGCCGAAAGAATTAACATAAGCGTCAATTGTATGCATTTGGCCTTCCATGAATTCTTCCACAATAACTTTTGGCTCGACTTCCATTTGCGATTTTTTGTAAAGCGCTTTGACTTTTCTAAGCACTTCTTTAAGGTGTTTTTCCAATTCTTCCCGATAATAACAGTTGATAATTAATTTGCTGGTTGAAAGATTGGTCGGCTTGATTACACAAGGAAAGCCGATTTCTTTGATAATTTTTTTAATAATTATATCAGTGTATTTTTTGACATGAATAAATTTAGGTGTGATTTTAGGATAATATCTTTTAAATGCTTTTCGCATTTCTAGCTTATCACTGGCAATTTTTAGTGATCTTGAATTAGGCATTCTTAAATATGGGAAAAAATGAACAATGCGTGATAATAAATTAATGCTAAATTCATGTTTGGCTACAACAGTTAAAATCCTTTCCCTGTATTTTTTTAAAGCTTCTTCAATCGCGCTTAGTTTTTTCAAATCTGTTCTAATAAATATATTTATTTTTTCTGACATTTCCGGTTTTATTTTTTTCTGTAAACCAGTAATTAAGCCAATTTTAAGATTACGGCCAAGGTATTTCTCAAGATCTTTAACGCTGTTTAAATGATCTTTGTTAATATTGCCGACAAACAGAATAATATCCTTTTGAACTTCTTTGGTCTTTGCCGCGCCTTTCTTTTTGTTATTTATTTTTTTCTTCATAGGCACTTTTTATTAATTTAAAAAAGAAGTTTTTTGCGACTAGCTTCTTTTTTATAATTCTAAATTCAGTTTATTTGGTTAAGATGATTGGTTTAAATTTGAACGTTGATATTATAACATGAGCTATCTAACAAATCAATAAAATTTTGTCAATAGTTTATTGTATAAGCTCAATGTTTAATAAATTTTTTAAGTATTTTAAAATCTTTTTTAAATTTTTTGAAGTCAACAAGATTTTTCAGAATTTCTTTTTTAATTTGTGTCAGTTTTTTATTCATTTCTTAATTGATTAACATTTATTTTTAAACCGTCATAACCGATAATAATATTAATATCATTGTCTTTGGCTAAATTTTTAATCTTTTTTCGCGCTTTTTTCATATCTTCATAAAACCAGCTGCCATAATGCATTAAAGCAATATTTTCAGTGAATCGTTTAAATAAATTAATTAAATCAGGCACGCCATTATGGCCGTAAATTTCGCCGGTTTCTTTATCACGCCTAATCATGCCGCCTTTTCTAAAAAAACTGGCTTCTGTAATGACTAAATTTAATTTTTTTAATTTAGGATGGTATTTTTTATTGATCCAGATCAAATCACCTGTATATAATATTTTTTGTTTATTTTTTTCAATTAAATAAGCTTGTGATTTTACTTTTTTGCTATGATGAGTCGGGATAGCTGTTATTTTGTAAGCATTGATTTTTTTTGTTTTTTTAAAAACTTTAACAGGCAATCCATTCTCATATTTTTCAGGTGCATAAAACTGAGCCTTGCTATGCGGCTCTTTATATTTGGAACGGATAAAATAGGCATGGTCAGGATGCAGGTGCGTAAAAAAAATCACTTTAGGTTTATGGTTTAAAAATTCAGGTTCGCCTAAATCAAATAATATTTTTTTGTCTACTAAAACTCCAGAATGATGAGAATGATAAGGTGCAGAGGCTTCAATTTCGCCTCTTGTACCCAATATTTTGATTTTCATAATAAATTATTTTTGATGCTGGGGGCAATATAAAGCCGAACGCCCGGCATTTTCTTAGCTTATGTTTTTTTCTTTTTGAGAATATATTCTTTTTTAATCTGTTTTATTGTTTTGTTGCTTTTGACAGATTTTGGCTCGGTGCTGGTTGGATTTCTTCTGGCATCTGCTTTTTCGTCAGCAGTTTTCATTAAAAGCCATTGTTCCTTACCTTGTTTATTTTTACCGGTTTTAATCAAATTATAACCGCCCTGAATTTTTTTGCCTTTTAGCCAAATTTCAATTTTGCCTTCATTTAATAAAGCCTTAGACATTTTAATATCTCTTTGATTCTGATACTTGCCCTGGTCCCAGACAATGACAGTGCCGGCACCGTATTGATTTTCTGGAATAATTCCTTCAAAATTAGCGTATTTTAAGGGATGATTTTCAGTTCGTATGGCTAAACGTTTTTCCTGTGGATCAGTAGAAGGTCCTTTGGGTACGGCCCAGGAAACCAAAACGCCGTCTATTTCAATTCTAAAATCATAATGCAAATTTGTTGCATCATGTTTTTGGACAACAAAAATATTTTTGTATTTTTTGCCGGGCTTTGATTTTTTCGGCTCAGGCGTTAATTTAAAATCACGCTTTTTTTGATATTCTTTTAGAGTTAATACCCCCATAAATAAGAATAAAAAGTAATTTAACAATTACTTTTATTATATCACGAAATTTTGATTTTTTTCTTATTTTTAAGTTTGGTGGCATCATCAATTCCGGCTATAATTTTTTCTACATTTTTTATTTTTTCGCGCGCAATTTTTTCTTTCCCGCCAGCGCCGAGGCTTCGGCGGGCAGGCAAAGCGAAAAGAAAATTTTTTTGTGGCGCCTGTCCGCCTTTTTAGCGGAGGCTTCGTCCGATTTTTTTGCGGGGCTAATTTATTCCAATACTTTCCCCATCAACTCTTTTAAGTATTCAGTTTCCAATAAATCATTCTCTGCTTGTAACTCCGTCCATCCTCTTTTCTCTCTGGTGTTATTTTTATAATACATTTCGGGAGTACCATGGCGCAAGACAAAAATTCTTTTCTCTGCAAGAGAATTTAACAGTTCATCCATATTTTCTGGCTCACCTTTTTCTTTTATTTTCTCAAGAATATATTCCAATCTTGGCTCTCCATCGTCCGTGTAATCAATGTGCTTCCGAAATTTACCTGGTAACTCTTTATCAAGTTCCAATTCTTCAAGCAAATACTCTAGGTCTCTACTAAAAATATAGTCTAAATCACATATTGCAGCTATATCATCAAAACACATTTGCGTATAAAATTTTCTCGCAAGACGAACTTGTTTCTTCCCGTCTGCCTTTACAAATAGAGTAAATTTTTGCTGGGGGAAAGAAAGGCCAAGAATTTCCATCAGCTTTTGATAGAATCCTTCGTCGTGATTCCCTTCAAGTAAAATAACTCTATCTGCAAATAATCCTTCAAGATTACCGCGACGCTCCAAGTGTCGCTTAATCAAATCAACATCAAGGGACGAAGTGTCAAGCGTGATATTTTTTGAGCCATCGCTATTACTCTTTCTAACTCTGCGATATCCTTCGATTGTAGTCGGAGTAACAATAAAGGGCGAATGTGTCGTGGTTACGATCTGGTATCGCTCCATCATTTGTATCAAAGCCTCTGCCATTTGTCGTTGGGCGTATGGATGTAAAAATGACTCCAATTCTCCAATGAGAAAAATCGGAGCAGGACGATCTTGGTATCTCTTGCCACTTTTTGCCAACAACTTTAACAATGCTAAAAGTGTAGCTCGTTGTAATCCATGCCCCTTTTGTTCCACTTCGGTTTTGTGTCCGTCGTCAAGAAGAATTTTCATCTCTTTGGCAATGACAGTTTCGTCAGGCAATCCAAACTCAACGGAAGGTACTACATCGCTAAATTCACCCATAAATTCTTCTTTCATACCTTTTTCAAAATCAGATATTGCAGTGGCTCTAGTCCCTGCATTCGTACTATGTAAAAAGCTATCAAGATCTGCTAAAAGTGTCTTGGTCTTTCCCGCAAGCTCTTGAAAGAATGAGCTCATTACTTCTTTTTTCAATTTTCCTAAAGCAGTGCTGGACTTATCTGCTAATTCTTGAATGGTGTCTGCCGTCGCTGAGATTGAGATAATCTCTGGAAGCATTTTTAGCAAATTGCCAGAAAATCCTCCCGGATTATGTACTTCGCCATTTTCGTTAAGAATCCCAAGCTGTGCGCCGTTTTCTGTATCAAGAGTGGATACAACTTTAAGAACTCCGTCCTGTATAGAATTTTCGATCGCTTGCTTATGGTTACTTGTAGTAACCAGATTGGTAAAATCACCCACCCCCGTAAATTCACCTTCTATCTCAATCGGCTTTTCTTTGTCTCTTTGCCATTTAGCGATGTGGTCTTTTTTAATTCCAGACGATAGCAACAACTCAACTCCTTTTAGATAATGTGATTTGCCAGCGTTGTTTCGCCCAACGAAAAAAGTGAAGTTAGAAAAAGAAACCTCATCTTCTTGAATAGGTCCAAGATTTTTTATCTTTAATTTTGTTAGCAGTACCCGTTCATTCATAGTTTTCTAAAATTCAAAATATATTGGTGATGGTGATTCATTTTGTACGCAAATGGGTAACCAAAAGGATAAAGTGGTTTATTGTCTTGCACTAAAACAACCTGACCCTCAAAGTTAAATCCTATGTCTTGCATAAGCCGGATAACATCACCGCTAGCGTTTGTTTCTTTCTTGTTTACCGTAAAATCGCTGATGATAATTGAGCAGTATTTCTTGTCTCGTAATTTTTTATAAACTTCCGCCATTACATCCTTCAACATTCGCAAAAAATCTTTGTATTGCGCTTGGTTACCCAAATCTCGCTTATCGTTTGAATAAAACTCAACACCAAGTCGCGACCCATTACGGACATCTTTGTCTTTTGCGTCTCGTAGTCCGCCCCCGTTATGCCGCAAGATATTATGATAGGGAGGCGAAGTCACGCAGTAATCTATTTTCCCTTTAATTTTTGAAATTTTCTGAAGGGAATCTCCATAGATGACTTGTTGGTCTTTTTTCAGTTTTAATTCTTGCAAGCGTTTTCGGCTCATCTGGCAATATTTCTTACTCAAATCTATACCAACTCCTTTTCTGCCTTCTCGCGCACTCGCCACTAATGTAGTCCCCGAGCCGCAAAACGGATCAAGAACAACCATGTTCTTTTTTGTAAAAAACGAAATCAGCTTGCGTATATCGTTGATTAAAAACGGTGCAGGATGTTGAAAAGCGAATTTATCATCGGCACACTTCTCGCTCACCCAGATACTTTTGGTAAGCAAAAGCCAATCTCTACCGGTTAGGTCATTGAGAGTATTGCGCTTGTCATATTTTGCTTTTTTTTGTGGCTTCTTTTTTGCCATAAATTTATTTCAAATTATCCAAATCGTTATGTTTAATCGTTTTATCGCTCTTGTGTAAATTATAAAAATCTTTCAACGCGTCATAATGAATAGTCTGCCATTTGTATTTATTATAACCCTCTTGAAACATCGGCTCATTCATTTTTCTCTCAAGCATTTTTTGTCTTTCTTCTGGTATAACAATAAATCTTTTTACATCATACTCTTCTGGAATATGTGAAGCTCTTTCTATCGCAGATGTAATACTTGTGCTATTTTCAATCTCAAAAACATATTTAACAGAAGTGTCGTCATACCAAAGGACATCTATCATCGCAATTCGGCGAAGTTCATCATCGGAAAATCCGGAAAGTTTAAGGTTTGGCACGGTGCAATATTTTGAAAGCTTTTCATTTTTGAAAGTATCGCCCTGCTCTTTACTTCCAATCCAAACTTTATAGCCCGCCTTTTTGCCAACTTCAGACAAATAGTAAATCATTTCGCTATGCTCTGTGTCTCTATAATTTACTTCTGGTTTATATCGCCAGCGACCATCGCCGGTCGTTGTTGCATATTCTTTCAATACTTCTATAACCCCCTTTGTGTTGGGCGTTAGTCCATTTGGAAAAGTGATGAATAATTTTTGCAGAATTTCATCAAAAGTAACTTTGATATTTCCCCGCAACATATCAAGCACCACCTTCTCAATTCTATCCGACAAAGGCACTTTTTTGAAAAGCATATCTTCTGGATTTTTCAGCCACCATTTAGGTCCAAGTTTGCCACCCTTGCTTTCAATAAGGACAAATACATTTCCTATGTTTTCTTTCAGAATATTTACAATATCTTCGTGACTACCTTCAAAAAATCTTCCAGTGGAAAACAACTCGGTATAAATTCCATTCAAAATAAAAGTCATCTCTGTTGGTTCGCCCCTCAATGCAATAATATCTTTTGCGGCCTTAACAACAATTCTTTCATATTCTTCCTTATCCATTTTTTGATGATCGGACACGCCAGCTTTTTCAGGTTTTTTGAAACGCAAATAATAATCGCTGATTGCACTACCGTATGGCATAGCAACACCTGCCTCCGAAGCTCTTTTGTTTGGTTGGTATAAGATTTTTTCAAAAATAAATCCTGAATAAGCCCCCGCCTTAATAACTGAATTCCAAACATTTATTTCTCTGTTGTGAAAAGTAAGCGTCAAATAATGTCCGGGCTTCAGAATCTTGTAAATTTCTCTTAACGCTTTAGTGAGTAATTGATGGTATCTTTCAAAATCTTTCTTGTGTTCTATTGTAATTTCATCTTGATATGGAATTTCAAATCTCGGATTATCATGTTTTAACCAAATTGCCCAAAGGCTACTTAAGCTAAAATATTGAATAAGTCCGCCGTATGGTGGGTCGGTCAGTACATAATCAATACTATTTTCAGGAATACTTTTTGATAAATCCAAAGCGTCAATCGTCAAAATAAGTAAATTTTTATCTTTTTTATCGTCAGCTAATTCTTGGAAGTTTTTAGCTATTTTTACCTTGTTTGCAAGCAATTTTTCCGAAGATTTCTTTGCTTTTATAACGCCTTGTCTGTCTTCAACTGCTCTTTGAAACAAAATGACTGGATTTTGTTCCATATGTCTTTTAGGCAAAATAAACGCTGGCCTTCCCCAACTTCCAGAGTCCGGCCTTTTGCTTTTTGGTCTCCTTGCCGAAACCATAATTGAGACAAGATGAATCATTGAAATAAAAGCGAATTTCAAAAAATCTTTAATTTCTTCATCATCAACATTTTCAATTTCTTTATACAAAAAAGAAATTAGGTAAAGTGTTCTATTTGTCCAAAGTTTGTAATATTGATTTCCAATTCCTTTGCGTACAGATTTAAAAAAAATTGTTTTTGGAAATTTATCTTCCGGATACCAATAGGAAATTTTTAGGTTTTCCGATTTTTTGATAATTTGCTTATCAAAATCATCCGGCTCCTTGCCTTGATTACCTTTAACACAAGAGCATTCGTATCTTATAAGTATCGGGGTGTTGCCGTCCCAATGAACACCAATAACTCTTGCCTCATTTCCACATTTTTTGCATTTCGTAACAAAAACGCCGATATTCTTTTCTTCCTTTATCAATTTTTTCAGTATTTCTGTATAGTATTTCCCAAACTTTGAATAATTGAGCGGTTTCGCTATCATTTCAATCATAAAAGTAGAAATGGGATTAAGATCAATTGCAACCGCTTTTCTATTTGCTTGTATAGCTTCCAGCGGAGTGATACCACTTCCAGCAAAAGCGTCTAACACAATCTCGTTTTCTTTTGTGTAATTTTCTATATATTTACGAAAAATATTGTGTGGCTTTTTACCCCAATATTTTAACGCCTTGTACATCATCGGACGCGTAGATTCAACCAAAGCATAGTTGATATGTTTATTTCCTTGAAATGGATCGGTGATAGTCGTTTTGTTTTCTTTGTTAGTCATATTTATGAAAAGTAAATCCGTTTTGCTAATTCAAACGCCACGGCAATTTTGATAACCTTCGCCTCTTTTACACCCTTGATTTTCATAAATTCGTCTAATCGACGACCAGCTAATCCTTTCAGGTTTTTATATTCATTTAGTAAATCATCAGCCATTTCTATCGCAGATTTTCCTTTTAGGCCATGTCCAATTAAAATTGCCAAAAGTTCTTTATCGGATAATGATTCTGGTCCAAATTTTAATAACTTTTCTCTTGGTCTTTCTTCTTCTGGTAAATCTTTTATTTTTGTCATATTTTTATTTTTTCATTAAAGTATCCAAACTAACACCTAATGAGTTGGCTATTTTTTGAACAGTGTCAATCGTCGGGCTTTTTATTCCGCCTGATTCAATTTTAATAATTGTAGCGTGAGCAACATCAGCTAATCTTGAAAGCTTGTCTTGAGACAATCCTTTCTCTTTTCTAAGCTTTTTTATGTTTTTGGCGATTATTGGTATTGTTTCGGACATTGTGATATTATAATATATATACTATAATATAGATACAGAATTATTATTGAGAAACTATCTATATCATTATGATACCAGGTTTTTTAAAATCCAGCAATAAAAATAAAGGGGTACCTTAGTGTCGTCCGTGAATGGGTTGGGTTGGTCAAGGGGGACTATTCTTTTTCTTTATTCCAAAGCCAACACCAGCCCACGCCGAAAGCCTCGCCACCCTGCTCTGTTAGGAGCAGAGCCAAACAAAAAAACACCAAATTGGTGTTTTTTTGTTTGGCTCCGGAGGTGGGGATCAAACCCACGACCCATCCCGCACTTTTATTTTAAATAAATTTACCTTTAGAGCTCCGAGGGTGGGGATCGAACCCACGACCAACTGGTTAACAGCCAGCTGCTCTA
>CAZPVP010000020.1:11287-17846 GCA_964590345.1 uncultured Gammaproteobacteria bacterium | reverse complement strand
CTAATTTTAGCATAAAACATATATATTTTCACTGTCCAAAGTTGTTAAAGAGCCTTGAATATATTGAATAATTTTTGTAATCATGCTAAAATAATGTTAAAATTTTTTTACAAGATAATAAATTTTCAAACTGTAACAATATCTAATCCTTTACGTCTTATATAATGAGAGACAAGATTTTTAAAGAAAAATATTTTTTATTTAAAGCCAAGAATAAAGATCCTGAAGCCTTTGCTAAAGTTTATGATTTTTATGCTGAAAGAATTTACCGTTTCATTTATTTTAAAGTCAGCAATAAAGAAGATGCCCAGGATTTGACTTCAGAAGTTTTTTTGAAAACTTGGCAGTATATCATTGACGGGGGCAAGGAAATAAAAAATTTAAACGCTCTTTTTTATAAAGTAGCCAGAAATTTAGTCGTTGATTATTATAGAAAAGGTAGCTCGCAAAAAGAAGTTTTATTGGAGGACGAGATGCTTGAGCGCCAGGCAAAAATAACAGAAGGCCTGGAAAAAATTGAAGCCAAATTACAGGTGGAAAAAATTGAGGCCAAATTAAAAGAATTAAAAGACGAATATCGCGAAGTTATTATTCTCAGACATGTTGATGGGCTGTCAATTGCGGATATTGCTGAAATTTTTGGCAGGAAAAAAGGCGCAGTTAGAGTGCTGTTATACAGAGCTTTAAATACTTTAAAAGAATTAATGGAAGAAAAAAAATAAATTTTAATTTAATTTAAAAAGGACTCACATATTAAAATGAGAAAAAAAGAACTCTTAAAAAAGTTACATGATTTAAGAAAAGAAGTTAAACCTGATCAAGAATGGCAAGCAAAAAATCGGGATATTTTGCTTAATCAAATAAAAGCCCAGACTCGCGTGGATTTTGCCAAAGAATATGGCCGCGGATTTTTTGCAGTCAGGTTTTTGAAATTAGCTTACAAGCCGGCACTTGGTTTGATTTTGGGTGTTATGATTATTTTAGGTGCTTGGATAGCTGGTGTTAATGCTACCAAAAACAGCTTGCCTGGTGATTTTTGGTATGGCGTAAAATTAACAAGTGAAAGGTTTCAAGTGAATTTTGCCTTAAATGATGAGAAAAAAGCCAATTTAGAAATGCAATTTGCTGATAGAAGATTGGATGAAATTATAAAATTAATTAATAATAATGAGGAAGAAAAAGAAAAAGATTTGGAAATGCCTTTAAGAAAGTTTCAGGAAAGCATGACCAATGTAAAAAGCAGCTTGGCCAAATTAGAAATGACTGATAAAGAAAAAGCAGTAAAAATGGCTGAAATAATTGATGAAAAGACAAAAGGATACACAGAAGCTTTAGAAGGTCAGCAAAAGACCATGCCTGAATTAGCCCAAGATACTGAAAAAGCGATTTCTGCTTCCAAATCAATGGGCAATAAAGCCTTATCTTTAATTGTTGAACAGTTTGAAGCCGGAGATATGGGCATTACTATAGACAGAGTTATGGAAAGGGTGCGCAGCAGGGTTTCTGATTTGGAAGAGGATGTTGATTTGGCAAAAGCTGATATTGATAAAATTATTACTAATAAGAAGCTGGAAGCTGAAAGATTGGCTGCAGCAGAAGAAGCTGCAGAGGAGTCAGCTGAAGAAGAAACAGGCGCTGAAGAAGAGTCAACTGCAGAGGAATCAGCTGAAGAAGAAACAACTGGAGAGGAAATAGCTGAAGAAGAAATAACTGAAGAAGAAATAACTGAAGAGGAGACAGCTGAAGAAGCAAACGGAGAAGAAGCAGTTAAAGAAGAAGAAACAGGCGCCACCGAAGAAGAAGAGCAAAAAGTAGATACTGAAGAAGCAGCAGAAGAGCCAGAAGAAGATTTGCCAACTATTGAAGAAATTAAAGATAAGCCGGATCAAGCCCAAGCTTTATTAGTTAAAGCTAAGAATTTTTTAAAAAACGGATCTGTCACTCAGGCCTTTGATCAGGTGAGGCAGGCAAATGAAATTTTGACTTTAGTTAATAAGGTTATTAAAGCCAATTCGCAATATTTAGAAGCCCCAGTTTTAGAGGAGCAAGAAGAGCAAGAGGTGAAAGAAGGAGAAACAGGGGATGAGGCAGCTAATAATGAAGAAAACAATACAAGCTCGGAATAATATTGAATTTGGAATAATATCGAACTTGTTCTTTGATTTTTTAAAAAGATAAATTCCGGAAAGGAATTCAGGCTTTTATAAAACCCTGAAGGGTGAAGTCCTGGAATAGGAATTGTTATTTTATAAAACCCTGAAGGGTGAAGTCCTTTGGGATGGAATTTATCCACAATTATATTGCAAATTTTTCTAAATTTTGTATAATTTTTAGTAATGAAAGAGAACTACTAATACATTTAGTAAGCGAGAGAATCTGTCAATTTAGAAAAACAGGTTTCTTTTTGTTTTACTTGAAAATTATTAATTAAATAAGGGATGTCCCGCCTTGAATTTTTTAACCACCACTAACCTCTCCTTGAAAAGGAGGGGATTCCGGAGCGAGTTTTTTTAGAAAATTTAAGGTGGGACATCCACATGACTGCTTTTTGCGGTCGCGCCTTGTTATTTAAACAAGGCAAGCTAATTAACCCTCTCTGACTTAGTTCTATCCGGGTTAAGTAAGAAAATAAGTTCCTGGCTTTTAAAAAGTTTAAAGGTCGACATCTAAGTTGACTTAGGTGACTTTTTAGAAGAATTAAGGGTTTTAAACTTATTTTCTTATCTGGATGATTAAGCGGAGAGTTTAAGAAGGAAAAAATTAATATGTTAAGAAAAATTTTTACTTGGAGTGTTGTAGTATTGACTATTTTCTGGGCTGTTGGTTTAGCTGCTTTTGTGCCAGTGGCGCAGGCAGCAACATTAAGCTCTGGTGATTTAATCAAAGCTTCTTTGCCGGCAGTTTATTACTATGGCGCTGATGGCAGTCGTTATGTTTTCCCTGATGAGAAAACATATATGACTTGGTATTCTGATTTCTCTACAGTAAAGACTATTACTGACGGAGAATTAGCTGCTATTCCAATCGGTGGTAATGTTACTTACCGACCAGGCACTAAAATGGTCAAAATTACTACTGATCCAAAAGTTTACGCAGTCGCAGCTAATGGCACCTTAAGATGGGTAGAAACAGAATCAATTGCAAATTCTTTATACGGCTCTGACTGGGCTTCAATGGTCCAAGATGTGTCAGACCCATTTTTTGTTAATTATACTGTAGGTGATCCAATTAGCGATGCTTCTGATTTTGATCCTGCTGCTGCTACAGCTTCTGCTACCTCTATCAATGTTGATAAAGGTTTAGCTGCTGCTGGTGAAGGCGGTCCGTTAGCATTAGCTTTGGCTTCTGATACCCCTGCTGCTGCTACTGTGGCTGCTGGCGCTTCAGCTGATTTTACTAAAGTAACTTTATCAGCTGGTGCTTCTGATGTATCTATTACATCAATTAGAGTAACCAGATATGGCTTGTCAGCAAATTCTGATGTTGAAAACATCAAATTTATTGACGCAAACGGCACTCAAGTCGGTTCTTCTGGCAGTTTGAACACTAATGGCCAGGCCTTAATTACTTTTGTGCCTACATTAAAACTTGCTGCTGGCGAGAGCAAAACTCTAAGAATCAGGGCTAGCATTGCTGCCGCTGCTGCTTCTGGCAAAACAGTTGCCTTAGGCATTGCTACTGCTGACGATGTTGTCGGCGCTGCAACAACCGGTGCTTTTCCAATTACTGGCAATTATATGAGCGTTGTTTCATTAACAATCGGCTCTGCGCAAGTAGCTAAAGACGGCAGTGTTGTTGACAGCACACCAGATGCTGGTGATGAAAATGTAACAGTTAACCAGTTTAAAATAAGTGCTGGTTCTACTGAAGACATCACTGTTGAAGCAATTACTGGCACTGAAGCCGGTACAGCTTCTTTATCTGATACTGCCAATATTGAATTGTACAGTGTTTCTGAAAGCCGTTCACTTGGCGAAGCTAGCTGGAATTCTGAAGGCAAGGTAACCTGGGGTAATTTAGGTATTGTTATTCCAAGAGGTACTACTCATAGATTTAAAATTATGGCAGATATTGTCAGCGGTTCTGGTTTAACAGTTAATGTTGATATTACTGATGGTACTGATGCTTTAGTGACTGTTAAAGGCAATACTTATGGCTTTTACATTACTCCAACCATTAGTGGTGGCTGGGATGGCAAAGGTACAGACCAGAACATTAATTCTGGCAGTTTGAATGTATCTAAATCAATCAATACTGCCCCAACTGGCAACATTGTCCAGGCTTCTGAAAGAGAATTAGCTACTTTTGCTTTGGAAGCCAGAGGTGAACCAATTAAGGTTACTTCTTGGAAAGTTTCTTTTAAATTTGATCCAGAACTTGATAGTGATACAACCGGTTTTGACGTTGACTCGAATGATGATGGGACTGATAATGATATTGTTAGCACTGATTTAAATCAAGTTTATAACGTCAGAATTTATGATGAAAACGGCGATGTAGTGGCTGGTCCAAAGGATTTAACAGCACAAGGAAATACTATTTATCAAGGGTATGTTACTTTCACTGACACAATTATTGTAGATTCTGGTGACCATGATTATACTGTTAAAGCTGATATTGCTACTACCGCTTCTAGTGGAGATGATTTACAAGTTGCTGTTGCCGATGCTTCCACAGAAATTGTGGCAAAAGGCCTAAATACCAATGATTCAATTACACCAACTCCTGCAGCAACTGCTGTCTTAGGTAATACTCAAACAGTGGCTGGCGCTGCTTTAACAGCAACCACTTCTGCTTCTATTCCAGCTGCCAGAAACGTAGCTGCCGGCACTCAGAATATGGTTTGGTCAATATTCTCATTAGATGCTGCTGCTTCTGGTGAAGATATTCAAGTTACCTCTTTAGAATTAGAAGATACTTTAGGCGCT
The DNA here is from genome assembly GCA_964590345.1 of uncultured Gammaproteobacteria bacterium. GTDB lineage: Bacteria > Patescibacteriota > Patescibacteriia > CAIXNZ01 > CAIXNZ01 > CAZPVP01. The sequence continues at coordinate 12,918 of CAZPVP010000020.1, read as the reverse complement.
GCTGGCCATAATGCAGCTGATATTGATAATGTTGAAATTTTCTGCGACTTGACTGACGGCCTGTCAGCTCGCGGTGATGCTTATGAAACAAAAGTTTCTGATTCAGAACAGCCAGATGATGATGGTGTTGATGCTGACGAAGAATTAGCAGTTGTCTTAAATCAAACAATTGTTATACCAATGGGTGATTTTGTTACTTGTGCTGTAGTTGCTGACTTAAATGGCAATGCTGCTGCTGGTGAAACTCACACTATCAGTTTAGATACTGATGCTGGTGATGTAACAGCTAATGGCGCTGATACTGGCAATGTGGTTACTGTTACACCTAGTGGCACTGGCCAAACTATGACAGTTCAGGCTAGCGGTATTTTAACCACTACTATTTCTTCTTCATCTCCTGACAAGCAAATTTTAGTCAGCGGTGATCAAATGCAAAGTGTAGCTGTTTATAAATTTGCTGCTGATGATGTTGAAGATATTGAGATTGATGATGTGACTGTTACTGATGTTGGCGCTGGTAATGTAGCTACAACTTTATACTTATACAGTAGTAGCCGAGCAGACGGCGGTTCAACTGCTGATCCTGTCGCAACAGCTAGCATGGGCAACACTGGCACTGCCGGTGAAGCTCGCTTTGACATTGCTGACAATACTGTTGTTATCCCATCTGATGGCAATGTTACTTTAACTGTTAAAGTTGATGTTGCACCAGTTGATGGCACTACAGTAACTAATGGCAGCACTTTACAAGCAGATATTGCCGCAACAGCTGATGTTACTGCAACTGGCCGATCTTCTGGCGCTACTATTAATGCTAGCGCAACGATAACTACTGCTGCTACTCATGTAGCTTATGCTTCTAAGCCAACAGTCAGCTTGAATGCTTCATCTCCAAGCGGTTCTCTAGTACCAAGCGTTAATTCATTGCTTGCTATATTTAATATCACTGCTGATTCTGCTGATGATATTTCTTTTGAAAATGGTGATGCCAACTCATTAACAGTAGAAGTTTCAGCTAGTTGTAGTACTGGTACAGCTGATGAACTGTTCACTTTAAAAGATGCAAGTGGTAATGCTTTAGCTACTCCTGCTTTAGTTGATATCTGTTCTTCTCCATCTGTTCAATTCTTATTTGAAGATAAAGATTTGACAGTATCAAAAGGCCAGACAAGTAAAGTGTATGTTTATGCTGATACTTCTGAAATGACCACTAATGGTGATTCTGTCCAATTATGGCTAGATGATTCTACAGTTACTAATATTGATTGGGGTGTCGGTGGTGTAGGCTCATATAATGTTGCTGATGTCATCTTCCGCGGTGATATCTTTGCCAACGCTCTAGTTAAAGGTTAATTTGTTGACTGACTGAAATAGAAAAGAGTCCCGCAAGGGGCTCTTTTCATTTTAGGGAGTTATTCGGAACCGAGTTCCCAATTGGGGACTCGGTTCCTTTCTTTTTTATATTATCAGCGGGTCGCTTCTGTTTTGGATGATTGGATAATAATGCCAAACCATTTGCATGGGATTATTGGGATTGAAGATAATGATTTTGACGAACGTAGAGACACGCCATGGCATGTCTCTACAAAACGCAAATTTGGATATATGCAATCAAAATCATTATCATCAAT
>CAZPVP010000020.1:0-11187 GCA_964590345.1 uncultured Gammaproteobacteria bacterium | reverse complement strand
AAAGATAATGATTTTGACGAACGTAGAGACACGCCATGGCATGTCTCTACAAAACGCAAATTTGGATATATGCAATCAAAATCATTATCCCCGGGCCTTAATCATTTTAAAAAGGGGTTAACAAAAACAAAAACCTGCCTTTGCTCTTTGAGCTTCGGCAGGCAGGCAAAAATAAAAATAAAAATGAAAGAATTTTTTAAAAATAAATATCGGGTAAATTCAATCCGATTAGGGCACTGGGATTATTCTTGTCCAGGCTTGTATTATGTTACAATTTGCACCAAAAACATGATTTGTTGTTTAAGTGAGATTAAAAACGATAAGGTTTATTTTTCAGAGATTGGCAAGGTTGTGTTCAAGTGTTGGTTGGAAATACCCAAGCATTTTAATAATATAATTTTGGATGATTGGATAATCATGCCAAACCATTTACATGGAATAATTGGGATAGAAAAAGATAATGATTTTGACGAACGTAGAGACACGCCATGGCATGTCTCTACAAAACGCAAATTTGGATATATGCAATCAAAATCATTATCATCAATTATTAATCATTTCAAAGGAGCGGTTAAACGTCAATGCAATAAAAAAGGCTTAAATTTCCAATGGCAATCTCGTTATTACGAGCATATTATTAGAAACGAAGACGATTATGGCAGGATTAAAGAATATATTGCCAATAACCCCATTAATTGGGACAAAGATCGTAATAATCCAACCTTTGTCCCGCCAAAGCGGGACTTCGGTTGACGAAGGCCAATAAATATAAATAAAATTTATGAGGAGAGTTAATGAGGCAGGGCATGTTCATTTTGTCACCGCGAGAACATTTAACAATCAGTCTTTTTTCAAAGATGAAAAATGTTGCGAGTTGTTTTTGGAAAATTTGGAATTTTATCGTAATAAATTTAATTTAAAGATTTGCGCTTACTGCATAATGCCAAATCATGTGCATTTGTTAATTTATTTTGATTTAGAAAAATATCCAGAATTAACGATTTCAGAAATAATGCATGGGATTAAAGGAAGATCCGCACAATTAATTTCAAAGCATATATTATCCCAAACGGGTAGCCAAAGCTTTTATGCTTCGGCGGGAAATAAATTACAGCAAGGCATAAAAGCCTTGCCTACCCGTGAGGCCGTAGGGAAAGAAATTTCAACGCGAGATTGTTTAAAAATTTGGCAGCCGGGTTTTTACGACTTTAACATCTATTCAGACAAAAAATTTGAGGAAAAATTAAATTATATCCACGAAAATCCAATTAGAGCGGGTCTGGTTGATGATATCTCGCGATATAAATATATTGTTCCTGGCGCAATTATGAATTAAATGATCATTCAGTATTTAAAATAGATTATTTTGAATAATTAATATTAAAACCTATGAAAAAAGTAATGATTTTCACTCTTATTTTGGCTGGTTTGGTTTTGTCTGGCCAAACAGCCTTGGCATTTGAATCAAACGCCATTGTTAATTTAGAAGCGCCTTATGCTACGATTTATAAAGGGACTTTTGACAATTTAGTCATGGATTTCAGCCTGATTACAACCAAACCGGACGTGGTGAAAGCCATGGGCTTGAGAAATTTGAGCAATGCCAATTATTTAAATCATATTAAATATATGAGATTATGGGTTGATGAAGGCCCGGACGGTTTTCAGGGCATGGGTGTTGACCGGGAAATCGGCAAATTTAGCTATACCAGCACTTATCCTTCCTGGTATATTGAGGGTTTATCAGAAGAAATTGATGGTGATTTGAGATTTTTTGTCTCTGTTGAGGCTTATATTAGTGTTTCCCAATCAGGCACTGTCCAGATGCAGATACCGATTTTGGACGATAAAAACAGCAATGGCAGCTTTGATGTTGGTGATTTTGGCATTTTTATGGATTCCGGCGATAATGGCCCGACTGACATTAATGTTAATAATAGCAATTCCCAAGTTTTTAGTACTTCAGGCGTTGATTCTTTCGGTCCGAAGATTGTAATAACAAATTTGTTTGACGGCGATGTTATTAATAATGACCATTTTATGATTGAAGGTTTGGCCAAGGATCAGGGCGGCGCCTATATTCAGGATTTTAAAATTAATATTGACGGCCAGGTTTATGATGTGCAGGAACTGGACACTTCTTATAACAGCTGGCGTTATGACTGGCAAAATATTGAAGACGGAGAACATGCTATTAGCATCCAGGCACGCGACGGCTGGGGCAATTTTAGCCAGACACCGGCAATTACTGTCAGTGTTAGCGAGCAAACCTTATCAGTTGAAAATTCTTCAGTCAGCATTGATAAAACTACAATTATTAATGACGGTTTAGATCCAGCGACCATTACTGTCACAATTAAAGATCAAAATAACCAGCCAATAGCCAATCGGCAAATTGAAGTCCAGTCAAGCAGTGGCTTAATTGTTAATATGCCTAATAATAATTCTGATCAGGATGGTGAAATTACTTTTTCTGTCAGTTCAGCATCTTTGGGCGCTAAAACAGTGGCTGTTAAAGTTGACAATCAATTGTTAGAAACTTTATCAATCAATGTTGTTCAGGAAGGCCAGCAGGATTTAGGCATTAATTATGGCGATTTAATCAAAGCTTCAACTCCGGCTGTTTATTATTACGGCGCAGACGGCAGACGCTATGTTTTTCCCAATTTGAAAACTTATATGACTTGGTATGATGATTTTTCCAGTGTAAAAACCATTACTGACGAGCAATTGGCAGCCATTCCGATCGGCGGCAATATTACTTATAAGCCGGGAGTAAAAATGGTCAAAATAAATACTGATCCCAAGGTTTATGCGGTTGATTTGCATGCCACTTTAAGGTGGGTAAAAACTGAGGAATTGGCCAGGAGTTTTTACGGTGATAATTGGGTTGATTTTGTTGAAGATGTGCCGGACGCGTTTTTTACCAATTATCAGATCGGCGAGCCAATTGAATTGCTAAGCGATTTTAACCCGATGGAAATCAGGGAAGAGGCAGAATCAATAAATAAAAACAAGCAACTTTTGGATCAACAAGTTACAAGTTAAAACCCAAAATATATTATTTCAAGCGGGTAGCCGAAGCTTTTATGCTTTGGCGGGAAATAAATTAAGACAAGGCATAAAAGCCTTGTCTACCCGTGAGTCCGTAGATAAATCAATTTTAAATATCATAATTTTAATGAAAAAATTTAACCAGCCGGGTGATATTCATTTTGTAACATTTAGAACGTTTAAAAAACATCTTTATTTTGAAGACGAGAAATGTTGTTTGATTTTACTAGAGGAATTGGATTATTATAGACAAAAATACGGATACAAGGTCTATGGCTATGTTATTTTGCCAGATCATGTTCACTGCTTAATATATTTTGAAGATAAAAATTTAACAATTTCAAAAATTGTTCAAGACATAAAAGGCTTCACAGCTCGTAGAATTATAAAATTATACATTGAAACGGGTAGCTGGGAGCAATTGCTCCCAGCTACCCGCGGAAACGATGACAAACTGCATTTTCGTAATTTAAAATATCAAATTTGGCAGCCTGAATTTTACGATTTTAATATTTATACAACTAAAAAATTTGATGAAAAATTAAAATATATTCATGATAATCCCATTAAACATGTGGTAGCTAATGATATTTCTAAATATAAATATTGCTCCTGGCGAAATTATGAATTAAATGACCACTCAATATTTAGAATTGATTATCCCGAATATTAAATATTTATGAGATTTAAATATTTTGCAAGCATAGTTATAATTTTAAGCCTCTTAGCGGGCAATTTTTGTTTTGCCCAGGAATTAATTCCCAATGATGTTTTTTTTGAAAAACAATGGTATTTGAGCAAACTTAATATGCCAGAAGTTTGGCAGGAAGAAACCGGCAAAAATAGCATAGCTGTTGCTATAATTGATTCAGGCGTTGATATTGCTCATCCTGATTTGCGTGATAATATCTGGGTTAATCAAGACGAAATTTTGGGGGATAGGATTGATAATGATGAAAATGGCTATGTTGACGATATTAATGGCTGGGATTTTATAAACAACAGCAATGATCCTTCGCCAAAATATGAAAAAGATTGTTTGTTGCACAAAACCTGCATTAAAGAAGCAATTTTTCACGGTACTTTTGTAGCTGGTATTGCTGCTGCAGTTAGTAATAATAATTTAGGAATTGCTGGCATGGCCTGGGGAGTAAAAATAATGCCTTTGCGTGTTTTGAATCAAAACGGCGCAGGCAATACCAGAGATGTTATTGAAGCAATTAATTACGCTATAGATAATGGCGCTGATATTATTAATTTAAGCTTTGTCGGTGATACTTATGACAGGAATTTAGAACAAGCCTTGCAAAGGGCTTATGAAAACGGTTTAATAATTGTGGCCGCGGCTGGCAATGAAGATTTTGAGGGACACAGGATTAATTTGAATATTAATAAAATGTATCCAGTCTGCCATCAGGGTGAAAATGGCGAAAATATAATTATTGGCGTTGGTGCCAGTGATAAGGATTATAAATTGACTAAATTTTCCAATTATGGCTCAAGCTGTATTGATGTAATTGCGCCGGGTGATGAATTTTTTGGGACGATTATTTATGATTCGGCTCTAGAAGAATTTAGTGAATATTATGGCGGTAAATTTTCTGGCACATCTTTGGCTGTGCCAATAATTTCAGGCTTGGCCGCTTTGGTCAAGTCTGCTGAACCGAATTTAACAAATCAAGAAATTGTAAATTTAATTTTGGCTAATGCTGACAATATTGATTCTGAAAATCCAGAATTTGCCGGCGAGTTAGGCGCTGGTTTTGTCAATCCTGTGGAAATTTTTCAGGCTTTGAAAATTGAATTGGCTGAAAGTCGGTTGATCAAGGGTTCAGATGACGCGGTTTATTATCAGGCAGTTGATGGCAAACGGTATGTTTTTCCGGACGCCAAAACATATTTTAGCTGGTATGATGATTTTTCCAGAGTTGAAATTATAAGTGATGAAGAATTGGCAGCCATACCAATCGGCGGCAATGTTACTATGCGGCCGGGTGTTAAATTGGTTAAAATAAAAAGCACACCAGAAGTTTATGCGGTAGCCAAAGGCGGAGTTTTGCGCTGGATCAAAACCGAAGAAATCGCCCAATTTTTATATGGCAAAGATTGGATGAATTCTGTGGTTGATATTTCTGATGCTTTTTTTGTTAATTATAAGTTTGGCGAGATAATTGATAATTTAGATGATTTTAATCCGTTTTTAGTAAAAGAAAGCGTTGTTTCAATTGATTTAGACAAAGGCTTAATTAAATAAATAGGAGTAATTTTTTAATGTGGCTAATTAAACTTATTTGGCGAACAGAAATTTACAGGCAATTTATTAAATTTTGCCTGGTAGGTTCAGCCAATGCAATAATAGATTATACTGTTTATCTTATGCTTAGCCGGATAATTGGCTTGTATTTTCTTTACGCTAATATTATCGCCATTTTGACAGCTATGACTTTCAGCTTTATTTTTAACAAATATTGGACTTTTCAAAATCAGGAAAAGCAGATAAAAAAACAATATTTTAAATTTATAATTGTTAATATAATTTACTTTTTCCTTAACAATTCAATTGTTTTTGGTTTGGTTAGATTTTTAAAGGTTTATGATTTGTTAGCAAAAATTGTAGCAATTTTTGTCGGCCTTTTTTGGAATTTTTTTGCCAATCGCTATTGGACGTTTAAGACCAATAATTCTGAGAGCTGAATTATGAATTTTGATTTTTGGGCTTTATTTTTTTGGCAGATTTTGATAAAATAAATTAAATTAAAGATATTTAACTATAATTAATAATAAAAAAATATGGCAAAGGCAAAAGGCGTTTTTGAAAAAAAAAACATATTAGTTTTAGGGGGAGCTGGCTTTATTGGCTCGCATCTTTGCGATGAATTAGTCAAAGACAATAAAGTTATTTGCATTGATAATTTTATTACCAGTGAACAGAGAAATATTGATCATTTGTTGCAGTTAGAAAATTTTGCTTTTATTAATGAAAATGTTAATAATTTGACTGATTTGGAAAAATATTCAGAATTAGAGCGTTTTCAGATTAAATTTCAGGGGATTCAGGAAATTTATAATTTAGCCTGCCCAACTTCGCCTAAAGATTTTCAAAAAAATATCATTGTTACTGCGCAGACAAATAGTTTAGGCACAATCAGGGCATTGGATTTGGCTGTTAAGTATAAGGCAAAACTTTTGCATTATTCTTCCTCGGTTGTTTATGGCCCGCGTGATGAAGAAGATCCTATGATGAAAGAAAATAAATATTATGCAAAAAGCCCTATAACGCCGCGTTCCTGCTATGATGAAGGTAAGAGATTTGCTGAAACTTTAGTTTATAGTTATCGTAAATTTTATAATATTGACGCGAAAATTTTGCGTATTTTTACAACTTATGGCCCGCGCATGTCGCTTTTTGTCGGCCATATGATTCCTGATTTTATTGTGGCAGCTTTAGATAATCAGCCATTAGTTATTTATGGCGATAAAAATTTTACTACTACTTTATGCCATGTTAATGACGTTGTTACTGCCAGTTTAAAAATGATGGCTTCGACCGAAGTCGGACCCTTTAATGTAGGCAGTCCTCAGGAACATAAAATTTCTGAAATCGCCAAAAAAATAATTGAAGTGACTAATTCTAAATCAGAAATCCGCTATGCTGATCCGTTGCTTTTTATGTCTCGTTTAGGTAAGCCTGATATTAGTTTGATTAAAGAGCGGTTAGAATGGTTTCCTATTGTAACTTTGGATAAAGGTTTGGAAGGAACCATCCAATATGCTAAAGCTCATAAGGTGCTGATTAATTGGGATAAAGTAGAAGATATCAGGGAAACTAGTGCGTAATTTGTTTTTTTAAACGTGCCCTAATAAAAGGTAGAGATCACACTACCTTTTAAAAATTAAAATTAGTTTATGAATAAAGTGGCTATAATAATTGTTAATTATAATGGTAAAGAATATTTGCCGGATTGCCTGGGCAGTTTGTCTGATTTGGATTATCCCGCTGATAGTTATAAAATTTTTTTTGTTGATAACAATTCAACAGATAATTCAGTGAATTATGTTAAAAATAATTTTCCAGAGGTTGAAATTATTGAAAATCAAGAAAATTTAGGATTTGCCCAAGGGAATAATCTTGCTATGAAAAAAGCTTTAGCGCAGGATTTTGATTATATTTCATTAATTAATCAGGACACTATTTCCGAACCCGATTTTTTGAAAAGATTATTGGCAGTAGCTGAAAAAGAAGAAAAAATTGCCGCGGTTCAGCCGCGCCTGATGCTTTATCCGGAAAAAGATAAAGTTAATTCATTGGGCAATTCAATCCATTTTCTGGGCTTTGGCTTTTCAAGTGGCGGCTACCAAGAATTCAAGGGAGAGCTTGAGCCAAAAGAGATAACTTATGCATCAGGCGCGGCTGTTTTAATAAAAAGCCAAATTTTGAAGGAAATCGGCCTTTTTGATCCTGATTTTTTTATGTATCATGAAGATTTAGATCTTGGTTGGCGCATGAGAATGGCAGGTTATAAAATAATGCTTGCACCTGATGCTGTTGTTTATCATAAATATGAATTTTCCAAAAGCATTAAAAAATATTATTATATGGAACGCAACCGGTTTATTTGCATTTTGGAAAATTATAAATGGCCGACTATTGCTTTAATCACCCCAGCTTGCTTATTGATGGAATTAGGCTTGTTTATTTTTTTAATTAAATCGGGTTTTTGGAAAGAGAAACTGAAGGTTTATGCTTATTTTTTTAAGCTAAAAAACTGGCGGAAAATTTTTAAACATAGGAAAGAAAAAAAAGAATACAGAAAAGTTAAAGATAAAGAAATAGTTAAAATTTTTACAGGCAAAATTAAATTTCAGGAGATTGATAATTGGCTATTAAAAAAAATCGCCAATCCGATTTTTAATTTTTATTGGCGATTGACTATATTCTTAATTTTTTGGTAAATTTTTGCCTTTAAGGCTGATGAATTTTTATTCTTTGCAGAATTTCGGGAAAGAATTTGGCAATAGTTTCTTCTGTGAAGTAAAAATCCTTAAAAGTAGTTTGGCCATTGGCATCCAGAGTTCGGGATTTGTAAGAAAACATAATAGGAAAATGTTTTTCTTCTTTTCTTTCGCTGATTAATTCATTTTCTGGAATTAAGCCAAAGCATTTGAGGCAAAGCCAGGCCGAATTTTTAACAGAAGCAGAGAATTTGTTATTTTTTGTTGGGATGATGTGGACTATCACGCCGAAATGTTTTTCTTTGTTGCCTTGAAATCCACAATGTGCGCAAGTCGGGTCATTAATGGGTTTGTTGCTATAAATGCACATGCTTGCCTTTTGAGACGGGCTAAGACAAGGCCAGAGTTTTTCAATGGGATTTTTGCCAGACATTTTACCCTCCTTTTAAATTTTTTATAATTTTAACTAAAATGATAGCTTAAGTCAAATATTAATATTTGGCAAATAATTAAATTTTTGCTAATTTAATAATATAGTTGAAAGTTATAAAGTTTCTAAAGTTAGAAAGTTTAAACTTTATCAACTTTTTACTTTTTAACTTTTTAAACTCCTATGAAAATAGCTCAAGTTGTTTGTCGTTTTAAACCTTATAAAGGCGGTATAAGTAATGTAGCTTACCAGCATGCTTTAGGTTTGTCAGAATTAGGCCATAAAGTGACGGTTTTTACGCCCTTATACGACAATAAAGACAAAAGATTTTATATTGAAGATTTTGATATTAAAAGGCTGATTACTTGTGGCCGAATAGGAAACGGTGCTTTTTTGCCCCAGCTTTTTTGGTTTTTAAAGCGTTTTGATTTAGTTCATTTGCATTATCCTTTTTTTGGCGGAGCAGAAGTAGTTTGGCTTTCAAAATTATTGCGTGGCAAGGACATGAAACTGGTAATAACTTATCAAATGGATGTGATTGGCGGAATTTTTATGAAACCATTTTTCAAATTCCATACAAAATATATTATGCCGCAAATAATTAAATCTGCTGACAAAGTTATTGTTAGTTCAATGGATTATACCAAAAATTCTAATATTAAAGAATTGGTTAATCAAAATCCGAAGAAATTTATTGAAATCCCGCCAAGTGTTGATTTGAAACGATTTTTCCCGACTAAAAAAGATAAAGTTCTTTTATATAAATATGGCATTAATCCTAAATTTGACAGAGTTTTGCTTTTTGTCGGTGCCTTGGATAAGGCTCATTATTTCAAAGGCGTGCAATTTTTAATTGATTCTTTTGATGTTTTGGATTATTCAGGTGACCAAGATGCTATGTATCGGGTAAAATTATTAATTGTTGGCGAAGGCAATTTGAAGAAAAAATATAAAAAGGAAGTTGCTGAAGCTGGTTTACAGAAAAAAATTATTTTTGCTGATTCTGTTTCTGATAAAGAATTACCAAAATATTATAACTTAGCTGATGCTGTTGTTTTGCCTTCAATTGATCGTTCCGAAGCATTTGGCATAACTTTAATTGAAGCTATGGCTTGCGCTAAACCAGTAGTGGCTTCAAATTTGCCGGGTGTACGTAGTGTAGTTGATAATGGAGTAAATGGTTTTATTTTTGATGTTGAGCAAGAAGGAGATTTAGCCAATCGTGTTAATCAGTTATTTTTAGATAAAGCTTTGCGAGATAAAATGGGGCAGGCTGGCAGGGAAAAAGTTGAAAAAAAGTATAGCCATGAAGTTTTAATCAAAAAAGTAGAAAACGTTTATTTTGATTTGATTAAATAGCTATGAGCTGTGAGCTTAGGGTTTAAAGCTCGCTGCCCAAAGCCCAAAGCTTAAAAATTATGAAGATCGGTTTAATAAATAGCCTTTATAAGCCTTATAAGCGAGGGGGAGCAGAAGTGGTTTTTTCTAATATTGTTAAAGAATTAAAAAAAGACGGCCATGATGTTTTTGTAATTACAATTTCAGGTAAAAAAGCTAAGACAAATTTTTTTGTTACGGAGATGGATGATATTATAATTTATCGTTTTTATCCGAAAAACATTTTTTCCTTTATTGGAATTAATAAGCAGCCAAAATGGAAACGTTTGATTTGGCATATTATTGATACTTTTAATTATCATTCTTATCGCCAAGTTAAAAAAATTTTGAAGAAAGAAAAGCCTGATTTGGTTTTGAGCCATAATATAAAGGGGTTGGGCTATTTGACATTGCGTGCGGTTAAAAAATTAAAAATAAAAAATATCCATACTCTGCACGATGTTCAGCTGGTCAATCCTTCTGGCCTTATTATTAAAGGCCAGGAAAAACAGGATTTTTTTTGTAAAATTTTTGCTAAAATTAGCCGTAATTTGATAGATAGCCCCGAAATTATCGTTTCACCCTCAAAATGGCTTTTGAATTTTTATAGAAAATACGAGTTTTTTAAAAAATCAAAAGAAATTGTTTTGCCAAATCCCTTAGTTTTAGACAATCAGCATTGGCAAAAAAAGATTGATGGTCAAAAGATTAATTATCTTTTTTTAGGACAGTTGGAAAAACACAAGGGCATTTTATTTTTACTTGATGTTTTTTCAGAATTTAATAAATCAGACAATTGTCGTTTATTTATTGTTGGTTCAGGCAGCTTAGAAGAGCAATTAAAGAAAAAATATCAGGATAAAAATTGGCTTGAATTCTTGGGTTATATTCCGGCCAATAAATTGAGCAAGTCTGTTTTTAAAAAAGTTCATTATACCATAGTACCTTCATTATGTTATGAAAATTCACCCAGCGTTATTTATGACAGCTTTAAATACGGTACGCCTGTTATTGCTTCTGATATAGGCGGTATTCCCGAGTTAGTTCAGGAAGGAGTCAATGGGCATCTTTTTGAAGCAGCCAATAAAATCAGCTTATTGAATAAATTGAATTATAGCCTGCAGAATATGGATAATTTCCAGCAAATGTCAGAAAATGCTAAAATAAGAGCAAAGGATTATGATATTAAAAAATATATTTATAAACTTTTGAGTTTATAAAAACATCAAATAACAAATTCCAAATTCCAAATAAATCTCAAATCCTAATTCCAAATTTTAACATGTTTATAATTTGAGATTTGCTTATTATAATTTATTTGTGAATTGATTTTTGAGATTTGTAATTTAATTATTATGTATTATTACCGACGT
>CAZPVP010000019.1:14201-18462 GCA_964590345.1 uncultured Gammaproteobacteria bacterium | reverse complement strand
ACAGTTTCTTCAACAGATATAGCTGATAATACGATAACAGCCACTGATTTGGCAGCAACATTAACATTTGCTGATGGCGATTTGTTAGATTTATCAGCGGTAAATATGAGTGTAAATAATGAAGGTTTAATTTTGGGCCAGACAACTGATTGTTCGGCGGCAACCGCGGAAGGTCAAGTTTGCTGGGATACTGGCACTGATACATTATATGTAGGAGATGGAGCGACAGCTAAAGCAATCGGCGGTGGAGATATTACAGCAGTTGGTGATATTACTACTGGCGCAGCCTTTACTCAAACGGATGGTAATGACGGCACTACATTATATTTCGAAGGTGCGACTGCTGACAGTAATGAGGTTGCTTTAACTTCAGCAGATCCAGCAGCTGATGTAACTGTTACTTTACCGAATTTTACCAGCAACCTTGTTGGTTCAAATAATAATAATTATACGGAAAGCGGTACAACAGCGGCTTTATCAAGCGGCTCAGTAACTACAAATTTTACAAACACGTTTAGCTCAGCCCCTGTTGTTGTAATTACACCTACTAATTCCTTTAATTATGCACCAAATCAAGCATGGCCACATGTTTCAGCCACATCCACTACTCAATTTACAATAACCGCCTCTACGACTTATGATGGAGCAACATTTAACTGGATTGCTATTGGGACACGATAAGGTAGTATAAAAGACTAAATGATTAAACTGTTAAAGGATTAAATAAATGGAAGAGAAGAAATTCCTAAAGCTGGATGATTTAAGTTCGTATAAAATAGCATTTGAATTATCAAACCATATTTGGGCTGCAGTTAAAAAGTGGGATTATTTGGCAGCACTATGGATTGGAATTTTCAATTTACAATTTAGCAATTTACAATCAATTTTCAATTAGATAATTTTCAATGGAAGGTTTTTGTAAATTGAGTTATTAAAAATTCACTGAAAATTAAAAATTATAAATTAAAAATTTAAATTTATAAAAGCTATGAAAATTTTAAAATCTAAAGAAAAAAAAGATAAAGGGAAAGGGGGTGAAATTTTAAAAATCGTTTTAATTGTTGTTATTATTCTGGCAGTTATTTTTGTTATATTATGGCAAACAGGTTATTGGGATGTTTTTAAAACCGCTTATCAGACGCAAAAGCAGAAAGCAGCCGATGAAAAAGTGCTTAACGAGCTAAAAGAAATAATGGAATTGCCGGATGACATTATGCCGATTATGGCTGTGATTAATGATCCCGACCTTTTGCGAGAACAGCAGCCAGAATTTTTTAAAAACGCCAAAGCCGGCGATCGTTTGATTATTTATCCTGACAAAGCAATAATCTATAACGCTAAAGAAGGCAAAATTAGAAATGTCGGGCCGGTTAATTTTGGCCAGGGAGCAATAGGCACTGTTCCTTTTGCCATATATAACGGCAGCGGTGATGAGACAAAGTTGGCTGAATTTGAGGAAAAATTAAAAAACACCTTTAATAACGCTGAAGTTAAAGTCAAAGAAAATGCTGCCGGACAGTATGATCAAACTTTGGTTATTGATTTAAAAGGTGATAATCCGGAAATTCAAAAAATTGCCGATAGTTTGGGAGCGCAAGTAGGTGAATTGCCAGAAGGCGAGAAAAAGCCGGAAGGTGCAGCAGTCTTGGTGATTGTGGGGAAGGAATAAAGGATTAAAAGATTAAAAGAATGGAGAGGCGATATTTAAAATTAGATGATATAAGTTCATATAAATTGTCATTTGAATTATCAAATTATATTTGGGACGTAGTTAAAAGAGGGAACTATTATCTGAAGAGCAATATAATTATATTGTTTTGAATTGAATAAGCTACCTAAAGAAATTAATACGCTCATTAAATTTACCCGCGAGCGCATGTCCAAGTAATCCTTCATTCATTTAATTAATGCTTTATTATTTTATTAAGATGTTGGTTAAATATAAAAAAAGGCTTTTAGTTTTAACGACGGTCGCTATTTTATTAACAACGCCTTTTGGGGCGTTGGCCATCAATGATGTGACCTTAAATGGTATTATTAGCTTTAATATTTTAACCGCTGATACGGCTGCTGCAACTACTATTTTAGCTCAAAGCGGCGGTCAGGTGACACAGCTTGATATCCAGTTAAATTATATTGATATTACTTTGGATAATGCTTCAACTATTACTTTTGATACCACGGCTGCCGGAGAATATATTAGAATTTCCAAACAAGCCGGTTCTAATGATTATACTGTATCGCCTACTTGTCCGACGACAACCGCCACTTTAACAGGTACAGGCGCGCAAGTTGTTTTGCGTTTAGAAATTTATACTACAAATATTTGTCCGACACAGGGAGGCGGTTCTCAGATTTTCCCGGCTAATTATTCGGTAACTATTAATAATAATTCAGCCCAGACCAGCAGTCGAAATGTAACTTTAAATTTACAATCAGATAATGCCAATCAGGTATTAATTAGCAATAATAATAATTTTATTGATGCTGATTGGCAGCCTTTTGTCAGCCCGACTGATAAATCATGGACATTGCCAGCTGGTGAGGGAATAAAAAATGTTTACGTGATTTATAAAAGCAGTGACAGCAATATGAGCCCGGTTTTAAGCGATTCAATAGAATTTACATCTGAAACGCCGCCATATCCAGAACCTTCTGAACCAACTGAACCAGCCGAGCCGTCAGAGCCAGTTGTTACACCCGATGGTTTAAATGTAGGGGATTTAATCAAGGGCTCTTTAGACACTGTTTATTATTATGGCGCGGATGGTAAACGCCATATTTTTCCGAATCCCAAGACTTATTTTACTTGGTATGACAGTTTTGACCGGATTAGGCTTGTCAGCGATGAATTATTAGCCAGTATTCCAGTTAACACTAATATAACTTATAGGCCGGGCACGAGAATGATTAAAGTGCAAAGTGATCCCAAAGTTTATGCTGTTGATTTGCAAGGTGCTTTAAGGTGGGTTGCCAGTGAAAAAGCGGCTGAAGCTTTATACGGACCTGACTGGGCTGATTTTGTTGATGATTTGAATCCAGCATTTTTTATTAATTATAAAATAGGCAGGACGATTAACAGTGCAGCCGATTTTGACCCGCAATCAGTGATGAACCGGTCGCCCAATATTAATACTGATAAAAATTTTAATAGCGGCTTTTAAGTAAAGTTTAACATTGATTAATTTTAATATTAATAATTAATTTAAAAAAGCTATGGTATTTTTAAGTTCAGTTGGCCGGGCAATTTTAGATGCTTTGGTCAGCTTATGGGACAAGGTAATAGCTTATTTGCCCAATTTGATAGCGGCCTTGGTAGTTTTAATTGTCGGTATTTTGATTGCTAAGGCAATAGGCAAACTTGTCCAAAAAATTATTGAAGCAATAAAGGTCGACTCTTATATCCGCAAAATCAACATTGTCCAAAAAATAGAAGAAGGCGGAACAAGGGTGGTTTTATCCGATATTTTGGGCTGGTTAGTAAAATGGTTTTTGTACATTGTTTTATTAATCGCAGTTTCAGAAATTTTGAACCTTGGGCAATTCACGCTATTTTTGAGAGACATTGCTTTGTATCTGCCAAATGTTATTATTGCCGTATTAATTTTAGTAGTCGGTTTGGTTTTGGGAGACTTTGTTGATCGTTTGATTATTAATGTTTTGAAAAGCACAAAGGCCAAATTAGCGCCTTTAGCAGGGGCAGTAGCTAAATATGCTATTTTTGTTTTTGCTTTTTTGGCGGCCTTAATTCAATTAGGCGTAGCTGTCGCTTTGATCCAGACTTTGTTCACTGCCATTGTTATGGCTATTGCTTTGGGTGCAGCTTTGGCTTTTGGTCTGGGCGGCAAGGATGTTGCCAAAGATTATCTTGAGAAGTTAAAACGCGATATTGCTGAATAAAAATTTAGATAAAAAAAGGGGCTTAATTTTAGGCCTCTTTTTTGGTATAATAAGGGGGAGCAAGGTGGGATATAAAATTTTAGTTTTATCTAACTGCGGATGAAGGTAAAGCTAAAGCTTTACACTCCAAGCAGGGAAATAGGCAGGGAATATAAAACTTTAGTTTTATCTAACTGCGGATGAAGGTAAAGCTAAAGCTTTACACTCCAAACCGGGAAATAAGCAAGGAATATAAAACTTTAGTTTTATCTAACTGCGGATGAAGGTAAAGCTAAAGCTTTACACTCCAAACCGGGAAATAAGCAAGGAATATAAAACTTTAGTTTTATCTAACTGCGGATGAAGGTAAAGCTAAAGCTTT
>CAZPVP010000019.1:0-14101 GCA_964590345.1 uncultured Gammaproteobacteria bacterium | reverse complement strand
TAACTGCGGATGAAGGTAAAGCTAAAGCTTTACACTCCAAACCGGGAAATAAGCAGGGAATGCGGATGAAGGTAAAGCTAAAGCTTTACACTCCAAGCAGGGAAATAGGCAGGGAATATAAAACTTTAGTTTTATCTAACTGCGGATGAAGGTAAAGCTAAAGCTTTACACTCCAAACCGGGAAATAAGCAGGGAATGCGGATGAAGGTAAAGCTAAAGCTTTACACTCCAAGCAGGGAAATAGGCAGGGAATATAAAACTTTAGTTTTATCTAACTGCGGATGAAGGTAAAGCTAAAGCTTTACACTCCGCGAGGAGAAATTTTTATGACAAAATTTTTAAGGCATATACCACCCCATGCATATTTAGATGAACAACTTTATTTTATTACCTCAAGAACAATAGAAGGATTAAACTTTTTTGATAATAAGGAAAAATTAATAATACTCAAAAATAGAATTGATTCAGCTATAAAAAATTTTAAATTGGAATTATTTGCTTGGGTTTTAATTGCCAATCATTATCATTTACTTTTTAGATTAATTGAAGGTGAAAAATTGTCAGAGATTATAAAATTTATTAACGGCGGATCGGCCTTTGATTTAAATAAATTGGAGAATTTTAAAGGTCGCCAAATTTGGTGGAATTATTGGGATTATTGTATAAGAGGTGAAGATGATTTTTATAAGCATTTTAATTATATACATAGTAATCCAATAAAGCATGGCTTGGTTAAAAATTATCAGGGGTTAAAAAATTATGAATTTAGCAGTTATAAAGATTATTATAAAAAACATGGGGAACAAAGATTAATGGAATATTTTGAATATCATCCGATTGTTGATTTTAGCGTTCCAGAATAATAAATTAAGTAATTAGGTAAGACTAAAGTCTTGCATCCCATGGGAGGATTTAAGTAATTAGGTAAGACTAAAGTCTTGCATTCCATGGGAGGATTTAAGTAATTAGGTAAGACTAAAGTCTTACATTCCATGGGAGGGTTTAGTAATTAGGTAAGACTAAAGTCTTGCATTCCATGGGAGGATTTAAGTAATTAGGTAAGACTAAAGTCTTACATTCCATAAGGGGAATTTATGTCCAAATATATTCTCAAATTTTCTCAGATTGGCATGAATGACATTCCTAAGGTCGGTGGCAAAAATGCTTCTTTGGGGGAAATGTATAATAAATTAGTTAAAAAAGGAATTAACATCCCCAATGGCTTTGCTGTTACTGCCGAGGGCTTTAAGGATTTTTTGAAATTTAATGAAATTGACAAAGAAATAAAAAAGCTTTTAAAAAGCATTGATTACGACAAATTAGAAGATTTAAAAAGCAAAGGCCAGCAAATCCGCCAATTAATTTTAAAATCCGATTTTCCCAAAGAGCTAGAAAAGGCTATTATTGAAGCATACAAAGATTTAAGCCGCGAATATGATAAAAATAATTTAGATGTGGCAATCCGGTCATCAGCCACGGCCGAAGATTTGCCAGTGGCATCTTTTGCCGGCCAATTGGAATCTTTTTTAAATGTTCAAGGGCAAAAACAGCTTTTAGCCAGTGTAAAAAAATGTTTTGCTTCTTTATACGGCAATCGTACAATTTCTTATGTGCATGATCAGGGGTTTAAATATGATAATATTTTTTTATCTGTCGGTATTCAAAAAATGGTGCGAAGTGATTTGGCTTCGGCCGGAGTAATTTTTACTGTTGATACAGAGACAGGCTTTAAAGATGTTGTTTTGATTAATTCAGCTTATGGTTTGGGCGAAAACGTGGTTAAGGGACGAATTAATCCTGATCAGTTTTATGTTTTTAAGCCAACTTTAGCTAAAAATTTTAAATCAATTATCAGCAAAGAATTAGGCAACAAAAAAAAGAAATTAATTTATAAAGCTAAAGGCAAGCAGACAACAGAGAATGTTTCAGTCAAGACAAAAAAACAGTGCCAGTTTTCCTTAAATGATGAAGAAATTTTACAATTGGCAAAATGGTCAGTTCGAATAGAAAGATTATATGACAAGCCAATGGATGTTGAGTGGGCCAAGGACGGCAAGGATAATAAATTGTATATTGTCCAAGCGCGACCAGAAACAGTTTCGCATAAAAAGGACGCTAATATTTTGGAAGAATATGTTTTAAAGAAAAAAGGCGAGATTTTGTGCCAGGGCAATAGTATTGGCGAAAAGATCGGACAGGGTAAAGTTAAAGTGATTAAGAGTGTTAAAAATATTACTAAGGTCAAAGAAGATGATGTTTTGGTAACTACTATGACTGATCCTGATTGGGAACCTGTTATGAAAAAAGCAGCGGCAATAGTGACTGATTTAGGCGGCCGAACATCTCATGCCGCCATTGTTTCCCGCGAATTAGGTATACCAGCAGTTGTTGGCACTCAAGACGCTACTCAAGTTTTGAAAAATGTTTCAAAAGTTACGGTTTCCTGCGCCGAAGGAGAAGAGGGCTTTGTTTATAAGGGGATTTTGCCTTTTAAGGTTAAAAAAACTGATTTGAAAAAAATTCCTGAACTTAACGTTAAAATAATGATGATTTTGGCTGAACCCAGTTTGGCTTTTAAGCACTCTTTTTTGCCGGCTCAAGGAGTAGGCCTGGCCCGTATAGAATTTATTATTGCTAATAATATTAAAACGCATCCTTTGGCTTTAATTAATTTTAGTGAATTAAAGGATAAAAAGCTCAAAGAAAAAATAAATAAATTAACCGAGGCTTTTGATGATAAAAAACATTATTATATTGATAATTTAGCCTGGGGTATAGCCAAAATTGCCGCGGCTTTTTATCCGCAGGAAGTGATTGTGCGATTTTCCGATTTTAAAACAAATGAATATGCCAATTTGCTTGGCGGTGAAAATTTTGAGCCGGAAGAAGCCAATCCAATGCTGGGCTGGCGCGGAGCTTCACGTTATTATGATCCAAAATTCAAGCCAGCTTTTGAGCTGGAATGCCAGGCGATTAAAAAAGTCAGAAATAAAATGGGTTTAACCAATGTTAAGGTAATGGTGCCGTTTTGCCGCACGATTGAAGAGGGTGAAAAAGTAATAAAAATTTTAGGGCAAAACGGCTTAAAATCAGGCCAAAACGGGCTGGAAATATATGTGATGATTGAAATACCTTCAAATATTATGCTGGCTAATGAATTTGCAAAGATTTTTGATGGGTTTTCTATTGGTTCAAATGATTTAACTCAGTTAACTTTAGGATTGGATCGCGATTCAGAATTAATTTCTGAAGTAGGAGATGAAAGGAACGAGGCCGTTAAAAAATTAGTCGGCCAAGTAATTAAAACAGCCAAGAAAAATAAAATTAAAATCGGCATTTGCGGTCAGGCACCGAGTGATTTTCCTGATTTCGCCGAATTTTTAATAAAGCAAAGCATAGACAGTATTTCCTTAAATCCAGATTCTGTTATTAAAACAATAGTTGACTTGGGCAAAAAAAACTGATATGCTATTAATGTTCTTTTTAATCTAAATCAAAGGGAGGTGTTAAATGACTATTGGGGGAATTCAAAAAATTAATTGCGCCTATTGTGGCGAGTCAGTTGAAGTTCGTATCAGCCAAGACGATATTGCCATCTGTGGCAAAAATGTGAAATGTTTTAAATGTGGCGGCGTGCTTTGGCTTGATATTGAAAAAAGGGAAGATGATATAGAAATGGGGAGCAATTTTCCCTTTGTTTTACTTAATAAAATAAAAGGAGATAAACAGCTTTTAAAGTAATTTTTGATGAAGAGTATTTAAAATACCAGCAACCTGCTTAAGAAAAAGAGCAGGTTTTTTCTTGACTTTTTTGTTAAAATATGCTATACTTTAAATATAATTCAGTAAATTTTGAAAATTAAGCCCAAAGGAGGTTTTAATGAAAAAAACCGAGAAAAAGGAAGTATGGGAATGTGTTTTTTTTCTGTTTTTTGTTCTTTTCAGCGTTTCCATGCTGAATCAATTTGCGCCTGCTTCGGCGCATCTGTCGGTGCCGATTTCTCTCGGCATCTTAACTGCTGTGAGTGCCTATTTCAGTTATAGGCAATCCAGCGAACAAACTCTCCCCAAAATAAAAAAGGGGATAAAAGCTATTTACTGGCTTTAAATCAAACGTAAAGGGTCCACAATCGGGCCCTTTTAAATTTGCTGAAAATTTTATATAATTTAATAAGAGAGAAGCTAAAAGAGCTAGAGGTGAAGAGAAATTAGAAGTGAAAAAGTAAGTTTTAAATTATATTTTTTATGGGTCTTAAGGAATTAATAAAAAGTATCACCAAAAAAGAATGGCATTATGTCATTCTTTTGTCGGTTTTAGTAATTTTAATTACTACTTTGCCTTATCTATATGCCCATTTGAATGCTCCAGAAGGTTATTTTTATAATGGTATTCATTCCATTGCGTCAAGCGATACTAATGTTTATTTTTCTTATATTAACCAGATTAAAGCCGGTAATTTTTTAATTAAAGATTATTTTACTTCAGAAGAGCAAATCGGTGTTTTGAATTTGTTTTGGTTAAAAGTAGGACTTTTTGCTGGATTATTTGATTTATCACCCGTTTTAGCCTTTCAGATTTTTAGAATTATTTTAATTCCTTTATTTGTATTGATCGCTTATTTATTTATCAGCTATTTTTTTAAAAATAAAATACTGCGCCAAATTACTTTGTTATTTTTTCTTTTTTCTTCTGGTATGGGTGTTTATACAGCCGAAATTATTAATAAGATTCATCCTTACGATGCTAATTCGTTGATATATAAATGGCCGATTGATTTATGGGTGGCAGAATCAAATATTTTTTTGACTTTATACCAAACGCCACATTTTATTTTGTCATTAACATTAATGTTAGCTGTTTTTTTATTGGTCTTAATTGGGTTTAATAATAATAAATATTTATATAGTATTTCAGCCGGATTGCTTTGCTTATATTGGTTTAATTGGCATCCTTATTATTTTCCGGTAGTCAGTCTTCTTTTATTTTTTTATTTATTATTCTTAAGCTATAAAGATAAGAAAGCCTATTATTGGATTCATTATCTGATCATTATTTCCTTAAGCTGCCCTTTTATTATTTATCATTATTTTTTAATTAAGACAGATTTTGTTATCGGCATTAGGGCCGGACAAAACATAACCTTGTCTCCGCCGTTTATTTTTACTGCTATTGGCTTTGGTTTCTTATTAATTTTTGCTTTGGCGGGAATAATTATCTTGTTTAAAAATAGAAAAGTTTTTACAAATGATAAATATATATTCTTATTAACTTGGTTTATTGTCGGATTTTTTTTAATATATTCACCGATTCAATTCCAAAGAAAATTATCAATGGGCTTGCAGGTTCCCATGATATTTTTTTCAATTATTTTTCTGAATTATTTTTTTAAAATAACAGGCAATCGCTTTGAATCAATAGCTAAAAATAAGATAATATCAGTTTTCTTTTTTATTTTGTTGCTGACGCCTTCAACAGTTTTCAATTTGATAAGAGATATTCAGTATTATAAAATGCAGAACACTATTTTTTATATGCCCAAGCAATATATTGGGGCAGTCAATTGGCTTGATAATAATAATGCTGAAGATAAAGCAATTTTATGTTATCAAAAAAATGGTTGTTTTATCCCGGCTATTGCCAATCAAGAAGTTTATTTGGGGCATGGCCATGAAACAATTTTTTATAATCAAAAAAAAGAATTGGTTACATATTATTTTACGAATAAACTTGAATACGTTCAGGAAAAGCAATTTTTAAAAAATAGCAGTATCGGATATATTTTTACAACCAGCTTGGAAAGGTCAAATGGACTTTTTGTTCCCGAAGATAAAGATTATTTGGAGCAGGTTTTTGTCCAGGATAATATTGAAATTTATAAAGTAAATTTATGATTAATTTTTTGCATACTTTTGAGCCAAGCCCGATTTTATTGGAAATCGGCCTGGTTAGGATTTATTGGTATGGTTTTTTAATTGCGTTTGGCGCGCTTTTAGGATTTTTGGTAGTGATTTATTTGGCAAAACAATACGGCTTAAAAAAAGAACAAATATATAACATGGCTTTTTATTTGATTATTTTTGGCTTGATTGGCGATCGTTTGTATTATGTTTTTTATGCCTGGGATTATTACAGCCAAAATCCTTTAGATATTTTCAAAATTTGGCAGGGCGGCCTGGCGATTCACGGCGCAATGATCGCCGGGCTGCTGGTGATTTATTTTTTTGCCAAAAAGAATAAAATTAATAAATGGCTTTTGACTGATTTGGTGGTCGTCGCTTTAGCTTTGGCTATGGCTATCGGCCGTTTTGGCAATTATTTTAATATGGAGCTTTTTGGCTGGCCGACAAATTTGCCATGGGGTATACCTATTAGTGAAGCGAAAAGGCCGGTTCAATTTTTTGCCGATAAATATTTTCATCCGACTTTTTTATATGAAAGTTTATGGAATTTGATGACTTTCACTTTTTTATTTGTTTGGCATAAAATCCGTTTAATTAAAAATAAAAAAGACCCCGGGAGTATCCAAGGTTTTGGCAATATTACTTTGGCTTATTTTATTCTGTATTCAATCGGCCGTTTTTTTAATGAATTTTTAAGGATTGATTATAGCCCTTATTTTTTAGGTTTACGTTGGGCTCAATTTATGAGTTTATTAATCATTTTAATCTGTCTGGCAATAATAATTATTAAAGTAATAAAACGATTTAAGCCTGTTGCTCGCTGATTTTTCTGATTTTATATTCTTTGTATAAAATATATAAATAAAAACTAATTAATAATACTGCAATTATTAAATTAAAGATATTTAATAATCTTAAAGCACCGACACCGTAAATCGCCAAGTAGAGAACTATGGGTAGATCTTTATAAATTCCAGGAGTTTTAGCTCTAAATTTTAAAAATGGAGAAATTAAAGAAATAGTGATTAGGGCAATAATCAGCCATTTGATAAAATTTTCGTACCCAATAGTTGTTTGGGTAATTAGAAGAAAATTGATTGCAATTAATAATGAGCTGATTATAATAATGAAAGTTTTATGATATTTTTTTATATCAACAAAGATTTTCATCTTTTGGCTGAAAATTAAAGCTGATATAAAAATTAAAGGCGTAGCAAAAACTGAAAAAAGATTATCAACAGTAATAGGCAAATTTATTTCTTTTAAAGTTAGCTTTTGGATCATGGGCGAGCCCAAAAAAGGCAGGTTTAACAGGAAAAAAATATATTCAATTAAAAAAGGCAGAAAAATTAAAAGTAAAGTTATTAAGATGCCTCGCCATATGCCTAGATAGGACGAAAGACAGATAAAAGCAATTAAAAGAGCAGGGGTAAGCATTAAAAATATTATTTGCGGATCAGCTATAAACAAGGAACTGATTAAAAAAAGTAAAAAAAAGATAAAAATTATAATGACAAGATTTCGCATAAGTTTCAATTTATAATGTTAAAATTATAGTTTAATTATAACATTTTTTTAAATTTAATTTAAGCAAAAAGTGTTAATATGCTATAATTATAAAAGAATAATTAATTTTAATTTCTAATTATGCCAGGTGTAATAAAATATAATTATGACTTTATGTCAGCTGAAAGAGTGGGGCGTTTTGGTTTTAAAAAAGCCGAGATTGTTAAGTTGGCTAAAAATTTAAAAGGAATTAATAAAAAATTAAAACAGCAAAAAGATGATCCAGATTTAAGTTTTCGTAAATTGCCTTATGATAAAAAAACAGCCAGTCAGATATCAAGATTTTCGCGAAAATTGCGGCGTGAGTTTGAAAATTTGGTAGTCGTGGGAATCGGCGGTTCTAATTTGGGAGCTAAGGCGATTTATTTTTCACTTATGGGTAATTTTGCTAATGAGCTGCCTAAAAGAGGGAAAGATTTAAAAAATCATTTTTTAGGTGAAACAACTGATCCGGCGCCAATGCGTGATTTGCTAAAAGTAATCAATTTAAAGAAAACAGTTTTTTATATTGTTTCAAAATCAGGCAATACCGTTGAAACCTTGTCTGCTTTTTTATTTTTGCGCAAAAAAGTTATTTGGCGTGTTGGCAGAAAAAAGCATAAGAATCATTTTATTATTACCACTAATGAAGAAAAAGGCGCGCTTTTAGAAATTGCCCAAAAAGAAGATTATTTAATTTTGCCGCATTATCCGGGTGGCGGCAGATATTCTGTTTTTTCAGTCAACGGCTTATTACCAGCAGCTTGTGCCGGTTTTGATATTAAAAAATTATTGGCCGGGGGCAGAGCCATTAATCGTTTGTCTGAAAATAATAATTATAAAAAAAACTTGCCTTTTTTCTTCGCCGCTTTGCAGTATTTAGCTTTTGCAAAACGAAGACAGAATATTTCAGTTTTAATGCCTTATAGTTATTATTTGCACGAGTTTGGTTATTGGTTTAGGCAGCTTTGGGGCGAGAGTTTGGCCAACAAATATAATTTTAAAAATAAAAAAGTTAATGTCGGTATTACGCCCGTTGCCTCATTAGGCCCGACTGATCAGCATTCCCAAATACAGCTTTATGTAGAAGGCCCTAATGATAAGATTATTACTTTTATTAAATTAGATAAAAGCTATGACAGTTTAAAGGTACCGAAATATAAGAATTCAGAAGCCGAGTATTTGGCTGGCCATAAATTTCATAATATTTTATCTATTGAACATAAGGCGACTTCGGTATCGTTAATGAAAAATAAGAGGCCCAATGGTACAATTATTTTGCCGGAATTAAATGAATATTATTTAGGCCAATTATTTTATTTTTTTGAAATGGCTGCCGTTTATTTGGGAGAATTATTACAACTTGATGTCTTTAACCAGCCGGGCGTGGAGCAAAGCAAAAAATATATTTATGGTTTATTAGGCAGAGATGGTTACGAAAAGAGCAAAGAAGAAATTAATAAAGTTTGAAATACATGGCGCAAAAAATATTAAAAATCGGATAAAAAAGCAAAAAGATTTAATTTATAAGTGTTCTGAATGCGCCAATTTGGAAGCCATGATTAAGGGAAAATTTGCTTCACCTTGCGAAATCTGTCTTGAAAAGGCAATCAGCAATATTGGCTTGAAACAAATAAACATTTTTCTACTTCCAGACAGGAAACCGCGTACGAAAAAAAAGAGCTCGAAGCGAGCTCTTTTTGAGTGCTGGGAGGACGTCATTATTAAATAATTTAAAATCTTATTAAAATGCTTAACCAGCCGGCAGAAGTAAAAATTATATGTTCATCAAATAATTTAATTAAAGCTATTCCCAATACAAAAGCTAAAAATCCGGTCCTAATATAAGCTAAAGCATTTCTTTCATTGGCCAAAATTGTCCTTTCCTGAGCAATAAGATAAAAATTAAGCTGCTTTTAAATTTTTCTTTTGTTCGGCTTTTAATCTGGCCAGATTTGTTTTATTTAATTTTTCTTCTTTAAGCATTTTTGATATCCACTGACCGCCCAGAAGATGAGGCATTATAACAAAATCAGCGCCTTTCTCATAAAGCGTTTTGGCATCTGATTTATAGTAAGCATTACCGATTATTAATATTTTTTTATTAAATTTACGCACAAATTCAATTAAGTTTAGCTGGTCATCAACAGAAGGAATAGTCATTATAATTATTTTACTGTTGCAAATCGGCAGGCTTTCCAAAAACTCAACATCCCCGATATCACCGAAATAAAAAGGCAATCTGGCATTGCGTAGTTTTGTAATAGCTGTGGGATCAAAATCAATAACTGCGAAATTTTTTTTCAATTCGGCCATAGCCTTTACCACTTTGATGCCTATGCGATGATAGCCGACAATCCAAGCGTCATATTTTGGCGTTGTTTTTTCTTTTTGTTGATGCTTCTCAAGACCGAATATATCAAAAAATGGCGAGAAAAAATTAAAAATCTGCTTGTTATAGTAAATTAAATAAGAAGAAATAAAAATAGTAATTATGGCTACGCCTGTAAAAATTGCGACTTCATTGCCTTGGATATGACCTGCCTGCCTGCCGGCGAATAAAAGGACAAAACCGAATTCACTGACCTGAGCGGCAGTAAGTCCGGACAAAAAACTGTTGCGACGGGTAAATTTGAGTTTTCTGAAAATTATAAAAAGGATTAAAGGGTTTCCTATTAAGATAAAAACAGAAAGGATTATTGCCGGGACTAAAATAGTTTCAATTGAACCAAAGCCCATTTCACTGCCCAGTACAATAAAAAATAAGATTAAGAAGAAATCCCTTAACGGTTTAATCCTGCTGCCTATTTCCGGCTGATAAGGCGAGGAGCTTAAAGCTATACCGGAAATAATCGCTCCTATTTCCAGAGAAAAACCTAATAAGTAAAGAACCGAGGCAACGCCAAAACACCAAGTTAACGAAAATAAAAATAATAATTCGCTGGAACCGGCTATTTTATCTATGAATCTTGGTAATAAATATACGCTGATTAAATATAAAAAAACGCAGGTAACAATCAATTTTAGAATTAATAATGCGAAAACCGTACTGCCATTATTTTGCCCTATAAACAAGCCAAGTCCGATTACCAAAAATACGGCTATTATATCCTGAACCAGCATTAAACCAATAGTATGCCGGCCATAAACAGTCTCGGTTTCCTGTTTATCGGAGAGCAGTTTTAATATTATGATTGTACTGGAAAAAGTAATAGCCAAGGCTAAATATAAAGCAGGGACCAATTGGGCATTAATAGCTAAAAGTATGATTATGCCGATACTGGCTGTAAAAATAACCTGTCCCAGTCCGCTAATGATCGCGGTTCTGCTAATAGATTTTAAGCGGTTAAAATTAAGGTTTAAACCTATAATAAATAAAAGTAAAATAACTCCGAATTGAGCAAATGCTTCATAAGTTTTGTAATCCGCATGCAAAAGGTTTAAAACAAAAGGACCGCAAATAATACCAGCGAACAAATAAGCCACGATCAAAGGCTGGCGCAGGAACCTTAATATAAAAGCTATGCCGATTGTAATAGCTAGTAATAAACTTATTTGAACAAAGAGGCTGTCCATAATTTATATTTATTTTTGTTTTTTATAAAAAATTAAAAACAATTTTTTTGTAGACCATAAATAAATTTTATCAAAAAAAACAGTTTAATTCAACTATTTTTAAAGTATAAATTGAATGAATAAAAGTGAAATTTTTAATTTAATCCGGAGATTAATCAAATTTTTAATAAAAGAAAAAAAATTATGGTATAATATATGTATAATATTTTAATATTAATTTTAGATTATGCCTGCCAACAGAATTGATATTGATAAAATACTTCATCAAATAGCATATTACCATAAAAAACGTTTGGAGATTTTTAGAAATTTGCCGGTCGGACAAAAAAGGGAAGTCTTGCTGCAGATTTCCAAACATCTGAAGTTTGATATTGTTTCTAAATTAAATAAAGAGGAGTTAGTTAATATTTTGGAACACATGGATACTGATGAAGCGACCGATATTTTGCAATTGCTGTCAGTTAAAAAAAGAAAAGACATAATGAACGAATTGAATGAGCAGTTAAAAGAAGATATTGGTAGGCTGTTAAAATTTGACCCGGAAACAGCTGCCGGTTTGATGGATGTTGATTATATCCAGGTGGAGCATAATGATACTATTGCCAGTGTGGCTAAACAGGTTAAAGTTCATGAAAAAAGAACAGGCAAAATACCGTCTATCTTGGTTATGAAAGACGGCGAGCTTGAAGGATATTTGCCGGGACATGAGCTTGGGTATGCCGGTAACAGGGAAAAGGCTATAAAATATACCAGAAAAATTAAGACTATCAAATATCGGGCTAAAACCACCGAGGTTTTGGATACTTTTCGTCGTTATCCGCATAATAAAATAGTGGTTTTGGGCGCTACAGGCAATGTAATGGGGATTATTTATTCAGATGACATAATAAAAATTTTAAGAGAACAGGAGGCAGCGTCTCTTTATGATTTTGCCGGCGTTAGGCAGGAAGAATCTGTTTTTGATACCACTAAAAGAAAAATTAAATTCAGATCCAAATGGCTGATAATAAATCTTGGCACGGCTTTTTTGGCTGCTTTTACTGTTGGTTTATTTGACGAGACTATTTCCAAATATGTGCTTTTAGCAGTTTATATGCCGCTTGTGGCTGGTATGGGCGGCAATGCCGCCACTCAGACTTTGGCTGTTCTGGTCAGGGGTATTTCCTTGAAACAGATAGATATAAAAACAATGTGGCGAACCCTTAAAAACGAGTTGGGCTCAGGTTTTGTCAATGGTTTAATTAACGGAATAATTGTGGCAGCAATTGTTGCCATAAAGGATAATGACTTAAAAATCGGCATTATTTTAGGTGTGGCTATGGTTATTAATTTGCTGATTGCCGCATTTTTCGGTACCATTGTGCCTCTTATTATGAAACGGTTAGGCAAGGATCCTGCTTCTTCTGCGACAATATTCATTACCACTGCCACTGATGTTTTTGGTTTTATGATTTTTTTAGGCCTGGCCACGCTAATTTTGAAATAATCAGCTATGGAAATCTTTAATTATCCCTGTCAAGCACCTTTTTTATTAAATACAATCGGCTTACCTTATACTGGTTTTGGCCAAAATGTTTTTGATTTTAGGCCACTGAGTGCCTTTCATTTATCGTTTATTTTAAGCCTGGTTGTCATTTGTTTTATCTGTTCAGAGGGAGTTAAGCTTCTTTAATTATAAAAGCAGGAATGGAATAATAATGAATTAATATTAACTAAATAAAAAATACAGCTGAAATTTTGGCACTTTTAGCCAGGATTTATAATTTGATAAAAAAGAATAATAAGAAATAAATAAATTAAAAATTACCTTTAAAAAGGTGATTTTTTATTAGGGAAAATAAATATTAATTTTTATTTTATATCAGCGCCTGTTTCAAAACTATTTAACCATTTTGGCCTAACTATATTAATAGCATTCCAGTCCCAGCCGCGAGCATTAAAAGCTTTTTCATCAAATATCCATTGTTTCGTTTTATTTTGCAGATAATATACTTTGGGGCTATAAGTTAACTTAGCTAATTTCGGGTAAGTGAAAATTGCTCTAGACGGGCCATTAGCTTGACCTACAGAAAAATCAAAATCATGCAAGGCGTCCATTAAAATATCGTATTTATAGCGGTAATTTTTGCCGGTTTTTGTATCACCATTATCATGAGTAATAAATTCATTGGTTGTGTCATTATAGCCGACAATAACAATCATATGATAATATGAGCCGGTTGCTAAAAATGGCGTGTTTGGATTGTTTAGCACTTTGCCATAAACAGGAACAATTACTGGCCTTTTCTGCTGAAGTTCTTTTTTTATTTGCTCAATAGTCGGATTGTCTTTGATTGCGGCATTATAATTTGTATAATCATTAATTAATCTGGCCGTTCGGTAAGCATCGGCATCAGCATTAGAGCCCCAGATTTCGTCTTGTTTGTCAAAAAGTGTCATCATAAAGTCCATTGATTCTTTGATGCCGACTTCTTTTTTTCCTAAATAATAATTTTCAACCATAGCAATACTAGCTTCTTCACAGCCATTTTTCCACGGGCCGGTCCAGCTGTAATCCGGTGATTCATGGATATAAACTACGTCAAGAGACAAATTTAATAATCTGGCCGCATTGCCTTTAAGAGGGGAATATCCGCGAAAAATTTCAAGAGCATCAGGATAGCCATCATTATCAGTATCTGTTAGTGCCGGATCTGTTGAATAAACTTTTTGTTCCTCGTGATCAGACAAGCCATCATTATCAGTATCTGTTTCAATTTTGGCAAATACAAAACTCGCTGAGATCAGCAAGCTATAGATTATTATAATATAAATAAAATTTCTTTTGCGCATAAAATAATTATAGCAAAAATATTTTAAAAAACAAGCTAAACGGTTGATTTTAGGATGAAAAAATTTTTAGCCGGAAAGCCACATTCATTGGCTGGAAAATTATATTGGTTGGGTTAACAGTTTAACCAAATAATTTTAAGGCAAATAATAATTAAAACCGACTCATAAAGAGATGGTATTTTTTTATTTGGTTGGGTATTAAAAAGCAAGAGAAACAGAGGATAAAGAATTTTTAAGGAATGTTGGT
>CAZPVP010000018.1:0-20083 GCA_964590345.1 uncultured Gammaproteobacteria bacterium | reverse complement strand
ACGCCATTACGGGTATTTTTGTTAATTTTAATTGCACTTCAACGTGTAATTCAAGCCATCCTTCATAAACAACAGAATTTTAAAAGCCCTATACTATAAAAAGTATAGGGCTTTTTGTTATTTACCTATAGGATTTTGATCAATCTGTTCGGCGCGAGCTAAAGCCTTAGCATTTAAACCCAAAATATTGAGCAAGCCTTGCGAATCCCGGTGATCAAAATCACCGATTGCTTCCATTGATGAATTTTCTGCCGAATAGAGATTATAAGGAACGTCCTCAAGTGAATGGAATGAAATGTTGCCTTTGTAAAGCTTTACTGTAACGGCGCCGGTTGCCATATTTCTGACCTTTTGAAAAGTTCCGCGCAATTGCTGACTGGTTAAATCAAACCAAAGGCCATCATAGATTTGCGTCGCATAAGTAATTGAATCATGGTTAAACTGGACAGTGGCTCTTTTATCCATGATCGCCTGAATGAGAAATTTATAGCACTGGCCAAGCAATTCCATGCCCGGAGCCTCATAAACACCGCGGCTTTTAATACCGACAAAACGGTTTTCCAACTGATGGTAAATGCCGACACCGTATTTGCCGGCTATTTTATTAGCCAGCTTAAATATCTCGTAAAGATTTTTATTTTTACTGCCCAGACGATATTCATTACCATTACCTATATAAATCGGGGTACCAGATTCAAAAGCGATCTTAATTAATTCGGGCTCATCCGGCGCATTCTCTGGCCAAACGCCCATTTCAGGAACAACCAAATCAGCTGGCGTAGTCAGATATTCCAACTCGCCTGCTTCATGAGTTAGACCCAGCATATTGGCATCGGTGGAATAAGGTTTTTCTTTAGTATGCATAGTTGGCAGGCCGTGCTTTTCGCCCCAGTCAATCATTGCGGCTCTGCCACCGCCACATTCTTCAAGAAACAAACTATCACGCCAAGGCGCATAAACTTCAATGTCAGATGCAAGCATTTTAGTAACCAGTTCAAAACGAACCTGATCATTACCGCGGCCGGTTGAACCATGAGCTAAAATCTTAACTCCTAACTCACGCATAACAGGCAATAAAACTGCCACAGTAATATGACGGGCAATTCCCGTGGTATTCCAATACTCCCATTCATACCTAGCTTGCGCCTGAATTACATCCAAACCAGCCAAGGCGATTTGCTGTTTGGCATCAATAATTTTAGCATCAACGCAGCCGCAATCAATCATTCTTTGAGCTACCACTTCAAGGTCAGGTTCATCAGGCTGACCAAGGTCGGCTATTAAAGCTATAATTTTTACGCCATGCAACTGAAGCCATTTTGCAATAGTTCTGGTATCAAGCCCGCCTGAAGCAGCTAAAGCCAATTTTTGTCCTTTTAAATCTCCTACCCGCATTAAATTTCCTCCTTTTGAAATAAAATTTTTAAAGTTCAGCCTTAAATCATCTAAACATAAAAAAATACCAAAGTCAATAGATAATTGACATCTTAATTTTTTTTTGCTAAATTTTAGCAAGAGAACATTGACAAAAAGGAGGGAAAATATTGTCACATCTAATCGTTTCTTTGGAACAGTCATTGCGGATCTGGGAAGATCTTTGTTTTGCCATTAATCTTTTTGTCCGGACCCAAAACAGAGAAAAAATCAAACCTGACTATCACTTATATGGTCCTTTTGTACATTTTGCTGAATTCAGAAATTATCTTTTAAAATCATACCATGATTTTGACAGGAATGAATTCAGCCAAAAATTTTTAGAGGACAGGTTTGGCGACCAGCCTTTAGTTTTAAAAGATATGGCGGAACTGCCATTTGAACTTGCGCTCTGGTCATATTCTTCCCGCCGCGTCTACCATCTTAAATCAGACATGTGTTATTTGCTCAATGCAACTTCAATTAAAAACATGCGTTGGAAAAATATTAAACTGCCATTTGATTCATTCGCGGTCATACTTGATGAACCAATCATCAGTGAAAATCTGGATGAAAAATACGACTGCGTTCTTGTTTCTTCCCATAATACTCTCGGATTAACAATCCTTTCTATCAGATTAATCAATGCAAAAGTAAAAGACTACAGATCTATTCCGACGGAAGAAAAAAAACACATGCAAAAACTTTTTAAAAATAAAAAATCATTAAAACTTTTAGCCAAACTAAAAAAACACATAAAAGCAATTCCCGACCCCTTAATCCTGCCACATTTTGAACTACCATTAAGCCCGGATATCCTAGAAGCTAAGGTAAATGATTCTATAATTGACCTCATCTTAAACTACGTTAAACAGCAAAATCAACTTGGCCGAAAAATTCACATCCCAGATAAAGCTTGCATTATGCCTGAAGAAGGCAATACCGCTGCCCGATTACTTGTTAGCCTTTGTCTCTTTCTAACGACCAAACAGGCAAAAAATATCAGAAGCTACAATTATCAACAACCGGCAAAAAAACAAAATAAACAAATCAGGACAATTACCCACGGATCTGAAATTTTTAAAGTTACCCTCGGTCAAGTTTTAACCCCCAAAGAAAAACAAAACTGTTCCTCGGGATTAAAAAAAGAAAGCGGTTATACAATTGACCCACATTGGCGACAGGGATTTTTCCGGTTTCCGCCTAATAAAGCTAATAATCCTATCGCTAAAAAAACTGTCTGGGTCAGCCCTACCTATGTCAATGCTCATTTAGTTCCAATAGGGCAACTGCCCAATGGCGCTAAAATAAAAATAAAAAACTCCTAGCTTAAGCTAGGAGTTTTCTTACTTTAAAAAATTATAATCTAATTTCTACTTTATCACCAATTTTAATATTATTACCCTGAACATAACCGTCTTTCACTTCCAAAACATAATTTACTTCTGTTGATGGACGATATGTTGGCAAATCTTTAATTTTTGGCACTGGCACATTTTCAGTAATATCAACTATTTGGTTATCTTCAATCCAAATAATATCAATCGGTATCCGCACACCTTCCATCCAAAATTTGTGAAATTTTTTTTCTTCAAATACAAAAAGCATTCCAGCATCATCTGCCAAGCTCAAGCGGCCTTTTAAACCCTTGGCTCTCTCTTCAGCTGTTTTAGCAATCTCAACCCAAATAATTTTATCATTAATTAAAACCTGGCCATGAGCTAATTCGGATTTATTAGAAACTACAGAAAAAAACAAACTTAAAATAAAAAAAATTACCAAAATAAAAAACAAAAATGCTATAACAAATAATGATTTATTTATTTTTTTATTTTCTCTCATAATCCGCTTTCTTTTTATAAACAACAACTAAGCTTGTCGCCAAAATTAACATCACTATTAATAAAATAACCAAAACAATTAATTTGCCATAAGTCTGTAAAAACAAAGCTGAAATGCCGAAAATACCAGTTAAAACATACATAAAAATAACTGCCTGACGATGAGAGAAACCGACGTCAAGCAATCTGAAATGCAGGTGTTTCCGGTCGGCTAAACTAATTTTTTTTCTGCTAAAAATTCGGCGACCAATTACCCAAATAACATCTAAAATCGGGACACCCATAATTAGCAAAGTAGTAGCCACTTTTGAACCAGATATAATAGCTAAAACCCCCAACATTAAACCCGCCAAAAGCGAACCTCCTTCACCTAAAAAAATTCTAGCCGGATGCCAATTAAAAATTAAAAAACCCAAAAAAGCGCCGGCTAAAATCAAAGCAATTAAACCTGTATTAGGTTGCGCGACTTGCTTGCTCATGGCAATGCCAAAAATTATAAAAGAGCCAATCACTGTAATGCCCGAAACTAAACCGTCTAATCCGTCTAAAAGCTTAGTTGTATACATCATACCCAATAACCAAATTAAAGTAAAAAGATCAGCTAAAACTGTAATTTTATAAGCTACGCCCTGCCACCAAAACAAAATAAACTGCCAATTATCAAAACGTATTTCACCGCCAAAAGGATTTCTAACATGGCTAATGCCAATGCCGCAAATAATAATAATCAAGGCAGCTAAAAGGGGAAAAAGTATCTGTGCCCCTGGCTTTAAACTATATTTGTCATCCAAAATACCGCCAATAATAACAACCAAACCAGCACAAATTATGCCCCAAATATGCTTGGCCGCAATAAAATCTTTAATAATCAAATCAGTAAAAAAACTATAGTAAATTAAAACTATAGCCAAGCTTAAAAATATAGCCACTCCGCCAAGCAAAGGAATAGGCTTTTTATGAATTTTTCTTGACAAATTAGGCTGATCAACAATTCCTACTTTTAAAGCAAACTTTTTTACCAGCCAAGTCAAAATTACTGCCAACAAAAAAGTTATGATAAAAATTTGAAAATAAATCATAATTTTTTGGCTTTTTCAACTCTTATATTTCCCCCTTTTTCCAAAACAGCGACATCGCGCCGGCCAATTTTACCTTTTAATAAATATTGAGCCAAAGCATTGTCAATTCTATCCTGAATTACTCTTCTTAAAGGCCGTGCTCCGTATTGAGGATCAAAACCAGCCTTGGCTAATTCTCTGACTGCTTCTTCATCGGCTCTAAAATTTATACCTTTAGCTTCCAAATTTTTAGCCACATCTTTTAGCATCAAATGAGCTATTTTAACAACTTCTTCAAAACCAAGCGGCTTAAAAACGATCACTTTATCAAAACGATTAATAAATTCCGGCCGAAAATACTCTTTTAATTCACCTTCTAAAAGCTGTTTTTTTATTGCTTCAATTGTTAAACCTTGCTTGACTTTATCTTGAATAAAACCAGTACCGGCATTTGAAGTAGCAATTAATATCGTATTAGTAAAATCAACTGTTCTGCCAGTAGCATCAGTTAAGCGTCCATCTTCCATAACTTGCAAAAAAACATTCAAAATATCAGGATGGGCTTTTTCCAATTCGTCAAGCAAAACAATGGAAAAAGGTTTCTGCCTAACCGCTTCAGTTAACTGACCGGCTCCGCTGCCTTGATAACCAGCTGGAGCGCCAATCAAACGATTAATACTGTTTTTTTCCTGATATTCAGACATATCTAAACGGATCATATTATTTTCACTACCAAAATAAACTTTAGCAATTGTTTTGGCTAATTCAGTTTTACCAACGCCAGTAGGCCCCAAAAACAGCAAATTAGCAATTGGCCTGTCAATATCACGCAATTCAGCTCGTGCCCTTCTTAAGCTGTCGGCTACGGCATTGACTGCCTCTTCTTGATTAACCATCCTTTTGTGAATAATTCTTTCCAGTTTTAATAACTTCTCACTTTCAGTTTCAGTGATTTCTGAAATTGGCATCTTAATTTTTCCAGAAAGTAAGGTGGCTACATCATTGCCAGAAATAATTGAACCAGCCCCTTTATTTTTTCTCGCCCAGACAGCTACTTCCTCTAAAAGAGTAATAGCCTTATAAGGCAAAAATTTATCATGAATAAATCTGTCAGTTAAAGTCACAGCCTGATCAAGCGCATCATAGGAAAAATAAACTTTATTTTTGCCTTCAATAAAACCGATTTTCCCTTCTATAATCTGAATCGCCTGATTATGTCCAGGTTCCTCAATTTTAATTTTCTTCATAATATTACCAAGGCTAGTATTTTCAATGTAACGCGAATAATTTATTGGGCTTGAGCTAGTAATTAAAATAAATAAATTTTTAGAAAGCGCTTCTACTATAACATCAGAAAGATCTAAACCTTCAGCTCCGCTGCCTGAAATACCCATTAAATCCTGAATACTATCAACATACAAAACTACATTACCTGCTCTAATTGTTTCATTTAGACAAATTAAAAGTCTTTGCTGAGCGTCACTGGCAGAAGCGCCCGAAACCAAACGTGAAACACTTAAACTAACCAAACGCTTATCTCTTAAAAATTCTGGTACATCGTCAGCAATCATTTTTTGGGCTAAACCTTCAATAATAGCGGTTTTACCAACGCCAGGTTCGCCAACTAAAATAGTT
Source organism: uncultured Gammaproteobacteria bacterium (assembly GCA_964590345.1). Taxonomy (GTDB): domain Bacteria; phylum Patescibacteriota; class Patescibacteriia; order CAIXNZ01; family CAIXNZ01; genus CAZPVP01. The sequence goes on along the minus strand of CAZPVP010000018.1, from coordinate 14,136 downwards.
CCCTTAATAGAACTGCCTTCTAAAACTCTAAATAATTCAGTAAATTCTTTTTCTCTATTAATACATAAATTTAAATAGCCCATTTTAGCCAGCATTGTTAAATCTTCAGAAAATCGATTCAAATAAGATGTTTGAATTGCGGTCATAGCCCGGTCAATACCGGTTTTTGATTTTAACTTAGCACCAGCGCGATATTTTAACCATTGCTGGCGCAGCAAATTACGAATTCTAAACCAGACAATAACATTCTCAACCTTTTCCAAGGTGACATTCAAATCAAACAAAACTTCCTGAATCATTTCATCAGCGTTAATTGCTTCTTGAACTACTTCTGTAACATCAACCTCATCTAATTTGTTAATATAAGCTAAACGATAAGCTTTTAATAGGATTTTTTTTGAGTTATAAGAAAAAATTGTTTTAGTTTTCGTTTGAGGATATTTAGCTGCTACTCGGCCAAGTTTACCGGCCAAATCATTCAAATCCACGCCTAAACGAATAAAAACACTTTCTATCTTTTTGGAAATTAATAAAGCTGCTATCAAAAAATAGACCGGGCCGACCTCTGCCGCATTATATTTAGCTGCTATTTTAAAGGCTCTTTCAACTACTTTTTTTGCTTCAGAATTAAAAGCCTTAGAAACGTCAACTTCATATGTATGATCAAAAGCTTTAACCTGTGACCAATTAATTGGCGGGGGTGCAATAACTTTTGTCTCTGATTCACCTTTATATTTTTTTTCAACAACCTTTTCTTTATTTTCTTTAGCTGAAAAAAATAAATAAATTAAATATAAATCCGTTAAAATTGATAGCCAAAAAAATAAATGAAATTTATTAGTTTGATCAAGCCAATAAGACAAGCTCAATATCTGTTCTATATCTATTAAATAAGTTAAATAAAACGAATAAGCCAAACTAAAGATACCAGCAACACCTAAAATTATTAAAACAACAAAAGTTATTTTATTTATAATATCTTCAATTTTATACAAACTCAAATAATAAGCATTGATCTTTTTAGACCAAAACAAAATATAACCATCTAAATAAGCAATAATACCTTTGCCATTGCAAACCTGACATTCTTCATTACCAACATAACCAAATCCATTGCATTGGGAACAGATTAAAAACTGTAAATTTTCTTTATTTTTGTTATTATTAGGCATTTAGATTAAATATGAATTATAATTTGGTAAATAACAAAAAGAGGCAAAATTAACCAAAAAATAATAAAAGCAAAAGCCAAAAAAATAATAAATAAGAGAGCTATACCGCGGAGAATAATTTGCACCAAACGCAAAACAAAACTGATAATCCGGCCGGCAATATCCCTTTGACCAAACATAGGTACAAAAAGATTTTTCAGCCAAATAAAAAAACCTAAAGTTAATTCAAAATCTTTAATAAAATTACCGCTGCCTTTAAGCACTTTAAAAAAACCCTTTGAATACCACCAAAGAGGAAAACATAAAAGGGTCATAATTCCATCAATTAAGACTGCCCCTGTCATTTTAATAGCTGAATATCTAGCCATAAAATTTTTGTTTATTGTTTTATTTAATTTTAGCATATTTTAGCTAATAAAAAAACTATTAGAATATAAAAAAAACAAAAGGCCTTATCAATTAAATTAAAAATAAGGCCTTCAATGGCTGGATTCACCAGAAAATGTGGCTTGTAATTCAAAAAAATCCGGCAAGCTAAAAGGGTAAAGTTCCTTGGGTGAAACTGCTTCTTCTTTTAATAAGCTTTTAATTATTTGGAATTTATCTTTTAATTTTTCTTTTACATTTTCACCGCGAAGATGAGCCTGCCATAATTCTAAAAATTCATGGACAGTTTCATTCTTTTCAAAATAAAGCAAGGAATCAACCCCCCTTAATCGGCAAAGCCTTTGAAATTTATTTTTGCTTATGCCGAGTTCTTGCCAGCTAACTCCTCTTTCAACTGCGCTTAAAATAGATTTTGCTTGCATTAAAGATGTTTCTTTTTTTTGATTGCCTCTTTTTAGCACCTCCAGCTTAATTTTCAAAATTTCAATATCTTCTGCCATTTTGCAACCCTCCTTTTTTTCAAAATAAAAAACCCCTTTGTTATTTATTATACAATAAAATTAAAAATATAAAAAGCGCCAACATCTTTAGTTGGCGCCTTACTTGATCCATTTGCTCAATGGACTTTCAATTATATCGGTTGCCCCGATTTTTTTTAATTGCGGAATAATGACATTCACGCCTGGCTCTTCAGCTGAACTTTCCATAGCTACCATAATTTCAACTGCTTTTATGCCAGGCATGCCTGCTAAATTTGCCACTGTTGGCGTTTTTGTGCTTGGTAAAATATTCGACAACAAATTAAGCTTTTCTTCCGGCAAATGAAATTTAAGCAAAACCTTACCCCTAGAGGCAATGGCTCCTTCCAGCAGCATCTTGATTTCCAAAATAGTATCATAATGCTCATGGTAAGCTTTACGGCTGGCAATCAAGCAAGCCTTAGCCTCCATAATTACGTCTATTTGTCTCAGATAATTTTTCCTTAAAGTTGTGCCGGTTTCGCTTAATTCAACAATGGCGTCGCAAACATGAGGCACCTTGCCCTCTGTCGCACCATGAGAAAGCTCAACCTGAGCTTTAATCCCCAAGCTGTTGAAATATTTTTCGGTTATATTAGGGTACTCAGATTCCACGACCATCTCTGAATTAAAATCTTCGATAGTCTTAATGGGTGAATCATGATTGACGCACAAAACAAGCTTTACCTTGCCTACATTACTTTTGCTTAAAGGCAAAGCACAAATTTCAACAACCTGATCGCGACAACCAGTTTCCTCAAGCAATTCCTGACCAGTTATACCAAGATTAAACTTTGACCTGGCAATATAACGAGGCGTATCTTGGGGCCGGGAAAACAAAACTTTGCTAAAGCGCGGGTCATTAATTTCCCCCATATAGCCGCGGCTGCCATTTTCTCTAATGACTTTTAAATCGGCTTCTTTGAATAATTGAAGCGTTGCTTCTTCCATGCTGCCGGTTGGCAAAATTATGCTTAACAAGAAAACCACCTCCTTTCAAGATTTAAATGTTCGATTAATGCAATTTTAATTCATTTTTTACATTTTGTCAAGATACGTTGCTCGCGACGTATCAAATAAAAAGCCGCAAAATGCGGCTAAATTAACAAATCTGAATATTCTTAAAATAACTCTATTTTAAATTTTGAAGGGTCACAATTATTGGCTCTAATTTCTTCTCCTGAAATATGGATTATTTCTATGCCATTTCCCTCCGGACAAATTTTGGCAATAAAGCGATTCCCCCTTTTTACCCAGACAACATTTTTATTCATCTTGGTAGGATCAAGGAGCTATTTCAAAATTTATTTCCATTTCATACCTCCTTTAACTTTAAAATTTATCAATTTGGTAATCAGATATTTTTTCCCAAATATCCGGATCTATACAAGTTAAAATCACTATAAAAATAAAAGGCAATAAAAGCAATATTCTAATCCAGATTAATGGCTGGACTAATGCTACATAAGGCAAGCCAAGCGCTAAAATAAACCAAAATATAACAGAAGGAAACGAGATCCAGGCCATAACAACAACTAATCGCTTTTCCATTTTTGACATATCAATCTCCTCTCTTAAAGTACTTATTTCTCATCTTAAATAATATTTTTAAAAAAGTCAATTATTTTGGTCATTGGGCATTAGTAATTAGTAATTAGTTATAGGAATTATATTATAATAAAATCTTCCATGTCCTAATGCCAAGTACCTAATGCCTAATTACTAATTCAGATTTTTCCTTTTTTAATCCCCTCCCTTATTTTTTTCATTAATTCTAGATAAAATTCCAGATTATTTAAAGTAGCCAAACGCTGGCCAAGACCTTCATTGGTTTTAAATAAATGATGCAAATATGCTTTGCTGTGTTTTTTTAATAAATCAACTTTTGAATTTTGATTAATTGGTTCAAAATTATCTTTGAACACTTCATTTGTGGCAATAAAAGTTTTATAAAACAAACCATTAAATAATTCAATTGCCTCTTTTTCTTTTTGAACACAAAATTGATACAAACGGCCATGGCGAGCTTCACGGGTTGGAATAACGCAATCAAACATATCAACACCTTGCTTAACTGCCTGAACAATTTCTTCTGGCCGACCTAAACCCATTAAATAGCGCAGTTTATCTTCAGGCATTTTGGGTGTTATATATTCAACTATGCTAAACATTTTATCTCTTGGCTCACCAACTGCCAAACCGCCTATGGCATAGCCGGAAAAATCCAAACTGGTTATCTGCTCCAAACTTTGATCCCTTAAATTTTTAAATATGCCTCCCTGAATAATGCCAAATAGCTGATTTTTTTTCTTATGCTTTTGCCACTCTGCAAAACAACGTTTAGCCCAATCAAATGTAGTTTTATTAGCATTTCTAACTGCTTCAAAATCAGCATCACCTGCCGGGCATACATCAAGAACCATCATAATATCAACGCCCAAATCCTGCTGAATCTGGATTGATTTTTCCGGAGTAAGCAAGTGTTTAGCCCCATCTAAATGGGATTGAAATTCTACTCCTTCCCGCTTAATTTCCCTAATTTTTGATAAAGAAAAAACTTGATAACCGCCTGAATCAGTTAAAATCGGCTTTGACCAATGTAAAAAATTATGCAAACCTTGATGATTTTTTATTATTTTTTCACCTGGCTGCAAATACAAATGATAAGTATTAGCTAAAATAATTTGCGCCCCCAGTTCATTCAATTCATCAGTAGAAATGTTCTTAACTGCCGCTTTGGTAGCTATGGGCATAAAAAATGGCGTTTTTATTTCACCATGCCCTGTCTTTAATTTAGCCAAACGCGCTAAAGATTTTTTTGATTTTTTAATTAATTTAAACATCTATTTACAGTCTTAATTAAATCTGCTAATTTATAATTATTGTTCATTTTAAATCTAAAGGAGGGAAACTGAAATGTATCTTGCCGGACAAGCTGCCATTTATAGAAGGCGACAGACAAAATTTCATGACCGTCTCCTATCCCCTGTTATCAAACTCTTTCCGGAAAAAATTACGCCTAACCATTTATCAGGCCTGCGCATCTTCTTGGCGACTATTATTATTTTACTTATGTACGGCCATTATTACAAGATTAGTGGCATTATTTTCCTTGTAGCAGCTATTTTTGATGCCATGGACGGCTCAATGGCCAGGTTAAGGGATCAAGTCACTGAAATCGGCGCTTATTTGGATCCATTGGCTGATAAAATCATTAATTTTACCGCTTTTTTGGGATTCCTTTTCTATATCAAATCAGATTATTACCTGAGCCTAATAATAGCCATATTGGCTATTGATTTTACCCTTTTTCTTATCGCCACATTCAAATACTCAGCTAAAAATATTTTTTATCTTGAAATGATAAAAATTAAAAAAAGCGGCGCTAACCATTGGGGTAAAATCAAAATGGTTTTGCAAGTAATCGTGCTTTCCTGCCTGCTTTTATTTGATCCAGAACGATCCATTTTGCTACATGAAAAATATTTTTTCCTGCCCAACCGACTCACTCTCTTGCATTTATCCTATCCGATCCTAATTGCCTGTATTTTTTTCGGTGCAATGAGCTTACGAGGGCATATTCAAGCCATTGAATTCAGAAAAAAAATCAAAAAACCAAAAACCCTGTATTGAAAAATACAGGGTTTTAAAATCATAAAAAAATTTTATTAACGATTAATAGCCACTGAAGTGCCATTAGCTTTTAAATATTCAACGCGAGCAACTTCAATCATTTCTAATTTTTCAACAGCCTGACTGATTCTTTCGGTTGAACGAAGCTGAGTAATTTCTAATTCTAAATCCTTATTTTTTTCACGCAATTCACTGACTTTTTCTTCCAAATCTTTTATTTCATAACCTTTAGTCGCCAAACCGTTTACTTGCCATAAATATAACAAACAAGCTACAGAAATAAAACAAATTATAATGATTACACCGCTGCGCGAATTTAATTGATAATTAAAAAAACAGTTTTTTCTGTAGAATTTTTCTTTAAGTGCTTCTAATTTTGCACTAATCATGAATCTCGGCATATTTTTATTTTTTATTTTTATTAATTAATTATAATTTAATTGCTGCCCTTAATTTGGCGCTTCGGCTTCTTGGATTTTGACTAATTTCCCTCTGCGAAGGTGTAACAACCTTCTTAGTCAAAATTTTTAATTGCGCCTCATGATCGCATTGGCAAACTGGAATATCCGAGGGACAAATGCAGTCCTTTGACTCTTTTTTAAAAAACTGCTTGACAATTCTATCCTCCAGCGAATGAAAAGAGATTACAACTATATGGCCTTGTTTATCTAAAGCTGCTAAAGCTTGGGGTAACACTTTTTTAATATTATTCAGCTCATCGTTAACCTCTATGCGCAAAGCCTGAAATATCTTTGTTGCTACATGAATTTTGCGTGGCTTAGGCTTATTTTTATAAACCTTCTCAATCAAAGCGACTAGCTGATCAGTTGTTTCAATCTTTTCTTTTTTACGAGCGGATACAATTTCTTTCGCTATTTGCTTAGCATGCCTTTCCTCTCCATATTCCTTAAAAATTCTAGCCAAATCTTCTTCTTTATAATTATTTAAAACATCAGCGGCAGTCTTGCCAGTTTTGCTAAAACGCATGTCTAAAAACGCACTTTTCTTAAACGAAAATCCCCGAATTGGATCTTGCATCTCATAACTAGATAAGCCAAGATCAAGTAAAATACCGTTAATTTTATTAAATCCTGCCACATATATTATTTTTTTAAAATTTTTATAGTTATCATTAACCAAAACTATTCTTTTTTTGAATTCTTTTAAATTTTCCGCAGCTGCTTTAATTGCTTTGGGATCAGCGTCAATGCCCAGCAGCTTCCCTTTTGGCGAAGTCACCTTTAAAATCTCCTTAGCATGGCCTCCGCCGCCAACTGTGCAATCAATAAAATTTTGATTTGGCCGGGGATCAAGATATTCTATTACTTCATTAACTAAAACTGGCTGATGAACAAATTTCATTAAACTTAAATTAAGTTTTAAAGATATTTTAATTTTTATTTTTGAAAGCGGGGATAAAATTTATCCCCGAAATTTGAAATTCCCGAGAATCATGTTGTTGCATTAAAATGGCTCTGTCTGGCAGCAAATGCCAAAAAATTTTCGCCAGCTATTTGCCTGGCTTTTTCAGCAGCTGCCATTCTCACCCGGCGCTTTGCTTCCAAAGAAAGCTTTTTGGATTGCGACGGCGTGCGAATAAGCTTTCGCCAATCTTCAAATGTTCTTTCATAAGAATTCGCTCCTTCAATTTTCATAACATTTGCGCCTCCTTTTCAACTTATTTTTTTAATTTTGTCTTGGCACGTTAGGCAAAATAATCTCCTGCCAGTAATTAAGGGCTGAGACAAAATCATCTTCATTGATCTTAAGAAGACGATCTTCCAGATTTCTGACAAAATTTCTTGCTCTCTCATACCAGACGCTTCCGAACGCTTTTGTTCCCTGCAGAAACTGCCACATCTTTTCTACTGCTTTGATCCTTTCGGATGTAGACATTGATACCTCCTTTTAAAAAATTTTCTTTTTTTCAAAGTTTTTACAGGAGAGAAACAGCTAATCCCATTTCTCTCCTGAATAAAACCCTACTTGCCTATCAGTTATTTAATATGATTTTGTAAGGTACATGAGATACCTTCAATAAATCTGACAAACAAGCAATTTTTTTAAATTGTTAATATTTAAGGTTGCCCGTCAGCGACAGGACATTACCCTTTTCTTAATTTTTAAATTACACCTCAAGGCCTTCTAATGCTTCAGCAATATCACTGCTTTGCTTTTCAGTGCCCGTCTTATATTTATTCCAATTAGCTTCATCCCAAATTTCTAAACGATTATATAAACCAGCGATTATTGACTTCTTTTTTAAAGCTGCATATTTTCTCAAATATTCTGGCAAAACAATCCGACCTTGCTTATCTAATTGGACATCCATTGCTCCGGCTAACATTAAACGAGCAAAAGCCCTAGTATTTGACTTGCTGATTGGCAAAGAAGCTAATTTGCTGGCTAATTTTTCCCATTCTTCCTTGGTATACAAAAACAAACAATTATCCAAACCTTTGGTCACAACAGCGCCTTGGGCTAATTTAGCCCGAAACTTAACAGGCACTGCTAACCTGCCTTTTTGATCTAAATTATGTTGATATTCTCCTATGAACATAATATTTAAGCTTAAATATAAGACAGTTATCCACATTTTCCTTTAATTATCCCCACTTTCATCCACATATCTACCTTGTGTATCCATTATACCCCACTAATATATTTCAGTCAACCACTTTATACACAAGTCAAAATTAGCTAAAAATAAATAAAAAAACCAAGCTGTGCATAACTCAACTTTAAAATATTAAAAAAACATTAATCCCCACTTTGATATTTTTCCACAATAAAAACCGCCAACCAATTCCCAATATTTTAAAAAAACTATCTATAATTTTCTACAGGTTTGCTCTATAGAATTATAGAATTAATGACGTCTTCACGCATTCAGTCATGGTTCGCTTCTCGCTGCTCCTTCATGCGAGTTTCCTGTGCCACTAAATGACGTCCTCCCCCACACTCAAAAAGAGCTCGCTTCGAGCTCTTTTCTCATACGGGATTTCCTGTAAGGTACTAAAAAAAGACTGATGCTAAAGCATTCAGTCTTTATTAGTTTTAGTCTTTACTTAATAAAGAATCTTTTATGTGCACAAGCTGTACAGATACTTCTGGTACAAGATTATCATTATAATCTTCACTTTTATTAAAATCATCTATTACTCTGCGAATTTTGCCTGCTAAATCTTTGTAAAAAATTGGCATTGATTCATTGGGATTTATACAGACAAAATAACTTCCATTTGGCACATCTGAAAATTTCATTAAAATTCCTCCTTACTTTTAGTTTTTTTTTAATTTAATCAAATAATTATCTTTTGTCAACACAACCTTTCACGAATGGCATGCACAAGAAACAAAAAGAACGGCTTATCCACTCTTTAATATTAAGTATTTTTTCCTGCTATAGGCAGTTTATCCAAATAATGGGTAGCCAAGCAAATTTGCATTTTAGTTTCAATTTTCTGATTTTTTAAATCTGCCAAAGCCATGGCTGCACAACGATGCATTCCTTCAACCACTGCTATTTTATCCCCTAATATAACTGCGCTTATAGTTGTTTCCTTTGGAAAATCTTTCATAAACTTAATTATGCCCTGATGTGACTGTACATCGGGATGCTTGACTATTTGGGCAAAAGTCGGATTATCTTCACCCTTATAATAACGCTCAACCCATGAACTAAATGATCCGCCACAAATTTGGGGAATAAACTGCATTGGATCGTTAATTTCGTAAAGTGCCCAATCATTTAATTTTGGCAGGTCAAATTTCTGAGCATAAACCATTCGCCAATCATCCCATGATTTAAATCCTCTTTCCTGCCACAAAGCTATCCAGTGCGACTCGGGATAATCTTCATTTTGCCGCCAAACCTCAAAAACTTCGGACCAAGTCAGCGATTTTATAAATTTTAAATTTTTCTTTATATCCATTTTTTCCTCCTTTCTTTATATTTTAATTTTATTTTTCGATTTGGTGATATTTGGCTCCCTGTCATAAAAAGGACTAATATAATTACTTGTTTTTGCTTTTGATAATTTTTGCAATCCTAATTTTATAAGCTGCTCATCAGTTAATTTTTGTTTTTTATTAATCAAGCCCACTGCCGGAATTTTTAAGGCATAAGCCAAAGTATTGGCAACCGCAACGCCAATTCTCAAAGAAGTAAAAGGGCCAGGACCTGAAACTGCGATAATCCCTTTCAAATTTTTAAAATCTAATTTATTTTTTTTAATCAGCTTATCAATCATTTTTAGTAAATTTTCCGAAACCTTGTAATTGCCCCTTTTTATTAGTTTATCAATAATTTGGGTTTGTTTAATTAAAAAAACATCTAACTGCATTTCCTTAGATGTATTTATAAATAAAATCATAAATTTATTCTTTTTCTTCTTTTTTTTCTTCTGCTTCCAATTTGCTTAAAATTTCATCGACCAAGACAATCTTTTCAGCATCTAAAATAGAGTATAAAAATCTATCAGCCACACTACGACGATAATTAAACTCTTCTTTATCTAAAAGCGTATAATTTATTTCGCGTCTAAAATTTTTTTCAAAAGTTTTCAAAAGTTTTTCAAATTTTTTCTTGCTCAAACGTCCAACAACCAGCATATCAATAGGCATATCCTTTTCACCGACAAAAGAACCGGTCAAAGCCAAATAATAAATTTTGCCGATTTTTTGCAATGACTTAGCAAACTTTTTCTCAATTAAAAACTGGGCCTTTTGCAAAATTGACTTTAATTCAGGAAACAAAACAAATTTTGCATCTGCTTGATAAAATTTATGCTTTGCTTTTTTGTCGTCTTCTTCAACAACTTCCTTAATAATACCCAGCTCCTCTAAATTTTTTAATTCTCGCCTAATCGCATTAATTTGAGAATCTAAATTACGAGTCAATTCTCTGACAAAATATTTCTCATCTGGATTAATCAAAAAAAGCTGTAACAACTTGACTCGGGTCTGTGAACCAAATAATTGTTCAAGCATATTTAAAAACTTATTAATTATGGCAAAATAGGCTAAAACCCTTTTAAAATTTATATATATTTAGTATAATACATATAGCAAATATTAGTCAATTGTTTAGACCTATGTCAAATATTCTTACTCAATTTGCCCACATCTTTATTCACTATTATTCTAACAAAGCTTCTTCAACCTGCAAGCTTTTCATTAGTGAACCAAGCAAAGCTCAAGATGAAAAAATGGGTCGTCTTTTTGGTATTTTAGAAATTAATACACCAAGCCGTGAAAATGCGCCCATCATTACTCAATTAATCAGTTATTTAGAGGATTATTATTATAGCCAAATCGACAAAAAAAATCTGGATATTGAAAGCATTTTCGAACAAAGTCTAGAAGAAGCTAACCAAAAATTCTTTCAAATAATTCAAGATAAACAATTTTATCTGGTCGGCAATTTAAACGAAGAAACTATTAAAGAAAAAATTAATTTTGTTATAGGTGTTTTAAAAGATGATAAAATTTTTATTTCTTATTTAAATAATATCGGTATTTATTTAATCCATAAAACAAAACAAGATTATAAATTAATTGATATAAAAAAAATAGCAACAGAAGAAAAGAAAGAAGAAAATGAAGAAAAAAACTCTAAACTTTTTACTAATGTTATTAAAGGTGAACTTAAACCGGATGATTATCTTTTTTTAGCTAATTTTAGTTTTTTGGATTATATTTCTCTAGAAAGAATCAAAAAAATAACAACTTCTTTACCAGTTCATAAGGCTGCTGAATATTTTAAAAATTCTTTGCTTCAACATGAGGGGCATAATTTTGCTTCAATCATAATTAAAAATTCCGATGTTGAGCCAAAAGAAGATTCAAAGTCACCTTCATTGACTTCTATTACTGAATTAAATGCTACAGAAAGCTCAACAGCAAACCTGCTCACTCCTTCACTTTTAGCTGGTCTTAAAGGCGCCTCCCGTTTTATAGGCAATTTATTTAAAAAAAACGAAACAGATCAAACAAGTGATGAAGAAATAAAAGAAACAGCAGAAACAGAAACAATGGAAAAAATTGAAACAACAAAAGAAGATGGAAAAGCAGACAAAGAAGAGCCTCAAACTACAAAAAAAGAGGCGATAGAAAAAATGACAGACAAAACTGCAAGAATATTTAAAATAATAATAATTTTTACTAAAACAGTTTATAAAAAAATCTGCAAAAGATTCTTAGAAAATTCATTCTTACAGGAAAAGTTATCTAAAACTAAAAGCTTTTTGCGGCTTAAGCTGGCTTATCTAGGCAATTATCTAAAAAAAATCCCCGATCTAAGCAAAATTTTACTTATTCTTGCTATTTTATTAATTATTTTATTCATTTACAGCACTAGTTATTTTAAACATCAGCACACAGAAAAAGCTAACTGGCAAGAATTCCAGAATATTGCTAACCAAATTAAAGAAAAAGTTAATCAAGCTGAATCAAATATTATTTTTGGTGACGAAAAATTAGCTCGTTCAGAAATTACTGAAGCCCAAAAATTATTAACTACTCTACCGGTTAATTCTCAAAAACAAAAAGAACTTCAAGAAGAATTAAACCGCGAGATAGAAGTAATTATCGCCAAATTAAGGCATATTACAACTATTTCTGAACCAAGCCTGATTACTGATTCAAGCAACCAGCAAGAAAACAATATAAATATTCAAAATATTATTTATCAAGATAATCTAATTTTTGCCTTTGATTCAATTAATAATAACAGTTATCAAATCAATTTAGATAATCGTGAAGTCAATAAAATTTATTCAAATTTATCAGATATCGGCAGTTTGGTGAAAGCTAAAAAAATTGAAGATAGGATTCTAATTTATCATGATAATCATGGTTTTGTTGAATTTAAAAATGATAAATTTGTGCCTTTAAACATCAATTTGCAATCAGGAGGCAAAACAATTGATTTTGCTACTTATTATAACCGCTTATACACTGTTGATATAAATAATAATCAAATTTATCGCCAGCCAAAAACCGACACTGGTTATGGCGCTGGTTTAGCTTGGTTAAAAGAAAACTTTGACTTGAGTAATATTAATTCTATTGGCATTGATACTAATATTTGGTTACTGAGTAAAAACGGACGGCTTTTAAAATTTAATAAAGGCAGAAAACAAAATTTTGAAATTAAAAACCTTGAGCCAAAGCTGGAAGCCCCTACTCAATTGTTTACTAATGATGAAACAAATTATCTTTATATTTTAGAGCCAAAAAATCAAAGAATTGTTGTTCTGGATAAAGAAGGCAATTTGGTTACCCAATATTACAGTGAAAAATTTGATAATCTAAAAAGTTTTATAATTTCAGAAAAAGAAAAGAAAATTTTCGTGGTTAATGATAATAAAATTTTGTTTTTTAACTTAACCCATTTATAATAGCTCTATCCCTTATTAGGAATAACCAAGGTGGCTTGCAAAATAAAAAACAGCATCGGTTTACTATGCTGTTTTTTTATTATAATTATTTAGGAACAGGCAGCCCAATCTTTTGCAATGGCAAATAATTAAAATAATAAGAACATCCATTTATTGAAATAATGTAATCTAACACATACATTCATTTTTTTACCAATCATCTATGTTGTTTTTTATCTGTAATATAAATCTTCCCATTTTTAAAAATTGGTTTTGTAATTTTTATATTATCAGCCATTACAACATTAATATTATCTGGCTCTTTTACTTTTAGGTAAATTTTATTCAGCTCAATTATAAACTTTTTCAATTTCATATTAATTATCAAATAATTATAATTATACTTTTTCAATTATAGAAAAAAATAATAATTTTTGCATGGCATGCCAATTTAATAAATTAAATACTTGGAAATCATCTTAACAGATCCAATTGCATTAAAATAATCGTAAATTTATATAAGTCGATAATGACCTCTTTTAATAAATTCTAAATATTCCTTATCTCTTAATACTTGTAATTGTTGACGAATTTTTTCTTTTATGTGTTTATTTTTAGGATGCATTCGCTTCAATTCATTTTCGAAAACATAAATCTCATCAAGTGAAAATTCTTTTTTCCCAAGCCTATCAATGCAACGCATAACATCAAGCAGCCATCCTTTTGCTGATATTTCTTTTTCTTCTCTTAAAAATAAAGTTTTCCTCCAATCTGCGAGTACTTTCTTTTTAGGTATAATTTGTCTGTTTTGTATAAAAAATATTTTACCAGTTTGTGGAATATTTTTTAGAACAATATTACAGCCAACCCAACCAGCACGCCTTGCAGTTTTTGATAACGCTTTACGTTTTTCAATAATTTTAGGAATAAAAAAATGCTTAGGAATAACCAAAAAATTCAGCACAGATAAATTATGAAGATTGTAATTAAGGGGTAGTTAGAATAAATTTGGTTGATTAATTGTTCATTTACAGATAAATTTTG
>CAZPVP010000017.1:0-20855 GCA_964590345.1 uncultured Gammaproteobacteria bacterium | reverse complement strand
TTAGAGGACATTTTAACTTCCTCTTAATAGGACATTATCACATCCCTTCCACAGACTTTGCGTGTTTCGCTAAAGTTAGATTATTTTATTACCTTATCAACCAAACCGTATTTTTTTGCTTCTTCAGCATTCATAAAGAAATCTCGATCAGTATCTTTTTCAATTTTTGTTATAGGCTGTCCAGTGTGCTGTGCCAAAATTTTATTAAGCAAATCTTTAATTTTTAAAATGTGCTCAGCTCTAATTTTAATATCGGTTGCCTGACCTTCAGCGCCACCTATGACTTGGTGAAGCATGACTTCTGAATTTGGCAAGGCTAATCTTTTACTTTTTGCTCCGGAGCCTAGTAAGACAGCACCCATTGAGGCAGCAATGCCAATGCAAATAGTAGAGACATCAGGTTTAATATACTGTATAGTATCATAAACTGCTAAACCAGCAGTAACTGATCCGCCCGGTGAGTTTATGTATAATTTGATGTCTTTTTTTGCATCTTCGCTTTCTAAAAAAAGCATTTGAGCTATGACTGTATTGGCAACAGCGTCATCAATTGGCGAGCCTATAAAAATTATTCTTTCCTTTAATAATCTTGAATAAATGTCATAAGCTCTTTCACCATAAGTTGATTTTTCAATTACAGTGGGAATTAGATATGAATTTTTGGGTTCTTTATTTTTTTGTTCAGACATATTTTTAATTATGATTTAAGGTTTAAGATTTAGGGACTAAGTAAAACTTACATCTTAAATCTTACCCCTTAATTCTATAGATTACTATTATATCAAACAATTATTCAATATACCATTCTTTTTTATTTTTGGCAAGCTTTCCTTTAATTTTAAAACCAGCAGCCTTTTTGTGTCCGCCGCCACCCAATGCTCGGGCTAATTTACTAACATCAATATTGTCCTTGGTTGTTCTTAAGCTTCCTTTTATCATATTATCATCTTCCTCGGTCAAAACTAAAATAAAATCAACATCTTTAATGTTGCTTAAAAAATTAGCTAAACCTTCACCGGCATCTGCCAAGGCAATTGCGTTGTTTCTTATATCTTTTTGGGTAATAATTGTATAGGCAAAATTATAATCAGGATTAAATTCTAAACGAGATAAAATTTTACCCCATAATTTTAAAGCACTTAAATTTTTGTTTTGGGATATATTGCTGATAATTTGATTGATCCTAGCTCCGCGACCCAATAACTGAGAGGCAATTTTTAAGCTTTCTTGACTGGTGGCTGCATTAGTGAAATTCATTGTATCAGTAAAAATGCCAGTTAACAGACATGTTGCCATATATTTATCTACTGGTATATTGTGATACGTAAAAAAATTGTAAACTATTTCGCTTGTTGATGAGGCATTAGGTATAACAAGATTATGATGACCAAAATTGTCATTGCTCTCATGATGGTCAATGTTTATTAAGGGAATGTTTTTTTTAAACTTTAACAAATCATTTTCAATTTTTGTTCTTTTTATATCACCGCAATCAATTGTCATAATTAAGTCATGTTCATTTAAGTTTATAAAAGTATAATTATTGATGATATTTTCGATTTTGGGCAGGAATTTAAAATAGCCAGCAACTGGATCAGAGCAAAAATGTTTATATTTTTTATTTTCTTTAGTTAAAAAATGAGCCAAAGCTAAAGAAGCACCCAAGGTGTCACCATCAGGCTTCTCATGAGAAATTAGTAAAATATGATTAGAGTTTTTTATACTGTCTAATATTTTTGGAGCAATTGATTTGTAAGGCATAATATGATAAATAACAAATTCCAAATTACAAATTATAAACAAATTCTAAATTCAAAATTATAATATTCAAAACCTAAGGTTAAAATTTTGAGGTTTGGTCATTAAATATTGTTTGCGATTTGTTGCTTGTGATTTAGAATTTTATAAAAGTAGCAAAGCTACTTGATTTCGTCAAGTAATTTGTCAATTTCTGAAGCAAAAATTTCCTGTTGGTCAATTTCAAATTTTAAGTTTGGCGTAAATTTGGTTTTAATTTGTTTTTTGAGAAGATTGTGTAATTTTTTTTTATTTTTTCTTAAGTTTTCTAAAACAGTACCACGCAATTTTTCGGGTATAACACTAATATAAATTTTACTAATCTTCATGTCAGAAGCAGTTTTAACACGCGTGATAGTGACTAGGCAATCTTTAGGCAATTCAACTTCTTTAGTAATAAGTTGACCAAGATTTTGTTTAATTAGTTGATTAATTTTATTTATTCTTTCTGAATTCATAATATTTAATTTTAAATTTTAAATTTTCCCAAAGGGATGCCTTCGGCATAATTCAATTTTAAATATCTTATTTAAATATCTTAATTTTAAATTTTAATTTCTAAAGTTTAAATTAAAAATTTAGCTTTTTTATTAATTGTCATTACCTTATTGTATAATTTAAAAAAGCAATTGTCCAGTTGTCTATAAACTGGACTTGACAATGTTTTCGGCTTTTGTTAAGCTTAAATTAACTAGAGATTTCCCGCTATAAGTTAAAAAACTAAAGAAATAAAATAGTGGGGTTTAATTATATAACTTAACTAAATACTACTTTTAATAAAACTCGCCAAAAAAGACGGGAGGCGAGCTATTTTTTATGTCTACAAAAAAATCTACATCTATTTCTTCTAAATCACGAACTTCAACTAAAGAAAAAGAAAGAAAATTTTTTACTACTTTTCAAGAAGCAATGGCTTTGCCAGATTTAGTTGAGATTCAAAAAACTTCATATGATTGGTTTTTAAAACAGGGGTTACGTGAACTTTTTGATGAAATTTCACCTATCAAAGATTTGGGGGGGCGTAATTTAGAACTTTCTTTTAAAGATTATTATTTGGATGAGCCGAAATTTGACGAAAGAATTTCAAAAGAAAAAAACATTACTTATGAAGCGCCGTTACGTATAAAGACAACTTTACTTCAAAAAAAGACGAAAACTAAAAAAGAACAAGAAATATATTTAGGCGATTTCCCTGTCATGACAAACAGGGGCACTTTTATTATTAATGGTATTGAAAGAGCGGTTGTTTCTCAAATTATTCGTTCTTCTGGTGTGTTTTTTACTTCTAATTTTATTAGGGGCAAAAAATATTATGGCGCTAAAATTATACCTAATCGCGGAGCTTGGCTAGAAATTGAAACTGATACTAATAATATTTTATGGGTCAAAATTGACCGCAAAAGAAAAGTCGCAGTAACTTCATTATTGCGAGCTTTTGGTTTTTCAAGCGATGAAGAAATTTTAGAACCTTTTAAAGATGTAGAAAAGCATCCAAATATTAAATATATAGAAAACACAATTAAAAAGGATATGGCAAAAAATCAAGACGAAGGCTTAATAGAAGTCTATAAAAGAATTAGGCCGGGTGATTTAGCCACACCAGATAACGCAAAATCTTTGATTTATGCCATGTTTTTTAGATTTGAACGTTATGATTTCGGTAAAGTTGGACGTTATAAAATTAATCAAAGATTTAATTATGATATTCCTAATACACCAGAAACTAGAATTTTAAGAAACGAAGAATTAATCGATGTTATTAAAGAGATTATCCGTTTAAATATCACTCAAGAGGAAGCTGATGATATTGATCATTTAAGTAATCGTCGTATTAGAGCAGTTGGTGAATTAATCCAAAATAAATTTAGAATAGGGTTATCCAGAATGGAAAGAATTGTTAGGGATAAAATGAGTACAGTTGACATGGATACTATGACGCCTAGCCGTTTAATTAATGCCAAGCCAGTCATGGGGGTTGTTAAGGAATTTTTCATGTCTTCTCAGCTTTCACAATTTATGGATCAGACAAATCCTTTGGCTGAATTGGAGCACAAAAGAAGACTTTCGGCTATGGGGCCAGGCGGACTTTCTCGTGAAAGAGCAGGCTTTGAAGTGCGGGATGTTCATACTACTCATTATGGTAGAATTTGTCCGATTGCCACGCCAGAAGGTCCTAATATTGGTTTAGTGGGTCATTTGGCCAGTTACGCTAGAATTAATGAATATGGTTTTATTGAAACTCCTTATCGAGTGGTGGAGAGAATAGCGCAGGAAAATATTAAAGATCCAGAAACTAAAAAAATTGTGGTTAAAAAAGGAAAAAGGATGCCTAAAGAGTTAATAGATAAGTTACGTGAACATAATGTTGGTTTTAAGGCAAAAGCAAGAGTAACTGATGAAATTGTTTATTTAAATGCTTTAGCTGAAGAGCGCTCAGTAACTACTGCCACTACAACGCTAATAGATGAAAAAGGCAATTTTTTAGTTGAAAGAGCGGAAGTTAGAAAATTTGATAAGCCGGATATTGCCCCTGTTGAACAAATTGATTATATGGATGTAGCATCTAATCAAATAGTTAGTATTTCAACTTCCTGCATCCCATTTTTAGAGCATGATGATGCAGTCAGAGCTTTAATGGGAACAAATATGCAACGTCAGGCAGTACCTTGTATTAAGCCGATTCCGCCTTTAGTCGGTACAGGTGTAGAAAAAATGGCAGCTTTTTATTCTGGTCATATTGCAATTTGTGAAGGTAATGGCAAGGTTGTTAATGTTGATGGCAGTAAAATAGAAATTTTAGAGGATAAAGGAGATTTAAAGCATTATGATTTGAATAAATTTAGAAGATCAAATGCTTCAACCTGTATTAATCAGCATCCTGTAGTTAAAAAAGGCGAGAAAGTCAAAAAAGGACAAATTCTTTCTGATGGTCCTGCTATTGGTGAAGGGGATCTTGCTTTGGGTCAAAATGTTTTAGTTGCTTTTATGGCTTGGGGCGGTTACAACTATGAGGACGCAATAGTGATTTCTGAAAAAGTGGTTCAAAAAGATTATTATACTTCAATTCATATTGAAAATTATCAAATAGAAGTTCGTGAAACTAAATTGGGATCAGAGGTTGTGACTTCTGATATTCCTAATATTGGCGAAGAAAAATTAAAAAATTTGGATGAAAACGGCATTATTAGAGTTGGTGCAGAAGTTTCTTCTGGAGATATTTTGGTGGGGAAAATAACACCAAAAGGTGAGACAGAACTTTCATCAGAGGAAAAATTATTAAGGGCAATCTTTGGTGAAAAAGCTAGAGATGTAAGGGATAGTTCATTATATTTAGAGCATGGTGATCATGGTAAGGTGATTGATATAAAAATATTTTCTCAAGAAAAAGGTGATAAATTGTCACCGGGAGTAAAAGAAATGGTTCAAGTTTCAGTGGCTGATTTAAGAAAAATTCAAGTTGGCGATAAAATGGCGGGTCGTCATGGTAATAAAGGCATTATTTCAAAAATTTTGCCGGTTGAAGATATGCCTTTTTTAGAAGACGGTGTGCCGATTGATATAGTTTTAAGCCCCTTGGGAGTTGTTTCTCGTATGAATTTAGGCCAGATTTTAGAAACACATTTGGGCTTAGCTGCTCAAAAATTAGGTTTTAAAGTAGCTAGCCCGGTTTTATATGGAGTAACTGAAGAACAAATTAAAGATTTACTTAAACAAGCAGATTTACCCCAAGACGGCAAATTAGTTTTATATGACGGTCGTACTGGTGAGCCCTTTGTTCAGAAAGTAACAGTTGGTTATAATTATATGATGAAATTAAATCATATGGTTGAAGATAAAATTCATCAAAGATCAATCGGGCCTTATTCTCTAATTACTCAACAGCCTTTAGGTGGTAAGGCGCAGTTCGGCGGGCAAAGATTTGGCGAAATGGAAGTTTGGGCTTTGGAAGGTTATGGCGCGGCTTATACATTACAGGAGATTTTAACGATTAAATCTGATGATGTGCCTGGCCGTTCAAAAGCCTATGAATCTATTATTAAAGGTGAACCCATTAAAAAATTGAATATACCAGAATCATTTAATGTTTTGGTTAGGGAATTAAAAGGTTTATGTTTAAATGTAGAACTATTAAAGGAAGGTCAGCCTGTTAAAGATTCTAAGAAAAAGAATAAATAAAATAATTTAATAATAATTTTCAAAATAATGATTTTTAATCAAAGCAGAGCATTAGATTTTGACGGCATTAGATTAAAATTAGCTTCACCTGAAGATATAAAAATTTGGTCGCATGGTGAAGTATTAAAACCGGAAACAATAAATTATCGCACACAAAAGCCAGAAAAAGACGGTCTCTTTTGTGAAAAAATTTTTGGTCCCTCTAAAGATTGGCAATGTTATTGCGGCAAATACAAAAAGATAAGATATAAAGGTATTGTTTGTGATAAATGCGGCGTAGAAGTTACTCATTCAATTGTGCGTCGTGAGCGAATGGGGCATATTGAATTAGCAACACCAGTTTCTCATATTTGGTTTTTGAGAGGAGTCCCTTCTCGGCTTGGTTTAATTTTGGATATTTCAGCCCAGAATTTAGAAAAGGTAATGTATTTTGCTAGCTTTATAGTTACTAAAGTTGATGAGGAATTAAAAAATCAGGCGTTAGAGCAGTTAAAGTCAGAATATAAGTCCAAGAAAAAACAAATTGAAAGTAATTTTAAAAATAGAGTTAATCAAATAAAAAAAGATAAAAATTTAAAAGCAAAAGAAAAGGATAAAAAAATAATAGAATTAAATAAAGAAAAAGATCAGGATTTAACAGATTTGGAGAATGAATTTGTTAAAACTGAAAATGACTTAAAAGATTTAAAAGTTAAGCAAATCATTTCGGAAGATCTTTATCAGGATTTATCTCTAAAATTCGGCCATCTATTTGAAGCAAGTATTGGTGCTGAAGCGATTAGGAAATTATTAGAAACAACAGATTTGGGAAAATTGACTAAAAAATTAGAACTTGAAACTCAAGAATCAATTGGCGCAAAGAAAGAAAAAAGTAGCAAGCGGTTAAAATTAATTAAAAATTTAATTAAAAACAAAATTAGACCCGAATGGATGATTTTGACAACTATCCCTGTAATTCCGCCAGATTTGCGGCCAATGGTCCCTTTAGATGGAGGCAGATTTGCAACCTCTGATTTAAATGATCTGTATCGCCGGGTAATTAACAGAAATAATCGTTTAAAAAAATTAAAAGAATTAAATGCTCCGGAAGTTATTATTAGAAATGAGAAGCGAATGCTTCAAGAAGCAGTGGATGCTTTAATTGATAATAGTGCTAGACATTCTAAAACAACCACAGCTTCAACAGGTCAGAAAAGGCAATTAAAATCTATTGCCGATATTTTAAAAGGAAAACAGGGGAGGTTTAGACAGAATCTTTTGGGTAAGCGTATTGATTATTCCGGAAGAAGTGTTATCGTTGTAGGTCCTGATTTGAAATTAGATCAGTGCGGTTTGCCGAAGAGAATGGCTTTAGAGTTATTTAAACCATTTGTTATCAGCCAGTTAATTAAAAGAGAATTTGTCCATAATATTAGAAGTGCTAATAGATTTATAGAAAGCGGTAGACCGGAAATTTGGGATATTTTAGAAGAGATAGTTAAAGATGCTCATGTTTTGTTAAATCGTGCGCCGACATTACATCGTTTGGGTATTCAGGCTTTTCATCCAGTTTTAATTGAAGGAAAAGCAATTCAATTGCATCCTTTGGTATGTTCAGCCTTTAACGCTGATTTTGATGGCGATCAAATGGCTGTTCATGTACCTTTGACTGAACAAGCAAAAGCTGAAGCACGTGATCTTATGCTGGCAACTAAAAATTTGTTAAAGCCAGCTACTGGTAATCCTATGAATACGCCCAAAATGGATATTGTTTGGGGTTGTAATTATATTACAACACTGGAAGAGATTAAAGAAAATCCTAAAAGTTTTTCTTCATTTAATGAAGCTATTTTGGCCTATAAAACTAAAGTCATTACCATGAGAGAAAAGATTAAGGTTAGGGAAACATTAGCCGGCAAAAGAAAACCAGAAATTATTGAAACTAATATAGGCCGTATTATTTTTAATCGTATTTTACCAGAAGGATTACCATTTTATAATGAAGAAATAACAACAAAAAATTTAAGCGAAATTATTAAATATGCCCTGGAACTTTTAGGTAAAGATGAGACAGCTAAGCTTTTAGACGCAATAAAAAATTTAGGTTATCATTATTTAACTAAAAGTGGTTATTCTTGGGGTATGGATGATTTGCCCAAATTAGAAGAAAAGGCAGAACTTATCAAAGAAGGAGAGAAAAGCATTGATCAAATTAATGAACAATATCAACAAGGCTTTTTAACTAAAAGCGAGAGACATTCAAAAATTATTGAAGCCTGGACTGCGATAAAAGATAAAATTGTGCAATTATCTAAAGATAAATTAGATAAAAATGGCCCAGTATATACGATGGTTACGGCTGGCGCGAGAGGTTCTTGGGGCCAAGTAACTCAAATGGTCGGCATGAAAGGCTTAGTTTCAAATCCGGCCGGTGAAATTATTGAATTGCCGGTTAAAGCCAGTTTTAAAGAAGGTTTTGATGTCTTGGAATATTTTATTTCTACTCATGGCTCCAGGAAAGGATTATCTGATACAGCATTAAGAACGGCTAATGCCGGTTATTTAACTCGTAGATTGGTAGATGTTGCACAAGATGTGGTTATTCAGACCGAAGATTGTGGTGATAAGAAAGGTTTAGTTTATACGAAAGAAGAAAGTGAGGAGATTGGCGTAGATCTTTTGGAAAGGGTTTGGGGCAGAGTTTGTTTGGAAAAAATTACACATCCTAAGACTGGCGAAGTAATTGTTGATAAAAATCAATTAATCACAGAAGAAGTCGTAAGGAAGCTAAAAGATTTAGATCTAGATCAGATTACAGTCAGATCTGTTTTAACTTGTAATTTGACCAAAGGAGTTTGTAAAAAATGCTATGGCTATGATTTGGGTTATAATGAATTAGTTGATTTGGGCGCGGCTATTGGTATTGTTGCTGCGCAAAGCATTGGTGAACCAGGCACTCAGTTGACGATGAGGACATTTCATACCGGCGGTGTGGCTGGTGCTGATATTACTCAAGGTTTGCCACGAGTGGAAGAGCTGTTTGAAGCGCGACCGCCTAAAAGAAAAGCTTTTATAGCTGAAGAAGAAGGCGTCGTTTCTATTTCAGAAGCACCAAAAAAGATTGAAGATGAAAAAGGTCAGGTTTTATTAAGCACTACTTACGGACAAAAGATAGTAAAGATTAAATACGACGACCTTGAAGAAGAAATTCATCAAATTAAAGGCAATAAAGCCAAATTAAAGGTTAAAGAGGGCGAAAAAGTAAAAAAAGACCAAGTATTATTTAAAGATGAGAAAAAAGAAGTTAAAGCCAAAAAAGCAGGCACGATTAAATTAACTGAAAAGACTGTTAAAATCATCTCTCAAATTGAAAAAGAAAAAGAGTATTTGATTCCGCCTGGTTATCGTATTTGGGTTAATGATGGTGATTTTGTACAAAAAGGTGATCAGTTGACAGAAGGTAGCTTAGATCTACATCAGTTATATAAGCTAAAAGGCAGAGATGAGGTTAAAAAATATATTGTTAAAGAAATTCAATATATTTATGCTTCTCAAGGCCAGCGTTTAAATGAAAAACATATTGAAGTTATTATTAAACAATTATTTAGTCGCACCTTAGTTAAAGATTCTGGCGATACTAATTTATTGCCGGGAGAGATTATTGAAGGTGCTGAATTAGAGGAGGCGAATAAAGAAGTCAGGAAAAATAAGGGCAAAGAGGCGACTGCTGAAGAATTATTTTTAGGAATTACTAAGGTGTCATTATCAACCCGCAGTTTTTTGTCAGCTGCTTCATTTCAAGAAACTTCAAGAGTTTTAATAAATGCCGCAGTTACTGGTAAGGTTGATAAATTGGAAGGCTTAAAGGAGAATGTAATTATTGGCAGATTAATTCCAGCTGGAACCGGTTTTAAGAAAAAATCCAAAAAGTAAAATATAATAAATTTAAAAAAAACACTCCCGCGAAAGCAGGGGTGTTTTTTTGTTAATTTTTATTAACAAGAGTTGTTTTGTTTTACATTTAATTTGCTAATTTTAGCTAAATTTAGCATACAAACTATTGACAAAGTCTTTTAAATATGATATGATGCCTTATTAAGATAAATAGTAGTTTCTATTGACAAAATTAATAAAATATGTTATACTATAATTCAGTTTGAACATTTATAAGCTTAATTAGTAAAAATATGGGGGTAGTAGTCATTTGGATTAGTAAATAATTTCCGGCTTTTGCTAGAAATTATCTACGCTAAATGTTTGCCTGATGGGCTTTTAGCTAAAATCAGGCCGTCCCGCGCTACGGGACAATACCTCCATGCTTTTGCTAATTAATGCAGAACATTGAAAATATTGAGCCTCAGATTGAGGGCTAAGAGAATCCCATTTAATAATAAATGTACATTTTAAAATATAGCGGGATTTCTCTAGCCCTTTATTGGAGGCTTAAAACTTAATTAACAAGAAAGGAGGCATTAAAATGCCTGAGGAAATCTATGATAGCCACATAGTGATTGAAGATGAGCAAACTGGCGAAGTACTGGTTTGTGAACCAATTAATAAGGAGGATTAAATCCTCCCTTCATCCCAAGACGGGATAGTCCCGTGTGGATTATTTTGTCTTGAGATGAGGCGATAAAGTGTCTATCCCTTTTTTATATAAAAGTTTAAGACGTAAAATGCAAAAATAACCAAAAAAAGGAGGAAAAAAATGGCAAAAAAGACAGCGGGAGCGAATGGCAGAGAGAAACGTGGTTTTACCAATAACAGACGGTTTGATCGGCCGTATTTTACGGTAGTGGCGTTCCTTAACGTCGCGCTTCAGTTCCTGGCGAAGCTGACTGGTGTCAAAGTCAACGACAAAAATACGGTTTTTTACACCACAATAAATTCGCGAGAGAAGCGAGCGACTCTCAAGGCCGCCGGTGAAATGGCGGAGCAGGGCTATTCCCTGCCCAATCCCCCGGATTTTAAGTTCAGGACAAGAGAATCATATTCTCCGGAAGATCAGGCTGCACAGGTGGTTACTACCTCTGCGGGTAATCCCCTGAATCCGGATATCGTAAAGATCTACCGCGACGAGATCGGCAGAGCCAGCTATCCGGGCTTGAGTCATTGTGCGATAGTCAAATGCACAGGAAACGAATTCAAGTTCAGGGTTTGGAAGCTTCGTTTCGAACCGAACTCCAAGCAAATCGACGGCATCGGAATTCAGGAAGAATTCCACCAGATGGACATGCCGGCTGCGTTGCAGCCGCATATCTGCACTGCAGACAAAAGCGGTTTGCCGGAATTGGCCGAAGTCGCTGAAATCATATCCGAAGAGATGACATGTCTTCGCGACGAACACCGTGAAAGCATGGAACCCTACGTAACTGCGATGGCCGTGGCCTATCTCATGGCTAACGGCGCGACAATCTCCATGCAGGACCTGTTGGAGACAACGGAAACGCTGCAACAACAACAGGCTACCGCCTGATATTCTCCGATTCAGCCTCAAAAAAGGGTGAACCTCTCGGTTCACCCTCTCACCCAAAATCATAAAGCAATTTGTGGTTTTAGGTAGGATTCAGAAAGAGTTCTTTTTGTGTCTATTGACAAAACAAGATTTTACTGCTAAGCTTTAATTATAGTTTTTTCGGACCGAAATTTGCATTAGTGGTGGAAGAGTAGTCCGATCCCCTCATATTTCGGGGGGAATAACCGAGGCATTGTGCTTTTGTAGCACAGTAACATTACACCAACGCCGTAACTTACAGGAGGTGGAAATGTTTCCAAGCGGATTTCAGTAGATAGCTCTTAATGGTTTGCTGGGTAGCACCGAGAAAACCCAGGATCTGGGAGTATTTTGAAAAGGACGCTTGTTTGTTGAAACTTCCAGATGACGATCAGTAATCGCGAAAATAAGCGCTGCCAGCCTGGCCCCAGACATGTATCGGCTAGGCACGGGGTGCAAGAGCGAAAAAAACAAAATCATCGGAAAAAAGAGGAGGAGCCTCGATGAGGATGCGAAGTCCGCCTAGCACAATTTCTGTGCGGAACCATTATCTATTGGGCTAACAGCCACGACACCGGGCGCTCTCAGCGATGAAAACATCGTGTGTTTGAAATCGGAACCGGGAGCTAAGATTAATTACTACGGCCTTGCACTGCTAAGCAGTGCTGGTGCGTATACAAAGCAAAATTATTTGATTGGAAAATCAACCCTTAACCCCCGACTTAAAAAAGTCGGGGCTTTTATTTACTTAAAAAATCCGCTTTAGGAAGCGGACTTTTTGGCTAGTAATGTTTTATTTTTCTTTCAAAGCATCTTTTAAAGCTTTGCCTGATTTGAATTTAGGGATAGTAACTTCCGGAATATCAATCTTTTCTTTCGGATTTTGGGGATTAACACCTTTTCTGGCATGCCTTTTTTTGGCTGAAAAAGTGCCAAAGCCAGTCAAAATGACTTCTTCCCCCTTTTTTAGCGTTTCAGTAATAGTGTCTAAAATAGTTTCTAAGATTTCTTCTGATTGTTTTTTTGTTAAACGTGTTTTTGAGGCAACTTCCTCAATTAGCTTTGCTTTATTCATAGGGATATGATTATTAATTATGAAATCTGAGAGTTGAAATCTGAAATATATATTATTATTTTATCATATTTTAGCATTTTGATTAATACGTTCAATTTTTATAGTTTTTTTATTTTTAGAGTTGATTTCTATATAAACGCCGTTTATTTGGCAAAGATCTGTTTCAGGTATATCAGCAGATTTATTTATTTGTGATAAAAAATTACTAATAATGTTTTTTTTATCAAGTCCAATAACAGAATTTTTAGGGCCAGTCATGCCTAAATCAGTAATATAAGCGGTCCCCTTATTTAAAATTTGTTCGTCAGCTGTTTGAACATGAGTATGTGTGCCTAAAATAGCTGAGACTCTGCCGTTTAAATAATGGCCCATGGCTACTTTTTCACTGGTTGCTTCAGCATGGAAGTCAACAATTATGCCAGCTAAATTTTCTTTTTTATATTTTTCTAAAATTTTATCAATTGCACGAAAAGGACAATCAAAATCTTCACGAAAAAAAACTCTGCCTATTAAGTTTATCACAAGTATTGAATTTACGCCAATTTTAACCAATTTTTCACCTTGTCCAGCAGTACCCGGCGGATAATTGGCTGGCCTTAATAAGGGCGAATCTTTTTTATTCAAAATAATATAAGCGTCTTTTTTATCCCAAATATGATTGCCAGATGTAAATAAGTTAATCCCGATATCCATCATTTCTTTGATTGAAGCATTATTAACGCCTCGGCCGTGAGTTAAATTTTCAGCATTAGCCAAAATTAAATCAAATTGGTATTGAGTTTTTAATTTCGGCAATATTTTTTTCATGCCTTGACGGCCGATTTTGCCAAAAATATCACCGAAGAATAAGATTTTTATTGGCATATGGCTTTTAGCATATGGCAAATAGCTACGAGCCATTAGCCATATGCGATTAGCTAGTTATCGAGCGTATTCTGTAACTCTCATTTCGCGAATAACATTTACTTTAATTTCACCTGGATATTTAAGTTCTTCCTCAATTTTGTGTGCTATATTTTGAGCTAGCTTGGTAGCAGCTAGGTCATCAATTGATTCTGGTACGACAAAAACACGTACTTCACGGCCAGCTTGAATAGCATAAGATTTTTGTACTCCTTCAAAGCTGGAAGCTACGTTTTCAAGCTCTTCTAATCTTTGCAGATATCTTTCATAAGTATCTTTGCGGGCGCCAGGACGAGCACCAGAAATGGCATCAGCAACTTTGACAATAATGCCTTCTAAAGTTTTTGGCGCATCTTCATGATGGGCAATACACATGTAAGCAATTTCTTCTGGCAAATTGAATTTTTTCATAATATCATAACCAATTTCAGGATGACCACCTTTAATTTCATGATCAACAGCCTTGCCAATATCATGGAAAAGCCCGCCTTTTTTACAGACAGTGACATCAGCGCCAAGTTCTTCAGCTAAAAGTCCTGATAGATGTGCAACTTCAAGAGAGTGCAGAAGCACATTATGGCCATAGCTAGTTCTAAATTTAAGACGGCCTAATATTTGGACTAGTTTTGGGTCAATACCAGTGATGCCTAATTCATATAAAGAATCTTCACCGGCTTTTTTTATTTCTAAAGCAATTTCTTTTTTAGCATTTTCAATGGCTTCTTCTATTTTTGTTGGATGAATACGACCGTCTAAAATTAAAGCTTCTAAAGCTTTTTTAGCCACATGTCTTCTAATCGGTGAAAAGCCAGAAATAGTAATGGCCATTGGTGTGTCATCAACAACAATTTCTACGCCAGTTAATTGTTCAATTGATCTGATGTTTCTGCCTTCACGGCCAATAATTCTACCTTTCATTTCATCATTAGGTAAATCAACTGTGGTAGTAGTGATTTCTTGAGCTTGCGGAATTGAACATCTTTGAACAGCTAAAGAAATAATTTCCTTGGCTTTTTTATCAATTTCTTCTTGTCCTTCTTGCTGAATTTTTTTGATACGGCCCAGAATGTCTTCTTTAATTAATTTTTCAGTATTTTCTAAAAGGATTTCTTTAGCTTGATCTTTTGTCATTTTAGCAATTTTTTCTAACTTTTGGATCTGTTCTCCCTTGATTTTATTGATTTTTTCTTTAATTTGTTCCACTTCCTTGGCCTTATCCAAGAGTTTTTGTTGCCGGTTTTCTAAATCTAAAAGTTTTTGGTCAAAAGCACTTTCTCTTTTTTCAAGGCGTTGCTGCATATGGCTCAAATCTTTGCGTCTTTGTTGTTCCTCTTTTTTGGCTTCATCAATTATTTTTAAAGCTTTATCCTTAGCTCGTAAAAGAATTTCTTTTTGTTTGCTTTTAGCTTCATTTATTAGATTTTGAACTTTAGCTTCAGCACCTTCAGCTTCCCGTTTGGCTAAGAATTTTCTAACGATGTAACCGACTGTAAAGCCAATAATAGCGGCTGCAGCTAAAACTGTAAAAGTTAAAATATCCATAGTTTTCTCCTTATTGAGAAATAGAGATCAGGATTTTGAAAGTACATTAAAAGTAAACGATTTTTGTTTGTCTATCGTTTGGGAGTTTGGGTTTTAGATTTTTTTTATATGAGTTCATTGGAAAGTTTGATCTTACTAGTACTTAAAAAAACTAATATTTTTTACAAAATTCCTTTTCTCTATTTATTATTTATTTAAGATAATTTTATCTTAGCATAGAATTTTAAAATTGGCAAGAGATTAGTTTGACTTTTTTGTTTTTTCGGCGTATATTTAAGAAATAAAGGATGTAAAGTCCTTATTTTTAGTTAATATAAATCATGAATTATATTGGCTAAGAGAAAAAGTAAAAAGATGAAAAAGAAAAATAATCCGTAGATTCGCATTTTATTCGTAAATTAGTATTATTACTATGAATGTAACAGAAGTTGCCAGAAGATTAAAAGTTAACACAAGCGAACTTTTGGAGATATTGCCAGAGTTTGGTTTTGATATTGGCAAAAAAGCAATTAAGGTTGATGATAAAATTGCCCGTAAAATAATTAATTTAGGCCCCAAAATTAAAGATAGGATGGAAGAAAACAAAAAATCTAAATTAGAAGAATTAAAAAAGTTAAGTCAATCAAAAGTAGCTAAAAATGAGAAAAAAGAGATTAAAATACCACCTTTTATAACAGTTAAAAATTTTGCTAAAACGATTGATCGGCCAATTAGTGAGGTTATTAAAGAATTAATGAAAAACGGTGTAATGGCTTCTTTAAATGAAAGGATTGATTTTGAAACAGCTGCAATTGTAGCTGATGAATGCGGGATTAAGCTTGAATTAGGGGAAACAAAAGAGACGGTCAGTGATACTGGGGGAAAAATTAAAAGTATTATAGAAAGAGAAAAAAAAGAAGAATTAAAAGCGAGAGCACCAGTTGTAGTTGTAATGGGTCATGTTGATCATGGTAAAACAAAATTACTGGATATAATTAGAAAAACCAATGTAGTTGAAGCAGAAGCAGGCGGGATTACTCAGCATATTGGAGCATATCAAGCACAAAAAAATGATAAAATAATTACTTTTATTGATACACCAGGCCATGAAGCCTTTACTGCTATGCGCTCAAGGGGAGCAAAAATAGCTGATATTGCTATTTTAGTAATTGCTGCTAATGACAGCATTAAACCTCAAACAGTTGAAGCAATTAAGATTATTCAGCAGGCAAAAATTCCAATAATTGTGGCAATTAATAAAATTGATTTACCAGAAGCTAACATTGAAAAGGTTAAACAGGATTTAGCGGCAATGAATTTAACTCCGGAAGATTGGGGCGGCGAAACTATTACTATGCCGATTTCAGCCAAAGAGAATATGGGCATTGATGAATTATTAGAAACAATTTTATTGGTTAGTGAAATGGAGAAAGATAAGATTGTAGCAAATCCGAACAAAGAGGCTGTTGGTACGATTATTGAATCACATATTGATAAGGGAGAAGGGCCAGTAGCGACCGTATTAGTTCAAAATGGCACGTTGAAATTGGGTGATAATTTATGTATTAATGATGTTTTTTTTGGAAAAGCTCGAGCTTTAAAAGATTATAATAATAAAAATATTAAAGAAGCAGGACCTTCTGTCCCGGTTAGGATCATTGGTTTTAAATATGCACCTAAAGTAGGAGATATTGTTGAAGTAACTGGCAAAATAGAAAGAAAACATAAAAAAATTAAAGAACACGAAATTCTTAAAGAAGAAGTAATAGCCGGTAAAATGCTGTCTCAAGAAGAAGAAAAAGAGGAAAAAGAGATAAAAAAGATAAATTTGATTATTAAAGCTGATGTTTTGGGTTCATTAGAAGTAATCGCTGAATCTTTGGAAAAAATAGAATCAAAAGAAGTAAAAGTTCAAATTATCTCAAAAGGATTAGGTAATATTACTGATTCAGACGTTAATTTAGCCGCTAGTAGCGAAGCTTTGATTTTGGGTTTTAATGTTAAAGCCATTCCTTTAGCTGAAGATTTGGCCAGAGAAAAAAATGTTGAAATTAGATATTATGATGTAATTTATAAATTAATAGATGAAATCAAGGCAGAAATGTCAGAATTACTTTCCCCTGAAGTAGTTAAAAAAGAATTAGGCCGACTAAAAGTTTTAGCTATTTTTAAGACTGAAGCTAAAAGTATGATATTAGGAACTAAGGTTTTGTCTGGTAAAGTTGTGAAGGGAGCAAAAGCTGATGTTTTTAGAAAAAAAGAATTTATTACTAGAGGGGAAATCGCTGAATTACAGGCAGCTAAAGAATCAGTTAATGAAGTTGTTGAGGGGCAAGAGTGCGGTATAAATTTTGTTGGCAAGCCAGAAGTCCAAGTTGATGATATTTTAGAAGTATATCAGGAAGAAAAAGTAAATAAAAAATTATAAAAAAAAAGACCTAGTCAAATGACCAGGTCATTAATATTAGATTAATCTTTGATCAGAGCTTTGTACTTTTTGGCATAGCCAGGAAAAAGATTTTCCCCTGTTAGTAGCCAGTAGATTGCTAAGCTGAGAAAGAAGATAATAAGAATTACTCCACTTCCTATAGCGACTAGAGTGAATGCGTAGAGCGGAAAATAGAGTATTGCTCTCAGGAGTTCGGAGAACCACCCCAGTTTTGCTAAAAGAATATAGATTGTACAGCCAGTTATAAGAATGAGAGGCGTACCGATACAGCAATAGAGAGGCAGAATTCGAATATGATGATTATTACTTTTTCGGCAAAAAAAGATTAATATCCCGAGAGATATTCCGAGAATAATAAAAAATAATATATTCATTTAAATCCTCCTTTTTTAGATTTTTTGAAGAACTATTTAGAGTATATCATATTTTTTAAATTTTGTCAAGTCAAATTAATTATTAATTTTTTAAATTTTATGCCAGAAATTAGTTTAAATTCATCAAATTTTGAACAAGAAGTTTTGAAAAGCGATACCCCGGTTTTGGTTGATTTTTGGGCAGAATGGTGCGGTCCTTGTAAAATGATGGTGCCTGTTTTAGAATCACTAGTCAAAGAAATGGAAGAAAAACCGGTTAAAATTGCTAAATGCAATGTTGATGATAATGCTGAATTAGCTGAAAAATATAATATCATGTCAATCCCGGCTTTTAAAATTTTCAAAAACGGTGAAGTAGTTGATGAATGGGTGGGCGCGCAGAGTTTGGAAGCATTGAAAGAAAAATTAGAGAAGCATCTTTAAAAAAGGCTAAATTTTTAATTTAAAATTTAGAAATTAAAATTTAAAATTACTATATGTATGTCTGAAACTTACGATTTGATAATCATCGGAGGCGGGCCAGCTGGTTTAACAGCGGGTATTTATGCTTCGCGACGCAAGTTAAAAAATTTAATTTTAACTAAAGATATTGGTGGACAAGCCGCTTCTGTGCCCGAAGTGGAAAATTATCCGGGGATTGAAAAGATTGATGGTTTTACTTTATGCGATAATATGAGAAAGCAGGCTGAAAAGTTTGGCAGTGAATTTAAATATGAGGAAGTAAAAGATATAAAAAAAGATGATGATATTTTTACAGCCAAAACAAGTGCTGGCAATAAATTTCAAGCTTATGCTTTAATTTTAGCTTTCGGTGTAACCCCTCGCAATTTAGATGTGCCGGGCGAAAAAGAATTTACCAACAAAGGAGTGACTTATTGTGCTAATTGTGATGCCCCTTTATACAGAAATAAAGTCGTGGCAGTTGTTGGCGGCGGCAACGCAGCTTTGGATGCAGCTGAATATTTGTCAAAAATAGCCCAAAAAGTTTATTTAATTCATCGGCGTGATCAGTTTAGAGGTGAAGAGATTTTAGTAGAAAAGATTAAAAAACAAAATAATGTAGAATTAATTTTAGATACTATTGTGACTAAAATTGCAGGCGATAAGTTTGTTAAAAATATTGGCCTTAAAAATGTAAAAACAGAAAAAGAATCAGATTTGGCTGTTGACGGTGTTTTCGTTGAAATAGGACATATTGTTAATGCTCAGCCAATAAAAAAAACTGTTAGATTAAATGAGCAAAATCAGATAATTATTGACGAATATTGCCAAACAAGCGAGCCTGGCATTTTTGCAGCAGGTGATATTACTGCCAATGAATACAAGCAAATGATCATTGCTGCTGGGGAAGGAGCCAAGGCTGCACTTTCAGCTTATAAATACTTGCAGCATAAATTGGGCAAAAAGGGTTCAGCCCTGGATTGGACAATGAAGAAGTGAAGTCTGAAAGCTGAGATCTGAAATTTGGAGATGGAAGGACAGGCTTTGGCCAGTTACTCATCAAAGAGATCACACTCCCGCCGTCGCTCTTCAAGCAATGGCGGGCAGGGAAAGTGTGTCCTTCCGTTTAAAAAGCAAAGAAAGGAGGCATTATATTGGCAAAAGCAATAAAACCGGAAGACAGAATAATTTGGCAATGCAAAGAATATGAGAAGCTCTTATATGGTATTGGTAAAGAATTGCGAGATTTATCCGCAGACGAATGGGACATTGTTTTTTCTCACGTTTTTCAATGTCAAATATGCCAGTTAAATCATCAGGTAGCAGCAAAAATAATAGAAGAGGAATTACCCGATGTCTTGGCCAGCTTAGAAGGAGAGTCTTTAAATTTTAAAGGGCAATAAAAATTTGTCCTTTTTTATTTTTTTGAAAAAATTTGGTAAAATATTAGTAGATTAGTATATTTGGTAATTAGTATATTAGGAAAAGGAATTTTTTATTAAATAATTTTCCTTTCACCAATTTACCAATAAACTAATTAACCAATAAACATTTTCTATGGAAAAAGAAATATTAGAAAAATTCATCAACAAAGATTTTATTTACGCCATTGTTGGAGCAACACAAAACAAAAAAAAGTATGGCTACAGCGTTTTGATGGATTTGAAAAATAAGGGTTTTGAAGTGATGGCGGTTAATCCTAAATATAAAGAAATTGAAGAAGTGCCTTGTTACCCGACTTTATTAGATTTGGATGAAAGACCTGATGTGGTTGTTTTAGTGGTGGGAGAAAAAAATGCTGAAAAAATAGTCCAAGATTGCGTTGATTTGAATTTAGATAAAATTTGGTTTCAACCCGGTTCTGAATATGAAAAAGCTGTTGATTTGGCAAAAAAAGCTGATTTTGATATTGTGGTTGGCGAGTGTATTATGGTGCAAACTTCACGATAAATTGACAAACAGCTTGAAATAATTTACATTAACAATAAATTTATTTTAAGGAGGCCTTAAATGGAATTTCCTCAAGTCCGAAACAATAAGATATTAATTTTTCCTTCCGGGCAGATTAATATTAATAATTGTTATTTGGATGATTTGTTTGTACTTTTCAATATGCCAAAAAAATATTTCCTGCTCGAAGACCAGTTCATGCTTTTTGTTTTGCATCAGGAATATGGCGAACTTAGCATCTATATTGATCCTTTGGACGCAGCCATGGTGGAATTGCACATAGAGTTTTTTGAAGATATGGACTGGCAGTTTTTTTTAAAAAAATATTTTCCGGGCCGGAAACCAAGATATGCTTTCATAACTTATAATCAGGAAATATATACAGTTTTCAGTAAAAATTTCTGCCTCAGGCTGTCAAAGGATTGTCAAAAAGTGGCTTGTTTGCTATTTTTTAAGTCAGATTATATTGAAAATTGCGTAGGCGAATTTACTGATTCAGTTCTTTTGGTCAGCGAGAGTGAGCAACGGTTAAATTAGCCATAATTTTTTCAAGCGCCGTTTAAAACGGCGTTTTAAAATTTGAAAAATTTTTAAGGTTAAAGTAAAGTTGGCTAAATTTAGAATAAAATTAGAAATGAACTCGGCTATCCAACAACTTTGGACAGTAAATCAGCGAATAAGGCAGCGGGAATAAAA
>CAZPVP010000016.1:4547-21061 GCA_964590345.1 uncultured Gammaproteobacteria bacterium | reverse complement strand
ATGTGTTAATAACTTCATTTTACATCATAGTGGGGCACTCTAACTTGAATTCGGTCCCAAATACCAATTCATTGACATTTTTACTAAAATATGTAAAAATTTTATAATTGTTTTTTTTACAGCAAAATCAAAAAGGAGGTGATGAATATGCAATTGGACAAGCAAGGCATTATTGAATATGTTAAAAAAGCTATTATTGAATTAAGATCTGAAGGCAAGATTGATATGGAAAAGACCATGGGAACGTCTACTCGCTTAAAATTTTATCAGGAACTTTATCCTAATAAAATTAGTGCTACAATAAGAATTGAAGAAGATCGTTTCCCTGGTTCTTTGGATAAAATGATAGCTGAAGGCATTAGGCAAGGATTGCTTGAGCCAATTAAAGAGTTGACTCTGGAAAATGTTGAATTAAGCGATTCAGACTACAATGATATTGAATGGGATGTAAGAATGGAATTAGCAAAAAGAGGCTTGGACAGCACTTCTTTGGAGTATCAGCAAGCAAGCCAAAAACTTTTTGAAGAGCTTGAAGCCAAACGACTTGAAGAAAAAAAAGCTGAACTTGCTGCTAAACAGAAATCAAAATCTACTGATGAAGAATTAGAGGTTGAAGCAGAAAAAATTGTTGAAGAACAGATCTATTCTGAAGCTGAACAAGAAATAGTTAATGCTTTAACTTATGTTGAAGATTTAAAAGTTTTGCTTAAAGATCCTCAAGCGGTAGCTCAAGCTTTTACTGAAATAGACCAAGAATTCATGCTTGTTTGGCAAAGGCTTGAACGTCAAGGTCAGCCAAAAGAAACAATAATAACGGAAGTTTTGGCTGAAGTTGCGCCAAGCCGGCCAAAACAGGAAAAAGAAAAAAAGATTTTAGCTAAAAGATTTTGGCAAAATTACGGCCAATTAATTGGCCAGGCAGCCAAGGAAAACAAGTTTTTGGCTGAAAAATTGCGTGATACTTACCGTAATTTGCAAAGTCAAGGCTTGCCTGATGAACAGGCTAAACGAGAAACTTATTGGCGTTCTTTAAGATCAAAAGAGCCAATTGTTGCTCAGGCCAGAAAAGATGCTTATGCTATTTTATGGCCTCAGCCGATTGAATTGCGCTTTAAGCGTTCTTTCAGAAAATGTCGCAAACCAAGCCAGCCAGAAAAAAGCCCTTTGCCTCGCGGTGAAGCTTTGAAAGTGGCTTTGGAAAGGGCTTTAAATATGGCCCCAAGCTTGCGTGAAAAAAAATCTGTGCTTGATAAAATGAGCCAAGAACATCGGGCTTTTATGCCAAGCGCCCATTTAAAACGACGCAAAACGCCCTGAAAATAAGATGGTAGTGGGTGGTGAGTAGATGCGCGTTACAAAACGCGCATCAAAAACACAATTACCAACAACTTATTAAAAAGGGCGTTTTTTTATTTGGGCCAGACATAGACAGGCGAAAATGGCCTGCGAAATTTTATAGGCGACTTTAGTCGCCGTAGGGGACTGACACTAAAGTATCCTGTAATATTTAATGGCCATTTTGCACTGCTTATTATTTAAAATTAAGACATTTAAAATTCAATTATGCCGAAGGCATTCCTTTGGGAAAATTTAGTCTTTAAAATTTAAAATTTAAAAAACCCCGTGTTTTACACACAGGGTTTTGTCATCATAAGAAAGGTTTTAAACAACCTCCACAAAAACATTGAGAATTATAGCCCGTCGCTTGGTTTCCCGGCCAGTATCTCTGATCCGTTGGACACGAGCATGATAGCTTTTGTGTCTTTGCAGGTTAACCTTGTTAACCGGGATGAAAAACCGCATAGAAGGCAATCCATTAGCATGAGGATCTTTGTCCAAATACTGGGGCGCAAACATTAAACCGCCGTTTTTCTGGTCTTCCTGAACTGTCAGGGTGACCATTTCCACCTGCGTCAGTTTTGAGCGGTCAATGTTTTTGAGCGCGTCAGCAAAGGGATTGTTTCTCGGCGCTTTATTCTCAACTTTAAAGTCTGTCACATCAATTACTGAACCGGCCTCAACCCAGCTGGCATAACAAAGATCGTAGTCAATGCCGTTGTAATTGAACGTGCCAGTCATTGTTTCGTGAACATGGCATTCGTAGGTTTTTTCCAGTTCAGGCTGGAAATTTTGCGGCATGATTATTTTCGGATTTTCCCAGTAATACTTTGGTTTTTCAATAACCCCCCAGACATCGTCATATAAGTTTGAAAAAGTTAACATTACTGTGCCAGCTTGTTTTTTTGCAGCCGATGACCCCATTCTTTTTCTCCTTTCTTAATTTTTTTAAATTTTCAAAATGATTAACCATTATAGCATGGATTTTAAAAAAAGTCAAGCTTGTTA
Organism: uncultured Gammaproteobacteria bacterium; assembly: GCA_964590345.1. Taxonomy (GTDB): domain Bacteria; phylum Patescibacteriota; class Patescibacteriia; order CAIXNZ01; family CAIXNZ01; genus CAZPVP01. The sequence continues at coordinate 18,715 of CAZPVP010000016.1, read as the reverse complement.
TATGAAAAAGACCAAAGTAATGCCTTGGCTCGCCTCGGCAAAGCGGGGCTGGACAGGCGAAAATGGCCACTGGGGAAATCGGTACGTAGAGACACGCCGCGGCATGTCTCTACCGTCCGGGTGATTGCCATTTTCGCCTTGTTTATTATTAAAAAAATCTTTTTGTCAATAAAGCAGTTTGATTTTTCAGTTTAAAAAAGTTAAACTACCAATAATAAGGCTAAATTTAAAATTTAAAATTATATTTATGAAACGCGTTTTTATTATCCACGGCTGGGGGGGCTATCCAGAAGAAGCCTGGTTTCCCTGGTTAAAACAGCAATTAAAATTCAAAGGCATTAATGTTGAAGTGCCTTTAATGCCAAAAACTGATCAACCCCAGATTGATACCTGGGTTAATCATTTAGCCGAGCTGATTGACCAACCAGACAAGCAGACTTATTTGGTCGGCCATTCAATCGGTGTGCAAACAATTTTGCGTTATTTGGAGACAATTAATCAGCCAATTGGCGGTGTCTTGGCTGTAGCAGGTTTTTATACTTTAATTCCAGATTGCCTTGAAGGACCAGAGGAAGGAACTATAGCCAAACCTTGGCTGGAAACACCAATTAACAATGAAAAAGTCAGAATAAATGCTGGCAGAATCAGGGCAATTTTTTCTGATAATGATCCTTGTGTTGGTTTGGAAAACGTTGAGTTATTTAAACAACGTTTGGCTGCGACTACGCTTGTTTTGAAAAATAAAGGCCATATGGGCACTGAAGCTGGCTTTAAACAGATTCCTGAAATTTCAAATGAATTAATGAAAATAATCGGCAATTGATTGAATATAAAATTAAAATATTAAAACAAAAATAAAAAATGATAATGTTTATTTGTCAGAGATTGGTAAGGTTGTGTTTGATGAATGGAATTATCGGTCTTGATGATAATGATTTTGACGAACGTAGAGACACGCCGCGGCATGTCTCTACAACAGCGAAATTCGGTTATTTAAAATCAAAATCATTATCTTCTGTTATTAATCATTTTAAAGGAATGGTTAAGCGTCAATGCAATAAAGACAATTTAAATTTCCAGTGGCAAACAAAATTTTATGAACATATTATCCGCGATGAAGAAGATTATGCCAGAATTAAAGAATACATTGCCAATAATCCAATCAATTGGCATTTAGATCGTAATAATCCTATTAATATAAATAATTTAGAATTTAAAATTTAAAATTAATTCTTATGCCATTAAAGCATTGCCAACGCGATAAAAAGCCCGGCTATAAATGGGGCGACAGCGGCAAATGCTACACCTATACCAGCGGTGATAAAGCCAGCCGTCAAATGGCCAAAAATAATGCTAAACAGCAGGGCAGGGCTATTGAAGCGAGCAAATCAAGAAGATAAAAATTTGGCAATTTAAAATATTTTTTTAAATTTATGCCAAGAAAAATAATTTTTATTATAATAATTTTTTCAATTTTATTAATCGGTTTATTCTTTTGGCAAACTCAAAAAATTAAAGAGCCAGAAATTAAATTTAATAAAAATCAAGCTAAACAATCAAAAAACAAGTCTATGCCTCCAAATCAATTAACAAAAGCTAAAGATCTGGAATTAATAATTGTTTTTGATAATAATCAATTTGATCAGCGTTTAAAAACCGGCTGGGGTTTTTCTTGTTATATCAAAAGTCCGCAATCAGACTGGCTTTTTGATACCGGCGCTGATGGCCAGGTTTTGCTGGATAATATGAAAAAATTAAAACTTGATCCAAATTCAGTCAGACAGCTTTTTCTTTCTCATATTCATGGCGATCATGTCGGTGGTCTTACCGAATTATTAGCTCAAAATTCTGATTTAAGCGTTTATTTGCCGGCTGTTTTTCCTGAAAATTTAAAAAATCAAATTAAGCAGACCAATGCGCGAGCCGTAGAAATAGGGGATTTTAAAGCTTTGACTGACAATTATTATTCAAGCGGTATTTTGGGTACTGGCATTGAAGAGCAGGCTTTAATAATTGAAACTGATCAAGGTTTGGTTGTGATCACAGGTTGCGCCCACCCGGGTATTATTGAAATTATTGAAACAATTAAAAATCAGCTTGACCAGCCAATTTTATTAGTTATTGGCGGATTTCATTTAGGTTCAGCTGGTTTTGATAAAACAAAAAATATTGTCCAGGCTTTTCAAGATTTAGGCGTTAAATATGCTGCGCCATGTCATTGTTCAGGTGAAATTGCCCGGCGTTTGTTTGAGCAGGAATATAAAGAAAATTATATTGAAGTCGGGGTAGGCAAAAGCATTAAGATTAATCAATTAAATAATTTAAAAAAATAATTTTAATTTTATGAAAAAAATTTTAGTTTTGTTTATTGCCATTATTTTTTTAACAGCCGGTTGTATGCAGCAGGCTGATGAAAAACAAAAAAAAGAGCCAAAACAAATTTCAGGTTCTATAGAAGATTTATTGGCCCAAGACACTGATTTAAGATGTGAATTAGTAGCCAAGCAAAAAGGTAATATTGTTTCAGGCACCACTTATATTGCTGATAACCAGGCGCGCAGTAATTTTCAGGTCAAAACAGCCGAAGGCCAAATTATGACCAGCCATATGATTAATGACGGCACATGGCTTTATACCTGGAGCGACGAATTCCCAGGCCAGGCAGTTAAGATTAAATTAGAAACAATGGAAACAGACCAGTTTGATTCAGAAGAGGCAAAAAATCAAGCCCAAGAACATGGCATGGGAAATTATGAAACAGAATTTGATTATAAATGCTATGAATGGGATAAAGATCCTTCGCTTTTTACGCCGCCGGTTAATGTGGATTTTATTGATTTTAGTCAAATAATGGCAGAAACTCAAAAAATGCTTGAAGGTTTTCAGGCTGACCAGCAAATGCCTGATAAAGAAGATTTATGTGCGCAGTGTGAAGCGATTTCTGATGCGCAAGCCAGAGAAATGTGCAAGCAAAGGTTGGGTTGCCAATAATTCAAATTAATTGTTGATTGAAAAGATTAAAATGGAAAAATTTGAGCCAAAACCGGGCGAAAAAATTGAAAAAATCAGTATCCCTGATGACGATGTTATTAATTGGATGAAAACTTTAAGAAAAGAAGGTTTTTCTAAAGAGGAAATTGATACGATTATGTCGCATGCCAATGTCACGTACCGTAAAAAATTACGGCCAAATTTTGTGGAAGAGGAATTGGAAAACCAGGCGGGAGTCCACCGCCGCCTATTATGGTTATGCTGGATCGACGGATAATTCCTTTATTTTTTTCTTCAAGTTTAACAATTTTGTAGCCATCTCTGATGCCGATTTCAGTTCCGTTAAGATTGAGGCGGTCATGAATGAATTGCCAGCCAAGGTTACGCAGAACGTCCACTTGGTTTCTCAATCCGAGGGGGTTAAACGTTTTTAACATTTTTTCAACCGTTTCATTGTGCTCGTCTACTTTTTTGTGGACTACGATAAAGACAGCTTTTTCCAGGTTAGTCGTCTCACCGACCACTTCTTCGCCCTTTTCAACTGGATCAAGTTTTTAGGCTGTCAAACTGATTTTGGGCTAACACTTCCTCAACTTCAGCCAAAACAGTTTCATTAAAAATTTCGTTTCCTGCCACGTTTTCCTCCTTTTTTAAGGGGTTAATAAAATTTGTTGATACGGTTTCTCGGCCAACAGGATTAATAAAACAATATAGCAAGTATTAATAATTTTGTCACACATATTATTTGCCATTGGCCATCAAAGCGCAAAGCACGAAGGTGGTTTGACTTTTATCTTTAATTTTGTTAAAATCCAGATAAAGTACACAAACAAAGGAGGTTATTTATGTTGAAAAACGCGCGTTTTTGGGGTCTGCTTCTGTGGCTGTTTTCGCTTCAGGTGTTTATGGCCACCAGTGGGGGAATGCTGGGTGAAAACATCTGGCTGGATATAGCCACTGGGGTGGGCATGTTCACGGTTGCAGCTTTTCTGCTCGGCTATAGTCTGCCAGAAGGCAGTCAGCTGTCCTTTGCCAGCGTGTTCTTGCTTATTGCGGCAGCCAGTGCTGTGATAACTTTCAGAGTCCATGAGGTGACGCCGTACCGCTGGTATGACCTGATGACAATCGTTGCCGCACCGCAGGTCTTTGTCATGGGCATCGCTGGCTTACTGGCTGTTCGCCGCTCTGTAGCTGACAATACGCGATTAACTGCTGAAAATTAGGCAAGTACATTCATTGAAGGTGGTTTTCTAATATAGATAACCACCTTTTTTCTTTGCTTGACCCGTTGTTTGCAAACAACGGGTCTTGATTTTTGGCTCAAAAAAGCCTAAAATAAGATTATTAAAGCTATCAATAAATTTTTAAAAACCTATATTACAGAATTAAAATAATAACCCTCCCACACCAATTGAGCTGGTGTTTAAGTAAATAAAATTTTATGGATAAAATAAAGGAAATGCCTAAAAAAGAATTAAGTGCTAATGAGATAGCTTTATTAATCGGTGGTTGGGCTCGTGGTAAATTAGAACCAGTTTTAGATTTATATGAAAAACATGGCATTGATATTTTCAGAAAATTACCTGAAAAATACTATAAAATAAAAGGTGATAAAATTACTTTATATAGAGCTTTAAGCCCTGAAGAAATTGAACATGGTCCAATTATGTTTGCTGGCAAGGATAAGGAAAAAAGAATCCAGCGTTTAACCTCCTGGACTTGGGATAAAAAATTTGCTGATAAATGGACAGGGAAAGATGGTAAGGTTATATCAATGGAAGCTGATCAAGATGATATTGCTTTTGCGCCCTTAGATATTTCAAAACATTCAAATGAAAAAGAAGTTATTATTGCTGATTATCATTTGAAGAAAGATAAAATAAAAGAAGATATATAATTCCCGCGCGATTTTTTGCTCGCTCATATAACCTATTATAAACCCAGCACAAAAAATCGCGCCTCAAAAAAGCCTAACCCAAAAATCAATAACTAATTTTAAATCTATACCTGAAATCAAAGACTTAACCAATAAAATAAAAAAATTCCGTGATGAACGCGACTGGAAGCAGTTTCATACCTTAAAAAACATTGCTGAAGCCATGGTGATTGAAACTGCCGAAGTTTTAGAGCTTTTTCAATGGAAATCAGAAGAAGAGGTGAAGCAATATGCTCAAGAGCATAAAAAAGAAATCAGTGATGAGCTGTCAGATGTTTTGGTTAATATCTTAGAGTTAGCTGATGAATTAGATATTGATATTGTTAAAGCTTGTGAGGAAAAAATGAATGATACTGCCAAAAGGTATCCGGCGGATAAAGTGGCAGGGGATAATCGGAAATATAATCAATATTAATAAAATAATATGACTGAAGAACAAAAAAATAATTTAGAAAGTCAACTTTGGAAAGTGGCTGATACTTTACGCGGCAAAATGAATGCCGATGAATATAAAAATTATATTCTCGGTTTTATTTTTTATAAATATTTATCACGCAAACTAGATATTTATGTAAATAAAAAACTGCTTAATCATGAAAATCTAAAATATAATGAAATTAAAGAAGATACTAAACAAGGTAAAGAATATTTGGAACATATTAAAAAAGCCTGCTTGGATCATCTTGGTTATTTTTTAAAACCGACTCAATTATTTGTTTATTTGGTTAAAAAGGGTAAAGGCGAAATTAAAGGCGCTAATAATTTTATCCTGGAAGATTTGAAAAATGTGCTTAATGCGATTGAACAGACCTCAATGGGCACTGATAGCGAAGATGATTTTAAAGGACTTTTTGCTGATATGGATTTAACATCATCCAAACTTGGGTCAAGTGAAAATAAAAAGAATGAAGTAGTAGTTGAAATATTAACTTTATTAGACGGGATTGATTTTAAACTGGAAGATTCAAAAAGTGATTTGCTGGGTGATGCTTATGAATATTTAATCAGTGAATTTGCCGCTGGGGCAGGGAAGAAAGGCGGCGAATTTTATACACCGGCGCAAGTATCTCGTTTAATGGCGCAAATCGTTACTTTAGATAAGAAAAAAGTTCGTTCAGTTTATGATCCGACTTGTGGTTCAGGTTCTTTATTGTTGCGTATAGGTGATTATGCAGAAGTCGGTAGCTATTATGGACAAGAACGAAATCAGACAACCTACAACTTGGCGCGCATGAACATGATTTTGCATGGTGTGCATTTTGATCGGTTTGATATTAAACAAGGTGATACTTTAATAGATGATCAACATTCAGATTTAAAAGCTGAAGCTATAATTGCCAATCCGCCCTTTTCAGCCAAATGGAAAAGTGATTCAGATCCGCAACTGGCTCATGATGATCGGTTTGCTCAATATGGTCGCTTAGCTCCAAAAAGCGCAGCTGATTATGCCTTTGTCACTCACATGCTTTATCATTTAGCGGATAATGGTACTATGGCAATTGTTTTACCTCATGGTGCTTTGTTTCGATCAGGTGCAGAAGGGCATATCCGCCAATACATAATTGAAAAACAAAATTATCTTGATGTAGTAATTGGTTTACCGTCAAATCTTTTTTATGGAACTTCTATCCCTGCGACTGTTTTAGTCTTTAAAAAATGTCGTAAAGATGATGAGGATATTTTGTTTATTGATGCTTCAAAAGATTTTATAAAAGGTAAAAATCAAAATAATTTAACTGATGAAAATATTCAAAAGATTTTTGAGACCTATAAAGATCGTAAAGAAATTGACAAATATTCACATAAAGCGACTTTAGCTGAAATAAAAGAAAATGAATTTAATTTAAATATTCCTCGTTATGTTGATACTTTTGAAGAAGAAGAGCCAGTTGATATTGGTGAAGTGGCTAAAGATTTAAAAGAGTTGGATAATAAGGAAGTTGATCTGCAAAAAAAGATTGCTAAGTTTTGTGATGAATTAAAAATTGATAAGCCGTTTTAAAATTAGCTAATTTTAGCTAAAATTAATCAAGTTTTAGTTATAAAAGATAATATAGTTATTTATATTACTCGAAAATGCTTGCAAAGAATAATATGGCATGTTATAATATTATATATGAATAATTTTAAAGCAGGAGAAAAAAAGATTTTTAATAACAAAAAAGCTCATCAATATGAGTATTTTTTGCCTACAGAAATTAATAAGGATTTTGATGTTTTTAATAAAAAAATTCTAGTAGCACTTGAAAATGCAACTAGATTATTGGGAGAATTAAATGCATATGGGAATTTGGTCCCTGATGTTAATTTTTTTATACAAATGCATGTTATTTCTGAGGCAGTAAGCTCTTCTAAAATTGAAGGGACAAAAACGGGTATGGATGAAGCCCTGTTACCTGAAGATGAAATTGTTCCAGAAAAAAGAGATGACTGGCAAGAAGTAAGAAATTATGTGAAAGCAATGAATTTTGCTATTTCTAATTTAAACCAACTTCCAGTTTCAGTTCGTCTTATAAAAGAAACACATGAAACTTTACTTTCTAGCGTACGAGGTGAGCATAAGCAACCAGGGCAAATAAGGACAAGTCAAAATTGGATTGGCGGTGCTTCAATAAATTCTGCACATTTTATTCCTCCTCATGATCAGCATGTCAATGAATTACTTTCAGATTGGGAGAATTTTTGGCATAACTCTTCATTAAATTTACCTATTTTAATAAAAATAGCAATAGGCCATTATCAATTTGAAACTATTCATCCTTTTCTTGATGGTAATGGAAGAATCGGTCGTTTATTAATTTCTTTACAATTAATTGAAAAGGGATTTCTTAAGTACCCAGTATTATATATTTCTGATTTTTTTGAGACACATAGACAGGCTTATTATGACTCTTTGGATAGAGTTAGAAATAATGATGATATTGAACAGTGGATTTTATTTTTTCTTGACGGGGTTATTGAAACATCAAAAAAATCCATTAATACTTTCGAGAATATTATTATTTTAAGAAGTAATTTGGAGAAAAAAATGTATACGTTAGGTAAAAAAGTCCCAAGAGCGCAAAAACTTCTTGAATTTTTATTTTCAAAACCAATAGTAAATGTAAATGATGTTCAGAACTTTTTAGGTGTGCAATACGTAGCTGCAAATAATTTAGTTCAAGATTTTGTTGATCAAAAAATATTGTATGAAATAACCGGTTTTTCCAGAAATCGTTATTTTGCTATGGATGAATATATAAAGCTTTTTAGAAAATAAAAAATATATTTGCCGTATATTGCAAAAATCTAGCTCAGAGAGCTAGACCTTGCGGATAGTATTCCCGCATCCGCGGGCAGGGCAGTCTTGCGACTACATTAATAATATATCATAACTTATCCACAGTGTCAATATGTTACAAAAATATGTTGCGAAAATTTTGCAAAAAAAATTTCTTTATGAACAATAAAAATATAAAACCAAATTCAGAATTTATTTTATACACCTCTGACCAAGGTGATATTAAGATTGAGGTATTTTTTCAAAATGAAACTGTCTGGTTAACACAAAAAAGAATGGCTGACTTATTTAATGTTGAAGTGAATACAATTAATTATCATCTAAAAGAGATCTTTGATAGCGGCGAGCTTAATGAAAATTCAGTTATTCGAAAAATTCGAACAACTGCCGAGGATGGTAAAAATTATCTGACAAATTTTTATAATCTTGACGCCATTATAGCAGTTGGATATAGAGTTAATTCCCGCCAGGCTACTCATTTTCGTATCTGGGCCACGAAAACATTAAGAGAATATATTATTAAAGGTTTTGTGCTTGATGATGACAGGCTAAAGCAGGCAAAAACCTTGTTTGGACAGGACTATTTTGACGAATTACTGGAAAGAGTCCGCTCAATTAGAGCCAGTGAACGCAGAATTTATCAGAAAATAACAGATATATTTGCTGAATGCAGTATTGATTATGATCCTAAATCTGAAATTACCAAAGAATTTTATGCTATGGTCCAGAATAAGTTTCATTATGCTATTACAGGACAGACAGCAGCAGAAATTGTCTATAAATCAGCTGATAAAAAAAAGGCCAATATGGGTCTGAAAACCTGGAAAAATGCGCCTAAAGGCAGAATTTTAAAATCAGATGTGACAGTTGCTAAAAATTATTTGGCTGAAAAAGAGATTAAAAGGCTGGAAAGAACTGTTGCAGGATTTTTTGATTATATTGAAAATGTTATTGAAAACAGAAATACTTTTAACATGAAAGAGTTTTCTAAAAGTGTTGATAATTTTTTAAATTTCAATGAATATAAAGTCCTAGATGGAAAAGGTAAAACTTCCCATCAAAAAGCAGAGAAAAAAGCCTTAGCAGAATATACCAAATTTAATAAAATCCAAAAGATTGAATCTGATTTTGATAAGCAAGTAAAAAAAATTTTAAAGAAAAAATAAATGGTGCGATACATTAAATTTATATATTATCATGAAACAAAAAGAAAACAATTTTGCATTTATTGATAGCCAAAACTTAAATTTGTCTATACGATCTCAAGGCTGGGAATTGGATTTTGGCAGATTCAGAAAATATCTTAGTGATAAATATAATATCACAAAAGCTTTTTTATGTATTGGTTATGTCAAAGGTAATGAATCAATGTATAAAAATTTACAGAATCAAGATTATATTTTAGTATTCAAGCCGACACTATATTTACCTAATGGTAAAGTGAAAGGAAATGTTGATGCCGAATTAGTATTACATGCAATGCTTGAATATGATAACTATGACAAAGCCTTAATTGTTAGTAATGATGGGGACTTTCATTGTTTAGTTGAATATTTTGTCCAAGAAAATAAATTATTAAAACTACTAATTCCTGATAAGAAAAATTATTCAAGTTTATTACGAAAATACATGAAATATATAAAATTCATGAATAACCTAAAAAGAAAATTAGAGTACAAAAAAAGAGGCATTAACCTTCGGACAAAACCTTAGGTGTGGCCTCTCATCGTGATTCAATTACAATATATCATGTATATACTATATTTGTCAATATCCTTATACACATAACAATTAATTAATAAAAATATAGATACAAAAATTTTAATAAAAGAAGATACCGAGAATTAAAATTGACAAACCCTTTTTAAATAGAAAACCCATTGCTTTAACGGGATGCCATCCGGTATCCCAACGCAAGAGGATTTACTTCTGAATTTATTTTATAATAAATCGTAATAATTATCAATTATGATATTTAAAAAAAATAAAAAATTATTAAGTTTGGCAGATTACGACAAGATTTGGTCTAAATTTTGTTTTCTTGATGAGAGTGGTCGTTTATGTGATGGAACAAATCCATTTTTTACAATAGGTGTGATTAAATGTAGTCAGCCTTATTATTTGTATAGCAAATTACAATATGAGAGAACTCGTGTCGGATTTTATGATGAGATGAAATTTAATAAAATTTCTAATAAAAATTATAGTTTTATAAAATTTGCCATTGATTCTTTTTTAGATACTATAAGTTTTAACCTTTACTCATATACTTTAGATAAGAACGGTTTATATTTTAAAACACAATTCAATAATGATCAGTGGAAAGCTTATGAAGAAATATCAGTCAGACTGTTATTAGATGGTGTTCTCGGGGGTGATCAAAATAATGATAATAATGAAATAATAATTTTACTTGCAGATCATGTCACAACGCCTAAAAGTGTAAAATATGAAGTTTCTGTAAAAAATAAAATAAATCAACAAAAAAACAGACTTGCTATTGCCGGAGTCTGTCGATTTGATTCAAAGGGAAATGATTTACTTCAAGTAGTAGATCTTATAATCGGTGCTATTAATTATGATTTGAAGCTAAATTTTAATTTAGTATCAGGAGATAAACATAAAATAAAATTTTTGGAGTATTTAAAACCACAATTGGGTATTAAAACTTTTGTTGACGGATATAGAGATAGAAAATTTAATATTTTCGTGGATAAAGATGTAAAACAGAGATTACCTTTATAAAAAGAAAAAAGGCAATCGTCCTTACGGTCGACGCCCTTTTTCAAATACATTAATTAAATTATATAGCACTTTGCTAACTTTGTCAATACATTTATACACATAACAATTAATTAATAAAAATATGGATACTAAAATATTAACAAAAGAAGAAATAGAAGAATTAAAAATTGATAAGCCGTTTTAATAATATGACAAACCAGGAATCATTTCTAGAAAGAACAATTAGATGGATGAATCACGGAGTTAAAGCTTGTATAGCAGATGAAGCATATCTTGGAGCTATGACTTTAATGATGGCTAATATTTCAGCATTAGCAAGTTTTTACTCCGGTAGAGATTCGAAAAATGCTCAACCTAATGACCATGATGAATTTGTGAAATTTTTTGATGATTTTTTTATTGGAGCACATAAATTGAGTTATGATGATATCTGGTATAAATTAGAAGGGGAAAATAAAAAATGTATTTTATATGACGAATTTAGGTGCGGATTAATACATGAACATTTAATGAAATATGGCACAGCCTTAGATAAGGGGCTAACAAAACCCTATGTCTATATTAGCCCTGAAGGTATCACTATTAACATTGATAGATTTTATCCTGATTATTTAAATGCAGTAGCTGTTTATTCTGACAAAGTTAGAAATGACTCAACTATATTTGAAAATTTCAAAAAACGGGCTAAATATTTGGGTGCTTATGAACCATATATTTAAAACTTAATATATGCCAACAGCCACAAAACAACAAAATAAACACGAGGTATTACATGATGAATTTCAAAATGAAATAATTAAAATATTTAAAACTTTTGACATTGATTTGATTTGTGATGATACTAATTCTGGTCCTGGTAAAAAATGTGATTTAAAATCAGAAAAAGAAAAGATAATAATTGAACTTAAAACTTTTCAGGGCGGTAATGAATTAAAAATTAAAGAAGATGAACATTTGCAAAATTTAAATTCAAGAAAAATTTATACATATTGGGTTGAGGATGTCCCCACATTGTTATTAGGCCATTTAACATCTACGAAAAGAAAATTTAAAACAGAAAAATATAAAGACTTTAAGACAATTTTATTGATAAAAAATAAGTTATCTTTTAATCAACAGGAGATTTATGATTTATTAGCAAAGAATAATATTGAAATATCTTCAAGTATAGGTGCTATAGTACAATACTATCCTGAAAGTAATCATTTTACAGTTATTCATAATTCTTTTGCTAATGAAGAACGTAAAATTAGTAATAATTTTTTTGAAAAATTTGAAACAGAATATTCAGTCTATCAATGCGTATATAATAGAAAAGAATTTATTAAAATGTAGATAAAATTAATATATGCCAACTACAAAACAACAAAATATACCAAAACTCCGATTCCCAGGTTTTTCTGGTGAGTGGGAGGAAATGAAATTCGGAGAAGTTTTTGATATCCGTGCAGGGGGTGATATAGACAAAGAGCATTTATCAAAAGAGAGAAATGACAAATTTAAATATCCTGTTTATGCAAATGCTGATAAAAATAGGGGTCTATATGGCTATTCTGATATTTATAGGATTGATGAAAACTGTATAACTGTGACTGGTCGTGGAAATCTTGGTGTTGCTGTGGCTCGTTTTGAAAAATTTTATCCAATTGTAAGGTTATTAATTTTAAAGCCGAAAAAAAAAGCCGATATTAAATTTTTTGAGTTTTGTATAAATCAAACTAATTTTTTCGTAGAAAGTACAGGAGTTCCACAATTGACAGGACCACAATTATCAATTTATAAAATTAAGTTTCCCTCTCTACCCGAACAACAAAAAATCGCTGATTTTCTTGGCACAGTCGACGAGTGGATTACTACTTTGCGCCAGCAAAAAGAGTCTTTAGACACTTACAAAAAAGGGATGATGCAAAAAATATTTTCGCGCGAAATTCGTTTTAAGGATGAGAAGGGTAAAGATTTTTTGGAGTGGGAGGAGAAGAAATTGGGGGATTGCCTAGACTATAAACAGCCAACTAATTATATTGTTGAAAGTACAGAATATAATGATAAAAATGGAACGCCTGTTTTAACTGCAGGAAAAACTTTTATTCTTGGTTATACAGATGAAAAAAAGGGGGTATTTGAAGAAGATCATTTGCCAGTAATTATTTTTGATGATTTTACTACTGCCTCTCAATTCGTTAATTTCCCATTTAAAGTAAAATCGTCAGCAATGAAAATTTTAAAAGAAAAGAAAGACGCAAATATCAGGTTTATATATGAAGCAATGCAGTTGATAGATTATAAAGTCGGTGGGCATGGACGACATTGGATTTCCAAATATTCAAATTTAATAATTAATGCGCCATCTCTAATTGAACAACAAAAAATCGCAGATTTTTTAACCGGTTTAGATAATTTAATTAATTTAAAAAAACAACAAATTGACCTTGCCGAGCAATGGAAAAAAGGCTTGATGCAGGGGATGTTTGTGTGATAGTACTCTATGGAAAAAGATAATAAACAAATAAATCAGTTAATTGATGATAGTGGTATAGTTACTCATAAAAAAGTAATAGATATATTACGTGAGAAGGAATGGAAACTTTTAATTAGTCCTTATTATTATGATAATATTTCAAATACTGTTAGGGAAATAGATCTAATCGCAGAGAAGCAGTTTAATTCTTCACAATCTACATTTAATGATTCACGTATTCAAATTAATGTACAATTATTTATTGAATGTAAATATGTAAAACAAAATATTGCTTTTTGGTTTGATGATAAGGATTTAGATAACGCTGTTTCTAAAATGGAAAAAAATTGTGGATTAGAAATATTACACAAGCGACACGGCGCAGATATTGGAATAGATAAGTTTCATTATTTAACTAATGATAAAGTTGCAAAGTTATTCTCAACGAATACTAACAAAGAAGATGTTATATATAAGGGGATTACGCAATGCTTAAATTCACAAATTTATTATGATCAATGGAACAATTATCCTATACTTTGTGAATTTTCCAAACGTGAAAAAACAATTACTAAAATGATAAAATATCCAATTATAATTTGTGACAATTTTAGCAATTTTATTAAGGTAAATTTTAAAAATGATGGAAATGGTGAATATGATAGTGAAAACATAAAGGAATCATTCCAAGTTGAGATAAATTATACTTATTTAGATAAAGAGCGGAGGGCTCAAACAGAATATTTTTTAATTGATTT
>CAZPVP010000016.1:0-4537 GCA_964590345.1 uncultured Gammaproteobacteria bacterium | reverse complement strand
CCGATATTGATAATTTTTTGAATGTTATAGATGAGGAAATTGGATCTATAATTCAAGCAGCGAGCATGAAGAGATTATAAACAATTTATGCCTCACCAATCCGAACAACAAATTGAGAACACTTTAAAATAATTCAAAACATTATGAAATTAACAAAAAATGAACAGGAAAGGCTTTGGGGAGATGGGGGGCCGTATTCAGAAGTTAAGATAATTCTGAATACCAGAATTCTTGATGATGAAGTTTCCCGTACAATGCTTGAAGTTGAAGGGAATATTAATCCTACCACCTTTAAGATTGTTAAGAAGAATAAAGATAAATTTATTGATGATCCTGTAATCATTGAACTATTGGAAATGGCTCGATATGAGGGAAAAAGCTATGGCTATCATTTTTCAGCTGGAGCAGAGGAATATATTGATGAATTTTCACTAAAAAGAGCTAAAAGAAAACAAGCCCATGCTCAGAAAGCAGTTATTAAGATGCATAAATTTGTTATAAAATATTTAGCTGAAAATGAAAAGTAAATTAAAATAACATGCCACATCAATCCGAACAACAGCTAGAAAACACTTTAATCAAACAACTTAATCGTTTGGGGTTTTTGAGTGTGGTTATTGAAGATGATAAGGCGTTATTAAATAATTTAAAAACTCAACTGGAAAAGTTTAATAAAACTAAGTTTTCTGATAATGAGTTTGCTAAGATTTTAAATCATTTAAACAAAGGTGATCGGTTTCAAAAAGCCCACACTTTACGCGATCGGTTTAATTTAAAACGTGATGACGAGACTGATATTTGGATTGATTTTTTTAATATGGATCAGTGGTGCAAAAATGAGTATCAGGTTACTCATCAAATCACTCAACAAGGCAAATATGCCAATCGTTATGATGTGACATTACTGATCAATGGTCTGCCTTTAGTCCATATTGAGCTTAAACGCCGGGGAGTGGAAATGAAAGAAGCTTTTAATCAGATCCAGCGTTATCATAAACATTCTTTTGCCGGCACTTTATTTGAATATACGCAAATTTTTATTATATCTAACGGCGTTAATACAAAATATTTTTCCAATAACCCGGCTCAATCATTTGAACAAACTTTTCATTGGACAGATAAAAATAATGTAAAAATCACTAAACTTGATCAGTTCGCCGAAGTTTTTTTAGAAAAATGTAATTTGTCAGAAATGATCGCTGAACATATTGTGCTAGCTGAAGCGCCAAAGATTCCCATGGTTTTACGGCCTTATCAGTATTATGCTGTTAAAGCGACTGAAGATCGAGTCAAGAATTCCAATAAAAACGGTTATATCTGGCACACGACCGGATCAGGTAAAACTTTGACATCTTTTAAAACCAGTCAAATACTTTCACGCATGCCTGATATTAAAAAAGTTTTATTTGTAGTTGATCGTAAAGATTTGGATATTCAGACTACTAAAGAATTTAATTCTTTTTCTGAAGGTTCTGTTGACGGCACTGACAATACCCGGATGCTGGTTAAACAATTACAGGATAAAAATCGGAAATTGATTGTAACCACAGTCCAAAAACTTGATATTGCTATCGGCCGGGAATCATATTTGAAAAAGTTTGCTTATTTGGCTGATGAAAAAGTGATTATTATTTTTGATGAATGCCATCGCGGACAATTTGGCTTGACTCATAAAAGGATTGAAGAATTTTTTAAAAAATCACAGTTATTTGGCTTTACCGGTACGCCGATTTTTGCCGAAAACAATATTTGCGGTGTGACAACTACTGATGTATTTAATGAATGTTTGCACAAATATATTATTACTAATGCTATTAATGACAATAATGTATTGGGATTTGCAGTTGAGTATGTTGGCAAATACAAACAAAAAGATGCTAATACTTTAGACGCTGATATTTTCGCTGAATCATTTGTTGAAGATATAGATAAAAGGGAAGTGCTGGAAAGTGATGATCGGTTAAATAAAATCACTGACTATGTCTTGGCTGACTGGAAACGTAAAACAAAAAACAGTAAGTTTAACGCGCTTTTAGCTGTTTCTTCTATTGATGTTTTAAAAAAATATTATAAATTACTACAAAAGAAAAAGCCTGCGGATTTTAAAATAGCCACGATTTTTTCATACAGCGCCAATGAGGAAGAAAGTTATGATATGCTGGAAGTTGATGTGCTTGGTAATGTGGTCGATAATCTAAGCATGCATTCGCGGGAATTTTTGGATGAATGCATAAAAGATTATAATAAATTATATGGTACTAATTTTAGTACTGATCGATTTTATCCGTATTATAAAGATTTACAAAAAAAAATAAAAAATAAAGAGGTTGATTTGGTTTTAGTCGTTAATATGTTTTTAACAGGATTTGACAGTCAAAGGCTTAATACTTTATATGTAGATAAAAATTTGCGGTATCATGGGCTTATTCAAGCTTATTCCAGAACCAATCGGTTATATAATTCTGACAAACCGCATGGCAATATTGTTTCTTTTCGTAATTTAAAAAAAGCCACGGACGAAGCTTTGGCTTTATTTGGCGATGAAGACGCTAAAGAAGTTGTTTTTAAAAAACCCTATGAAGAGCAGAAAAAAGAATTTGAGGAGAAGTTAAATGACTTAAGAGAAATTGCGCCAACAATTGAAGCGGTTGATAATTTACCAGGCGAAGATGCTAAAGCCAGCTTTGTTAAAAGTTTTCGGGATTTATTGCGAGTTAAATCATCTTTAGAAACTTTTGCCGAATTTACGTTTGATGAATTAGACATTTCAGAGCAAGAATTTTATGATTATCAAAGTAAATATTTGGATATTCACGAAGAACGCAAGACAAGTGAAAGTGAAGCGGAATCAATTATTGATCAGATTGATTTTGAACTTGAATTAACAGTGCGTGATATTGTTAACTTTGATTATATTATTCAATTAATTGCCGGGCTTAAAGATATTAAATCTAAAGCAGTCCGTGAAAAGAAAACCGAAGATATTTTACGTATCTTTGATCGTGATGTTAAATTACGTAAAAAAAAGGATTTGATTAAAAAGTTTATTGAAGAAAATTTACCAAGAGTTAAAGATTCGGGTGAAGTTGAAAAAGCCTTTAATAAATTTTGGAATAGTCAGCGATCTGCCAATTTGAAAAAAATTGCCCAAAAAGAGAATATCCCGTTAGAAAAATTAGAAGATTTAATCGGCGAATATTTATATAGTCAAAAATTACCTCATGGCCAGGATATTGTTGACATGATTCCAGAAGATAAGCAACCAAGATTATTAAAAAGACAAAGAGTGATTGATCGTATCAAAAAGGCTATTGAAAATATAGTTGATATTTTTGAGTGGTAAAATAAAAATCTTATTTAATCTGAGGCTTTGCCGAAGATTACCCCTATGGTGTCTGTAAAGACTAAAATAATTTTAACCTTATGAAAAAAATTTTAATTATAATTATTGTAATAATTTTAATTCTACCCGTACCCGGCCAGGCGGCTTTGCTGGATAATGTTAGAGGTTATATTTTATTGCAAGTTGAAGAAAACGGTGAAGCTTGGTTTGTGAATCCGGCTGATGATCAGCGTTATTATATGAAAAACGGGGAAGTAGCTTATCAAATGATGAAAAATTTTGGACTGGGGATTACTGACACTGATTTAAATAAAATTCCGGCTGTTAATGATACCACTGAAATGAATAATTCAACCAGTATTTGCCATAACAATGCATTAGCTAACCGTTTAAAAGGTAAAATTTTATTACAGGTTCAACAACATGGGGAAGCCTGGTATGTTTATCCCAAAACTTGCCGCCGGATTTATCTGAAAGACGGCGAAGCTGCTTATAGTATTATGCGTTTTTTAGGGCTGGGGATTACCAATCAGAATCTTGATTCAATTGACACAGGTGAGCAAATTAATATTACTGAAAATGATAATAATAATTCCAATCCCGAGTATTTGGTCACTTATGTGACAGACGGCGATACTATTCACGTGGATATTAATGGGGTTGATGAGAAAATAAGATTACTGGGAATTGATGCGCCTGAATTAAGCGGTTCAGAATGTTTTGCTACCAATGCCAAAAATAAATTAACTGAATTAATTAATAATAAAAAAGTCAGTTTAATACCTGATTCTCAGTCGGCTGATCGTGATAAATATAATCGGCTTTTAAGATATGTTATATTGGATAATACAGATATTAATTCGGAAATGATCAAACAAGGTTATGCCGAGGCGTATTTAAATTTTGCTTTTGATAAGGCTGATCAATATATTAATTATGAATTACAAGCGCAAAATAATAATTATGGTATGTGGGCTGATAATGCCTGTGCTTCAAGTAATGATTTTACTGATCTGGGCATATCTTATATTCTTTATGACGGTGTAGTCAGTGATACCGAACCAGATGAATATGTTATGATAACCAATAATTCGTTAACTGAAATCAATTTAAACGGTTATACTTTATCTGATGAAAGCGGCAAAACTTATACTTTTAAAAATATTACTTTACCGGCCAATTCATCAATAAAAG
>CAZPVP010000015.1:5720-21672 GCA_964590345.1 uncultured Gammaproteobacteria bacterium | reverse complement strand
TTGTAAATGAGCCAAAATTTAATATGTTCATCAACCAAATTTATTCCATCATCCCAAAATTGCAAGATTAATTTTGGGAGATTATTTTTTAACGACCATGTCAGCCATAATTTTAACCACACCTTTGATTTTATATAATTTTGGCAAGATTTCTTTGATTGCGCCTTTGGCTAATCTTTTAATTTTGCCTTTTATTCCTATTGCTATGCTTTTAGGTTTTATAGCGGGTAGTTTAGCTGTAATTTTTACACCTATTGGCTGGGTAGCTGGCTGGAGCGTTTGGCTGGTTTTAACTTATATTATTTGGGTTTTAGAAAAACTAGCCAGTTTAAATTGGGCATATTTTGAATTTGCTAAAATTAATCTATGGCTGATGATGGCTTTATATTTAATAATTACGGGTTTTATTTGGAAATTTAGAAGGCTTATAAAACTTTAGTTTTATCTAATACGGTAAATTTAGAAGGATTATAAAACTTTAGTTTTATCTAATACGGTAAAACATTGATGACTTTGAGATAATTTAGGAAAATTCAGATAAAAACCCCCGCGTTGCGGGGGTTTTTGAATTAAAAAATGTTATAATTAAGACATGGACAGACTATCAAAAAAACTTTTTAAAATAATTGGCAGCTTATTAGTAATCATCTTTTTTTTAATTGGTTATGCTGTTGATTCGCAAATTGATAGGCAAAATCTTGAGGTTTGTTTTTTAGATATTGGCCAGGGGGATTCAATTTTAATCAAAACTCCTTATGAGCAAAATATTTTAATTGACGGCGGTCCTAATAATTCTGTTTTGTCGCAATTAGGGCGCAATTTGGCTTTTTTTGACAAAGAGATTGATTTAATGATTTTAACTCATCCTCATTCTGATCATGTGGTCGGCTTGGTTGAAGTTTTACGGCGCTATAATGTTGAAAAAGTCTTAATGACAGGAGTTTTGCATACCAGCCCTGATTATTTGGCTTTTTTAGAGGAAATAAAAGAACGGGGTATTAAAACTGAATTGGTAAATTCACAAAGAGATATTATTTTAGGTGATGATTTGATTTTACAGATTTTATACCCTTGGCAGGATTTGAGTGGACAAAAAGTTGAAAATTTAAATAATAGTTCTATTGTCGCTAAATTAATTTATAAAAACAATTCATTTTTATTAACCGGAGATGCGGAAATTGAAGTTGAAGAAGAATTAGTTCAAAGCCAGACAGATTTATCAGCTCAGGTTTTAAAAGTCGGGCATCATGGCAGCAAGTCCAGTACAAGCCAAGAATTTTTAGACAAAGTTAAGCCCCAGTATGTTGTTATTCAATCTGGAGCAGACAATAATTTTGGCCATCCTCACTTGAGGACTATTAGTCGTTTGGAGCAAAATGGTATTGAAATTTTACGTAATGATCAGTCGGGTGCGATTATTTTTGTTAGCGATGCCAATAATTTAAAAGTAAAAAATCGGGAATAGTTCCCGATTTGAAATTTAGATTTTAATATAATTTTTAAGAAACATTTGAGTTTTCACTCTTTGGGATCGACCGTCAGACTCACCATTCTCATCAATTTTGTGATATAAAATAGTGTCTTTTTTTATCTCTTCAATTTTAACTTGGATTCCTTTAAGATTATCAGCACTATCTGAGCCAATTTTAGTCCAGATTTCGCCAGTCATAGGATATTCTGGCATTGATTCCCTCCTTTCACTTAAAGTAGTTTTAAATTAGCAAATTTTTAGCTAATTG
The DNA here is from genome assembly GCA_964590345.1 of uncultured Gammaproteobacteria bacterium. GTDB lineage: Bacteria > Patescibacteriota > Patescibacteriia > CAIXNZ01 > CAIXNZ01 > CAZPVP01. The sequence continues at coordinate 19,933 of CAZPVP010000015.1, read as the reverse complement.
TCAATAGACAATCTTTGTTAATACAACGAAAAAATTGAAAAATTGTTACTCTTGAATTTATTTTAAAATCTTGCTAAAATTATTTTAAATTATTAAAGGTAGCTTGGTAGATTAGTTTATTAGTATATTAGGTAAAGGAATTTTTCATTTATTTTACTAATAAACCAATTTACTAATAAATTAATAAACAAATTTTATGTCAGATCCAGGGAAAGAAAGAACGCTTTTTTTAATTAAGCCTGATGGTGTTAAAAAGGGTTTAATTGGTGAAACAATTAGACGAATTGAAAATATTGGTTTGAAAATAGTGGCTTTAAAAGTTGTTAAGCCGACCAGAGAACTCGCTGAAGGACATTTACCCAAGGAAAAAGAATGGGTGATTGGTTTGGGTAATAAAACTTTAAATGACTACAAAACAACAGGTCAGGATCCGGTTAAAGAAATGGGTTCTGCTGATCCTTATGAGATTGGTAAAATTATTAAAGAATGGCTGGTTGAATATTTAACTTCTGGCATTATGGTGGCTGGCATTGCTCAAGGCAGCCGGGCAATTGAATTTGTCAGAAAAATAATGGGTAATACTAACCCAATTATTGCTGAAGCTGGCTCAATTCGCGGTGATTTTTCTAATGATTCACCAGCTCAAGCTAATTCAGATAAACGAGCGATTGCTAATATCACCCATGCTTCAGGTGACCCAAAAGAAGCTGCTCAAGAAATTGCTAACTGGTTTAAAGCAGAAGAAATTATTGACTATTAAAAATAAAGAGCTAAATATAGAACAATTTAGTAATTAAACAGGGCATTGCCTTGTTTAATTTAATATGAGAAAATTAAATTTTATTAATCACGAATATTATCATATATATAATCGTGGAGTTGACAAACGTGATATTTTTTTAGAGGAAGATGATTATCTGAGATTTTTAAAGAATATTAAGGATTTTAATAATGATTCAAAACATGCACAGAGGGTTTATATTAAGAATAGAGGTCGAGGAGGAAAGACGGAGCTAAGCTCCGAAGCTTCGGAGCTTAGCTCCGTTACTACTCCAAAAGACTTAGATACTTTCTTTAAATCCTTACCCAAGCTTGTAGAAATTGTTTGTTATTGCCTAAATCCAAATCATTTTCATTTATTAATTAAACAATTAGTTGATGCTGGTTTAGAAAAGTTTATGCACAAATTGGGATCTGGTTATACTAATTTTTTTAATATAAAGTACAAAAGAAATGGTTCATTATTTCAATGCCCCTTTAAAGCAGCTCAAATTAAATCTTTCGAACATTTAGTTTGGCTTTCTGTGTATGTTAATACTAACGCGCAGATTCATGACATAATTGATGATGCTGTAAATTATGCCTGGTGCAGCTATCCTTATTATATGGGGATAAAAGAAAATGATTTTTGCAATAAAAAGATTATATTGGATAAAGTTAAAGATTATAAAAAAATTGCTGAAGACACAACTTCTTTTATGAAAAAGAAAAAAGAAATGGAAAAATATTTAATTGAAGTTTTTAAGGAGTAGCCTTGACTTATTTTTTTATATTTGCTAAACTTAAATTAATATGACAACCACTAAAGTATTACAATTTCAGAAAGTTGATTTAAAAGCAAGTTTATTAGCTTTATTGCTTTTATTATTAAGCTACTTTTCGGTGGTTGGTCTTATTTTAGATAAACAATAATTTTTTAGATAAATTTTAGATAAAAAACCAGCCACCAAAGGTGGCTGGTTTTATTTTAGATCTTTAAAAATGTTTTTAACTTCAACTATTGGCAAAAGGAGAAAGGAGGAAAAATGATCAATATTTGCACTGAATGTTTAAAACTTAATGCAATAGACAAAGAAAAATGTCATTATTGCGGAGCAAAATGTGAAAAAATTGCTAATTATAGGTTCAATCGCTATTTAATTGAAAAGAATAAAATAGCGAAAAAAGAAAAAAGGAGGAAAAAAATGGATGACAATGGCAAAAAAAACAAGACTAAAAAAGAAAAACAGGAATATGCTTTTGAATGTACTGGTTGTTCTGAGCTGTTTACAATGGATGATATTATTGCCAGAGATATTATTCAGCATTGTGACAAATGCAGAGCTAAAATTAAAGTTTATTCAGCTCCTAAGGCCGAGGAAAGAGCAGAAAAGACTCATCAAGTTACAGCTTAAGTTATTATGCAAATAAAGCCCCATATTGGCTGATATGGGGTTTTTTATATAAAAGTTGACAAATTTTTAAAATTAGTTTAATATATTTTATATATGAATTTATTGATTGGAAGAAAAATTAATTTTATCCGCTACGCTAATATCCTATTATTAGTCGTGGTATTGACTTTGGTGACTGTTGTAGTGGCTCGCTATTTTAATTATATGTAAATTGTTTAAATATATTTAAAGGCCACTGCATAAAAACAGTGACCTTTTTTGTTTTATTTTTTGTAATCGGGACGTAGCTTACTGGAAGCGCCTTTGGCCACCCCAAAGGAAGAAGCTGGTTCGATTCCAGCCGTCCCGATTAAATGAGGGAAAGATTGTTTAATATCTCAAGAGGATATTTTAATAATCAGTTCTCAAAAGGAACTCGTCCCCTCATTTATTAGGAGTGTAGCTCAGTCAGGGAGAGCGCCAGATCTGCATTTTGGAGGCTGCTGGTTAAATCCGGCCACTCCTATTTAATCGGGGCGTGGACCAGTCAGGTAGGTCGCCGGAATGGGGTTCCGGAGGTCGTTGGTTCAAATCCAACCGTCCCGATTCGCCTTCAGTCAGAAGGTAAAATCACTAATCAAGGAGGGAAGATGTCAGCAAAGAAATTACCAGTAGAGGAGGGAATTGTAATGTTATTAGGTGATGGAGTAAGTTTTGCCCTGATAGAGAAATTTTACAGATATAATGAGGAAATAGCCAGTTTGGAGAGAAAAATTGTTTGCGGTACAGCTCGTTTAGAGAGCCGTAAAGCACGCTTAGCGATTTTAAAAAAAAGGCTCCTGCCCGAATTGCAAAACCAAATATATATGAGACGCTGACACAATTTAAGCTCCGCTTTAAGCGGAGTTTTTCTTTTTTTACAAATTTGTGGTAAAATTATAATAAGATTAGCAAAGGGTTAATATTTTTTTTATGCTTTCTAATAAAAAATTAAAAGAAATTTTAGTTGAGCCTGGTTATATTAAGGAAAAAGATTTTAATCAAGCTCTTAAAGAGGCAAAAAGTAAAAAAGCAAGCTTGGAAGAAGTTTTGCTAGAAAATAATTTAATTAAGCAGGAGCATTTAGGCCAGCTTTTGGCTGAAAAATTAGGTTTTCGTTATGTTAATTTGAGCAAAAAGACGATTAAACCAGAAATTTTGAAAATTATTCCTGAAATAGCAGCAAAAAAACAATTGATTATTGCTTTTGCTAAAGATAAAGATGGTTTGTTAGTTGCTATGAATGAGCCGGATAATTTGCAATTGCAGCATTTTTTAGCCAAAAAAAGCGGTGAAAAAATCATACCTTATTTTGCCACTAAAAAAGATATTTTAGAAGCATTAAGGCTTTATCATAAGGAGTTAAAAGAAGAATTTTCTGATTTAATTTTGAGGCATTTGAATTTGGTTAAAACTGGTGGCGATGAAAATCTGCCGATTATTAAAATAGTTGAATCGATTATTAAATATGCTTATGAGAACAGAGCTTCAGATATTCATATTGAGCCTTTTGATGATGATACAATGATCCGTTTTCGGGTAGACGGTATATTGCATGATGTTTTGGCAATCCCAAAAGAATTTCATGACTTAATTGTTTCAAGAATTAAAATAATGTCAAATTTAAGGATTGATGAACATTATAGTTCACAGGACGGTAAAATAAGGTTTAATTTGCCAGAAGAAAAATTGGATCTTAGGGTTTCTATTGTTCCCGTGGTAAAAGGAGAAAAAGTGGTGATGAGATTATTGGCTAAAAATATAAGGGCTTTTAATTTAGAAAATCTGGGTTTGGGCATAAAAGAATTAAAAAAGGTTAAAGAGGACATTAAAAAGCCTTGGGGCATGATTTTGGCAACTGGCCCGACAGGATCCGGCAAAACAACAACACTTTATGCAATTTTAAAAATTTTAAATACGCGGTTAATAAATATTTCTACTATAGAAGATCCGGTAGAATATGATGTTGAGGGTGTAAACCAAATTCAGGTTAATAAAGAAACAAATTTGACTTTCGCCAAAGGTCTGCGTTCAATTTTAAGGCAGGATCCGGACATTATAATGGTAGGAGAAATCAGAGATGAGGAAGCTGCTAAAATAGCTTTAAATTCAGCAATGACAGGACATTTAGTGCTTTCAACTTTGCATACAAATGACGCGGCTGCTGCTTTACCCCGTTTGATTGAGATGAAAGTCAAGCCTTATTTAATAGCTTCAACTGTAATTTTAATTATTGCCCAGCGTTTAGCCAGGAAAATTTGCCCCAATTGTATTAAAAGTTATACAATGCCAAAAAAGGAATTTTTAAAATTAGTCCCGGATGATATAGCTGATAAATTTTTAAGTGATAAAAAGAAAATAAGGCTTTATAAAGGTTCTGGTTGCAAACTTTGCCATAAAACCGGATATGTTGACCGATTGGGAATTTTTGAAGTTTTAGAAATCGATGATTCAATAAGAGAATTAATAATCAAAAAAGCAACCAGTCAGGAAATAAAAAATCAAGCCGTTAAAAAGGGAATGAAAACAATGCTGGAAGACGGTTTGGAAAAAGCTTTTTTAGGCAAAACAACATTGGAAGAGATTTTAAGAGTAATTAAATAATAAATTAATGAAAAGCAAAAAAATAAATAAGGATCCAGCTTTTTATAAAGTTTTAAATTGGCATATTAATTTTAGCTTTAATGTTGAAAAGATTTTATTTGCCCGGATATTGGCGACCTTATTAAAATCAGGGATTAATATCGCAGATTCACTGGTTATTTTAGAAGAACAGTTTGTCGGCAGGTTTAAATATGTTGTCAGTCAAATTAGAAAAGATGTTGAAAGCGGCTTGGATTTAGCCTCCGCATTGGAAAAACACACTAAGTTCTTTAACAAAGTATATACTGGTTTGATAAATGTAGGAGAAAAAAGCGGCAAATTAGTTGAAAGTTTAGAAAAAGTTGCCGAGCAACAGGAAAAAGATTTAGAATTGCGCAGAAAAATTCAGGCAGCTTCATTATATCCCGGTATAGTATTTGTTTGCTTGCTTGCTTTGGCTGCTTTATTGAGTTATTACATCCTGCCTCAATTAGTCTTTATTTTCAATTCTTTTTATATGACAATGCCGCTTTCTACCCAGATATTATTGCAGACAGCAGCATTTATCCGTGATTATGGTCTATTGATTCTGATTTTAATAATTGCTTTTATTATTTTTATATCTTTTATTGTAAAAAATAAAAGAATCAGGCCGTATTGGCAAGGATTTTTAATGTCAATTCCTTTTTTTGGTGAATTAATTAAAAAAGTTAATTTGGCCCGCTTTGCTAGGATTTTGAGTATTTTATTGGCTAGCGGTATTTCTATAAACGAAGCTTTGGAAGTTACAATTGAGAGTTTGGATAACGAAGTTTATAAAGCAGAATTAAAAAAAGTTAGAGAAAAGGTTTTTGCCGGTCTTTCAATGGGAGAAAGCATAGATGAGTTATATAAAATTGATCTCTTTCCTAAATTAGTCTCACAAATGATTAGTGTCGGCGAAAGAACTGGTACTTTAGAGAACAATTTGCTTTATTTGGCGGAATTTTATGAAAAAGAAGTTGATAATATCTCCAAAAATTTATCAAGCATAATTGAACCGATTTTATTAATAATAGTCGGCTTTATTGTTGCTTTTATTGCCATTGCTATTATTTCGCCGATTTATGAATTTATTTCTACTTTAAGCCATAGCATATGAAGCAGGGTTTTACATTAGTGGAAATATTAGTCGTTGTCGCCATAATTCTTTTTTTGGCGGCAATCATGGTGCCTATCAGCTTGAATTTTTATAAAATGCAGGTTTTTAATGAGACCCACGAGCGAGCAGTTGGTTTGCTAAAACAGGCCAGAAGCAATGCGTTTGTCCAGAAAAATAATGCTGATTTCGGCCTTTATTTTGGGGATAAGCAGATGGTTTTATTCCAGGGGCCAAGTTATGACCAGAGGAATGAAAGTCAGGATTTAAGCTTGAAACTGCCGGCTTTGGTTGAAATCAGCGGCCTTTCAGAAATAGTTTTCAGCCAGGGCTCGGCCCTGCCTAAACAAAGTGGCTCCTTATTTATAAAATTGGGCCAGAAACAAAAAGAGATTATAATCAATGAACAGGGTTTAATCATTTATTAAATATAACTGATGGCAAAAAAAAATAAAAACGGCTTTTCAATCATAGAAATTTTATTGGTTGTTTTTATATTTTTGATAATTTTTGTCAGTTTCAGCTATTTGCTGGCAGATAATGTGCAAAGTAGTTTTGACAATCAGGAAAGAATTAAGGCCGAATTTTTAGTCAGAGAAGGATTAGAAGCTGCCAGAGCGATAGGCGCCCATGATTGGTCAAGTTTTGCGCCCGGCCAATATGGTCTTATTTTGCTTGACAATAAATGGCAACTGGTGCCTGAGCCGGAAAACGTCAGCCAGTTTTTGAAACAGGGCTATCGCTTAATCACCATTGAAGATGTTGATGAAAATCTGAAGCAGATTAAAAGCGAAGTTGTTTGGCAGAATATTTTTGATAAAAACAAAATAAGTTCAGCTCTCACTTATTTGTCCAATTGGCAGCATTTTGTGGCCCAGTGTTCCGACGGTCTTGATAATGACGGCAATGGTTTTATTGATTATCCTGATGACCCGGGCTGTGAATCGCTCATTGATAATGATGAATCCGGCACTGACACGCTGCCTGATTATGAATATATCTGCGACGGTCTGGCTGATTGCGGCATAGTTTTTGATGATTATGATATACCGTTTTGCGTCTATGAACCGAGAATGATTACAGTCAGCGGCCGGGTGAGTCTGCCCGAAGAAATGCAGGCTGAATTATTGCTGTCTTATTATATTGTCTATCCTGAAGATAAGAGAACGTCGATTGAATATTTTAATCAAGGCCAGGTTAATAATGGCGCGGAATTTTCTTTGGATGTTTTTTGGCCGGGTATTCGGCCGGCTGATCAGAAGGTTGAAATTCATATTGGCGCTCGGCTTTTGGACGCAGAAACCGGCAGTCCTTTGATGAGCCAGGAAACAAGAGTGGCTTATTGTTGGCAGCCATGGGTCTGTTTACCGCCTGATAATTATGGCCAAGATTTTGATAATGGTTTTGATATCATTGTCATAGAAAATGAAAATGAAGTGGATGAGCTTATTGTTGTTGTCAAAAATAATAATTCAAGTGCATTAAGTCATGTGGCAATCAGCCTGCCGCCAGGAGTGGTGGCTTTAAATCCTCAAAATGGAAGTATTTATATCGGCAATTATAATTCGTTTAAAGTGGAAAACCCGACTGATAATCCTTTTTACTCAATTAAGTTTGAAACAATTGACGAGGGTATAAAAAACGGGGAAAGCGAGGTTTTTAAAATAACCCTGCCAGCTGGCAGTTTGGCCCAGGATCATTCTGTTACTGTTCAGGCCAAAGGCGGCACAATTGAAGGTCAGGTTATAATTGATTTTCAATAAAAAAATGTTGATAAAAAAAACAGAATTAAAAAATAATGGTTTTAGTTTGATTGAGCTGATTTTTTATATCGGCATTCTGGCGATTGTCCTGCTTTTTTTAATTATTTTTTTCCATGAGAGTTTGGTTTTAAAGGCAAAAATTAATAACCGGATAGAAGTCATGGATAACGGCCAGTTTGCCTTAAACAGAATCGCCTGGTATTTGCATAACGCGTCCGGCTTGAATAGTCCGCTGACCGGGACAAGCCAGCGTCTTTCTTTGAATATGTCAGCGCCAGAAATTAATCCTGTGGAATTTTTCGCTGAAGACCGTGAAGTTAAAATTAGATTGGCTGGTGGCCAGCCAATTGATCTGACCAATGATTTGGTCAAAGTGAATTACCTGACTTTTAATAATTTGGGATTTAGCGGCGAGCCGGCAATTATTCAGGTTATTCTGGAATTGCAAAGTGCCAGCAGCTTAGGCAAAAAGGAGCCCATAATTTTACAAACTTCGGTTAAAATGGAAAGATGATTATGAATATTCAAAACAAAAAAAATGGCTATATTGCCTTAATCTCCTTGATTATTATTGGTGCGATTGTTTTGCTGATAATTTTGGCTATTACTTTTTCCGGCCTGACCCAGAAATTAAATATGATAGAAGGCAACCACGCTGTCAGGGCTTATTATCTGGCTAATGCCTGCGGTAATTACGCTTTGCTGAAATTGCAGCAGGACGAAAATTATGGTGGCAATGAAAATTTAGTCCTTGACGGGCAAAGCTGTCAGATTGAAGATATTTGGGGCAGCGGCAATGAGAATAGGACTGTTTTTGTCAGCAGCGAGCTCGGGCTGGCCAAAAAAAATATCAGAATTGAAATATCCCAATTAAGACCCAAGACAATAATTAAATCATGGGAAGAATTCGTCAAATAAATTTCCGCTCAAAATTTCAGTGTTTAAAATAAACATTATGCCTATTTTTGATTTAATTAGGAAAAAATTTTTTAACGGTAAGTTTCCAATGATCGCGCTTGATTTGGCCGAATCTTCTTTGGAATTGATCCAGTTGGCAAAAAAAACAGACAAGCCAAAAGTCGCTTTTGCCTGTCGCCGGGAATTAAAACCCGGTTTGATTGAAAATTCAAAAATTATTAATCAGCAGGTTTTGGCCGAAACTTTAAAGGAAATCTGGAAGACCAATGAGTTAAAAAATAAAAGCTGCCTGATTTCGCTGCCTGATAAAATTGTTTATTTTGCCAATTTGAAAATTGCAAATAAAGCAGATGATTTGCGGGCGGCAATCATGGCCAAAGCAGGAGAAATTTTGCCGCTTGATTTGACAGATTGTTATTTTGACTGGCGCGTGATTGAAACAGCAAAAGATTATAAAGAAATTTTTTTTATTGCCGCGGAAAAAAAGATTGTTAGGCAGTATTTTGATTTTTGCCAAGCAGCCGGCCTTGATTTAGCGATTCTTGATTTTGAATCAGCTTGCCTGGCGCGCTCTTTGCTTAAAGACAGCAAAGAGCCCTGTTTTATTTTGGATTTGGGCGCCCGTTCAACTGATCTGCTTTTGATTGATAATAAAGGTTTTCGTTATCAGGTCAATTTGGCTTTGGGCGGTTTTGTTTTGGATGAAAAAATTGCCCAAGCTCTCAATATAAGCTTAAGCCAGGCTGAAAAAATAAAAAAAGAAAAAGGCCTGCGATCAGGCGTAAATTTAAAGTTATTTTCCGTTTTTGATCCGGTTTTATCCGAGATCCGGAAAATAGCCGCGGATTACGAAGACAAGAATCAAAAACCTGTAAAAAAAATTATTTTGGCCGGGGGGACAAGTTTGCTTAAAGGTCTGTTGGAAGAATTCAGGCAAAGGTTTTCGGGCTGGCAGATTGATTTGGGTGATCCGGTTCAGAAAATTGATCCGAGCGGTAAATTAAAAGCTGCAGAGACCATGTTTTACAGCAATGCGATCGGTTTGGCCCTGCGCGGGCTTGACAGGGATTCTTTGAGCCGAGACATAAACTTAATTAAAGATATTAACAAATAATTAAATTTTAAAGCCATGAAACAAAAAAAAGGTTTTACGCTGATTGAGCTTTTGGTGGTTATTGCAATCATAGCTATTTTGGCAGCCATTGTCATTATTGCCATTAATCCGGCTCGTCAGTTTGCTTTGGCTCGCAATGCGGCGCGCTGGAGCAATGTTAACACGATTTTAAATGCCACTTGGCAGTACGCAGTTGACAATCAGGGTAATTTGCCGTCTTCAATTACGTCAACATCCACTGAAATTTGTAAAACTGATGCGACTGATTGTACTGGTTTAGTTGATTTATCCGTTTTAACAGAAAACGGCACTTATGTAGTTAAAGTGCCGGAAGATCCCAAGGGTGCGTCAGCCAATGGCACTGGTTATTTTATTAGAGCAGTGGACAGCAGGGTTGAAGTCAGTGCGCCAAGCGCGGAATTAGGCGCAGTTATTTCGGCAATGAGGTGAGTTTTTTAAATTTTATAAATCAAAAAATCCCTTTTAAAAAGGGATTTTTTGATTGTAAGTATCGTAAAACTTATTATGCTCTTTCTTCTCGAGGGCGAGCTTCATTAACTTTAATGTTTCGGTCTTCAACTTCTTTTTCATTAAGCGTCTCAATTGCTTTTTGGGCATCCTCTTCAGAGCCCATTTCTACAAAACCAAATCCTTTGCTTCTGCCCGAAAGTTTATCAGTAATGACATTGGCTGATTCAACTGTGCCAGCTTCAGAAAATAGATCTTTAAGCTGATTGCTGTCAATGCTGTAAGGCAAGTTTCCGACGTAAAGATTTTTTGACATTTGAAAAATACCTGTTAAACGAATAAAAAATAAAATTTTTTCGCTTTATTTTTTTAAAATAGTGATCGACCTTCGCACTTAAAAAAATAAGATGCAATCACTAAATACTATTATAGTGTAACAGATTACTTTGAAAAAAGCAATAGGCAACGTTTATAATTTCCACAAGCCATGAATATTGCAGTATTCTCGGGCAGTAATGTTGTCTGCTTGAATACAAAATTCAGCTTCTGGTTTTTGACCGGGTAATAGCTCTTTTCGGTAGATTTGTCCGTCGGCAATAATTTCAATAAATTGGATATAATGCGCTTCTTCCATTGGATGAGGATTTGAGCCAACTTTAACTTTAACGCCATTAGCGGTTTTTTCAATTACCGGCACATGTTTTCCCCTGCCTTCATCTTGGGTTTTGGCATCTAATAATTCCATTGGCTGGCCGCAACAGACCAATTCGCCTCCGCCGACAATTAAAACTTCTACAATATTGCCGCAAACATTGCACTTGTAGCTTTCTTGTTTGTTTTTAACTATAAATTTTGAATTAGTTAATTATTCTTTGGTCATGCACCATGCGATGCACGACCATAAACTATTTTGAAATTGGCAAACTCTATGTTTACCATAAACCGAATGGTTTATGGTCGGGCTGGCGGGATTTGAACCCGCGACCTCAGGACCCCCAGCCCTGCGCGCTAGCCAACTGCGCCACAGCCCGATAAAAATAGTAATTGGTTTATTAGTTTATTGGTATATTAGAGAAATGAAAATTATTTAAAAAATTCCAATCCCTAATATACTAATTACCCAATATACTAATATACAATATATTTTAGCAAATTTCAGGAATTAAAAACACCGCCTTGAGTAAAAAAAGCGGTGTTTTTAAGAAGATTTATTTCATCGCACCGATCTTAAACATTTTAGTGCCGCAAACCGGGCAAGTTCCGGTTACAGCTGGTCTGCCATTTTTCATGGTAATTTGTTTAGGATCTTTCATTGTTTGCTTTTTTTTGCATTTTACGCAATAGCCTTGTACATCTGCCATAATAATGAAGTTAATAATTATTAATATTTAATTATTTTAGCTTACTATAATTATATTAAATTCAAGGCAAATAAGCAATAACTTGTCAAGAATTAAGCCAAATTTAAGCTTGAGCTACTTTAAACTTGGTTTTTAAACATTTGGTGCAGATTTTGACTTTTTTGCCATTTATTTTTTTTGTTTGTAGATTTAAATGCTTTCTTGTTTTAGTTTTTATGTTAGAATGGCTTCTGGTTGCGCTAAGCATTGGCCCTCTGCCACAGATTTCACAAGTTCTTGACATAATGGTATAATTAGGTAAATTAGCAAATAGCAAATGGCTAATAGCTAATGGCAGCTAATGCCCCCCTATTTGCTATATGCAAGCATAATATCAGAATTTGTAAAAATAATCAAGCTTTTATGGAATTTAATGCTATTTTTTTAATAGTTAATTTTATAGCCTTTTTTTTAGCTTTAAGCGTTCATGAGTTTGCTCATGCGCTTTCAGCTTATTATTTAGGCGATCGTACTGCTGAACAAATGGGCCGTTTAACGCTTAATCCTTTGGCCCACATTGATTTGTTCGGCACGATTTTATTGCCTTTATTTTTGATTTTAAGCAATGCTGGAATTGTTTTTGGCTGGGCCAAGCCAGTGCCAGTTAATTTCTATAATTTGAGAGATCAGAAATGGGGACCAGCATTGGTTTCTTTTGCTGGACCAGCCGCTAATTTTATTTTTGGCGTGATCTGTATAATCATTCTTAATTTAGTTAATAATTATACTGTTTTGGGGCCAGGTAATTTATTGGTCAATTTTTTATTTTTATTGATTATAGTAAATTTTGTTTTAATGATTTTTAATTTGATTCCTATTCCACCACTTGACGGTTCTAAAATATTATTCGCGATTTTGCCTGACCGTTTTGATAATCTGAAAATTTTTTTGGAAAGATATGGCATTATTATTTTATTATTTTTATTGATTTTTGGCGCCGGCTTTTTAAATTTGATTTTTAGCTTTTTATTTAGATTAATTCAGTTTTTTATATAGGATTATAAGAAAAAGCGGAGTTAACTCAGGTATTTTAGCAATAAAAAGCAGTTATATTTGGGCATGCTTAGTCATTGTAGCTCTAATAAATTAATGCTGAGAATAAAAAGATTCAACTAAGGGCACTTGACATTTTTCTTTTTTGAATATAAAATAAGATTATATATAATAAAAGAAAAGGTTTTATTTTTCCGCCATAGGCGGATCAGCCTTTGGCTGATAATTTTTTAATTATTGAATTTTTAATTCAAAATTTAAAATTTAAAATTTTTAAATATGCCAACAATAAATCAATTAGTGCGCAAAGGACGCAAAAAAACGAGTAAAAAATCCAAAACACCAGCTTTGAGAAGTGTTTTTAATACAATGAAAAGAAAAAGAAATGAGTTGCCTAAAGGCAGTCCGTTTAAAAGAGGCGTTTGTTTGAAAGTAACAACTGTTACACCTAAAAAACCTAATTCGGCTTTGCGTAAAATTGCTAGGATTCGTTTATCTAATGGCATGGAAGTGACCGCTTATATTCCAGGAGAAGGTCATAGTTTGCAGGAGCATTCAATTGTTATGTTGCGTGGCGGTAGAGTTAAAGATTTGCCAGGCGTGCGTTATCATGTTGTGCGTGGTCGTTATGACTGTCAAGGTGTTGAAGGCAGAAAACAAAGTCGTTCACTTTATGGTGCTAAAAAAAGTAAAGGCGGTGCTGCGCCAGTAAAATCGGCCGCTGCTGAAGCCCCAGCTGAAGCATCAGCCGAGGCACCAACTGAATAATTACTATAATTAATTACTAATTACTTACAAATATGCGAGGGAAGCCAGCTCCAAAAAGAGATATTAAATCTGAACCAAAATTTAATAATAGCCAAATAGCAAAACTGATTAATTATATAATGGTAAGAGGGAAAAAATCTACAGCTCAAAAAATTGTTTATAATTGTTTTGATATTATTTCGGATAAAACAAAACAAGACGCTTTGGAAATTTTTGATAAAGCAATTAAAAATATTAGTCCTTCTTTAGAAGTTCGGGGCAGAAGAATCGGTGGCGCTAATTATCAAATCCCTTATCCAGTTAGGGCTGAAAGACGTTATACCTTAGCTTGTCGCTGGCTGATTGAAGCTGCTCAAAAAAGAAAAGGCAAGTCAATGGGTGAAAAATTGGCTTTTGAAATTATGGATGCGGCTTCTGAACAAGGTGATGCTTATAAGAAAAAAGTTGATACTCATAAAATGGCAGAAGCTAATCGCGCTTTTGCTCATTTTGCCCGATTTTAAATAAGTACTAAATTCAAATTCTTTTTAGAAAAGAATTTTTTAATTTAAATAATGATTATAATTTATAATTAAAATTATGGCCAGAGAATATTTATTAGAAAAAATAAGAAATATTGGTATCGCTGCTCATATTGATGCTGGTAAAACTACGGTTACTGAACGTGTTTTGTTTTATACTGGTAAAAAACATAAAATTGGCGAAGTCCATGAAGGTGAGGCTGAAATGGACTGGATGGAACAGGAAAAAGAAAGAGGTATTACTATAACTTCAGCTGCCACAACTTGTTTTTGGCAGGATCATCGTATTAATATAATTGATACACCAGGCCATGTTGATTTTACAGTAGAGGTTGAAAGATCATTACGTGTTTTA
>CAZPVP010000015.1:0-5710 GCA_964590345.1 uncultured Gammaproteobacteria bacterium | reverse complement strand
TTAGACGGGGCAGTTGCTGTTTTTGATGGTTCACAAGGTGTTGAACCACAATCAGAAACTGTTTGGCACCAGGCGACAAAATATAATGTGCCTAGAATAGCTTTTATTAATAAAATGGATAAAATGGGCGCAGATTTTTATATGAGCTTAAAATCAATTCAAGAAAGGTTATCACCTCATGCCATTGCTATGCAAATACCAATTGGTGCAGAAGCAGACTTTAGTGGCATAATTGATTTGTTAGAGAAGAAGGCTTATAAATTTACTGGTGAATACGGCCAAACACGAGAAGAAACAGAAATTCCGGATGATTTAAAGGATAAAGTAGAAGAAATGAGGAATATGTTATTAGAAAAGGTTGCCGAAAATGATGAGGATTTATTAAATAAATATTTAGGGGGCGAGGAATTAGACATAAATGAAGTAAAAAAAGTAATTAGAAAGGCAACAATTAATAATGATTTACATCCGGTCTTGTGTGGTTCGGCTTTAAAAAATAGGGGAGTTCAGTTAGTTTTAGACGCAGTTATTGATTATTTGCCTTCACCACTTGATGTCCCCCCAGTTAAAGGTAAAAATCCTGAAACCGAAGAAGAAGAAGTGAGAGAAACTAAGGACGATGCGCCATTTTGTGCTTTAGCTTTTAAAATTGCCACGGATCCATTTGTAGGAAAATTAGCTTTTTTTAGAATTTATTCAGGTACCTTAAAATCAGGATCTTATGTTTTAAATGTTGCTACGGGTGATAAAGAAAGGATTGGCCGAATAGTCCGTTTGCATGCTAATTCAAGAGAAGAAGTTGATGAGGTTTATGCCGGTGATATTGCTGCAGCTATAGGTTTAAAAAATACTGTTACAGGCAATACTTTATGCGATGAAAAGTCGCCTATTATTTTGGAAGAGATAACTTTTCCAGAACCAGTTATTTCAGTAGCTATTGAGCCAAAAACAAAGCCGGATCAGGAAAAAATGGGCGTAGCTTTACAGAAGTTAGCTGAAGAAGACCCAACTTTTAAAATCAAAACCGATGAAGAAACTTTTCAGACTATTATTTCAGGTATGGGAGAATTGCACTTAGAAATTATAGTTGATCGGCTGAAAAGAGAATTTAAAGTTGATGCTAATGTTGGCGCACCGCAAGTAGCTTATAAAGAAACTATTAAAGCTTTGGCCGAAGCTGAAGGTAAGTATATTAAACAGTCTGGCGGTCGTGGTCAGTATGGCCATTGCTGGTTAAGAGTAGAACCACGTGATCGAGGCGCTGGTTTTGAATTTGCGGATGAAATTAAAGGCGGTATTATACCTAAAGAATTTATTCCAGCAATTGAAAAAGGCGTTAAAGAGGCGCAAACTAAAGGTATTTTAGCTGGTTATCCAATTGTTGATATTAAAACAACAGTTTATGACGGCTCTTATCATGACGTGGATTCTTCTGAAGTAGCTTTTAAAGTTGCAGCTTCTATGGCTTTTAAAGAGGCGGCTAATAAAGCCCAGCCAATACTTTTGGAACCAATTATGAAAATTGAAGTGGTTACACCTGAAGAATTTATGGGTGATGTAATTGGTGATTTAAATTCTAAACGCGCCCATATTTCAGAAATGAGTGATAGGGGTAATAAAATGAAAGTAATTGACGGAACAGTGCCATTGGCTGAAATGTTTGGCTATGCCACATCTTTACGTTCAATGACTCAAGGTCGAGCAACTTATTCAATGGAATTCGACCATTATGCCGAAGTTCCTGCAAATGTTGCTAAAAATATTATTGAAGGTAAAAAATAACAGGTAATCAAAGCACTATTTTTAAATAATGGATAATACTAATATATAAGGGAAGGCGCGATTTTGAATCTCGCCTTCCTTTGTGCTTGAAAAAAAATTTTTAAAGGTATAAGATTCAACTAAGGAGGTGAAAAATGGAACATTGTTCTTTTTGTGGTAGTAATAGTGATCAAGGCGTTATAATTGCTTTAAGTCAAGAAAGAGAGAAAGGCATATGTAATGAATGCATTACGCTTTGTGCAAAAGTAATAAATGAATTTTCAGAGAATGATCTGGTAAAAGTTTGTAAAAAAGAAAAAGCTAATTGTAGTTTTTGCGGTAAAAATTTGCAGGAAGTTGAGCATTTAATTCATGGGCCAGCTGGTTCGGTACATATTTGTAATAATTGTATAAGATCAGTTGCTGAAGGTATGATAAATTATCTCGAGTAAGCTTCGTGTAATTTAAAAATAAAACGGTTGACAATTTTTTTTGCTGTTAATATAAAATTGGCACTTGGCGAAAGTCCAATGAAGGGTGCTTTCTCTTTGAGGAGGTCACTCTAATTAGGATTGAATTCCCAAAATAAAAAGAGCGTGAGGACGAGAGGGTGGCAAGGGGATTTAATTTCCGCTTAGTCATGGCCCGGACCAGCGGCTAACGTGAATAACAAAATTCGACAGACGCCCTGGGCGCCTGCCAAGATTATTGCAAGCAAGCCCGCTAATAATTATTGGCAAGACAAGGAGGCGCGGTAGCTAAGTGCTAATATTAATAACTAGACTCGTGAAGCGAGTCTTTTTTATTAATTGATGTTAATAAAGCGTGTATAAGTTTGTGGCTATTTCTGTTAATAAATATGTGCAAAACCATGGGGGTAACTATGTGTAAATTTTGTTTATAATTAGCCAAAAATTGAGCTTGACATGTTTTTAAATATTTTATAGGATAAATTTAGAACCCTACTTGTCTTACTTTGCTGGATAATTTTCACCAAAGAGATTTGGTGTGTTATTCAGTCAAGTACCAGGCGGGGTTTTTTTGTTGCAAAAAGTTTGAAGTAAAGCATGGAGGGATGAAGTGAAAATATTAACAATCAGGAAGTTTGTTTTGAAAATTATTTTTAAAAAAGGAGATTTTCGAAATGGCTGGAAGACTGTATTTAACTACCAATGAGGCAAGAGAGTTCCAAAGTTTAAATCCGGAGACCCAATACCTGATCAGGCTAATGACTGGCGAAGAGTATATTTTTGAAGCTGATGAACATCTTCATTTCTTGGCCATAAATTTAAGCCACTCAAAAGCATTGGTTGAAATTGCTCATTCGTTGAAAAATGAGGAACCATTGCTGATAACTTGGCATGAAGGTTTGGATTACGCTTTAAAATGCTTAAACAGCTACCATCCCGAAAGCTATCGGCATTCACTGCGCGTAAAAGAGCTTGTCATTAAGACCAAGGAATTGTGGCAAAATTACTGCTATGGCGATCTGCCGCAAACTCCAGCTATTAGGCAGTATTTTGATCAGCTTCAACTCGTTTATCCTGATTGTCCAGGTCAATATTTTGATTCAGAGATAGGCTTTTCTGAGTCAGACTGGTCACTGATCATGTATTCGGCTTTGTTTCATGATTTGGGCAAAATGGGTTTCCCGGATTGGTTTTGGACAAAGCCCGGCAAGTTCACTGAAGAACAAAAGGGCTATCGTAAAAATCACCCATGGCTCTTTTTTCCCTTAGGGGAAATGTTTGTTGTTCCTTTAAAGGTAACCGCCTTGGCCTTATATCATCACTTTTTAAATCTTGGCTATCCACAAAATAACCTGACTAGCTTGTTTGGAGATTATTTGCAAGAGTATAAGTTTAAATGTATCTTGTGTCTCCTTACAACTATGGACATTTATGACGGAATGCGCGGCGAAAGAAGCTATCGTCGGCAGGTATTTGGACATGAACAGGTTATTGCTAAAATGCCAAGTGAATTGGGAGGTATTGATTTAAGGTTTGTGCCATTTTTAGAGGCGGCTTTTGAGTTAGGAGGGCTAAAGTCTCTCTACGCTCATTAAATACTTTTTTAAGCATTCCTGCCACAGCATTAATGCTGTGGCAGGAATGACTTGACTTTTTTTTTACTTTAAGTTAAAATGAAATATATTTTTGAGAAGATTTCAAATTAGGTTATTTTATGAAAAATCTTAAAAGGATTTTGGAATTAATTAAGAAAACCGGGGATCGTTTTCTTTTTGAAGATGAAAAAGGGGACATTTTTGTATTTTTAAAAGCTGAGGATTATGAAAATATGATTATGAAAAATAATCCGGTTAAAGATCTTTCTGAAGAAGAGCTTTTAAATAAAATTAATAAAGACATTGCAGTTTGGAAAGCTAATCAAGAAGACGAAAAATTATTAGAGGGATGGCATGATTTAAACAATTCTGATGATGATCAATATGAAGAAGATCAATATTATTTTGAACCAATAGAAGATGAAGATTAATTGACAGGGTGATTTTATAGTTCTTTTTTTTGTTTAATATCGTAAAGTACTTGTCAAAATTTATAATTGTGTTATAATAATTTATACCTTTAATTAAGTTATAAAAAATAATTAGCGAAGCGGCTGGATAAAACTCTGCCGGGTTTTTGCGGTAGAGGTCGCTTCTAGGGAGTTTAAAAAATAATATGGCAGAAAAATTTGACAGATCAAAACCACATATTAACGTGGGTACAATTGGTCATGTTGACCATGGTAAGACTACTTTAACAGCAGCTATTTTAAAGTATTTAATTGCACAAGGTAAAGCTGCTCAAGAAAAAACAGTAGATCAGATTGACAATGCTCCAGAAGAAAAAGAGCGTGGTATTACTATTGCGACGGCTCATGTTGAATATGAAACAGAAAAAAGGCATTATGCTCACGTAGATTGCCCAGGTCATGCTGATTATATTAAAAATATGATTACTGGAGCAGCCCAAATGGATGGTGCTATTTTAGTTGTGGCTGCAACCGACGGTCCTATGCCTCAAACTCGAGAGCATATTCTTTTAGCCAGACAGGTCGGCGTGCCTTCAATTGTAGTCTTTTTAAATAAAGTTGATCAGGTAAAAGATCCTGAATTAATCAATTTGGTTGAGGAAGAAGTCAGAGATCTTTTGAAGAAATATGAATTTCCTGGAGATGAAACACCTATTATTAAAGGTTCAGCTTTAAAATCATTAGAAAATCCAAGTGGTGATGATGCTAAATGCATCCAAGAATTACTTGATGCTTTAGATAGTTATGTCCCAGAACCAAAGAGAGATACTGAAAAACCTTTCTTGATGCCAGTTGAAGACGTTTTTTCTATTGAAGGACGCGGTACAGTAGCAACAGGCAGAATTGAAAGAGGTATTGTAAAATTAAATGATGAAATTGAGGTTGTCGGTTTAAAAGATACTCAAAAAACAGTTGTGACCGGTATTGAAATGTTTAATAAGTCTCTAGAAGAAGGCAGAGCTGGTGATAATGCTGGTATATTATTACGAGGAATCAAGAAGGAAGATATTGAGAGAGGACAGGTTTTAGCGAAACCGAGCAGTATTACACCTCATACTGAATTTGAAGCTGAAGTATATGTTTTAACTAAAGAAGAAGGCGGTAGGCACAAACCATTTTTTAAGGGATATAAGCCACAATTTTATATGAGAACAACCGATGTTACGGGTGAAGTGGAAATTTTGGGTGGTGCTGAGATGGTAATGCCGGGTGATACAGCAAAATTAAAAGTTAAATTGATTGCGCCGGTTGCTTTGGAAGAACAACAGCGTTTTGCTATTCGTGAAGGCGGCAGAACAGTTGCTTCAGGTGTTGTGACAAAAATTATAGCTTAAACTGCATTTAGATATCCCGCCCTTTTCTAAAAAGGGCGGGATTGTTTAATACCTTACAGGAAACCCCCAACGATTGAAAA
>CAZPVP010000014.1:0-22821 GCA_964590345.1 uncultured Gammaproteobacteria bacterium | reverse complement strand
GGCAAAACTTATACTTTTAAAAATATTACTTTACCGGCCAATTCATCAATAAAAGTTTATACCGGTTGCGGTACCGACACGCCAACTGAATTATATTGGTGTTATACTTATTCTGCTATTTGGAATAACAACGGTGATACGGCTACTTTAAAAAATAATCTCGGCAATCTTATTGATACTTACAGTTATTAAAAACAATCTCTAATCTATTTATTATAAAATGGGGGAGTATTTTAAAAATGAATTTCGTGTTAATTCAACAAGTTTACAGCATTGAAATTACAGTTGGCCAGGATTATATTATGTCACCATCTGCACCAAAGGCAGGATTTGTTGTTTAGGCGAAATAAAAAATAATTTGTCAGAGATTGGTAAGGTTGTGTTTGATGAATGGAATTATCGGTTTTGATGATAATGATTTTGACGAACGTAGAGACACGCCGCGGCATGTCTCTACAACAGCGAAATTCGGTTATTTAAAATCAAAATCATTATCTTCTGTTATTAATCATTTTAAAGGAATGGTTAAGCGTCAATGCAATAAAGACAATTTAAATTTCCAGTGGCAAACAAAATTTTATGAACATATTATCCGCGATGAAGAAGATTATGCCAGAATTAAAGAATATATTGCTAATAATCCAATCAATTGGCATCAAGACCGCAATAATCCTATTAATCTAAAATAAAAACATTATGCCCGACCCGGAAACAATTTTAGAAATAATGGAGGACCACGGCCTTGAGCTTGATGAAGCCAGGAAAGTGGCTGAATTTATGGAAAAAAATGATATTAATGATCCGGATGATGCGGTGGATATTTGTGAAAATAGGTAATTTATAAAATATTTTATGGTTAAAGAAATAATTGCTTTTAAATATTTTAATTTTTCAGTATTTCTTCATTTTATTGGCCGTTTATTGTATAAAACTTTTATTCCGATTATTTTGCTGACAAACGGCTATAGTATAGAAGAAATTTTTGTTTATTTGATTGCTTGTTCTTTTATAACAATAATTTTTTTAATTTTTTCTGTCAAAACTTTAGCCAAACAAAATGTTTTGTTTTTTTATATTTTAGCCATAATTTCAGAGATAATTTTAATTTTTTTATTAATTCCTGGCAAAGTTGATTATTTAATCTTTATTTTAATAATACTTACTGAAAGCCTTTATTATTCTTATTATTATATTTCATATTATTCAATAATTGCTCATTACACCTCAAAAAAACAAATTTCAAATAATTTAGGCAATTTGCGGATATTCAGCAAATTAGCTAATATTTTTGCTCCAATTTTAGGCGCGATATTATTGATTATTAATAAACAATTATTTATTATAGTGGCAATTTTATTTTTGCTCTTTTCAATCATACCTTTATTTAAAATAATCAAAACCGATATTAATGGTCTGGATTTACCTAAAGTGAGACTTCAAGACATTAAATATGAATTATTTTCTTGTGGAATAAGATCAGGTATAGAATTTGTTGTTTTCACTTTATGGGCAATTTATATTTTTGTGGCTGGTTTTTCCTTAATTTATGTTGGTTTAGTTCCAGCAATTGGCGCACTGGCAGTTATTTTGCTTTTATATACAATAAAAAAACGTTTAGCAACAATCAGATTTAGGACGCTTACTAAACTTATTGCTATTGTGGGCATTATAATAATCTCAATTTACCGTTTTTATTTTCCTGAACAAATTATTTTTACAAATTTTATGATATCATTGTGTTTTACGGCTTTTTCTTTAAGTATTAATGCGGATTATTTTGAAAAAATTAAAAATCATCAGACATATTATTCAGCTGTACTTTTGCAGTCTATATGTTTTTCTAGCTGGGTTATATTAGGCTTGATCGCTTTTTTTATTGGTTTAAAATATAGTATTTTGCTGCCAATAATTTTAGCATTTATTTGGTTTTTATTTAGTCTTAATAAGATATTTAAAGTATTTTCAAATTTCTCAAAGGACAGAATTTAATGGTAAAATTTTGGACGATCTACATAACGCAGGCAACAGTCGCGGTAAAATTTTTGGAATGCCACATAATGTAAGGAGCGTTATAGAAAGTTCCCTACATAACCTAAATAATCCAAAAATTTTACCATTGTACCGTATCATCGGGGCATTTAAAACCAGATTATCAAAATTAATTCATAAACATCAAAATAATTTTTATTTTCAATGGCAAAAATCGTTCTATGACCGCATTATCCGCTCTGAAACCGAATTAAAACTATATAATCGGCAATCCTGCCAAATGGGCTGAAGACCAAAATAATCCAATTAATTTTAAATAAATATCCCTATGCCAAAAACGCCTCATTACACTAATGCATCCATAACCGCCACAC
Source organism: uncultured Gammaproteobacteria bacterium (assembly GCA_964590345.1). Taxonomy (GTDB): domain Bacteria; phylum Patescibacteriota; class Patescibacteriia; order CAIXNZ01; family CAIXNZ01; genus CAZPVP01. The sequence goes on along the minus strand of CAZPVP010000014.1, from coordinate 20,458 downwards.
TTAAATACGGCTATGATGCTTTGGCGCGGGGGTTAGGGGATTTGCCAGGCAAGAAACTACTTGATTATGGCTCTGGCACTGGTCGCTCAGCTAAGTTTTTACACGATTTAGGCGCTTATATTGCTGGCACTGATATTCGTCAGGACATGATTGATTTAAGCCAAAAACAGTATCCGCAAATTGAATTTAAGTTAATGGCTGACAATAAAATCCCTTGGCCAGATCAAAGTTTTGATATTGTGATCAGTGCTTTTGTGCATATTGAAATCAGCAGTTTAAAGGAATTTGAAAAAATGCATCAGGAAATTAAAAGGGTTTTAAAACCCGAGGGCCAGTATTTTATCTTAACTGTTAACCCTAATAGCTGGGGCAATCAATATGAATCTTTTAGCAGCCAATTGCCAGCTGATTTTTCTAGCCAAAGCGGACAAAAAATTAAAGTTCAAATGCAAACAGAAAAGGGGATTGTGGGATTTGAGGATTATTATTGGCAGGAAAAAGATTATGTGCAAACATTAGAATCAGCTGGCTTTAAACTTGAATATCTTCAAAAAATCAGAGCTGAAAAAGAGCCACCACCTTTTTGGCTGATTAAAGCCGAAGAAATCTAAAATATTTTTATGGTTAAAAAAAATGAAACACGGAAAATTTTTGCAATAACAATAATCTGTACAAATTGTAATGCTAAATTATATAAATACCATAAATATGGCTCAGGTTCATTAGTTAAATGCTATCTTGATCGTATTATCAAAGATTATACAAAAGGGGATTTAAAATGCCCTAAATGTAATACATTATTTGCCAGAAAAACACGTATGAGCTGCCGTGATGTGCATAAAATTATCCAAGGTAAAGTACGTATAAAAGGACATATAAAAAAATAATTAAATCAATAAAACATGCCAATAACCAATCGTAACGATATCACCCCCGGCCTTAAAGTCGCCGTCACTCTAAAAGAAGATCAGGGCACTGATATATTAACCGAAGGGATTGTCCAGGATATTTTAACTAATAGTCCAGAACATCCTCGCGGGATAAAAGTACGCCTGACTTCTGGTGAGGTGGGCAGAGTTCAAGAGATTAGATAAAAGTAAATCCAAAATATTTAAAAAACAAAATGTATCTTGGCAAACAAAGAAAACAAAATCGTTGGTTTGGTTATGATTATTCAATGCCAGGTTATTATTTTGTGATGATTTGTACACAAGATCGTATTTGTCATTTTGGCGAGGTTATTGATGAAAAGATAGTTTTAAATGATTTGGGTGAAATCATTGATAAATGTTGGTTATGGTTGCCTGAAAAATATAAATATATTAAATTGGATCAATGGCAAATAATGCCGAATCATGTGCATGGAATTATTGAAATAATTAATGAAGATTATTATAATCATGATCGCAAAGGTAAAAAAGGTTTAATTTTTGAGGAAAAACACATCGTAGGGAACGGTCGTAATAGTAAAATTTTGGGCGATCTACAAAACGTAGGGAACGTTCTATAACGTTCCCTACACAACCCAAATAATCCCAAAATTTTACCATTGTACCGTATCATTGGTGCTTTTAAAACCAGATCATCAAAATTAATTCATGAAAACCAAAATAATTTTTATTTTCAATGGCAAAAATCGTTCCACGACCGTGTTATCCGTAATGAAAAAGAATTAATTAATATCCGTTATTATATCCAACAAAACCCAATTATGTGGCCAAAAGATAAAAATAATCCAATAAATATTAAATAAATATATGAAAATTTTACTTGCCTCCAATGGCCATTTTGCCATTAATCAAATTAAAAAATTAATAAAAAAACCGGCTGATCAGATTAAAATTGTCTGGGTAACAACTGCTTCCAAAGGCGGTGTTTTGAGTGAAGAATATTTGCAAAGACATAAAAAACAAATGACAGAATTAGGTTTTGATTTTACGCGTCTGGATATTGAGAGTAAAAATTTTAAGGAATTAAAAAGGATTTTGCAGGACAAAGATGTGCTTTTTATTGAAGGAGGCAATACTTTTTATCTGCTCAAAGCCGTTAAACAAACAAAATTTGATCAATTAATCAAAGAATTTATTGATAATGGGGGACTTTATGTTGGTTCTAGTGCTGGCACTTATATTATGTGCCCGACCATTGAAATGGGGGACTGGAAACACCCTGAACGTCCTAAATTTGGTTTAACAGATTTAACAGCTTTACATTATGTACCATTTTTATTATTTGCCCATTATGAGCCAGAACATGAGGAATTAATTAAACAAAAATTGCCAGGTTTAAAATATTCATTGCGAATTTTACAAGATGAGCAGGGCATATTGATCAAAAATGATAAAACAGAATTTATCGGACAAGGTGAAAAAATTATTATCAAATGATTTAAAAATAAAAATTAAATATTTTTTATGCGATTCAAAGCCATTATTTTTGACCGAGACGGAGTGCTTATAGATTCTGAACCTATTAACCTTGATTCAGCCATTCAATCCTTTGCCAAACAGGGGATTGAGCTTACAAAAAAAGAAAAACAAATGATTATTGGCACGCACCCTGTTGATTATAAGGCTTATTTTAATAAAAAATATCCTAATTTTGATTTTGCCAGATACCGGGCCGAGAAAAAGGAATTATACCTTAAAAGTTTGGCTGACGCGCCATTATTTAACAAAATAATAAATTTAATTAAACGGCTTCATAAAAAAAACATGCCTTTGGCCTTGGTCACTTCTTCAACCCAAAACGGCACCATGCTAATTTTAAAGCGGACCGGCTTAAAAGATGCTTTTCAGGCTATTGTTACTTTTGAGGACTGCGAAAAAAGAAAGCCGGCGCCTGATTGTTATTTAATCGCAGCTGATAAATTAAACGTAAAGGCAAAAGATTGCCTGGCGATTGAAGATACAAGTATTGGTTTGCAAGCGGCAAAAAAAGCCGGCATGACTTGTTATGTAATACCGACTGAAATTACAAAAAATCAGGATTTTTCCCAAGCTGATAAAATTTTAGAGTCAGCACATGAATTGGGAAAAATGTTATAAAATTATTCCAAATAAAAAAGGGCAGGAAAATTCTGCCCTTTTGGTTTATTTTATTTTTTAGCCGGGAAATCCGCTATGACCGACAATGGTGATACTGCTTCGTCTGATAATACCTGATTCTTTTCCACGTTTAACGATTTTGTAGCCTTCACGGATACCTATATTGGCACGGTTAAGATCCAGACGGTCTTGAATGACCTGCCAACCGAGACTTCGTAAAGTTTCCAACTGATTCTCCAGCTTGTGAAGTTCTTCTTTTTTCTCTTCAGGAATTTTAGGAACTTTGCCCGCAAGAGACTTAACCATTTCATCGTGATCCTTGATTTTTTGATAAATCAGAACAAAAATAGCTTTTTCCAAATCAGTCATTTCACCAATAATTTCTTCACCTTCTTCTACCGGAAACGGATCCAGGTCTAAACTATCAAATTGTCCCTTGGCCAGCACTTGGCTGACTTCTGTTAAAAAAGTGCCTTCAAAATCTCCTGACATGTTTTTGCCCTCCTCTTTTGTGATTAATTCGGCGTTAACAGCCAATAAAAAAATATAGCAAAGATTAAAATTTTTGTCAACTTTATGGTAAAAATTAAAAACGCGCTGTTTAAAGCGCGTTTTAGTTAGACATAGGCTTAATCGTAAAAAACATCTAACTTTTTTGTAGACAATTGTTATATCGTTAAAAAAAACATTCATTCCGGCGTCCACTTGATTTTTGAAGCTTGAAAAACAATATTATTAATGGCGGGAATCCTTAAAAACTTCTTTTTTGCCACTGCCATTGCAGGCACAGCAACAGACTTTGTCCCGCCGACCTTCCCAGTTGCGATCCGGCACTTTCAGACCAGCATTACGATAACAACATGCCCGGTCAGTTTCGCCATGTCCGTCACAATGCTTGCATTCAACAAGTTTCACTTTGGGCTGATTATACATTTTTCTTCACCTCCGTTTTTAAGCTGTTAAAAAACTTAATTTAACTTAGCACAATAAATTTAATTTGTCAATTAATAATTTTACCTAAATTTTCCAAGCTTTATCAAAATATTTTCCCATACTCATTCCCAAAAACACATATAAAAGTTTATGGATGACAATAGCGGTAAAACTGACATTTTCAAATTTTATGCCTAAAAATATATCAATGATTGCCAGTAAAATAACTCCTATTACAAAAATAATTAATGTTTTTTTCATTTTTGATCCTCCTTTTTTAAAGATCGGGGTTTGTGAATTTCATGAAACCGGGTATGGCCAATGAAAAAAATGAAATCCAACCGGCAGCAGAAGCAATGCCAATTTTTATTAAAGCCCATGAAATTGCTAGGCCGGAAACAGGAGCGGTTGCCTTAATTTCATTGAGAATGTCAACAATACCGCCAATAAAGCAGACATAAACACCGATGTAAAGGCCAAGAAATACTGCTGCAATTATCATGATTAAGCCAATTTTATTATTTCGTGTCATTTTCTCCTCCTTTGCTTTCTTGATTTTTTAAAGTTAACAAAAAAAATTTGATTTGTCAATGAATTTTTTTTGCCCAATTATTTTGATTTTTGCGTATATTTAGGTTAAAATTAAAATAAGAGAAAATTAAAATTAACATATTTAAAATACAATTATGCTGAAAGCATCCCTTTGGGAAAATTTAGTATTTAAAATTTAAAATTAATTAAATGTCTATGGCAAAAGAAAAAAACGATTACAAATCTTATGATTATAAGTCAAAGGATGAATCTGAAAATAATCCTAAGGAAACAAGACCAAAAAGAGGGTTTTGGCACACTTTTTTTATGGTAATCGGCATTATTGCTGTGATTATTATTTTAATGATTGCTGGCACTATTATTGCCTTAATCATAATCAAGCCCTTTGATTTGGACGTGAGCAAACTGCCTGGGGCTATTTTGCAAATGGATTCTGACACCCCAAGTAGTTATGACCACCCATTGATCTCAACTGAACAGGAAAAAATATTAGAATCAATGGGTATTGAAACTGAAGAAATCCCTACTCAAATTACACCTGAACAAGAACAATGCGCTGTTGAGGCCTTGGGCCAAGAACGAGTCAATGAGATTAAAGCCGGTGCCTCGCCAACTTTAAGCGATTATTTAAAAGCTAAAGATTGCCTATAAATCCGTAATTAGTTGGTTGTTTTTTGGGGCATGCAAGAAGAATAAAAAAAATTATTTTTTTAAAAAAATGAAAAAAATAATTAAAACCGACCACCAGTGGAAAAAAATTTTAAGCCCTAAGCAATATGAAATTTTGCGGCAAAAGGCGACTGAATCGGCTTTTTCCGGTGATTTATTGTATAATCAGGAAAAAGGCACTTATGTTTGCGCTGCTTGCGGCAACCGGTTATTTGATTCTGAAAGAAAATATGATTCAGGCAGTGGCTGGCCCAGCTTTTATGACGTAATTGACCAAAATAAAATTGAGTTAAAAAAAGACAGCGGTTATGGCATGAACCGACACGAAGTTATTTGCGCCCAATGCGGCAGCCATTTGGGTCATATTTTTGATGAAGGACCACTGCCGACCGGCAAAAGATATTGCATTAATTCCTTGGCTTTGAATTTTAAAAAAGAATAACTTAAAATTTAGAATTTAAAATTTAAAATTAATTAATGTTTATGCCCAAAATCAACTGGTTAAAATTAATTGCCGCTATTGTTATTTGCCAGGCTGCCGGCGGAATCGGCTCAATTTTTACTACGCAATCGGTTTCAACCTGGTATTTAACTTTGAATAAACCGATTTTTAATCCGCCAAGCTGGGTTTTTGCGCCGGTTTGGACACTTTTATTTTTATTAATGGGCATTTCATTGTATTTAGTTTGGAACAAAAGGGAAGAGCAAGAGAGAAGGAGTAAAGCAATTATTTTTTTCAGCATTCAGTATATTTTAAATATTGCCTGGTCATTTTTCTTTTTTTATTTGCAAAACCCTTTGGCGGCTTTTATTGAAATTTTATTTTTATGGTTTTTTATTTTATTGACTATACTTTATTTTTATAAAACATCTAAAATAGCAGCTTACTTATTAATTCCTTATATTATTTGGGTCTCTTTTGCCGCAGTTTTGAATTTCAGTATTTATTTATTGAACTAAAGCGTGCTATAATTAAAACAAGCACTTTTATTAATTAATTAACTCAAAGCCTATGAAAAAGCTTAATGCTTTAGACATCATTGCTTTACTCTTGGTTATTGTTGGCGGTTTGAATTGGGGTTTGGTTGGTTTATTAAATTTTGATCTTGTGGCAGCTATTTTTGGTGATATGAGCGCAATTTCAAGAGTAGTTTATACTCTTGTTGGCTTGGCCGCTTTGTACACCATTTACTTAGCAACAGCAGTCAGCAAAAAATAAATGCGATATAAAAATCTCTGGTAATGGCCAGGGATTTTTATAATTCAGCCAATATTTGCTATAATTCATATAATTACGGCTTTATTTTATTTAAGCTTATATTAATTATTAAAACTGAAAGTATGCCTGAAAACCTTATATTTTTATTAGGTTTAATAATTTTTGCCAGTGCTACGCTTATTTTTTATTTTTTAAAGAAAAAAAACGATTATTTGGTTTTAAGCCGACTGGTTTTTTTTACGACAACGGTTTCTTATATGGTTTTATTGTCCGGCATTTGGGTAATTAATAATTCATTAATGCAGTCAATTTATCCGACTAGATGGCTTTTTTATATTTTAAGCTGTAGCTTGTTGATGTATGAAATTGGTAAAATTTTAAATAAAACTTTTATTGAAAAATTGGAAATGGTTATTTTGAATATTTTGGTAATGTTCACAGGATTTTTGGCCAGTATTATGTTATCGCCTTATAAATGGCTGTTTTTTGTGATAAGCGCTTTTGCCTTTATTGTGCTTTTGCGCATGATTAAAGAAAAATCCGGTAAACAAACCAAATTCATGAAAGATATTAGATGTTTTGTAAAATTAACCTGGATTTTGTTTCCCATTGTCTGGTTTTTTGCGCCGACTGGCATAGGCTTGTTTTCTGCCATGGCCACAGCTTTTTTATACTTATGCCTTGATATTACTACCAAGATTATTTTTGGCTATTATTGCATGAAAGGTAAATTTTAATTTTATGAAAAAAAAGGTCGTAGTTAATGACAAAATGCAGAAAAACTATATTTATTATCTGATTGAACCGGTTGGTAAAAATTTTGATCCAGAATTTAAGCCAGAACTTATGCCAAAACAGATGCTTAAATTAGGGGTATTTGGCGGCAAATACATGACTGACTGCAAAAAAGAGTTCCCTTCTGATTGGTTTAAAAATGCCAAACTTGATCCTGAAAAACATGATCCTGATAAAAATTTCTTTGGGGTAAACGCTTCACAACCTTTATCAGTTTGGCGCAAAAAGGGCTGGATTTATCATGAAGATCCGCGCGGCTGGTTTCAGTGGTATTGCCGTTATTATATGGGCCGCCGTTGTCCTGATGATGAACGGCAAATTAAACGCTGGAAATCCTATAAGCGCCATTTAGCCCAGGTTAAAAAAAATTGCGCTAAAGGCGACCTTTCCTGCCGTCCAAAACAAAGACAATCGCTTTTGCACTGGGCTTATGATTCCAGAAAAATTTAATTTTTTATGGGAAAACTAATAATAAAAGTCTTAATTATAATTTTTGCAATAATTTTGCTGATTTTATTAATTTCAGGCTGTTTCAATAGCAAAAAGCAGACAGCTGATCTCTTAAAAGCTTTAAATGAGCAAACATCATTTACTTATTCAAAAATTCAGCCAGTCAATTTTACTTGGCAGGACAAGGAAATTAACGGCCAAGCCATGCAAACCATAATTAATCCTAACTTTGCTCATGAAATTATAAATTTTTTTAAAAATAATGGATTTGAAAATATTGGCGAGCAAAATTACCAAAAAGATAATCTGGTTTGCCGTATAATTAAAGAAAATCTCGGCACTAAAATAAAAATTATAATTAATTGCGGAAAATTAAATAATTAAATTTAAATAAACTGCTATTTTATTCTTAATCATTAAAAAATTATGTCAAAAAAAACAATTATAATTTTGGTTATTATCGTCATTTTAGTAGCTATTTTAGGTTTAGTTTTGTATTTTTTTAGCCTGCAAAAACCTGAATATATCCCGCCGGCCAGTATTGAACCGAAGCAAAAAATTACTAATTTTGAAGAATGTGTGGCAGCAGGCAATCCAGTCATGGAATCTTATCCCCGCCAATGCCGAGCCAATGGCCAGCTTTTTGTTGAAAACATCGGTAATGAAATGGACAAGACAAATTTAATCCGAGTTGATTTTCCCAGGCCCAATGAAACAATTAACAGCCCTTTAACCATAATCGGCCAAGCGCGGGGCAGTTGGTTTTTTGAAGCTGATTTCCCGGTCAAACTTTACGATGCCAATGATAAGTTAATTACCAGTGCTATTGCTTTTGCTCAGTCTGATTGGATGACCGAAGATTTTGTGCCTTTTGCCGCTGAACTTAAATTTACTCCACCAGTAACAGATAGCGGCAATTTAGTCTTGGAAAAAGCCAATCCTTCTAATCTACCGGCTAATGATGACCAGTTAATTATTCCTGTAAAATTCCAAAACGAACCAGCGTCACGCCAGCCTGTTGAGCCTGCCTCGCCCTTGCCTAAAGAAATAGAAGCAACACCTGAAGGTCAAATAGAAATAAATATTGAGCAAAAGCCAGAATTTAAAATTGTCTTGCCTGCTAATCCGACTACTGGTTATCAATGGATAGCTAATTATGATGATTATTTTCTTGAATTAGCTGACCAGGATTATCAAGCTATTTCAGATTTACTTGGGGCAGGTGGCCAGTCAACCTTTAATTTTAAAGCTTTAGAAAAAGGCGAAACAAACGTAACTTTTTCTTATGCTCGTCCTTGGCAACTTAACCAGCCAATAGAAGAAAAAAATTACCAAATAATCATTAAATAAATGCCTAAACGGGAAATAATAATACCAATAGATAAAATTGAATTACCCGGAATTTTAATTTTGCCTGCCAAAGCCGGTTCTTTGGTTATTTTTGCCCATGGCAGCGGTTCGTCCCGCTTAAGCCCCAGAAACCAATTTGTGGCCGAAGTTTTGCAAAAAAAGGGAATTGCCACATTACTTTTTGATTTATTAACAGAAACAGAAGATGAAATTTATGAAAACCGCTTCAACATCCCTTTATTGGCCAAAAGATTGGAAGCTGTTACTGATTGGGTAAAAAGACAAGCTGAAATTAAAAATTTTAAAATCGGTTATTTCGGATCTTCAACTGGGTCGGCCGCCGCGCTTATTGCGGCAGCTGACTTAAGTCAGGGAATTAAGGCAGTTGTCTCGCGCGGCGGCCGACCTGATTTGGCCTTAAATATCCTGGATAAAGTTAAAAGTCCGACTTTATTGATAGTTGGTGGCAATGATTACGAAGTAATTGAAATGAATAAAAGAGCTTATCAAAAATTAAACTGCCAAAAAGAATTAAGTATTATCCCCGATGCTACGCATTTATTTGAAGAACCGGGCGCTTTAGAAAAAGTTGCCAAGCAAGCTGCTTCTTGGTTTAAAAAATATTTAAAATAAGGAATGAATATTTATAAACCAATTTTCCAAGCTAAAAAGAAAATAATTCTTGGATTTTTAATTATTCTTGGACTATTAATTTTAATCCCATTTCTTTGCAGTTTAACTTGCCTTAGTTTCCCGATTGAGGAGTGGAATCAATACTGTAAAAATCGTCCGAAAGATATGCTTTGTTTTTCAAATATAGTTCAGTTAAAATATGAAAAAGGCTGTTTAAAAGATTGTCTCTGGCACCCGCTTCAAGGCATTAGTCAGTGGCTGGCTAAATTTAAATAAACTTGTTTCTTTTTTATTTTTTTGCTAAACTATAGTTAAAATTTTTAACTGAAATAATTATGGATTTTTCAATTCCAATGAGCAGCAATATAATGATTCCTGGCTGGGCAATTTTTTTACTAATTATTGTTTTAGCACTTGTTTATTGGTTTATTAAACAACGGCTTTAAATTTTTAAATAAAAACAAAACAAAAAAACTCTTAATGAGTTTTTTTATTTTTTAAAAACTTTATGTTATTATAAAATTATTAGCTATAAAGTTATGGTTACAAAAAAAAATTTTACTATAGAAGAAGCCAAGCAAATTGGCGAACAATTAGGCATTGACTGGTCAAAATTTGACGTTGAACAATTCAGAATGGGAATGGATGTTGAATTGGAGCATGGCACGGTTGATTCCAATACCAATATTACAAATGATGATCCATTGATGACAGGGAAAATCACGTTAGCTCACCTTAATGAATTACCGGACTATTATACCAGATTAGAAAAAATGGAACGGGAAGGCGAAGCATACTGGACAGAAAAATAATAAATTATATATGTATTTTGTTGAAATCATCAATTTTTTAGAAAAGATTCAGCGAACGGCTGGATTTTCTGATAACGAAATCAATATTTTGAAAAGCCCTAAAAATGTATACCAATACGATTTAGAGCTGGATGGGAATAAATACCCCGCTTTTCGTGTGCAATACAATAATGCCAGAGGGCCCTACAAAGGCGGGCTGCGTTTTCATCCGGATGTATCTGAAGACGAGGTAACCACTTTGGCATTTTGGATGTCCATAAAAACAGCCGTAGTTGAAGTTCCTTTTGGCGGCGGCAAAGGCGGCATAAAGGTTAACCCGAAAAAATTAAATCAAATTCAGATAGAATTGTTATCGCGTGATTTTATTCGCAAATTTTATAAACATATCGGGCCCAAAATTGATATTCCGGCTCCCGATGTATATACAAATCCTCAAATCATGGCCTGGATGCTGGATGAATATGAAAAAATTACCGAACAAAGCTGTCCGGGAGTAATAACCGGCAAACCAATTGAATTGGGCGGCTCATTAATACGCAACATTGCCACTGGCTTAGGCGGCATTTTTGTACTTGAAGAGGCTATAAAAAAATTAAATATTGAAAATAAAACTGTTGCAATACAGGGTTTTGGCAATGCTGGCATGAATATTGCCCAATTATTGTTCCAAAAAAATTACAAAATCGTGGCTGTCTCGGATTCACAATCGGGTTTATATAATAAAAATGGTTTAAATATTGACGATGTTATTGAATTTAAGGATGAAACCGGGCAATTAAAAAATTACAATTCGGCTGAAGAAATCAGCAACGAAGATCTTTTAAAGTTAGATTGTGAAATTCTTGTCCCTGCGGCATTAGGCCGAACAATCACAAAGGAAAATGCCGATAAAATTAAAGCTGAAATAATATTAGAATTGGCGAATGGACCGGTAACTGCTGAAGCGGATAAAATACTATTCGAAAAGAAAGTTTTAATCCTGCCGGATATTTTGGCAAATTCGGGCGGTGTAACAGTCAGTTATTTTGAATGGGTTCAAAATAATAATGGTTTTTACTGGGATGAAGAAACAATAACTCAAAGATTAAATGAAAAAATGGTGAATGCTTTTAATAATATATGGGATAAATATATTAAAAGTGATATGGATTTTAGAACAAATGCCTATATTTATTCATTAAAAAAAATAATTAAGGCAGAGAAATTAAGAGGTAATATAAAATAAAAAAAGGCTCAAGTATAATTTTAAAAAAAACGAATTTTAGCATTATAAAGTATATGAAAAAAATAATTACCACCTTATTTGTTTTAATAGGCATTTTAGCTGCAACAAATGTCTATGCTGTTGAAAAAATAGAGGCTTTTCAAGTAATTATTCAAATAAATAAAGATGCCAGCCTTAATATTGAAGAAAAAATTGACTATAACTTTGGCCAGGAACAAAAACACGGCATCATCCGTGAAATACCAATTAAATATAAAGCCCGAGGCGGTAATTATAATTTAAGAATTTCTGATATTTGTGTAACAGATGAAAACAATAAGCCTTATAATTTTACAATTTCTTATCCTAATAATTATTTTAAAATAAAAATAGGGGATCCGGACACATTAATTACTGGCGAAAACACTTATATTATCGGCTATACTATAAAAAGAGCGATTAATTATTTTGAAGATTATGATGAATTATACTGGAATGTCACTGGTGATGAATGGCCAGTCCAAATTTCCAATGCCAAAGCCATTGTTTCCTTGCCTGAAAATATTAAAGACAGTGAATTGCAAAAGCTCTGCTTTGCCGGCAGCTTGGGTATAACTTCTGAATGCGATCAAAATCAGTATATTTATGCTGCTGAAAATTTAGTTTCTGATATCGTCTTTGAACAAAAATTTTTAACTTTTAATGAGGGCTTAACATTTGCTGTTGGTTTACCTAAAGGCGTTATTAATCAGCCGAAGATGACTGAAACAATAGGCTATACTTTGCAGGATAATTGGGTCTTGATTATTCCATTATTAATATTTATATTTTGTTTTTATTGGTGGTATACTAGAGGCAGAGATCCTGAAGGCCGAAAAATAATTATTGCCCAGTTTGATCCGCCTGACAAGCTTTCACCGGCTGAAACCGGCACTGTTTATGATGCCAAGACCCATGGTCGTGATATTTCAGCTGAAATTATTAATTTAGCAATTAAAGGTTATCTAAAAATAACCAGGACAGAAGAAGATAAATTCTTTAAAAAAATTGATTACACCTTTGAAAAAATCAAAGAGCCTGACAATAAATTAAATAGCATTGAAGAAAATATAATGATCAGTTTATTTGAATTGCATGGCGATAAAAAAACTGTTAAATTATCAAATTTAAAAAATAAATTTCATCGTGATTTTCGGGCAATTAGTAATAATATTTGGCAATTAGTAGTCAATAAGAAGTATTTTACCAAAAATTATAAACGGGCTGGCACAGCTTTTATTATTTTGGGATTTGTCTTGATTATTGCCAGTATTAGCGCGATTGGCGCTTTTATTGCCTTTTCCAATATATATTTAATGGTTAGTTTAATAATGTCTGGAATAATTTTCATTCTTTTTGGCATTTTTATGCCTAAAAGAACAAAAAAAGGAGTTTTGGCCAAAGAACATATTTTAGGTTTAAAAGAATACTTGAAAGTGGCTGAAAAAGACAGGATAAAATTTCATAATGCCCCAGAAAAAAATCCTCAGGAATTTGAACGGCTTTTGCCTTATGCTATGGTTTTAGGCGTTGAAAAACAATGGGCAAAACAATTTAAAGATATTTATATTGAGCAAAAGCCTAACTGGTATAGTTCTACAACTAGCGAACAATTTTCTGCGCTTGCTTTGGTTGACAATCTAACTAATTTTAAAAGTGTAGCAGCGGCTAATTTATCTTCCAGCCCGTCATCATCTTCTTCAGGAGCAGCAGGAGGCTTTAGCGGCTTTTCCAGCGGAGGCGGCTTTTCCGGCGGAGGTTTTGGCGGCGGCGGGGGAAGTAGCTGGTAAATTTTAAAGTAAAAAATCAATTACTAATAAGTCTATGAAAAATATAATTATTCTTTCTCTCAACTTATTTGTTGCTTTAATCTGCGGTTATTTGTCCAAAGAAGTTTTAGCTTATTTTCAGATTAATTTTCATTATTTGGTTATTGCAATTAATCTTTTCTTTTTATTGCTTTTAAGCTGGTTTCTTGTTCATAAATCAAAAGATGACAATCAAATTAAAAGTTCAATTTTAATTATAAATCTACTGTCCTTAATTGATCTTTTTTTAGCTTTAAATTATATTTTTAAATTCCATCTTTAAAAATCATATATTAATAATTAATTTCCATGAAAACAAAGAATATTATTAAATTTTTTATTCTTCTTTTAATTAGTGGTTTTATTTTAACAGCTTGCTTGCCCAAGCAAGAGAAACAAACTGATTTAACTATTAAAGATATTAATATGCAATTAACTTCACCGGCCTTTGAGCACGAAAAAGATATCCCTTCGCAATATACTTGTGACGGGCAAAATATCAATCCGCCTTTGAAAATTGAAGCAGTTCCGGAAAACACCGAATCTTTGGCTTTAATTATAGATGATCCTGACGCGCCATCAGGAACCTTTATCCATTGGTTAGTTTGGAATATTGATCCAAAGACTAATAAAATTGAAGAAAATTCAGTTCCTCAAGGCGCAATTGAAGGTATGACCAATTTTGGCGAAACTGGCTATGGTGGTCCCTGCCCACCCAGCGGTACACATCGCTATTTTTTTAAACTTTACGCTTTAGACACTGAACTTGATTTAACACCTAATGCTGGCAAAGATAATCTTGAACAAGCTATGCAGGGTCATATTCTTGATTCCACAGAATTAATTGGTTTATACAGCAGACAAAAATAATTTTAACAACAAAAAAAGAGTCTTTTTGAGACTCTTTTAATTTTGTTTTTAGAAAGTTAGATTTAATTTATCAGCTTCTTCCTGAATTAAGGCTAAAGCCATTTCCAGTCCTCTTACCGGGCTTTTCATTTCAGTAGCGACTTCGGCCCATTCGCTGGCGTCAAACTCCTTTTCTTCATCATCATCATCGTAATTTACAATAAGAGGTTGCGTTTGGCTAATTTTTGCTTTTTCTTCTTCTCTTGTTTCCTGTATTTTAGCTGTTAATTTCTTATGCAAAATTCGCAAAAATTGACTCGCTAACAGTTCTGATTCAGATTTTTTAGGCAAATTTTACTCCTCTCAAAAAACTATAATTTTTATAATTCCACGCCATGTTCTTTTGCTTTTTCTTTTATAATTTCCAAAGCAATTTTCAATCCCTCAATTTTTTTACTTATGAGCTGATTGCCGATTCCTGACCAATCACGATCTTCAAATTTTTTTTCCTTACTGGTTAATTCTTGCGGGCTAGCCAGCTTCTTTTTTTCAATTTGTATTTCGTTTTCCAGAGCTTTTTTCAAAACATTGAAAATTATTTCTGCTTTCTTTTTCCTGGGCATAGAATTTCACCTCCTTTTTGGCATTAATTATTAATTTTAGCAAATTTTTTAAATTTGTCAAGCTTATTGGAGAGAAACGGCTTGCCGCTCCGCTATTCAAGACCCGCTGTCGACAGTGAATAAGTTTGTTCTTTTTATTTTATTAAAAATTTGTTATTATTATAAATAATGATATTTAACTATTATAATTGCTATTTTCTATGTTGGATCAACTTTTAAATTTACCCTTTTGGCAAATTGAATTTTTAAATAATACAATCATGGATTATTTTACTGCCATTGTTGCTTTTTTAGCTTTTTTAATTATTTTTAAAATTTTTCAGGTTATAATTATTAAAAAATTAAAAAAGATAGCCAAAAAAACAAAAACAGACATAGACGATACTTTAATTAAAATTGCCAACTCGCTCAAACCACCTTTTTATGTCTTTTTAGCAGTTTATTTAGCTTTATTTTTTCTAAATATCAATCCAATTGGTCAAAAAATAATTAATGCAATATTAATTATTTGGCTAACTTATCAAGTAATTATTGGTTTTCAAATATTGATTGATTATCTTATTAAAAAGAAAATTGCCAGCGGCAATGATGCGAGCAAAAAAACAGCTATTAGTTATTTAAGCACTTTATTAAAAATAGCGCTTTGGGTTATTGGTATAATTTTAATATTGAGTAATTTAGGCGTTGATGTTACTTCATTAATTGCTGGTTTGGGTATCGCTGGTATTGCTATTGCCTTGGCTATTCAAAATATTTTAAGCGATTTATTTTCTTCTTTAGCTATTTATTTTGATAAACCGTTTGAAATAGGCGATTTTATTATTGTTGGCGAAAACCAAGGTACGGTTGAAAAAATTGGCATCAAAACTACCAGAATTAGAGCTTTAGATGGGGAAGAAATAATTATTTCTAACCAAGAATTAACTAGCGCCAGAATCCAAAATTTTAAAACAGTTAAAGAAAGAAGATCCTTGTTCAAAATCGGCGTTGTTTATGGCACTAGTCAGACAAAATTAAAGCTTATTCCCAAATTGCTAAAGCAAGCGGTTGAAACAACAAAATTAACTATATTTGACCGGGCTCATTTTGTTGAATTTGCTGATTCCTCATTAAATTTTGAAATTTCATTTTATGTTGAGACTGAAGAGTATAAAAAGTTCCTTGACGTTCAACAACAAGTCTTATTCAAAATAAATAATTTATTTGCCCGAGAAAAGATAGAAATGGCCTTCCCGACTCAAACAATTTATTTAGCTAAAGAATAATTTTAACAAAATTTTATCAAATAAAATCCCCGTTCATCATTTGAACGGGGTAAATTTATTACTCCTTTTCTTCATCATCATCAATAATTTCAATCTCTTGCTCATTAATTTCAGAAGCGATTTTACTTAAATCAGTAGGATCCGGCGGCGGATCTGACCCTTCAAAAATAAATACACGGCTATCTTCTTCTTCCAAATTGTCAGGTGAAATTTCCGTTGATTCGTATTTTTCTGTATTAATGTCAGGCAGAGCAATAAACTTGACATTCAGCGCAATAAGAACGAATTGATTGTTTTTAATCGTCAAAATTCCGCCTATTACTGCCGTGGCATTTTTATCCGGATATTTGCTAAAAATAGCATTAATTTCTGAATATTGAGCCAGAGTTTCGCGAATAAAAAATTTTGCTTGGTCAGTTTCTATAACAATAGGGCTAAAAGGGGGGATGCCTTTTTCAGATATAAATGAAAGTTTTTCTAAATTTTTTAATTTTACCAAAAATATTGTTTCAGCAATATCCATTTATAATCCTCCTTTCTAATAACTGAATATATTAAATTAACAAATGATTATTTATTTGTCACAAAACTATGTCATTTTCATTTCCCGTTGACACAAAATTATTATCATTGTCCTATATCAATTGAATTTTTATATTTTTTATGCTAAATTAAGGATACTAAATTAATACAAATCATAAAAAAACAAATATAAATATATTTACAAATATGCAAAAATTTATCTCATTACTATTATTTGTAAATCTGTATTTGATTTGTATATTCGTCTTCCTAAAAATTTGTAACATATGATTAATTCGCAAACAGAAGAAATAAAATCAAAAATAGATATAGTTGATTTAATTTCAGAATATATTCAGCTTAAACAAGCCGGGGCTAATTGGAAAGCGCTTTGTCCTTTTCATAATGAAAAGACCCCGTCTTTTATGGTTTCGCGCGAAAAACAAATTTGGCATTGCTTTGGCTGCGGCGAAGGCGGTGATGCCTTTTCCTTTATCCAAAAGATGGAAAACATTGAGTTCCCAGAGGCTTTGCGAATATTAGCTCAAAAAGCCGGCGTTAAATTAAAAAAACTTGATCCGGCTTTGGTTTCACAAAAATCAAAACTTTTAGATATTTGCCGTTTAAGCGCTGATTTTTTTCACAAAGCATTGCTTAACTCAAAAGAAGGCCAGATTGCCCGTGATTACCTTGAAAAACGTTTAACATTGCCTAAAACAATTGAAGAATTCAAACTCGGTTATGCGCCTGATTCCTGGGACAAACTATTGAATTTATTACGTAAAAGGGGCTTTCAAGACAATGATATCTTTTTAGCCGGCTTGGTGGTTAAAAATGATAAAGGCCAGCTTTATGATCGCTTTAGGCAAAGATTGGTTTTCCCAATCGCTGACAATAATGGCAATATTGTCGGCTTTACTGCCAGAATTTTGGATAAAACAAAAGAAGACCAAGGCGGCAAATATATTAATACTCCGCAAACTTTAATTTATAACAAAAGCTTAATAATCTATGGGCTTGACAAAGCAAAAGCAGAAATAAAAAAACAAAATTTAGCAGTTATAGTTGAAGGTAATATGGATGTCATTGCTTCGTATCAAGCAGGCATCAAAAACGTAATCGCCTCGTCGGGCACTGCTTTGACGTTGGAACAATTGAAAATCTTAAAAAGATATTCCAACAATCTGGCTATTGCTTTTGATGCTGACTTGGCCGGTCAATCAGCGGCTGAACGGGGCATTGACAATGCTTTGTCATTAGGAATGAATATAAAAATCATTCAATTGCCAAAAAAAATAAACGGTCAATCGATCAAAGATCCTGATGATTGCTTAAAGCACGGAACAAAATATTGGCAAAGGGCAATTTCAGATTCAATCTCAATTATGGATTTTTATTTTAATAAAACCATTAAACAATTAGATGAAAATAATCCGCAAGAAAAAAAAGAAATCGCCGCTAAACTTTTAAAACAGATAGCTAAATTAATTGATAAGATTGAGCAAGATTACTGGTTAAGCCAATTAGCTCAAAAATTGGATGTAACAGAAAATATTTTAAGAGAAACATTTAACAATTCTTTGCAACAAAGACAAAATAGGGTGGAAGAAATAAAATTCGAAAATACAAATTTAAAAAGTCGCGAGCATTTATTAGCCGAGCAAATTTTGGCTTTAGCCTTAAAATATCCTGAAAACTTAGATTATTTAATTAAATATCTTGAATTAGAAATGATACCTGACAATAATTTAAGACAAATTTACAAAGAATTAATTTTATATTATAATAAAAATAAGAAATTCGATTATTCTCAATTTGAAAAAATATTACTCAAAAAAGAAAAAGGGTTAGTTAATCTGCTTTCAACCTTAATGCTTTTGGCTGACAAGGATTTTTTTGATTTTCCGAAAGAAAAAATTCAACAAGAAACAATTAATATTATAAATTTTTTAAAAAAAAGCTTAGTTAATCAAAAAATTAAACAAGTACAAAAATTATTAACTGAAGCAGAAAAAAATAAGGACCAAAAACAAATAGACGAATTAAGTAAGGATTTTTCCAGCCTAACCGAACAACTAAACAGTCTTTAATATAAATTAACTATCTCATAATTCAGCTTTCAGCTTTCATAATTAAAATAACTTATGCCAAAAACAAAAAAGAAAACCACAAAGAAAACTACCCCAAAAACCAGTAAAAGAAAGGCCAGAACAACCCAAAAGAGACCTAAAAAGACTAAGACAACTAAAAGAAAACCGAAAACTGCAAAAAAAACAACAGGTGCTAAGAAAGCAAAAAGAAAAACCAAGAAAAAAACAACTAAAAAAGTAACTGCTAAAAAAACAGGTGAAAGAACCAAAAGAAAGGTTGAAAAACCAACGGAAGAACAGGTTGATATGTTGATTCAAAAGGGCAGGACACGCAATTTTATTACTGAGCAAGAAATCTTGCAAATTTTCTCAGAAGTTGAAGAATATTTAAGTCTTTACGAAGAATTTTTAGACCGATTGGAAAAAAATGGTATTCAAATAATCGAATCGGGGACTGGTGTTTTAATTAAAAAAGAAGAAAGGGCAGATTTACTTGATAAAATTGGAATTTCCAAAGAAAAAAAACGTTTAGATCTTTCTGATATTTCTGAAGATTCAATCCAAATGTATTTACGCGAAATTGGCAAAGTACCCTTGCTTTCCGCCGAAGAAGAATTAAGCCTAGCTAGACGCAAAGAAAGAGGCGATAAAGAAGCTGAAAAAAAAATAATTGAAGCAAATTTGCGTTTAGTTGTATCTATTGCTAAAAGGTTTGTAGGGAAAAGCATGTCATTATTGGATTTAATTCAAGAGGGGAATATCGGCCTTTTTAAGGCAGTAGAAAAATTTGATCCCAAAAAAGGCTATAAATTTTCAACTTATGCTACTTGGTGGATCAGGCAGGCTATTACACGATCTTTAGCTGATCAGTCAAGAACAATTAGAATTCCAGTTCATATGGTTGAAACTATCAATAAATTTCAACAAGTTCAACGAAGATTAATTCAAGATCTAGGACGAGAACCATTACCAGAAGAAATCGCTGCTGAAATGGGTGAAGATATTCAAAAAGTTAGGCATATTATAAGTATTTCACAAGAAACTATTTCTTTAGAAACTTCAATTGGTGAAGATGAAGAAGATTCTACTTTAGAAGATTTTATTGAAGATGTTAAAAATATGACACCTGACCGCGTAGCCGCCCTTGAACTTTTGCGGGATTATGTTAAAGAAATAATTGGAGAATTATCGCCACGTGAGCAGAAAATTTTAGAAATGAGATTTGGTTTAGACGACGGAGTGGCGCATACTTTAGAAGAAGTAGGGCAGGAGTTTGATGTCACCAGGGAAAGAATCAGACAAATTGAGGCCAAAGCAATTGAAAAAATCAAACAGCATAGCGGTTCTGAAAAATTAAAAGATTTTTAAGTTTGATTTTGCCTTTGCGAAAAACAAAGTTGACCAAAAAGATTAAATATGTTATACTATAACATAACTGAATTTCTTAATTGCAGTTTTTTTTCTTTAAAACATTCTAATAGCTCAATACTTTTATTGATTGACTTAACTTTTTTATCTTTAGAGCTCCGAGGTAGCTCAGCGGTAGAGCAGCTGGCTGTTAACCAGTTGGTCGTGGGTTCGATCCCCACCCTCGGAGC
>CAZPVP010000013.1:0-23650 GCA_964590345.1 uncultured Gammaproteobacteria bacterium | reverse complement strand
CGCCATTACGGGTATTTTTGTTAATTTTAATTGCACTTCAACGTGTAATTCAAGATTTGAAGTTGACAAAAATTAAAAATTGTGATAAATTAAAATATCATAAGACTTAAAAAGGAGGCAAAACTATGGTTGATAAGGTTCCGGATTTGATATTTTTTTGTCAAAATGGCCATATTGTGGCTGCTACCAATGAAGCTGAAAAATTAGTGGAAATGAATCAAATACCGCCTTGCATTTGCGGCGCCAATCATTTGAGAGCTTTGGCTAATTGGCCGACTGAAAATACTGAAATTGTGCCAATTGAGCCGATTAGGACTGAAAAAACATGGACCGGGGAAGAAATAGATGTTTTTGATATCAGTAAACTTTTTGGTGATGATTACAAATCACCTTGGGATATAAATTGGGACGAATTACCGCCGGAAATTTTAGAGGCCATAAAATCATTTTAGACGGATAATTGAATTAAATATTTTATCCGTCTTTTTTTGTTTTATTTTCTAACGCTTGCTCTTGTTTTTTGTTTATAATTTTAAATATCGAGGCAGTGACCATTAAATAGCCAATACCCAAAGGATGATTTAGATAAGGACTAAACGCATGTGTAACCAGTAAAACTACCAAGCCAAGCAAGAATCCGACATTTAATAAATTCAGTTTTCCTTTTTCAATATTTTTTAAGCCTAAATTAAAAATTTGGCCAATAAAAACGATATAAGTTAAAAGACCAATAATACCTATTTCCGTGATAGTGTCTAAATAACCCCATTCAAAAGTATAAGTCGTGTACCAGCCTTCTGGATTAGTTTCATTTTTAATTCTGGGATCTTCAGTTTGATAAGTCACAGTCGTACCAAAACCACTGCCCAAAAGTAGGTTTTCTTTATTTTTAGCAATTAAAATTGGCAAAAGATTCCAGCGACTGGAAACGCCAGCTTCACCAGTTATGGTTTTTAGACGTTCACTTATCATGGAAGCGGTAAATATACCAGAAGGTTTTGGAATTGGGAAATTAACAATTAAAAGCATTAATGAAAGGCTTAAAACCCCGGCACAAAAAGAAAGAATGATTAGTTGAATTATTTTTATGAATTTTTGCCTTTGCCAAAAGGCAAGATAAATAAATAAAGCAGCAAAGCCACTTAGAACGCCAAGCCAAAAACTGCGAGAAAAACTGATTAAAATCAAAGTTTGGCTAATTATTAAAATTAAATAAAGATAAATGAAATATTTATTTTTAAAAATTTTTTTAAATTTTTCTTTATGCAAAACAAGCAATGCCAAAATAAGGCAGGTAATTATAAAGATAGAAATTAAACTGTAAATTTGGGATTGAAGAAAAATTCTGAAAAAGTTGCCACCAGCCCAGGTAATTTCCCCCACCCTAGTATCGCGAATCCAGGCATAAAATAAATCAATTAGATTTTCAAAGCCATGGGTAAAAATGTATAAAGTAAAAAAAATTTTAATTGAAACGTAAATTAAAGTAGCAAAAAGTATTTTGAGAAAATTAATAATTTGAGCCAGGCCAATAAATACATCAAGAAAGATAAAGAAGAGGCCGAAATATAAATAGCCATTAAAATCAAAAAAAATATTTTTTAGTTCGTTGCCATGAAAAAAACCATTAATTACTCCTATACCAATCATAATCAAAAAGAGAATGAAAGAAATATAGATTTTCCCTCTTTCGGGTAAATTAAGGGACTCTTTTACTTTAAAATATTTAAAAAACCAAACGAAAAAGACAATCAGGAAAATGCCCAAGCGGATTGATGTTTTAAAATTAAAAAGATCAAAATAAAACAAGTATCCTTGCGAGCCGATCATGAGCTCTGTTAGAGCAATATAAAGACCGTATTCAAGTTTGTATAAAGAGAATAGGAGGACAATAATTAAAATAAGAATAAAGAAGACAGAAGAAAGAATAGCTGATTTAAAGCTGATTAAGGAAAATAATTCAATTATAAAAATAACCAGAGCTATTTTCCAGACATCGTTATTTAGAATTTTTTTGATAAAATTTTGCATTCAAAATAATTTAAAATTTGATGTAATCTTTAAGCGGCGATGGCGTGCATTAATTTGAAAATAGTGATTTAATTTGTATGCTGCCCAATTGTCTCAGAGATAATTTTTTTTAAAAATTTATTGACAAAAATTTTTTAATTATGCTAAGTTTAAAGTAGTAAGTAGCTGAGATGGAGGTAAGCAAATTGAAAGTTGTAATTTTGAGTTTTCCGGATATTCAATAATTATATAGCTTTCAAGTTAGGGGGCGTAATGCCATTAAACCTCAGTGCTAAGACACTGTCCTAACAAGTCTCAGCCGCGCGATTATTCCACCCTATTATTTATAATGGGGTGTTTTTATTATATTTTTGATTGGGCTTTTGATTCTATCTTAAAGAGCTGGCTTAGCCAGGCCAAAAATAAACTGATTGGCGACAATAAACGAATAATTAAATAATTTAATAGTCCTTTGTGTTTTTTGAAATAAATTCGCATCCCCTTATTAAAATTTTTCTGTTTTTTTAAAGACATTTGTTGTTCAAAACTCTTGGCTTCATGATGAATAATTTTTGTTTTTGGCGTATAAATAATATTGTAACCTAATTCCTGTACTTTTTTACATAAATCCAAATCTTCCCACCAAATAAAATAATCTGTATCCCAGCCGCCTATTTCTTTTATTATATCACTTTTACTAAAAACAAAGGCACCCATAATTTGCTTGACTTCCTGTTCCTTACTGTAATCAAAATTTTTGGCTAAATATTTTTCTAAACATTTTGGTTTAATAACGTGATGCAGTTTTAAAAGAATTAAAAGCTGATCACAAAGTCCGGGATTATTTTTAATATTTTTTTGCAAAGTGCTATCAGAATAATTTAGCTGGCAGGTTGATAAGGCAATTTTTTTGTCTTGTTCCATAAGGTCAAACATGATTTTAAAACTATTTTCAATTAATTCTGTGTCTGGATTTAAAAATAATACATATTTACCCAGAGCTTGCTCTAAGCCCAGATTATTGGCTTTGGCAAAACCCAGATTTTGGTTGGAAGCAATTAAATTAACTTGAGGAAATTCCCTGGTTACCATTTGGGCCGATCCATCTTGGGAAGCATTATCAATTACAATTACTTCAAAGTCAATATCTTTAGTATATTTGTAAATCGAAGCAAGGCACTTTTTTAAAAGGTCTTTTACGTTCCAGGAAACAATGATGATACTTAAATCCATAGAAAAATGTTTGTCGGGTAGCTTGGAGCATCTGCTCCAAGCTGGCAAGTCGGGAGCAGATACTCCCCCCTATCCGTTGGTGTTATAGTTTAGCATAAATTAGAGCCAACATTTGTTCGATCCTATATTGCCAGGTATTATTTTTCAAAACATCAAGCTTTTCCTGGCTTAATGTTTCTTTTT
Organism: uncultured Gammaproteobacteria bacterium; assembly: GCA_964590345.1. Classification (GTDB taxonomy): domain Bacteria; phylum Patescibacteriota; class Patescibacteriia; order CAIXNZ01; family CAIXNZ01; genus CAZPVP01. Next base: position 20,224 of record CAZPVP010000013.1, on the reverse strand, counting down.
TTTCTCCAACAGATTGATTAACCAGCTCATTAAATTTTTCAGGAGAGTTAGCAATTTGAATTAGCTCTTTGAAGCGATCCAGACCAGCAACTTTTGTGGAAACGATTGGCAGTTTGGCGGCTAAATATTCATAGAATTTCATGGGGTCAGTTGATTTGATAAATCTGTTTGCTTTATAAGGAATAATACCGATATCAAAGCCATTATATAATTTAGGTATTTCCTGATAAGGAACCGGACCTAAAAAATAAACATTTTTAAATTTAGTAAGTTGTTCTTTAGGAAATTCAGGCCAGATGGGACCAGCTAAAACAATTGATTTGTCAGGATTTTTTTTGGCTAAGTATAGCAAAATATCAGTATCAATTCTATTTTGCAAAATACCCAAAAAGCCGATTATGGGAGCGGAAATATTATTTAATTTTTCTGAAATTTTTGTCTCACTTTGGAAAAAATTTAAATCAACAGCATTGGGCAGCCAATAGACATTTTCTTGGTTTTCAAATGGTTTTTCCTTGAGATATTCTGAAACAGTAAAAATCAGATCTGATTTATTTTTAATTATTTCATAATTTTGTTTTAATTGTATTTTCTGTTTTTCATAACTTGAATGCTCTAACCAATCATCAACAGCATCAAAAATATTTAAGCTTTGATTAAACTGATTAAAATAATCTATATATAAAGGGTTATAATTCCAAACAATTAAGTTGTTTTGCATATTTTCTTTGGCAATGATTTTATTTAATTCTGAAACAATTTTTCTCGGTTTTGTGACTGAATCAATTGTTGAATAAACTAAAATTTTGCTGGTAACTTGCCAGCAGCGTGAGGTTAGATCACCATAAACAATTGAGCCGCGAGTATCATTTAGAATTTGGTCTTTAATATAAGTTCGTAAAGCTTTTTTAAAATTAAAGGGTAAAAAATCAACAGCAATAATTTTATTAATTTTGTCTCGTTTGACCAAATTATGCAAAACATGAAAATTACGATTGACTATACCCTTTTGCCAATCGGAATATTTTGACATGTTGAACATTATGATATTAAGTTTTGATTTCTCGTTCATAAAATGTTTTTTAATTTAGCAATTTGGATCGGCCATTGAAATTCTTTTTTAACCCGCTTTTGGCCTTGAATACCTAATTTGTTCGCTAATTTTTGGTCGGTTAAAAGCTTTAAGATCGCTTTCCTTATTTCTGAAGCACTATTTGGCTCAACTAAAATTCCTGTTTGTCCGTCAATAACAGCATCTGCCACCCCCCCGCTTTTGCCGGCAATGACCGGCTTGCCAAAAGAATTGGCTTCCAAGTAAACAATGCCAAACCCTTCAACATCGGTTTGCTTTTCAATTCTTGAAGGCATGATGAAAATATCAGCTAAAGCATAATAACAAGGTAAATGAGAATCTGCTATATCTTCTAAAATTATTATATTGCCTCTGACTTGAAGGTTTTCTGCTAATTTTTCCAATTCTTTTTTATATTCTCCCTTTCCGATAATTAAGTAAATTAAGTTAGGAAATTTTTTAATCACTTCTGGCATCGCTTCAATTACCTTGTCAAATCCTTTTCTTTTTACTAAGCGGCCGACAGAAATCATTATTTTTTTGCTGTCTAATTCAAGTTCTTTTTTTATAATTTCTTTTTCTGCTTTATTTAAATTTTCCGGGTTTATATTGGGACAAGGGTGAACAATTGTTATTTTATTTTCTGAAATTCCTCCCCGAATAATTTGATTTTTTGTAAAATTGGAATTAACAAGTAAGTGTTTTGCTTTTTGCATAATAAGTTTAAGCCAAAAATTTTTCCAAGCATTTTTTTGCGCGGTCATGATATCATAGCCATGAAAAATTATAAAAAAAGGCTTGTTAAGCAATAAAGTTATATAACCCATTGGTAAAACATGCGAAATAATTATTTGTTCAATTTGTTCCTCCTTTATTATTTTTTTGGTAATAAAATAAGTTTTTAACCACTTGGGCCAAAAATTTTTATAATATAAATTTTCACGGATGATTTTATAATGTTGCTTGTCATCAAATGATTGCCACTCCCCTTTTTTGCCAGCTAAAATAACAATTTTGTTGTTTGGTAAATTTTGACTAAAATTAGACAAATAATTAGCCACACCGCCTCTTTGCGGCGGGAAGTCTATGGTTATTAAAAGTGTTTTTTTGATAGAATTCATTGTTTATTTTTTTAAGTAAACGCCGAATGAATTCGGCGTTACCCAGAGGGATGGGTATCACCGAATTCATTCGGTGAGTAATATTATGTCTGCTTTTTAAAAATTGCTTGCCATAAATATTTTAGATCAGCTTTGGTAAAGCCCTTGATCAAGTACATTATTATTCCGTAGATTAAAGCGCCCATGATAATTAAAATTATAAAATTTATTGTTTGTTTTAAATAAATAATAATAATGCCCATGATTATTGAAGCCAGCAAAGCTTTTACTGATTTTATTAAAAGAAATTTGTAATCATATTTTATGATTTTTGGCACCCAGCAAAGATTTAAAATTACCATGGCTGATAAGCTGATTAAAGCCGCTATGGCCGCGCCTATATGTTGGTATTTGGGAATTAAAATAATATTTAAAATAATATTCAAAATCATTGTTAAACCAAGATTGAAAGTGTTGATGGCTTGTTTGTCACAGGCATTTAAAATTGAACCGACCGGATAGCTTAAAAAAATAGCAATAATTGCAAGAATAAAAATTTGTAAAGTTAATATTGAAGGCTGAAATTCACTAGTATATAAATATAAAATAAATTTATCAGCCAAGGTAACTACTCCGATCGCGATAGGAATTGAAAAAAGAATTAAAAAATACATTGATTTTTCAAAAATTTGCTTTAGCTTCTTTTTTTCATAAATATAATAATGGCTCATGGCCGGGAAAATTGTTGCCGCAAAAGCTGCTGGAATAAATTGCAAAGCGTAAGTTATTTTATAGGCAACCGAATACCAGCCCAATGACTTATCTCCTATTAAAATTGACAGTAAAACTTGATCAATATAAGTGTAAACTCTTGTAAAAATTCCAGCCAATGCAAACGGCAGGGCAATTTTTAATAAAGTTTTTAAAACATTTTTATTCCATTTTGGTTTTATTTTGAAATTCAATTTTATTTTTAAAAGACTAAACGAATAAATTAAGCTAAAGCTGCTGCCTGCCAATAAAGCGATAACCAGAATCCAAAGCGGGAATTTTAATAAAACGCCGATAATACCGACGATAACTATCAAAATTTGATTTATTGCAACGCTGGTAGCTTCATATTTTAAATTCTGATAAGCACGGAAAATTGCCCAGAAGCTTAAGCTAAAAGAATCAAAAACCATGACTAAGCCGGCTAAATAAACCATTGTCACTGTAATTATTGGTTTATTGAGCAGATTAATGATAATAACAGCAGCAATAAAAGTTATAATAGCAAATAATAATTTAGCGGATATAACATTATTGAGATAATAATTAGCTTTTTCTCGAAATTTAGAGGCTTCCCTGATTAAAACTGGTGAAAGGCCAAAATCAATAAAAACAGATAGAATTGTCGTTAAAGATATGGCAAAGACATATAAACCAATATCTGTTGCTCCTAGCCAGCGAGCAATTAAAGTAAAATAAACAAAAGCAAATATTTTTTGAAAAATATATGCTGAAGTTAGCCAAGTTGTGTTTTTGGCAATATTTTGTTGTTGTTCTGCCATAATATGCTTATTTTAGCATAAAAAGATAAAATTTAAAATCTTGACAAAAGATTTGTATTATACTATAATATAAAATATTATAGGGAGCTCAGGAATTTTTGACGAAATTATGCCAGGTGTAAGAGTTAAAAAAAAGTTTTAGAGGAATCATCTTTTTTGAAAATTTTAATTAATTCGAAAATTTTTAAAAAAACACCCTTGCTGGGTGTTTTTTTATGAGAAGGTAAGTTTTACCGTTTTTGCCATTGAGGGGCTTTTCTGGCACGTTTTAAGCCAGGTTTTTTGCGTTCTTTAACTCGTGAATCACGCGTTAAAAAGCCAGCGATTTTCAGTTTTTTATGCAAATCTTGGTTTAATTCGTCTAAAGCACGGGCAATGCCATGTCTTATAGCTTCAGCCTGACCTCTTTTGCCACCGCCTTTAACTAATACAGAAATATTAACTTTTTTATCTAAATCAGTTAAATTTAAAGGTGCTTTAATTATTTGCTGTAGTTCTTGATCAGGTAAATATTCAGATAGTGGTTTATTATTAATTATTATATCACCTTTGCCTTGATCAAATAACTTAATTTGAGCAATTGCGCTTTTGCGTCTGCCAACAGCATAAGTATATTTATTCTTAGCCCTTGTTTTAGTTTTTGAAGTTGTAGTAGTGGATTTTTCTGGCATATTTGAATATTTTTAAGAATTATTTAAATGTTAGGCGTTTAATCATGTGTTGTCTTAGTTTATTTTTGGGCAGCATTTGATAAACCGCTTTTTTCAAAACTTCCTCGGGATCTTTTTTGAATAGTTTTTTTAAATTAAGTTCTTTTAAACCGCCTGGGTAACCTGAATAACGATAATATTTTTTTTGTTCCAATTTTTTATCAGTAAGTTTAAGTTTATTAATATTACTGACTATTACAAAATCACCATTATCAATTTGAGGTGAGTAATTTGGTTTATGCTTTCCGTGCAATAAAAGAGCTATCTGTGTTGCTAAACGGCCAACAGACTGGTTAGTCGCATCTAATTGATGTTGTTTTCTATCTATTTTAACTTTTAAGTTGGTTTTCTTCATAATTATTTCTTACTAAATCACTAATTTTTGCTAAGATACGCAATTGGTATACTCGTATATTATTCGTGATTTTGTGTTGTTAAACGAATTCTATTTGAGCCATTTCAGCACCATCGCCTTGGCGTGGACCTAATTTTACTATGCGTGTATAACCGCCTTTTCGTTCTTTATAACGAGGGCTTAATTCTTCTAAAATTTTTTTGACGGCATTTTCTAAATATAAATATTTTATTAATTCGCGTCGAGTCTGTAAACTGTTGTCTTTGCCCTTAGTGATTAATTTTTCAACTATGGGTTTAACAGCCTTAGCTTTGGTTTTGGTTGTTTTTATTTTTTCATATAAAATTAAATTAGTGGCTAAACTTCGCAGCAAAGCTTTTCTGGGATCTTTTTTCCTGTCTATAATTTTTACTTTTTTTCGATGTCTCATAAATTATTTTTTCTTTTTAGCAGCTGTTTTTTTCGTTGTTGTTTTCTTTTTTGTTGTTTTTTTTGTTTTCGTTTCTTTTGCCGGGATTTCTTCTTTATAAAGCAATGAAAAATGGTCAATTAGAATTTTAGCAGAAAAATTTAAAGCGTCTTCAGGGCTAATTGTACCATCGGTTTCTATGGTTAAAATTAGCTTGTCATAATTGGTTATTTGGCCTACACGAGTATATTCAACTTTATAACCTACATCTTTTATTGGCGTAAAAATCGCATCAACAGCAATTGCGCCAACTGGTAAATTTTCTTTATCGCGCTCTTCAGTTGGTTCAAAACCCCTACCCTTTTCTACAACTATTTCCATATTAAGTTCAGTATTTTTATCAGTAATGGTAGCAATTTTTAAATCAGGATTAATAATTTCTACGCCAGCATCTTTGGCAATATCTTTAGCTAAAGCATCACCAGCACCTTTCTTGACTAATTTGAGGCTGACAGGTTCATCAGTAAAAAGCTTCAATCTTAGTTGTTTTAAATTTAGCATTATTTCTAAAACATCTTCATAAATACCTTCAATTGCTGAAAATTCATGCTGAGCACCTTTAATTTTAAAAGAGGTTACAGCTGCGCCTGGCAATGAAGAGAGTAAAACACGTCTTAAAGCATTTCCCAAAGTTGTACCATAGCCGTGATATAACGGTTCTATGGTCAAAATACCCGTATTAGGCTCCTTGCCTTTTTTTAAATTTATTTTTGAGGGTAAAAAAATGGTTTCCATAAATTTGTTTTTTGATTTTTTATTATTGATATTAATATTATCTGGAATAAAATTCAATAATTAATTTAGGATCAAATTCTCCCTTGGCCTCTTTTAAAGAAGGTTTGTCAGTAACTTTGATTTCAAATTTTGTAGGATCAATTGCGAGCCAAGAAACAGATTCAGTCTTTTTTAATTGTTCTTTTAAGTTATTAAAAATTTTTAAAGATTGGCTTTTTTCTTTAAGATGAATAATGTCACCGATTTTAACTTGATAGGAAGGAATAGTTACCTTTTTATTATTAATTAGAATGTGGCCATGAGAAACCAATTGCCTTGCCAAGTCGCGTGATTTAGTAAAACCAGCTCGATAAATAACATTATCCAGTCGCATTTCTAAAAGTTGCAATAAAATATTTTCAGTATTATCTTTGGTTTTGCTGGCTTTTAAAAAATAATTTTTAAATTGGGTTTCCATGAGACGATAGATTTTTTTAGCTTTTTGCTTTTCGCGTAATTGTACGCCATAATCTGTTAAACGTGAATAACCTTTAATGCCGTGAATTCCAGGTGGAAAATTTCTTTTAACCATAGCACATTTTGCTGAATTACAACGATCACCCTTTAAAAAGAGCTTTTGTCCTTCCCTGCGGCATTGTTTGCATTTTTTATCTAAATTTCTAGCCATATATATTAGGATTAGTAATTGATTAAAATAATTAGACCTTACGCGGTTTGCGTTTACGGCAGCCATTGTGGGGTATAGGTGTAATATCTTTTATTGATAAAACATTTAAGCCATAAGTATTAAGTGATCGAATAGCAGATTCTCTACCTGAACCTATGCCTTTAACAAAGACATTAACATTTTTTAAGCCATAAGCTTCTGATTTCTCAACTGCATCTTTGACAATTACACTGGCAGCATAAGGAGTAGCTTTTTTAGGGCCCTTGAAACCATTTTGACCGGCACTAGACCAAGCCAAGACATTGCCGTTTAAATCAGTTAAAGTGATAATAGTATTATTATAAGTAGCTTGAATATAGGCTCTGCCATGAGCAATTTGACGAATAGTTTTCTTTTTTTTGCCTTTTGCTGCGGTTTTTTTATCTTTTTTGTCGGTTTTTTTTGCTTTTTCTTTCTTATTTTTTTTATCCTCGCTTATTTCTGGCCCGGCCTCTTTTCCCGTAGTTTTTTCATCATTTTTTACGGCTTCAGTTTTATTTTCCATTTTTGGATCTTCTTTATCAATTTTAATCTGCTCGTCAGCTTTTGGCTGAGATTTTTCTTCTTTGTTTTTGGTTGTTTTTTTTTCTTCGACCATAAATAATTAATATATTGTATTTAGGTTTTTTGGGTAGGCGGTTTTTTCCCGCTACTAAGAGTTGCTCTAATATTGCCTCTGACAGTTCTTGAATTGGTTTTTGTCCTTTGGCCATGGACTGGCAGTCTTTTTGCATGCCTTATACCACGATAACAGCTGATTTCCTTCAATCTTTTAATATTTCCCAAGACTTCTCTTTTTAGATCTCCTTCAGTTTTAAAATTTTTTCTAATATATTCTCTAAGTTTATTTTCATCATTAGCCGAGAGATCTTTAGTTCTAATATCAGGATCTATTTTTAGTTCCTTTAATATCTTACTAGCAGAAGATCGGCCAATACCATAGATATAGGTCAAAGCTGCTTCTATTCTTTTGTCTTGAGGAAGTGTATTCCCGGCTATTCTAATAGGCATAATTTTAGTATATTGGTTTATTGGTAGATTAGTTGATTAGGGATTGGAATAATTATAAAAATTGGCAAGTTAACCTTGTCTTTGTTTGTGTTTTGGGTTTTTGCAAATAACCCAAACTCTTTTATTGCGTCTGATTACTTTACAGTCTTTGCAAATTTTTTTAACTGATGAACGGACTTTCATGGAATAAAAAAATTAAATAAAACTTATTTAATATTTTAAACTTTATTAAATTAGTTTGGTTAATAGCGATAAGTAATGCGCCCCTTAGACAAATCATAAGGCGTCAATTCAATCTTTACTTCATCACCAGGCGCTAGTCTGATTTTATACATTCTCATTTTACCAGAGAGAAAACCTAAGATTTCTTGATCATTTTCTAATCTAATCTTAAAAGTCCCGGCAGGTAAAAGCTCAAGGATAACGCCTTTCATTTCAATGAATTCTTTACTTGATTTAGTGGAATTATTTTCCCTAGCTGTCATAAATAATTTTGCGATTTTGAAGGATAACTAAAAAATCTGATTCTTTGCAAGAATCATTATTGCAAAAAATCATTTTTGTTGTTTTTTGGCTAATAAATTAATTATTAGTTTATATATAAATTATATATTATTTTATATAATTGTCAAGTTTTTTATTCTAAAACTGCTTTAATTCTACGAATGCCAGCGCTCGACGATTCTTCTTTTTTAATTTTAAAATGGCCTAATTCTTTTGTGTTTTCTGCATGTGGACCACCGCAAATTTCCTTGGAAAAATCGCCTATTGAATAAACTTTGACTTTATCACCATAACGGTCTTCAAAGGCACCGATAGCGCCTTTTTCTTTGGCTTCCTCAACTGGCATTTCTTCATAAGTAATTGGTAAATTTTCACTAATTTTAGCATTAACAATGTTTTCTACTTGCTGTTTTTGTTCTTCTGTTAATTTTTCATCATAATTAAAATCAAAACGTAACCTGTCAGCTGTAATATTACTTCCCTTTTGTATGACATGAGACCCTAAAACTTCACGTAAAGCCTGTAAAAGTAAATGAGTGGCGGTGTGTAATTTGGCTGTTTGTTCATCTCGTGAAGCCAGTCCGCCTTTGAATTTTTGTTTCGCGCCTTTGCGGGATAATTCCTGATGTTTTTGCATTTCTTTATTAAATTCGTCAACATCAATTTTTATATTTTTTTCCTTGGCCAATTCTTTGGTTAATTCCAAGGGAAATCCATAAGTAGAAAAAAGAATAAAAGCTTCTTTACCCGATAATTTTTTGTTTTTGATCATTTTCTGAAATTCTTTTTCGCCCTTTTCCAAAGTTTTGCTAAATTTTTCCTCTTCTTGGATTAATTGATTGATAATAAAATCCTGATTTTTTTTGACTTCGGGGTAAACATCTTTATACATGTCAATAATAACTTCACTGATTTTAAAAGTAAAAATTTCATTAATGCTTAGTTTTTTGCCATAACGAACAGCCCGTCTGATTAAGCGTCGCAAAATATAGCCCTGATCAACATTAGAGGGTGTGACAGCATTATCATCACCTAAAATCATGGTAGCAGCTTTAATATGGTCGGCAATTATCCTTACAGATTTAACAATTTCTTCATAATTAGGGTCACTTTCGTGAGCATAAATGTCATATCCATTTGCACTTCTAACTTTATAACCACGTAAAAAATTAATTTGTTCAATTAATGGTAAAAAAAGTTCTGTTTCAAAAACATTGGAATAGCCGTTTAAAACTGTAATTGCCCGCTCTACGCCCATGCCAGTATCAACATTTTGCTGCTCAAGTTTTTCAACAGTGCCGTCAGGTTTTTTATTAAATTCTATAAAAACATCATTCCAGACTTCAATTAAGCGGAAATCATTAACATAATCATCAAATTTACCATTTAAAGGACCTTCTTCTGGTCTGGTATCATAAAACATTTCAGTATCACCACCGCAAGGGCCTGAAGCCCCGGCAATCCAAAAATTTTCAGCCATATCAAGCGGAATAATTCTAATACCTTGTTTCACTATTTCATCATCACCAGCAACTTCATTTGAGACTTGTGAATTAGCCAAGACCGACTGCCAGATTTTAATTGCTTCTTCATCACGCGGAATATTATTTTCTCCTTTAAAAACTGTAATATAAAAGCGGTTAGGATCCAAGCCTAACCATTTGGGATCAGTTAAAAATTCCCAAGACCATTCAATCGCTTCTTTTTTAAAATAATCGCCCAAAGACCAGTTGCCCATCATTTCAAAAAAAGTTAAATGGCGGTTATCTCCGATTTCGTCAATATCAGCTGTCCTAATACATTTTTGAATATTGGTTAAACGTTTGCCAGCCGGATGTTTCTCGCCCATTAGATACGGAATTAAAGGATGCATGCCAGCCGTAGTAAATAAAACAGTCGGGTCATGTTCGGGAATTAAAGAAGCACTGGGTATAGCCTTATGCCCTTTTGATTCAAAAAATTTGATAAATTTTTGACGCAATTCTTTTGCAGCTAACATATGGATAATTATAAAGAAAAAAAGATATTTTGGCAAGCCTTGTTTTTGTTGACAAAAATCAATAAATTGTGCTGATTTATAATAATTCCATGTTTTTTTTAGAAAGGAGGAAAAATGGAAAGGCAAGATCGTGTTGTTATGAAATTTGGGGGCAAATGCCTGGCTACGACCAAATTGATTAAAGAATTCGCCACTTATTTAAAATTAGAAATAGAGCAAAATAAAATCGTTCTGAATTTTTAGAGCGATTTTTTAATAAAGAAAAACCCTTGGTTTTGTTTAACCAAGGGTTTTTTGTGAGTTAAAGTAATCATTATTGAATGCTTGCTAAAGGTACTGCCATGAGTACATAGCAACCATTGGGACTTTGTTCGTATTTTCGGTTTGTCTTTCTTGCTCCTTGCAAAACTCCGCTGATTTTGGCAGAATAATTGCCTTCATGGTCATTCAGCTCAATCAAGACGTGGTTTAAAACAGCTGTTAAGTTTCTTTGAGCATCTAAAGTAGCGGCTCGTTCAGCAGTTCTCCAATATTGATTTTGCGGAGCTTTTTCGTTTACCCTGCCGTAGCCAATGGCATACAGATTATTGCCTACTCGAAAAACATTTTTTTTGTAATCAGCGGCTGTTAATCCTTTTTTCGGTAGCGGATGATAATTTCTCCACCACTGTCTAGGCACGCTATGATATCTGGTAATTTTATTGGCTTCAAGAGTACTATAAACCCGATTCATTTCAATTTGAGTAGGTAAGTTACGCTCCTTTGGTACAGCACCGAGAACGTAAAGCTTTTTGTTACTGTAATCGTAAGCAATGATCTGAAAATCCCTGAGCGTGGCAATCTTTAAGAATGTTTTGATTCTTTTAGAACTGTCTTTGGTGGCTGTAATTAAGGCCTTGATGTAAACGTCATCTGTTGCAGTTTTTGAATCGTATTCTGCTACACCTACGGCGTAGACATAACCTTTGGACTCTTTGGCCTGAGCATAAGTTGTTACCCAGCCAGGTTGTCCTGCGGCCTGCAAAGTCGCAGCAAGCATTGTTAAGAAAAGAGCGATTACCAAAATTCCTTTTTTCATTTTTTACCTCCTTTATTCTTCTAATTATTCTTTTCTTACCAAAATGGCAAGTGTTTTCTTGAATTTTACCTGATAGAGTATTATATCATATAAAATTGTTTTTGTCAATTTTTTAACGCTGTTCCATCTGCTTGATATGATACAAAGACCTTATTGATGAAAAATAAGGTCTTTTTGACTAATTTTAGGTTTTTAATTTTATTTTATTTTGTATCTTTTAAGGTTAAAGAAAAGTAAAGACCGGTTAATATAATTAAGCCTAAAAATAGAAAAATATAATTAATAGGTTTAAAATATAAAACCAAAGCCGCAACTAAAGGGGCAAAAATATAAGCCAAAGGCATGGTTGAACGAAAAGCATTGATTAATTCCAGATCTTGCACATCAATTTTTTTAAAAAAATAGCTTTCACGCATTATTTCAATTAAACTAGCACCGACTCGGCTAAAAAGTAAAATTATTGACCAGATTAATACGCTGGTTGTTTGAGTAAAAAAAACAATAATTGCAGCTAAGGCAGTGATTAGCAAACCAATGGTTAAAATTTCTTTTTCGCCAAAATATTTATCAGCTAAATAACCAGCTGGAATTTCTAAAATAATAAAAGGCAAAAGCATGATTGTAAAAATAATACCTATTTCATTCCAATGAAGTCCAAGTGTTTGATTTAAATAAATTGGCATATAAATAGTCATGATAGCATAAAAAAATTGCAATAAAAAAGCTATATAAAAAATTTTTTCTAAATTGGGTCTTTTTAATAATTCTTTAATTGTTGTTGCTACTTTAAAATGTTTGCGGGCATAATGATTTTTAAACCTCTTGAAAGTTGTAAGTAAAATTAAAATAATCGGCAAAATCAAAAAAATAACTAAAGTAAAGAGCCAATTAAAACCAAGTTTTTCTAAAATTTGTCCAGAGATAAAAGGTGAAACAATCCAGCCTATATTATAAATAGTAAAATAAAGTCCTCTGATTCTGCCTGTTTCTGTATCTTTTGTCTGAGCTTCTAAAAAAATATCAAAATTAATAAAAATAATATTGGTGCAGATAATGTAAAAGATAAAAGCCACGAAAATTAAAGGAGCATAAGGCAGAAAGATAAAGGTTAATAAGCTTAATATTTCTAAAATAAAAACGGCAACCGCTGTATGCAAATTATTAAATTTGGCAATTATATTAGGATATTCATTAATAGTAATGAAAGTAATAATATAAGCAATAAAAAAGATTAAACTGACAATTTCCAAATTAAAAAATTGATTCAAAAAAGTGGATTGGATATAAGCGATTTGTGCCAATGTGACAGCTAAAATAAAAGCAGCTAGAATTAAACTGCTGATTTTTTGTCTTTGAATAAATGGTCTTTTCATTTTTTATATTTTAATTATTATACCGCCGCCCAAGACCCTACTTTTTTTATAAAAAACAGCTGATTGGCCTGGAGTGATAGCGCGTTGTTTTTTTTCAAATTGGACTTTAATTAAATCTTTTTCCTGAAAAATTTTAGCTTTTTGATTTTTATGCAGATAACGGATCCGAACTTCCAGCTCAGCGGGCAATTTAATTTCTTGAATCCAATTTAAATCATTTACATACATTATATCAGAAAAAAGCCGATTATCTTGTGGATTATTAGTAACAATTAATTGGTTTTTTGCAAAATCTAAATTAACTACATACCAAGGGCCTTTGCTTAGTTCAATGCCCTTTCGTTGGCCGATTGTATATAATGGCAAACCTTTATGCTTTCCGATTTTTTCGCCTTTAGTTGTTACAATATCACCGGGCTTTAATTTTAAATGGCGTTTTAAAAATTCATAATGTTCTTTTTCCGGCACAAAGCAGATTTCTTGAGAATCTCTTTTTTTAAAAACCGGCAGGTTAAATTTTTGCGCCAATTTTCTGACTTGTTCTTTTTTGTATTTACCAACCGGGAAAAAACAATGGCTTAAAATGTTCTGAGTTAAACGATATAAAAAATAGGACTGGTCTTTTATCTTATCTTTTCCTTCAAGCAAATGATAACCTTTTTTATCTTTTTTTATTTGAGCATAATGGCCAGTGGCAATAAAATTACAGCCCAAAGCTTTGGCTTTTTTCCAGAATGCCCCGAATTTAATGAATTGATTGCAGCGGATGCAAGGATTTGGAGTTAATCCTTGTTGATATTGGCTTAAAAAATTGTCAACAATATATTTTTTAAAGTCAAAATTAAGGTTCATTGTATAAATCGGGAAATTTAGAGCTTCAGCCACTCGGCGGGCATCTTCATAGGCCTCTAAAGAACAGCATTTGTTGGCAATATTTTGATTTTTAGCATAATGCGGATCTGACCAAAAATGCATAAAAATACCAATAATATCATGTCCTTGTTTTTTAAGTAAAGCTGCGACAACAGAGGAATCTACTCCCCCGCTCATGGCGACAGCGACTTTTTGTTTTGATTTGGGCATATTTTTAATATTACGGGTAGTCGTGAATTTATTCGCAACGTGAAATTAAGCGACGAATGAATTCGTCGTTACCCATTATATTAATTTTAACTTTTTTAAGCTTTTTTGGCAAAAATAAAAACCGCCGCATAGAGTGCCGTGCTAATTGGCGGTGAAGTATGTCAAATAAAAAATGCATGTGGGTTTAGAATTATCCCCTGCTTTAGCAGACTGACTAAAGTCAGGTATAATTTTTAAAGCATTTTTTATTTTAATAATTGATAAAAAAGATTATTGGCCCAGACAAGGAATTTGCCGTCTGCATATTTTTGAAAATATTTAAGTTGTTTTTTTGTAATTCTGGTTTTTGGTTTCCAATCTTCTATATTGTCCCCCATTTCTAAAGTATAAAAAACCTGACAATTGGTTTTGGCAAGCTTTTCCTTGGTTGCTTTTAAGTTATTCAAACAGGATTTAAAATCAAAGCCTTTAAATTTTTTTAGCCATTTTCTGCCCCAAGCAGTTGGATAGGTCTGGACAATCAAATAATCCAGGCCGGCTTGAGCTTGATTAAAATAATCCGCGCCATGCTTTATGGCTTTTTCTGGTGCTAGTCCCAGGCAATCATAAGCCAATAGCCGGCAATCCATTTTATGAAGGTTATGGGCTAAGGTTTTATAGAATTTTGTCCATTTTACTTTTGTCTCTTCTTTGTCTCGGTATTTTTTAGGATCAATAAATAAACGATAACCATTTAAACCGTCGCCCAAAAACAAGCCGTCAAAATTAAAATCTTTTTTAAATTTTGTAAATTGTCTGATTACATATTGAGCAAAAGTGATTTTTTCTGGTTCAAGCATTACCAAAGGGTCAAGGTCAAAATTTTTATTGTTTTCATTATACATTGTCCAAAGTTCAGGATGTTTATCTATCCATGATAAACAGCTTTTTTTGTGCGGATCAAAAAGTTGCCCCCAAAAACCGAAATATACTTTGATATTTTGATCATGCAGTTCTTTTACCAATTCTTTCAAATGAGTTTGGGTTGATAAAAATTTAAAGGGGCCATGGCGATTTAAAGTCGTGTCTTGATTGGTTTCAAATTCGTTATAAGTAATGAAAAAATCAGGCCGACGGTCTTCCATAATCACTACGCCGTTAATCCCTTTGCCTTTTAAATTGTTTTTGCCGATTTGATTATAAGCGCCTAAATCCGTGCAAGCGATTGTTTTAAGGTTATCTTTGGTAATATCTTTTATTGTGATTTTTTTGAACATAATTTAAGTAATAAAAAATACCACATTTATATTTTTAGTGTGGCATTTCTTATCTTAGAGGTCAATTACTTGATAATCTTTTTCAGATTTTGAGCCAAGACCAAGTTCTATTGCTCTGGTAATTTGTTTTAAAGCCCAAGGATCATTACCCAGCATATTTTCTGCTTTGTAGCTTTGTAAGATTTTTAAGCCTTCAATATCTAGTGCTATCCGATCTGTCGCGGCCATTAAAATATTCGGTTCTTGCAGCTGGCCTTCTTCTGGTCCTTGGGTGACAAAGCATTTTCGCCCGTCTAAAATAATTAAATCAGGCCCAATAACTGAAGCGACTTCGGCAATGCGCGGTTCAAGGTTTGATAAGTGCAATGGGCCTCTTTGAATCGGCTTTAACATGCCAATAGTAATTTTTAAGCTCATGGTAAAGCGCGCCAGGCGATGGGTCTTTAAGCAGGGCAATAAAATAATCTTATCAACCTGTTGACTTATTTTGGGAATTGAAACTGATTTGAAATATTTGCCATTAGGTACTTTAACTTTAACCCATTTGCCTTTTTCAAAATTATGCCAAGTAACATTATATTTTTCCATAATTGACGGAGCGCCTTTTTGTTTGCAGACTTTTTCAGTATTTAAAAAATAGGTGCATGATTCACCTATAATTATTTCTTTTGGCTTTGCTTCCTTGAACAATTCAATAACCGCTGATAAAAAAGACATATCGGTTGAGGCGGGATATGGATCAGCAGTGTTAAAGTTGGGTTTAAGCAATATCCGGTCGGTCGGTTTGATGAAATTTTTAACATCACCTATTATTGGCTGGATAATTTTTTGAATATCGGATTTTAGGCTTGAGGTTGCTTGGGTTTTTGTGACTTTAGACATAAAGCTTTGAGCTTAGGGCTTAGAGCTCAAAGCTCATGCCCAGAGCTGAGTTAAAATATTGTTCGTTCTTTGGATTTTTTGATATATTTCATTGCTTCTTCAGCGGTATCAACTAAATGGAATAATTTAATGTCATTGGGGCTGATCGTTTTATATTTTTTGATTAAATTATTTTTCATCCAGTCAACTAATGGCTGCCAAAAATCTTTACCGACCAAGATTATGGGCAATTTTTGCATTTTGCCGGTTTGGACCAAAGTTATCATTTCAAAAAATTCATCTGAAGTGCCAAAGCCACCAGGAAAGAAAATATAAGCCTGGGCTGAGGCAGCTAACATAACTTTACGGGTAAAAAAATAATAAAAACCTTTACTTTTAGTAACATAAGCATTAGTCCTTTGTTCTGCAGGTAGTTGAATGTTTATGCCGATAGATTTTTTCGGGTCAACTGAATGCGCGCCCTTATTGGCAGCTTCCATAATTCCGGGGCCGCCACCGGTAATGACAATGTAGTTTGATTTGGCTAATAATTTGCCTAATGTTTCGGCTTCTTTATACCACTTGCTGTTTTGTTTTACTCGCGCAGACCCAAAAATTGTAACCTCTTTTTTAAATTGAGATAAAAATTGAAAGCCTTCGACAAATTCTGACATAATACGAAAAATACGCCAGGTAATATCTGACATTTTTTTCAAGCTTAATTTTTGTTCCATGGGATGAACTGGTAATTTGTGGGCTGGAATATTGTATTTTTCTTTTTGTTCTTTTGGATCTTTGGACATAGTATTTTAAGGTTATATTAGGTTATATAAAGTTATATGAGGTTGGATTGATTTTATCAGTATAAATGAGCGAGTAAAATCTGTGTTTCTATTATATCATTTTTTACGGCTGTATAAAAACGAGCCGATAAAAGCTGTAATTGGAATAACCATTATTAGACCAATACTGCCTCCTAATGATCTAACTATTTCATCGGCAATAAAATCAAAATTAATAAAGTTAAAATATGAGCCGCCAAAATCGGCGTAAAGCAAGAGCAGAGGCAATGAGGCGCCGACATAAGCAAAAATTAAAGTATTAGTCATTGTGCCCATAATATCTTTGCCAACGCGAATCCCGGCTTTGAATAATTGATAAAAGGACATTTTCAAATTGGCCGTTTTGATTTCAGTTAAACTGGAGGCAATTGACATGGCTACGTCCATAACAGCGCCTAAAGCACCAATTACTATGCTGGCAAAGAAAATGCCCTGGGGGTTTATTTCCGGATGTTTGAAAGAAAAACTGCGGGCTTCTTCTGTTGAAAGCCCGGTTAAATGGCTTAGTTTTGAAAAAAGTATAGAAATAATTACAGCAATAATTAAGCCGCCCAAAGTGCCTAAAATTGCTATTAGTGTTTTTTTATTAAAGCCTGAAATTAAAATTAAAGTTATTATAGTAACGACTAAAGCAATAATTAACGCCAAAATTAAAGGATTGTAACCAGCCAAAGTTTTTGGTATTAAAAACAAAAATATTAATAAAATTGAAATAATCAGGCTTAAAATCGTTTTAAAACCCTGCTGACCTCCGATTAAAATTAAAAGAACGGAAAAAAGCAAAATTAAGAGAAGCAATCCATTAAAGCGGTAAAAATCAGTTATATAAATTTGATAATTTTCGTCTGGGTATTCTTCTACATTAACTAATATTTTGTCACCTTGCTTTAATTCTAAATTTACGGGGTTAGTGGTTATTTCGTTTATCAATTTGAATTCCTGATTTTTTAATTTACCCTTTAAGATTTTTAAGGTTACTTGCTGTTTTGAAATAACTTGAGTGACTCCGTCTGTTTTTTCTTCAATAGGAATATTCTCAAGTTTAATAACCTGAGCTAAAGTATAAAATTCATCAATTGGTTTTTGTTGCTCTTGGGCTAAACAAAAAAAGGGGATTGTGATAAATGAAGCAATTAGTAAGAAGAATAAAAATTTATAGACCCGCATAATATTCATACAAAAGTAGTGTTATTTTCTTTTAAAATTTTTAGCTAATTGATCTAAAGTTAGTTCCATGAGAAAAGGCCGGCCATGAGGACAAGTGTTTATTTTATCAATAATTTGCATAACATCTTCAAGTAATTTAATCTGTTCTTCTACTTCCAGTTTATCGTTAAATTTTACTGCTGCTCGGCAGGCAGCATATTTTATGACCAGATCTTTTTGTTCATCAATTGATTTTGCTTGGCTAAAATCGTGTTCTTCTAAATCATTGATTAAACCTAAAATAGTTTTTTTAAGATCAAGTTTGTTTAAATTCTGTGGTACAGCATTAATAATAAAAGTATTTTGACCAAAAATTTCTATATCAAAAGCCAGGTTTCTTAAAAAATCTAAACTTTGATTTAATATTTCAACTTCCCGAGCTGAAAGCTCCAAAGTTAATGGCAAAAGCAATTGCTGGCTTTTCATTTTTTGAGTATCGTATTCTTTTTTAAATTTTTCATAAATAATTCTTTCAGCTGCGGCATGCTGGTCAATAATTAAAATAGCATCAGCCGCTTCGACTAAAAGATAAGAATTGTGAATTTGGCCAAGTAAGCGCCAATCCCCGATTCTTTGCGGTTCTTTTTTGGCAATGAATTCCTCTTTTAAAATTGCCTTAGAAAATTCTAAAGCCTGTGAAACTTTTGAAGCCTTTGATTTGATTTTTTTTAAGTTTGGTTGGTAACTAACTGAAGGCTGATAAGTTTTTTGGCCTATACTTGGTTGTAAGGTGAATTTTTTTATTTTTTCAGCAGAGGTTTTGATTTGCGGGGTTAAATTATTGCCAACCAATGATTTTTGAATAGTTTGCAATACGGCCACAAATATTTCCTGCGGATTTTTAAATTTAACTTCTGCTTTGCGCGGATGAACATTAACATCAACCAATTCAGGCGGCAATTTAATATTTAAAATAAAAGTAGGATAAAGCTCTTTAGGGATTAGCAAGCCATAACCTTGTTTAATTGCTTTGGCGATAATAAAATCATTGACTGCACGGTTATTAATAAAAACAAATTGTGATTTGCGGTTGTTTCTGGCTATTTGGGGTTTGCCAATAAAGCCGGAAATTTCAATTGTGCCTTTGCTTTGAATTGGGACTAATGACTGAACAATATCAGTACCTAAAATCTGTTTAATCCTTTCTAACCAGGCCTTTGTTTTAGGCAGGTTAAAAACAAGTTTGTTGTTGTGAATTAGTTTAAAACTGATCTGTGGGTTAATCAGAGCAAAATTAGTAAAAATGTCTAATACATGATTATATTCGGTTGTGGCTGATTTAAGAAATTTTTTACGGGCGGGTACATTGTAAAAAAGTTCTTTGATATTTATTTTTGTGCCTTCGGGACAGCCACAAGGTTTTATTTGCAATTTGCCATTAGCTATTTGCAAATTGGTGCCTTCAGAATCATTTTTAGTTTTTGTCTCCAAGGAAAACTGGGAAACAGAAGAAATACTGGCCAAGGCTTCTCCACGAAAACCCAATGTTTGGATATTAAAAAGATCGTCAATAGTGGAAATCTTTGAGGTGGCATGGCGCTCAACCGCTAATTGAGCATCTTCCTTTGACATGCCTATGCCGTTATCCTGAATTGAAATATAATCAATGCCGCCATTTTTGATTTCTAAATTAATTTGATCGGCCTTGGCATCAATAGAATTTTCAATTAATTCTTTAACTACAGAAGACGGCCGTTCAACCACTTCACCGGCGGCGATTTTATTGATTAGGTCTTGATCTAATTTTTTGATTAGGTTCATAGCTCTAAAAATGGGTAGAAGGGAGCACCCGCTCCTGACTTTCCGCTTGGAGCAGGTGCTCCAAGCTACCCTTAAATTAAGATTTTATATAATTAATTTATCAAGTTTTAAGGTTTTTTTCAAATATCCGCCTTTTGCATCTGTCTACGCTAAAGCTTTGGCAGATGTAGGTAAGTTTCAGTGAATAACAAAAAAAAACCGCTATAGATAGCGGTTAATATAAGCGGGCCAGAACAAAGATGTTCTTAAATATGAGGGTGATTTTTTGATAAGCGTAATGGGGGTTGGCTTGCGGTGATAACGGATGATTTGGTTCTTTTTTTGCTGGATGAATTCCATCACCATATTTATCATGAGAAAAATAGCAGCGACGGAAAAATAGATGCCCAGAATTGCCAGACAAATTTGATAAAATATCATTTTTATCCCTCCTTTTTGAATTTGATAAATTAGTATAGCAAAGAAAAATAACCTTGTCAAGGGATTAGAAATTGATTGTCAACGGGAAGTTAAAATGTCCTATTCTCAGGGAAGTTAAAATGTCCTATTT
>CAZPVP010000012.1:3291-26409 GCA_964590345.1 uncultured Gammaproteobacteria bacterium | reverse complement strand
TAGGTTTTCTTTTACATTATCTTACTATACCTGTTTCTTTTTGTTTAGTATACCCAATTGATTTGGCTTGACTTTATGGCTAAAACATGATATATTTTTATATTGAAAAAAGCGTGTAATTTGTCAATTAAATAACAAAAACCTCGAACCCATGAGTAATGGTTAAAAACAAAAGGAGGGCATGAGCAATGCTAAAAGTAGATGAAAAGGTAAGAAGTAGAATCTGGAGTCTTCAGACCCAGATCGGGAAGGGCCTCTTGGACGGAACGCATGATCCGGAAAAGTTTGCAGATGTTTTGCAGGCTTTTTTAGAAAAAAAGGTAGCCGACGCGCAAGAACATACGATTTTAGAGCAAGCCATCAACATCCTGGGTTATGCCAAAGTCATCACTGCCGAGGAGGCAGTTAAAACCTGGGACAGGGAAGTCCCAAAGGACAGGGATATCCGCTACAGCGAGGCGACTTTGCGCGTTTGCGCCGAACAGAACAAGACCGGCGCTGATTGGCGGCTGGTCTGTATCCATGGTTTGTCTCTGCGCGAACAGCGCGACAAGCGGAGAACAGACCAGAGCAACCAGTCGTGTTTTTTTTATACCAACGCCTGGTGGCTCGAAGGCAACGAGGACGAGTGGGCGACATACAAACCCCAAGCCGGCTACTATCTCATCAATTTTTGTGGCCAGTTTGCTAACATGAACTGGAAAACGCAGGAAGCAGAGATCGCCAAACTCGGCAAGGACTATGAACGTTGCCATGAGGCAGTTTTCAGCGAAGCCATTTTGACCAATTACATGGTTAACAATGGCGAGCGAATTGCTGAGGACTGGTGGCACTGGGGCGTTTCGCTGTCTTCCAATGGCTACCGAGTCTCTGTCGGCCATCTCAATACTAATGGTCTCATTGTCAGCGACAGCTGGCTTGGCTACTCCGCTCTGAACCTGCGCGTCTGCGTTTATCGGAAGTTTGATTATTGACCATTGAGCCCTTGAAACTATTGAATTTTTGAACCTTGAATTTTTGTCCCCGTTAGATTAAATATCTGGCAGGGACTTTTTTATTCTGGCAAATTGAGTAGATTTTAAGTTTTAGATTTTGACTTTATGGCTAAAACATGATATATTTTTATATTAGAGTTCATTGAAAACTGCAGTGGCAGTTGGACTCAAATGGGCATAAAAGCCCAAAAAGAAAAGGAGTACTGATCATGAAAAAAGAAATGATCGGTGAGGTGCCGGGCAATGTGCTTGGCATGCTGGCGGATTTGAACCACAAACTCCAGCACGGAACATTGACGCCTGAAGAATTGGGACGCTTTTTAAAGCGGGAAAATCCTTTTCCTCAAAAGGGGACAGAGCAGATGCTGGCTGAATGGGCGGAGCTTTACCGTGAAGACGGCATTGAGCTGGATATTACCAGCATTAGAATACCCGAACGCCAAAAGGGATTTGACCGCCTGATCGTCATTGCTCAAAACCTAAAAATCCAGCAGGCTTATGAAAACTGCGCCAAGCATTTTCGATGCTGGAAGTATACGGACAGTAATCTGGATGGAGCCATAACCAAAAACGACCGTGATCCTGTCAACGGCGCTTATGCCATTTGGGTCCGCGACCGAGTTGAGGCGGACAAAGAATTGAAAAATCTGTCGGCCAATGATCTGGAGAGAAAACAGATCAGCGGTATCACCCTGCTTGAGCGCTTGCAGTATGAGCACAAGTATTACAAAGAGACAGGCAAGCATTTGGACATTGATGACCGGACTTTTTGTTCTGGGTCGCGCAGTGACGGTGGCGCGGTGCCGAGCGTTGACTGGGACGGTGGGGAAATGCTCGTTCACTGGGGCTATCCCGATGGTCACAATGAATCCCTGCGCGCTCGTGCCGCAATTTATTAACCTTGTACCTTTAACCTTTTAACCTTTCCCCGCACTTTCTTATGAAAGTGCGGTTTTTTTTCGTTTTATGATAAAATAAATATGGCTAATACAACCGGCTTTGGCTTAATGTGCTAAGTAGCGGTTTGCCATTTTTAAAGAAACTGCTTGTCTGGCTTTAAAGAAGGTTTGTTCATGTTCGGACAATGCTTCATGAAAACATCAACCTTGTTTTTTATTCAATAAATAATTTATTTAAAATATTTATAAATATAAATTTCGTCATCTAAACTAAAAATTTGGTCAGCCGATTTTTTTGCTTGCTCAGCAATTATGGCAAAGCGGCTCCAATAACTAGGCAGGACAAAATAAGCTGTTTTAACTCCTGTTAAGTCTATGGCTTCAATAATTGTTTGTTTTGAAGTATCTTCATAAATCATTTTTTCAAAATATTGATACAAGTTACCGCCTGTGGGAATCGGATAAAAATAATGGCCTTTATAATATCGGTTAAAGCCAAAAGTTTTTAAAGCAGCAGCAGAAGTCATTTGATTGGCCAAAACAATATAATCAGTTTTGGCATTTTTTTCAATAAATTCAACGGTCAAGAGATCGTTTTGGCTTAAATTAACAAATTTAGAATTATCATAATCATCAAAGCGAGGATAACTTAAATATAAGCTGAAAGTTATAAAGCCAGAAAGCAAAAAGATAATAAATATTTTATAAACAGATGATTGTTTGCTTGCCTTGTTTATAATTAAATAAAAGCCGTAAATAACAACTGGTAGCAGAAAATAAAACGCCAATTGCCAGACACGCCGGCTAAAATCACCTTGCTCATAATCAATAATAAAAGAGAGCTTTATAAAATTTAATAAAATCGCGTTAATAATTAAAATTATAAAAGTTAAAATTGAAGCCAGAAAAAATTTAGCTTTTTTTTGTTTTACTAAATAAATAAAAGTCAGGGCAGCAGTTAAAATAAAAAGCCAGTAAATGGAAAGTTTGTATAAATAAGCAAGATCAAGAAAATAATTAAATTGTTTGGAAAAAATAGTTGGCAGTTCAATTAAACTAAAATCACCAGATTCAATTGTTATTTTATAAATTGAAATCAGGGAATTTAGCAATAAAGCTAAAGGCAGAGCAAGGGCGGAAAGCAAAGTAAAAATAATTAAAATAATTTTTTTGCTTTTGCTTTTATTTTCTAAAAGCCACAAGATTATTAGATAAATGAAAACAGGAATGCCGGCTAAAGGATGGATAAATAATGTAGTCAAGGTTAAAAAAATCAGAAAACAAAACGGGATTTGTTTATTTCGTAAATGCAAGAATGACAAAAACAAAATTATAATGGTAAATAAATTAGCCAGGGCTTGCGGAGTTGTGGCAATGAATAATGAAAAAGGCAAAAAAAGAAAAACCAACGTTAAAATACGACATTTACTCTCGGGCCATAAAAAAGTTTTATTTAAGCTTTTATAGATTGTATAGGGCAAAAATATTGATAATAAAATCGGTAGTAATAATTTATCAATCCATTCTACTGAAATTTGCAAGAGATGAGCCAAAAATACGACAATTGAATATTGGCCCAGATAATAAAAAGGCTTAGGCAAAATTAGCCCGTTTTGGAAAATTGTTAATTCTGTAATTTGATGGATAAAAGGATCAAAGCCATAGCCAAGCTTGTAGATAATTAAAGCAATGCCGGTAGTTAAGAAAAAATGCAAAGAAATTAATATATTGGTTAAATAATTTTTTAAGCGGAAAGTTAAAATAATCAAATTTAAAGTGGCAATAAAATAGATTATAAAAAATGCAGGGGGAATAACTTGCCATGGTGTTTTTATAGCTTCTGTTGTTTGCGATTGGATCAAGATAAATACGCTTGTGGCAAAGAGGATCAGGTAGGTTAGGATTAAAATTAGAGGTTTTATGAAGCTAGATGAAGTTTTATAATGTTTTATAAGGTTGCTAATCGAATGCTGAATTCTGAGATCTGAAATCTGAGATTTGAAATCTAGGATAATTATTGCAATCGAAATTACAGCGAACAAAATGCTGACACTAAGCTGGTTAAGTTGATAAAAATAATAAATAATAGCACCTAATAGGGAATAAGCTGAAAACAAAGAAAATGTTCCAATAATAACTTGCCAGCTGAAATTCTTGTTTTTAAAGATAACTTTACCCGTTAAATAGCCAAAAATTAAAAGATAAAGCAGACCAAAAATTAGCCCAAGCATAGGGGACTTGAGCCAGTTTATATTTAATAAAATTGCTAAAATCAGCAAAAAAAACAGTAAAAATTTAAAATTTTTAAGCATATTTTAATTTTAGCATATTTTTGCTAAAATTAAGAATAATCTATGCTAATTGGAATACAAAAAAATACTCATAAGCAATTTGCAATTTTGATATTTTTAGGGATATTTTTCTTTTTTATCTATTCATTTTTGAATTTTGGCAATCCTTTAGCTAAATTTACCTGGCCGGATGAAACAGCCAATTATTTTTTTATTAAAAATTACATTGAAAACAGCGATTTTAGTGTAGCCGAACCATTGAATGAAATAGCAGGTAATTTGATTAAACCTCGCAGCTTCAATGTTTATCAGGATAATTTAGTGCCTGGTTCATTTTTAGGCATGCTTTTAATTTATGGTTTGATTGGTAAAATTATTGGCGTTGGCTTAATGAAATTTTTAACGCCCTTACTGGCTGTTTTGGCTGTTTTGTTTTTTTATAAAATTTTGTTAAAAATTTTTAGTCCCAAAATTGCTTTTCTAAGCGCTTTGTTGTTTTTTGTAAATCCGGCTTGGTGGTATTATGCAAATTTTTCCATGCTGCCCAATATTGCTTTTTTGTCTTTTTTGATTATGGGTATTTATTGGTTATTGAGAATAGATAAGGAAATTAAACAGAATAATATTTTATTTGTAATTTTAGGATCGTTTTTTATAGCTTTGGCTTTGATAATTAGAACTAATGAGTTTTTATGGATTTTGGGTATTTTAATGTTTTTATTAATTGTTTATTTTAAAAAAATTAAATGGCAGCATGTAATTTTATTTTTTATTGTGATTTTTTTGGTCTTTTTGCCTATTTTTTATTATAATCAGGCAACTTATGGAGATTATTTATCTTTTGGTTATTTAAGATTAGAGCAAGGCGATAATTTAATTACTCAATTGCCAACTGAATTTAAAACCAGCACTTCAAATTTGTTAAATTTTGCAAAATTTTTAGCTTTGCCTTTTGGCTTTCATCCTAAAGTCTTTTTGTTAAATTTTTATAATTATTATATCTTTTTATTTTCGTGGCTTTTTATTCCTTTTGTCTTGGGTGTTTTTTGTCTGATTAAGTATTATAATAAAAAAGCTCATGGAGTTTTTTTCTTAATATTTATTACAGTTAGTTTGTATTTGCTTGTTTATTATGGCAGTTGGCTTTTTGAAGATTTGATGACTTTGCAATTGAATAAAATCGGCATTTCTTACGTGCGATATTTTTTACCAATTTATATTTTAGCTTTGCCATTTGTTGCTATTTTTTATTTTAATTTAATAAATTATTTTAGAAATAGAAAGTTTAAAATTTTATTGAGTTTACTTTTAATTGTTAGTTTTTTATACTTTACTATAAATATAGTTTATTTATCTGGTCATGATAATTTAATTAAGAGCAAACAAAATATTAAAGATTATAACAAAATTAATCAAGAAATTATTAATTTAACCAAAGCTAATGCCATTATTATAAGCCAGCGCAGTGATAAAATATTTTTTCCAGAAAGAAACGTTATTGGCAGATTCCAATTAGAAGAAGACATTAGTTATTTAATTAATTTATTAAATGCAAAAATTCCCTTATATTATTATGCCTATGAAGGCGATGAATATATTTATGAATTAAATTATTTTTTGGAAGAATTTGGTCTCGTGTTAATCCCCGAAATGCAAGCAACAGAAAAAGAAACTTTATACGCAATAAGGGTTTTAAAAGAATTAGATGAAGAATCTTATGAATAATTATAATAAATATTTAAAATTAGTTAGAATTATTTTGATTGGACTGGCTATTTTGTTTATTCTGTTTTTTCTTTGTAAAGATTTGGCATTATTTGGCAATTTAAAATTTGAGACTGATTTTAAAAAATTTACCCCTTTTATTTCCATTTTAGTACCCAAAGAAAGAGTTAAAGTAGGAAATTTTGTTTATATGGAGCAAGAACCTGTTTATTTTGATGTTTATTTGCCGCGAGATTTTAATAAAGCTATTTTGGGATTTGAATACTGGAATGAATTTAATAATTTAATAGAAATAGGCAGTCAAGTTGAAGAAACTGGTTTAGAATTAAAGCCGTTGGAAAATAAGATTATTAATAATTTAAATTGGCCAAGCATAAAACAAAATGATTTGATTTTATATCAAAAAAAAGAAAAGTTTAAAACAATAGACGAATTTTTGTATGATTTGCCGCCGATTAATGAAATAGCTGTTTACAATTATGATTTAAATTATGATTATAAAATAGATGATTATAAATCAAGCCAAGAAATTTTAAAATTAGATAAAAAAATAAACGGTTATTATAAGTTTTATACATACTTAAAATCTGAAGATCTGTATTTTATTTTTGATTTGATAAGCGATAGCAGCGAAATTAATTCTGAAAATGTTTATTTAAATATTTATGATTGGCAAAATCAAAATATTGCTACTTTTTATCCCCAAAATAATAAGATTACAGCAGAGATTAAGGATTTAGCTGAAGGCGTTTATAAACTTGAAATAGTAACAGCTGATGATGTTATAACAAGAAGTATAGAAACTAAACAAAAATAT
Source organism: uncultured Gammaproteobacteria bacterium (assembly GCA_964590345.1). Lineage (GTDB taxonomy): Bacteria > Patescibacteriota > Patescibacteriia > CAIXNZ01 > CAIXNZ01 > CAZPVP01. The sequence continues at coordinate 19,682 of CAZPVP010000012.1, read as the reverse complement.
TTAACTTTCATTAATGACTTGAATTTAATTGATTCAGCTAGTCTGATCACTGAAAGTGGGAATTTAGTTTTTATAACTTTTTCCAATCAAGGTTTGCAAAAAATAATAATTGATGATGAAGAATTAAATATTACTAATATTTGGCAGCAATACAAAAAAGATACGGCATCAGGATTTAAGGAAATAAAAGTTCCGCAGGGCAATATTTCAATAAATAGTGAGGGGCTTTTTGCTTTTGCTTCAGCACAATACTTTAATCCATTAGTCCATGAAATAAATCGCAATTCGGATTTAGAAAAAGAAAAGATAAATTATTTAATTACGGATTATAATTTGCCTTTATTTAAAGATGATTTTAAAATGAATACTATAGAGTTTGATTTATCTAATAAGCAAATAGAAAATGGTAAGTTGAGATTTGCTATCTCCATCCCGGGTTTAAGTGAAGGAGGAAAAGGTATTTTAATAAAAAATTTAAAAATTAAATTAATTAGAGACCCTTTGTTTAAACAGGGATTGTTTAAAAATTTAACTGATTATTTAATATATTTTAAAAATGAATTTTAGTAAAAATTTAAAGTTATTTCTTTCCACTATAATTCGCGATCTCTTTTTGCTTGCTTTTATTTTATTTATAATTTTTTCATTTTTAGAAATATTAAAGCCAAGGATTATTTTGAATTATCTTAACTTAGATTTTTACTTGTTTATTTTAATCTTATTGGGTGTTATAACTATATTTTTTCATCCGCAGGAAGAAAAAAAAGCTAAGGAATTAAAATTATTAGAATATACAACAATTGTTTTGCTTTCTGTTTTAGTCGGTATTTTAATCTTTTATTTAACAAGAGGAATCGGTGTTTTGAGTATTTTAATCGGCATTGTCAGTGCAGTAATTTGTTATTTATTCATAATATTAAATCTGAGATCTGAAATCTGAGATTTTAAAATTCTATGATCAAGGGTGTAGTAATAAAACAATTAGAAAAATTTAATGATGATCGAGGCTGGTTAGCAGAAATTTTTAGAATTGACGAAATAAGATATCAGCCAGCAATGGCTTATGTTTCGGTAACCAAGCCGAATGTAGTGCGCGGACCGCATGAACATAAAGAGCAAAGTGATTTTTTTGTTTTTGTCGGGCCAGGCACGTTTGCCTTGTATTTATGGGACAATCGCCAGGATTCTGAAACTTTTGAAAAAAAGCAAGTTATTGAAGTAGGGGAGAAAAATCCAGTAACAGTTTTGGTGCCGCCGGGCGTGGTTCATGGTTATAAATGTATTTCAAAAGAACCAGCTTATTGTATTAATTTGCCTGATAAACTTTATAAGGGCGAATTCAAACAGGAAGAAGTTGATGAAATAAGGTGGGAAAGTGCTCCTAGTTCGCCATTTAAAATTGAATAGTTAAAAACAAAAACAAATGAAATTTCATAAAAATTCGATTAAGCGGATTTGTTTCCCGAGAGCAATATATTATATTGTCATTAAAACAAAGCATAATTATCCGTATTTTAAGGAATCAGTATTTTGTGATTTATTTATTGAGAATTTAAAAGTTTGTAAAGAGATAAAAGGATTTAAATTGTATGGTTTTTCAGTTATTTATGATCATATAAATTTGATAATTGAGCCTTCAAGTGAATTTAATATATCAAAGATAATAAAATCACTTAAAGAAAATGTATCTCGTGATATAAATGTTGTAATAGGATATACTCAAAAATATTATAATCCGCTCGTAGGCGAAACGCCGGCGTTTCGCCTACTACGAGCGAGAGAATATGTTTTGGGATTATTCAAGAGAAATCGTGAATCAAATTATAACGCAAAAAAACTTGACATTGATATTTATAAAGAAAAACTTATTGAAAAATTCGGGGATAAAAATTTTTATCCAAAATTCCGCTGGCAATTATCATTTTATGATCATTATATCCGTTTTCATGATAATCATTTAAAAAAGCAAAAAGATTGGGATTATCATTACGAATATACAGTTTATAATCATTTAAGACATGGTTTGCCCGAAAATTGGCCATATATAAGTTTAAATTATCCTAAATTAATTGATTCAATTGAAAAATAATATTTTAAATTTAATTAATTATTAACTAAAAAAATTATGCCAAATGGAGATTGTTTATTCTGCCAAATTGTGGCTGGGGAGGAAGAAGCTAAAAAAGTATATGAAGATGAAAATATAGTTGCTTTTTTAGACATTAATCCTGTTAATCCAGGTCACACTTTAATCGTGCCCAAAAAACATGCACGAGATATGTTAGATGCCAATAACGAAATTTTACAAGAAATGATTTTGGTTACCCGCAAAGTTGCAGCCGGTATTATTTTAGCTTTTGACGAGTACGATGCTTTTAATTTGGAATTGAATAATGGCCGGATTGCTGGTCAAATTATTCCGCACTTGCACTGGCATATTGTGCCAAGAAAAGAAGGTGATGGTTTGAAACATTGGCCAGGTAAAGATTATAAAGAAGGTGAGGCAGAAGAAATAGCAGAAAAGATTAGAAGCCAGATTAAATAATTTTAGTAAAAAAATTTTTATTTATTTATGATTAAAATTCCGGAGAAAGAATTGGAAATAACTTTTTCCCGTTCAGGGGGGAAAGGGGGACAGCGTTTAAACAAAGTCAGCACTAAAGCCACTTTACGCTGGGATGTTTATAATTCACAGGTTTTAACTCCGGAACAAAAATATAAAATTTTGCATAAATTGCACAACAGAATAACTGAAAAAGGCGATTTAGTTTTATATGCGCAATCTGAACGCTCTCAAGCGCAAAATAATGCCCAGGTAATCGATCGATTGCATGACTTAGTTAATCAGGTGTTAATCCCAGAAAAAAAGAGAATTCCCACCAAACCAAGCAAAGCAGCCAAAGAAAAACGCATTAAACAAAAAAAAAGAATTTCCGAGAAAAAGAAGTTAAGAAAAAGAATTGAATTCTAAAAGCTGAATCCTGAAAGCCGAATTAAATATTAGCTTTCAACCTTTTAACTTTATAACTTTAAACTAAATTATGGAAACTTTAGAATGTATTAAAAGTCGCCGCTCTATGCGTAAATTTATAAATAAAAATGTTCCAGAGGAGATTATTATAAAGTTGATTGAAGCAGGCAAATGCGCGCCTTCAGCTGATAATCGCCAGCCCTGGAAATTTTATATTGTTAAAGATAACATTATAAAGGCCGAACTGGCGGCCTTAGACGACGAATATAATAAGCAAATTATTCCTAGTTGCGATTTTATTTTGATCATTAGCGTTGATCTTAAACTTTCGCCTGTTTGCTGGATTGAAGACGGCGCTTTGGCAGCGCAAAATATTCTGCTTGCTTGCCATAATTTGGGTTTAGGCGCCGTTTATCTTTCAGGCTTTAATTTAAATAAGTCAGAGGATCATCAAGCAGTCCAAAAAGCTGTTAAAATGCCGAATGATATTATGCCAGTAGCTATGCTGCTTATTGGCTACCCCGATCCTAGTGAAAAAATCGGCAAGAAGACTTTTAAAAATAATAAGGATTTAATTGAATATCGATAATTATGATTATCACAATCTGTTCAACAATAAAATTTTGGCCACAGATTTTGGAAGTTAAGAAACAGCTTGAAGACATGGGCCATGAAGTATTAATCCCGCCTCATGAAGTAAAAAATGAAGCGGGCGATTTTATTCCGGTTGAAGAATATTATGAGTTGAGAAAGAAAAACAGATCCAAAAATTATTTGATATTTCTGCTCAATATATGCCTGTTTGTTTGCTTTTAGTCGGTTTTCCTGATCCGGATGAAAAATTAGAGAAAAAGATATTAAGAGATAATAAAGATTTAATTGAATATAGGTAAAAAATATGGAAAACAAAAAATATCCTAAAGTCGGTATTTGCGTCATGATCCAAAATGATAAAGGTCAGGTTTTGCTTGGTTTAAGAAAAGGTTCTCATGGCGAAGGGGAATGGGCTTTCCCGGGTGGTCATTTGGAATTTGGAGAAACAGTATTTGAAACAGCAGTAAGGGAAGTTAAAGAGGAAACCAATTTGGATGTTAAACCTGTGGCAATAATTTCTGTGGCTGATGAAATGCGCTATATTAAGACAGATGACAAGCATTATTTAAATATCGGCGTGAAGGCCGATTATCAAGGCGGAGAACCAAAAATTATGGAGCCTGATAAATGCACAAAATGGGAATGGTTTGATTTAAATAATTTGCCCGATAAAATGCTGGAAGGAACCGATTTGACATTGAAAAATTTTAAGGCTAATAAGATTTATTAAAAATAAAAAAGACAAAATTTTCATTAAAATATTGTAGGGACAGGTTATTAACCTGTTCAATGAAAATTTTGTCTTTTTTATATAAACGCTTTACCAATCCATTGGCCCACCAAATGGGTGATTATAATTACAACAGCAGCAATTATTACATGTTCAGCGATGGCTCGCCAAGGCTGAATTTTTTGTTTTTTAGCCAAATAATAGGAGAATATTGTTAGAAGTCCGAGCCCCCAAATAAGACTTACGATAATAGCCGGTTCATTTTTTAAAAATAAAATCGGCAAAATAAAAGTTAAGGCAAAAATAAATTTTGTTAAAAAAGCTGACAAAGCCGCAATCCATTGTTGTTTTGGTTTGTTTTTTAATTCTGCTTCTTCAGAAATATGAATTCCCAAAGCATCAGAAAAAGCATCAGCAATAGCTATAGACAAAATACCGCCGATGATAGCAATTCGTGAATGAGTTGAAGAGCTTAGCCCGACAATAATACCCAATGTGGTGATAATAGCCGAGGTAATGCCAAAGCTAAACCCTTTCCTGATTGATAATTTCATAATTGATCTTTAGATTTAATTATGATAACTTATAAATATATTTTAACATATTTTTTATGAAATTATTAGTCACTGGCGGAGCCGGTTTTATCGGCTCTAACTTTATTCATTACTGGCTGAAAAATTATCCGGATGATTTTATTGTTAATTTGGATAAATTAACGTACGCGGGCAATTTGGAAAATTTAAAAGATATTGAGAATAACCCCAATTATAAATTTGTCAAAGGTGATATTTGCGATTTAAATTTAGTAGTTGAAACACTAATAAAAAATAATATCGATACCATTATTAATTTTGCAGCTCAATCTCATGTTGATAAATCTATACTGCAAGTCCAAGAAAAAAAAGAAATAATAAGTATCAATGATTTGTTTGAGAAATCTTTGCCAAATGATTTTATATTAAACAATGTTTGGGGAACCCATATCTTATTAGAAGCGGCAGTTAAAGTTAAGGATATTAGATTTCATCACGTTTCCACTGATGAAGTTTTTGGCTCTTTGGGGGATGACGATCCAGCTTTTAATGAAAAAACGCCTTATGACCCACGTAGCCCTTATTCAGCCAGCAAAGCAGCTTCTGATCATTTAGTGCGGGCATATTATCACACTTTTGGCTTGCCTATAACTATTTCAAATTGCTCCAATAATTATGGTCCTTATCAGTTTCCAGAGAAAATAATTCCTTTATTTGTGACTAATTTATTAGAAGGTAAAAAAGTGCCTGTTTATGGTGAAGGCAAGAATATCAGAGATTGGATTCATGTTGATGACCATAACAGAGGAATTGATTTGATTATTCAAAAAGGCAAAATAGGCGAGACTTATTGTTTAGGTGGTGGTAATGAATTAAGTAATATTGAATTAACAAAAAAAATTTTTGATTTAATGGGCAAGAATGAGGAAATGATTGAATATGTTAAAGATAGGGCCGGGCATGATTTTCGTTATGCCTTAAGTTTTAATAAATTAAAGAATGAATTAGGTTGGCAGCCAGAAATTAATTTTGAAAATGGTTTAAAACAAACAATTGACTGGTATATAAATAATCAGGACTGGTGGCAGAGAGTGAAGTCGGGAGAATATCAGGAATATTATAAAAAACAATATCAGGATAGATAAATATGCATAGCTACGCTAAATTATATAAATTGTTACAAAATAAAAAATTTCAAAAATTTGAAAAATGGTTTTTGCTTATTTTTTGGGCGGGCGCAATTTATTATTTGTCTTCACGGCCATTAGGGTTTTTGATGCCAGTAGATATCTGGGGGCTTATTCTGCGTAAATTAGCACATGCTTTTGAATTTGGAGTTTTGACTTTTTTAATTTTTAGAATTTTAGGCCAGACAGAAAAAAGGCATATTTATTGGAATTTGTTTTGGGCTTTTGTTTTTTCTGTCTCATATGCTGTTTCTGATGAGTATCATCAGTCGTTGGTTTCGGGTAGGGTAGGCATATATTCAGATGTTTTAATTGATTCAGCTGGCAGCTTTGTGGCCGCTTGGCTGATTTATATTTATTATCATCACGAAAAAGTTAGGCAAACAAAATATAAGAGATAAAAAGTTTAAACTATAAAAAAAGTTCTGCCAGTTAGCAGAACTTTTTCTATTTGATAATTATTAAAAATTAAACCATTTGCGCATCTCTTAATTCTTTGGCATCCTTGAGCCAATTTTGCAAATCTTGTTTTTCTTTGGTTTCACCTTCTATTTCTTCAATTCTATTTTGCCATTCATTAATCATATAATCTAAATGACTTATTTCGCGATCAGTAACCCTGGCTTTTTTTTCGGCCGGCATTTCTTTTGCTTCATTAATTTTTCTAACAACATATTCAAGCCCTTTTTCAGGGCTTTCAGCCAATCTTTTGCCTTCAGTATTGATAAGATATTGGCTAGCTTTTTCTAACAAAGCATGTGAATTCCTTCTGATCTCGTCAAAGCGCTGAGCATCAACGTCGCTTAATTTTTCCCTGGTTTTATTAATAAAAGCTTTTAAATGCTCCATTTTTTCTTTGTCGGATTTTTCGGAACTGGCCATAAAAGCATCCATTTTGTCAGTTATTGTTTCTGTTTCTTGTTCAGAAGCAGCTACTTTTTTTTCTCGTTCAGCCAAAAGCTCAGCCACGTCTTCACCAGCTTTTTTAAATCCTTTTGGTTTTTCTTCTGGCTCGGCTTCTTCGGTGCTTTCAGCTTCGACAAATTTTTCTGGTTCGCCAGCCATGCGCGCTGATTCTAATTTAGCATTATCCAGATCTTTTTCAGTTTCTAAAATCATTTCACCAGTTTCATCTAAATCCTCCAAAGGGATAGATTCTTTTGGTTCTTCCGCCATTTTAGCGGATTCTAATTTTCGTTCTTGCCAAGATTTTGCTTCTTCTTGAGGATTTGGTTGTTCGCTATGAAATAACATAATTTGAAGTTTAAATAATTAAGAAAAAATTTAGTTTATATTATAATTATATCATTTTTTAATAAAATTGTCAATGATTTTTGTTGACAAAGCAATGTTTTTTTGTTATGGTTAAATATAAATTTTTAATAGGGAGGTGAATAAAATTGTCTGGATTTAACAATGAAATCAAAATTGATTTTAAAAGGCGGCTTAAAAAGCTCAATCAGAATTTTTCAAATCAAGAATTTTTTGCTCTTTATAATGATTTAAAACCTTATTTGGCAAATTCGCTTATCCAAGTTTTTAGTTTTTTAGAAAATTTTTTACAAGATGATAATATTATAATAGTCAATGGTCTTTTAGCCTTAATTTACCATAATTATAATTTTATGGAATCAGCTCGTAAATATGCTATTGAAGCAAGAAAACATTTTCCTAATACTGAAATTTGGGACCAGATAATTAATAATACTATTTGGGATGAATTTATGCAAGAATATGAAAAGAATGAACAAAGCAATAATTAACCCTTTGCAAAAAACGCGGAGGGTTTTTTAATTCCATCGTCAAAATTAATTTGATTTTTATTTTTATTTAAGCTAAATTATATAATATGAAACAAAAGAAAATTTTAATTTTAGGCGCCAAAGGCATGTTAGGTCAGGATTTAGCGGATATACTGGCAAACCGAAATCATTGTGCTACCTGCCCGCCGAAGCGAAGCGAAGGCGGGGCTAATTTTGATTTGAGTTTATGGGACAAAGAAGAACTTGATATTACTAATCAGGATCAAGTTAATTTAGCAATAAGGGAATTAAAACCTAATATAATTATTAATTGCGCTGCTTATACTGACGTGGACGGCTGTGAAACAAATCAGGAATTAGCCAATCGGGTTAATGGTCTGTCTGTCGGATATTTGGCTGCGGCAGCCAGGATAATTGATGCCGTTATGCTTCATATTTCTACGGATTATATTTTTACCGGTCAAAATTCAGCCGGTTATACTGAAGATTCCCAAGAGATCGGACCCTTAAATGTTTATGGCCGGTCAAAATTATTAGGCGAACAATTATTGCAAAAAAATACAGATCAATATTATTTGCTTCGCACTTCATGGCTTTACGGCAAAAACGGTAAAAATTTTGTTGAGACCATGCTCCAGCTTGGCCGGGAGAAAAACCAGTTTAAAGTGATTAATGATCAGCTTGGTAAGCCCACTTATACGGTTGACTTGGCACAACAAATTTTATATATTTTAAATAATGATTTGCCTTACGGTATTTATCATGTGACCAATGAGACAAAGAAAGGCGGAATTACCTGGTATGATTTTGCCGGGAAAATTTTTGAACTGGCTGGCCTGAAATTAGATTTGCAGCCCTGTAAGACCGAGGAATTTCTCCGGCCGGCTAAAAGGCCAGCTTATTCAGCTTTGCTTAATACTAAACTGTCCAAAGTCAGAAATTGGCAGCAGGCTTTGGCGGAATATATTAATGATTGGAGAAAAACATGAAAGGAATAATTTTAGCAGGCGGGACTGGTTCAAGACTCCATCCCTGCACTGCGGTGACAAATAAACATTTATTGCCGGTTTTTAATAAGCCCATGATTTATTATCCTTTAAAAACATTGCTTAATGCTAATTTGAAAGATATTATGATTGTTTCCGGTTCTGAACACGCTGATCATTTCAAAAAACTTTTTATTAATAATGAAGATTTTAAAGGTGTTAATTTTAATTTTGCTGTCCAAAAAGAAGCTGGTGGGATTGCTCAAGCTCTAGGATTGTGCAAAGAATTTGCAGATGATGATAAAATAGCAGTTATTTTAGGCGATAATATTTTTGAAGATGATATTTCCAAAGCTTTGATTGAATATCAAAAACAGGATAAAGGAGCAAAGATATTTTTAAAACCGGTTTCAGATCCATGCCGGTTTGGCGTAGCTACTGTTGCAGGTGATAAAATAATTGAAATCGAGGAAAAACCAGTTTCACCAAAATCAAATTTGGCTGTATCAGGACTTTATATGTATGATAATCAAGTTTGGGATATTATTTCTGATCTTCGCCCGTCTGGCAGAGGCGAATTAGAAGTAACTGATGTTAATAATTTTTATATTAAGCGAGGATTAATGACCTATGAAATTTTAGAACGTGCTTGGTCAGATGCTGGGACAGTCCATTCACTTTTGCGAGCAAATTTAAGGGCAGCTTTGATTGAAGATTTTAATGTCAAAGAAATATTAAAAGAAATTTTTGGCGATGAAATTGAGTTTAAATAACGCTGCCTTTTTACAAATAATTTTATTTAAATAAAAATCTCGCCTTTATAAAAGCGAGTTTTTTTGATTAACCGATAAATTTTATCTAAGTTTTAATTGGTAAATTCCTTGTTGCTTGCCGATTTGACCATTGAAATACATTGTTTCGCCCTTTTTATCTAAATAAAAAGTGCCTAATTGTTCAAAGTTTACTATTTCAGTAATATTTCTTGTGCCATTTTCTTGAAAAATATCAATTATTTTGATATTGTCTCCAAATTGGATAACAGTTTTTAGCAAATCAGGATACCATAAGGCTTTTTTAATCTCCTGACCATAGCGATTAATAAAAGTTTTTTCGTTGGTTTTAGTATTATAAATAATAATTTCAAAATCGTCATAGATCAAAAGTTGTTTCTCGTCTTTATCCCAGACAGCTTTTTTTGCTGAAAATTCCTTGATTGGCTCTTTACTTTTAATATTTATTTCCAGATCAGTAATAATTTTTTTAATTAAAAATACTTTTTGCTGATCCAAATCTATTAAACCAATAAAATTATTAGTGCTTTTTAAAAATTGATAATTAGTTGATCGATTTAATTCTATGACTTTTTTATTAGTCTGAAAATTGAAATTATATTTATAAAGAATGTCCCTATTTTCTTGACGCTGAATATAGAAAAGGTCATTGGATTCAATAAAAAATTCTGAATTAATTTCTTTGTCTTGCTCGGTTTTAAAAATTAATTCGCTATTTTGGGCCAGCAGATCAATTTTATAAATTGAATTTTCTTTTAAAATATAAATTAAATTATCACTTTGAATATCCCATTTAACATTGATTGGTTTAAAGTCAACAAAATCTTTTACAGCTATAATTTCTTCAGGACTTTGAGTATTGAAAATTAAATAATTTTCATTAATTTTTGCTAAAATTTTTTTACTGCTGGCTGCCCAGGCTAAATTAGTTGCTTTTTCTGTTAACGAAGTTCTATATAGGAGGTTTTTCTTTTTTGTTTCTGGATTAAAAAAGTGCAGTTCTAAAAAAGAATCGGTTTCTTTTAGATAAACAATTTTTTGTAAATCAGGAGAAAGAGAAAAATTAATAATTTCTCCGTCAATGATTTGTAGTGGGACATTTTTTTTAAAAAGAATAATATCTTTAGCAAAGGTGGTTATGCTGCTATGAATTGTGATTTTTTTTTGCCAAGGGTAATAATCCGCTTTTTCTAGCCGTACTCGGTATTCATCAGGCAATAAATTATAAATAAATACTTTCCCATTAAAAGGCTCTTCTTGTAATTTATCATTAATATAAAGATCAGCATTCCTGATATTTTTAGCTTCAAGCATAAGGGTGCCGGTTTTTAGAACTTTCCCCCGTTTGAAATCATAACGATAACCAGAAGAATAAAAAATTAAAATCGGTGCCAAAATAAAAAAAGCAGCAATAAAACTAATCATGATAATTCTTCTTGTCCTTAATTTCATAGGTTAATTAATTTTTTTTATATCAGCACCAAGAGAAGCTAAGCGAGTGGCAATTTTTTCATAGCCACGGTCAATTGGATAAGAGTTTCTTAAAATGGATTTGCCTTTGGCTGCTAACATGCAGATTAATAAATTAATAGAAGGCCGGAGAGCGGGTGGACAGATAATTTCAGCTGGTTTTAATTCTGTTGGTCCAGTTACAATGATTCTATGCGGATCATAAAGCGTAATATCAGCACCCATTCTTTTTAATTCTATTGAATAAATTAAACGGTCTTCGTAAACCCAGTCATGAACCAATGTCTGGCCCTCGGCTTGAGTCAAAATTGGGATAAAAATTGGTAAATTATCAATATTTAAACCGGGATAAGGTTGAGGGTGGATTTTGTCTGGCAATGCTTTTAATTTTGAAGGAATGATTTCAATATCGACTAAATCAAATTTATTGTTAGCTGATTTGTATTTTTGGCTAATATTAAATTGTTGTCCCATTATTCTTAATTTTTCTAATTCTAAACTCAAAAAATCTATGGGGCAGCCTGTTATTTTAAATTTTGATTTAGTAGTAATAGCTATTGAAATAAAAGCCATAGCTTCAATCGGATCAGGCATAATTGAATAATTTTGTGGTGGATTTAATTGTTTGACACCAGTTATTATAAGCTTGCTAGAACCAATTCCTTCTATTTGAGCGCCAGCTTGTTCTAAAAAGTAGCATAAATCCTGAACCATGTAATTTGAAGCTGCTAAATTAATAATTGTTGTACCAGGTGTTAAAATAGAAGCCATGATAGTGTTTTCAGTTGCAGTATCACCGGCTTCGTACATAGTAAATTCAGCACTTTTTTTGTTAGCAGTATTTATTTTGTATTCTGAATCAGTTTCATTGGTTTTAATATTTAAATGATCTAAGGCAATTAAATAAGGATTAACTGTTCTTTTGCCCAATTTACAGCCACCAGGTTTTGGCAAATTGAAATTTTCAAAAACAGAGGATAATGAACCCATTAAAAGCAAAGCGCTTCTTGTTTTGATAAATGATTCTTTATTTAAATTATTCAGATTGATTTCGCCATTATTTATAATTTCCAGATTATGTTCGTCAGTCCAGTTTATCTGCAGGCCGATTGAAGTTAAAATTTCAATAATTCTATTAACTTCCTCAATAAGCGGAACATTGATAATATTTGTTTTGCCTTTAATCATCGGGGTAGCACAAAGAATCGCCACAGCAGAATTTTTGGCTGAATTTGTCTGAATTTCCCCGTTTAAAGTTTTTCCCCCGTTAATTATGAATTTTGACATATTGATAAAATTGATTCGGATGTCTTTATTTTAAAGAAAAATTTTAATTTTATCAAGTCTTGAATTTTGAATTATTTTTTATTTTCTGATAAAATATTAATATAACTTTTTCAAAATTATGACAAAAACAAAACTTTTTAAACAAAAGAAGAAAGCTCCTGGCTTTTTTAAAAAATTTATTAGTTATTATTTTGTTATTTTTCTTATTTTTTTGACTTTTATTGTGGGTTTGTTGGTTGGCAGGGAGACTACTAAGCAAGTAATAATGCCAGCTAATGAAAATGGGGAAGTTTATAATAAAGATAGCCGGCCCGAATTTCTTTCTAAAGATGTCAATTTTGATCTTTTTTGGGATGTCTGGGAGATAATTGAAGAAAATTATGTTTATCAGCCGGTCAGTGAGACTGAATTGCTTTATGGTTCTATGATTGGCAGTGTGGCGGCTTTGGATGATCCCCATTCAGCATTTTTTGATCCTGAAACTACGTTAAAATTTGCTGAAGAATTAAAAGGAACGTTTGAAGGTATTGGTGCAGAAATTGCTATAAAAAATGATCGTTTGACTATTATTGCGCCTTTGCCAAATACGCCGGCTGAAAAAGCGGGCTTAAAAGCTGGTGATAAAGTTTATGCCATTGATGGCGAAGATACTACTGGCATTAGTTTAGATTATGCAGTTAGTGAAATTAGGGGTCATAAAGGCACTGAAGTTGTTTTAACCATTGGCCGTGATAGTTTTGAAGAATTAAAAGAAATTAAAATTGTTAGAGATACTATTAAAATCCAAAGTGTTAAATGGGAAGGTTTAGATAATAATTTGGTTCATTTAAATGTTCATTATTTTAATGAAGATACACAGGATGATTTTAATAAAGCTGTTTTAGATATTATTTCTAAAAATCCGAAGGGTATTATTTTGGATTTAAGGAATAATCCGGGTGGCTTTTTGGATACGGCAGTCGGTATTGCCAGTGAATGGGTAGAAGACGATGTCGTGGTTTATGAACGGTCAAGTTCGGGTAAAATGAAAAAGCATAAGGCAAATGGCAAAGCAAGGTTTAAAGATTTTAAAACAGTAGTTTTGGTAAATGAAGGCAGTGCTTCTGGTTCGGAAATCGTTGCTGGGGCTTTAAAAGATTATGGTTTGGCGACTTTAATTGGGGAACAAACTTTTGGCAAAGGATCTGTTCAGACTATTTTTCCGTTGGAAAATGGTTCGTCAGTTAAATTAACAATAGCTGAATGGTTGACACCTAATGAAAATACAATTGAGGAGGAAGGAGTTGAGCCAGATATAGAAGTTGAATTAACTGAAGAGGATTTTAATCAAGATAAAGATCCGCAATTGGACAAAGCAATTGAGATTTTGGTTAATGAATAATTATAGTTATATATTGTTATAAGGTTATAAAATAGTTAAATATTTATAAAAAAAAGACCCCTATACCATAGTATAGGGGTTTTAAGGCAAAAGGGTTATTAGGGCAGGCCGACAAAGTCGCCGCGGTTGTCACTGCTGTCGCAGCTTGAAGGCGGATCAGTACTGTTGTCGCACCATTGGTTAACGGGTTCATTGGTGCCGGTGTTAATGCTGTCTATTGGCACCGTAGGCCATTCAACGTCCGGATTAGTGGCACCATCTATCCAGTGGACCAGATGGGTTTGGCCGAGTACTGCGCCTGTGCTCGGGTTAATAACTTGGAGCCAAACTCCTCCGAGTACCGGGACAGGGTCGTCAGGCGGTGGATCAATCGGACCAATATACGGTCGCGAAACATGAAGCCAGAATTTTTGTCCGCTCGCTATACTGGGTAGAGTTTCGGCAAAGGCGTTCAGGCTGGCGTCCCATGTCATTTGGCCCCAATAGGTATCGTCGTAAAAGAGTGACGTCTGGAAAAATATTGTTTCCGTGCCATCAAGCGGGACCATAGGATGGTCATAGGGGGCGTCAACTACGCCGTTATTGTTATCATCACCCGTGACCAGGACTCTGAGCGTATAAAGTTGTTCTGTACATGACGGGTAGCCTTCTATCCATGTAGCGCCGGTTTCGTCCCTTTTCATTGTAAAACAAAGATAAGGGAAGGTGTCATAATTGACCGGATCGCCCGCTGACATATACGTGTCCGGTGTATATGCCGTGCCATCAAGAGTTAAAGTTATTCCGTTAGCCCTTGGATAATTGGCATAAACGTAGGCTAACGTGTAAGGCGTCCAGTAAGCGAGTTCAAGGTTAACAGAAAGTGTGTAATCCGGCTGAATAAAACTTGACCAGTCCGCTACTGAACCGTCAATCCAGTAGGCCGGATGTGCAGCGTCGCCGAGTCCCCAGGCAACGTTCGGGTCATATGGCGGCGTGACAGCTCGGTATGGCGGGTCATAGGGGTTTTGGACCTTTGACGGCGCCGTTGGGGTTTCATTGAGCGGGATTGTCGTGAGCTGTACGTTTCCGTTCGGATCTACGTTGCTTCCGTCATCGTCAACTGTGTTATTTTGTGCTGACGAACTTCCTGATCCGCTGCAGGAAATTATTGCTACAGCCAGAATCAGGCAGGCCACCATGGTTAGCCAAGTTAGGGTTTTCTTTTTCATTAGCGTCCTCCTTTTCTTTGTTTGTTTGTTTAGTTTTTACTTACGTCAAAGACGCAAGTTGCTTCTTTTTTACCCTTTTTTACCTATATATTAAATTTCAAAAAACATCTCCTCGCCCCCCGAAGCTTTAGCGAAGGAGGGCTTATTAAAGATTATCTCAACTTATCATATTTGTAAAATTTTGTCAAGATGATTTTTGTAATTTTGTTTTTTGAAAAATTTTTGTTCGTAAAAAAAACATTTTTTATGCTTTTTGTCAAACATTCTGGTGGCTTAAGAATATATTAATTTAAACGCAAATAATTTTAAATTGTTACAAAAAAAAATATTTATGAGTTGATTTTAGAAATAGGCTTGTTATAATTAAATATATGTCTGATTTTATTAAAAATTTCACAAAACTAAATAAAACCGATACCCATTTAGCCGGAGGCAAGGGAGCTTCTTTGGGTGAGATGACGCAGGCGAAAATTCCAGTGCCGCCTGGTTTTGTGCTTACAGCGCCTGCTTTTGATCGATTTTTGGAAGAAACAGATTTAACTCAGGAAATTGAAGCTCAATTAAATAAAGTTAATTATGAAGACGTAAATTCAGTTGATAATGCTTCACGCACCATTGCCGATTTAATTCATGATGCAAAATTTCCAGAGGATTTACAAAAAGATGTTTTAGATCATTTTAAAAGACTGGATGCTCATTGGGTTGCTGTGCGTTCTTCAGCAACAGCTGAAGATTCTTCTACAGCATCTTGGGCAGGGGAATTAGAATCATATTTAAATACTGACAAGGAGCATTTGCTGGGCAATGTTAAAAAATGCTGGGCATCGCTTTTTACTCCGCGCGCTATTGTTTACCGTATGGAAAAAGGCATGCGTGAAATTAAAGTTTCAGTGGCAGTAGTTGTGCAGGCCATGGTTCAAGCTGATGTGGCTGGTATTTGTTTTACTGTTCATCCAGTAACCAAAGATAAAAATCAAATGATTATTGAGGCAGGTTATGGCTTGGGGGAGGCAATTGTTTCTGGCCAGATTACCCCTGATTCTTATGTGATTAATAAGGATGATTGGCAGATTATTGATATAAATATTGCTAATCAGCAAAAAAAGATTGTGCGTGATGACACAGAAGAAGGCGGCAATCATTGGGTTGAAGTTGCTCAAGAAGATCGCGAAAGACAAAAGTTAACCGGTGAACAGATTGTTGAACTGGCCAAGATTTGTAAAAATATTGAGGACCATTACGGTTTTCCTTGTGATATTGAATGGGCAATGATTCAGAAATTTAAACAATGGGAGTTTTTTATTGTCCAGTCACGGCCGATAACTACATTGTAAGCCGGCTAAAGCCTGGTTATCGGATGAGGTAACACACTGAAGTGTGTCCTTCCTTTCGGGAATATTATCTGGAAGGACAAGCTTTAGCCTGTTACTTGTTGTAAGCCGGCTAAAGCCTGGTTATCGGATGAGGTAACACACTGAAGTGTGTCC
>CAZPVP010000012.1:0-3191 GCA_964590345.1 uncultured Gammaproteobacteria bacterium | reverse complement strand
TTCCTTTCGGGAATATTATCTGGAAGGACAGGCTTTAGCCTGTTACTAATTCCAGAAACACATTGAAGTGTGAGCTAAAGATTTTAAAATAATTAAGTAAAAAAGTCACCCTTCGATATGCTCAGGGTGACAATCGAGATTATGTACCGAGCATTTGATGACCCAAAATATATTGAAAAAATGGTGCGACGAATTGTTGTTTTTCTTGAAGAATCAACTTTAAAGATGACTTTTCTTATTGATGATCCTGATGTTGATTTTGAGTTAGAAAATGAATACTCAAGCTGGGTAAAATATGTTTCAACTAATTCAGGAATTCCGCACGAAGTTGATTTGCTTTGGGATTCAAAAATAGAAAACGCGCTATTAAATGAGTTAAGTAACAAAGTCGAAGCTGATGACGATTATTTATTTCGTATGGATAAAAGATTTTTAGATGCTTATAATAATTTTGCCAAAGCAACTGATTGCATTTTTCAGATTAAAGCTGAAGATTTAATTAAAATGACTAATGAGGAATTAATTAAACTGCTTAATTTTTTCTTTTTTTATGGCGAAAAGGCTCTTTTGGCTTATTACATTCCCTATGATTTTATTGGCGTTTTAGTAAAAATGATAAAAAAGAAAATAATAAAGAAAAATTTGGTTAAAGATAAAGATGTTGATGAAGAATTGAAAATATTATCTTTGGATGGAGTAGATACTGTTTTGCATACTGAAAGAAAAAATTTTTTAGAGTCTTTAATTTTTATTCAACAAAGTTTTAAAAAAGATGAAAATATTTGGCATAATAAAATTGTTAAAGATATTATTTATCAGCAGTGGTATAAATTCGGTGCAATGACTTATGTTCATGGCGCAGAACATGATTACTCTTATGAAGATTATTTGGCAAAATTTAGAGAGAATATGAATTTGAAGGCAAAAAAAGAATTAAAGGAACTCAATGATGAATTAAATAAAGGTTATAAGAATTATTTAAGAACAATAAGGAAGTATTCTGATGATCATAAATTGTTAACGCAAATTAAATGGTTAAGAAAAATGATGCAGTATCGCAACAAAGAAGCAGAATATTATGATATGTATTTTGATCATTGTATGAATTTATTTAAGGAAATTGCTAAGAGATTAAAAATTGCAACTAGTAATTTGTGGTTATTGTCAAAGTCAGAAATAATAAAGGGTTTGAAAAATAAAGATGTTCAATTTATAAAAAAAATAGTTAATGAGCGAATAAAATGCGGTTTTACTATTAAACAAAAAGGTAAAGAAATAGTTGTTTATACCGGCGTTAAAGAAGAAGATAGGTTTGTAGAGGAAATAAAAGAAGCAGATTTGATTAAAGGGCAAATTACTTTTTCCGGCTTGGTAAAGGGTAAGGCTAAAATAATTTTTAATCCTTTTCATCAGGGCAAATATTTTGAAGACGGAGATATTTTAGTTACTTCAATGACTACACCTGATTTTGTGCCATTAATGAAAAAAGCCAAAGCAGTCATTACTGATGAAGGCGGGATTTTATGCCATGCAGCAATTGTTTCTCGTGAATTAGAAAAACCTTGTATTATTGGTACAAAAAATGCGACCAAAATTTTAAGGGACGGTGATAAAATTGAGGTTAATGCTAAGGAAGGAATTGTTAAAATTTTACAAAAACATTTTAAAGAACAGCTGACTCAGCATTTAGTTAAACATTCAACAATATGAAAATAGAATTTAACCAAAAATTTAACCAACCAATTGATATTTTAATCCGTCGTTGTGGCTATGGCCAAATTCGGGATAGGAATACCGGTGAGGTTAGTTATGTGTGCCGTTTACGGAGCGATTTTTATCCGCGGTTTCATCTGTATATTAATTCTCAAGACCCATTAGTATTAAATTTGCACTTGGATCAAAAAAAAGTTTCATATAAAGGGCAAACAGCACATAGTGCTGATTATGATTCGGATTTGGTAAAGCAAGAGGCGGAGAGGATTTATCAGCGGATTATGGAACAAAGTAAGTCTGAAGCAGAAGAGATAGAGGAATTAGAGGATAAAAGAGGATTTTTTTTTCGATTATTTGGCAAATAATTATTTTTGTGATACTATAGTTTATAATGTAAGCTTAGAGCTGTGAGCTTTGGGTTTAGAGCTCTAAGTTTAGAGCCCACAGCCCATAGCTTATTTTTTTATAAAAATATGAAAGTCATCCTAATAAAAACAGTCTCAAATTTAGGTGTGTCAGGAGACATCAAAGAAGTCTCTGACGGTTATGCTCGTAATTTTTTAATTCCTCAAGGTTTGGTAAAAATAGCTAATGAGGCAACTATAAAAGAATTAGAAAAAGTAAAAGCTAAAAAAGCTAAAAAAGAAGTGAATAAATCAAAACAATATAAAGAAATCGCTAAAAAGATTGATAATTTAAAAATGATTATTAAAGCTAAAGCGGAAGATAAAAAGAAAACTTTGTTTGCAGCGATCAGAGCCGAAGATATTGCTAAAGAATTGAAAAAACGAGGTTATAATATTGAGTCAAAATTTATTAAACTTGAAGAACCAATTAAAAAATTGGGGTATTATGATATTGGGCTTGATTTTGGTGAAGATGTCACTGCCAAAATCGGCTTGACTATTGAAAGAGAGGACTAAATATCGAAAAAGAGCAGTAGCTCTTTTTCTCTGTATATTGGTATATTTGTTGATTAGTATATTTGTGAAAGGATAATTTATGATTAAAAATATGGGGGATTATTTAAGGTTAGAAAATTTAGAAATTTATCAAATAGCGAGAGAATTATCAAAACAAGCCTGGAATATTTATTTAAAATTAGAAGTAGATCAGAAAATAATGATGGGCCAACAGTTTATAAAATCAGTAGATTCGGTTAGTGCAAATATATCAGAAGGCTATGGCAGATATCATTTTTTAGATAAGATTAGATTTTATTATAATGCCCGGCCATCTTTATTAGAGTCAATAAATTGGCTAGAGTTAATGAATGAAAGAGAAATAATTAATGATAATAAACATGAATTATTTTATAATAAAGCAAATGAATTACATGCGAAATTAAATGCTTTTATAAAATATAATTTAGAAAAGAAAAATTCCAATTCCTAATATACCAATATACTAATATACAAATTTAGGGTAGTTAGAATAAATTTGGTTGATTAATTGTTCATTTACAGATAAATTTTGAC
>CAZPVP010000011.1:4960-26421 GCA_964590345.1 uncultured Gammaproteobacteria bacterium | reverse complement strand
TTAGAGTGGTTAGTCAAAGATTGAAAAAAGAATTAATGAACAGCTTTGGAGTTGACAAGAATTTGATTACAGTAGTGCCGATTTATACTGAAAAACGTAAAATTGTTAAAAGAGAAGCTAAAAAAGATAAGCATAAATTTGTTTTTTTAACAGTAGGAAGATTGGTTGCAGTTAAGAATATTGAATTACAAATCAAGGCTTTTATAGGGGTTAATCAAAAATATCCCAATACGGAATTATGGATAGTTGGAGATGGTCCGGAAAAAATTAAATTAAAGGATTTAAAAAACAATATTGAGATTCCTAAAAATGTTAGATTGTTTGGCTGGCAAGATAATTTAGAAAGATTTTACAATCAAGCAGATGTATTTTTATTAACTTCAGATTATGAAGGTTGGGGACTGGTGGTTATTGAAGCTGCAAAATATAGCTTGCCCATAATTATGACTGATGTTGGTTGTGCTGGAGAGGTGATAAAAAACAGAGAAAGTGGAATAGTTATTGCAATTAAGGATGGACTTGCACTGGAAAGAGCAATGATAGAATTAATAGAGAATAAGGGATTAAGAGAGAAATTAGGTAAAAATGCTAATAAAGCTATTTTAAAGTTGCCCAATAAAAAAGAAACATGGGAGTTGTATAAAAAATCATGGCAAAAGACCCTAAAAAGTTAAAATTGTTGATCATAACTCAGAAGGTGGATATAAATGATGATATTCTTGGGTTTTTTCATGGCTGGATTAAAAAATTAGCTGAGAAAATAGATCGTTTGGATGTAATTTGCCTTTATAAGGGAAAATATGATTTACCGAACAATGTTCAAGTTTATTCTTTGGGCAAGGAAGAAAATGGAAACAGATTAAAATATTTATGGAGACTTTATAAATATGCTTGGAAATTATTACCCCGAAATGATTTACTTTTTGTTCATATGAATCATAAGTATGTTTTGCTTTTATGGTCATTGGCGAAAATTTTTAGAAAGCCAGTAGCTCTTTTTAAAGCGCATCGAGCTAAACAACTTTTTTTAAAAACAGCCATGCGAATATCCAATAAGGTTATAAGTTATTCCAAGGAATCATTTCCTTTTAAAACTAAAAAATTATCTACTGTACCACCGGCAATTAATATCTCCAATTTCAAAGTCGTAAAGGGTGTTAAAAGAATTCCTAATGAGATACTATTTGTTGGCCGCACTTCGCCAGTTAAGAACTTAAAAGACGTTGTAAGATTAGCTTATTTGTTAAATCAAAAAAAAGAATTTAATTTTAAAATTATAGGAGAGCCGATTAATGGTCGAGATGAGAAATATTTAGAAAGCATTAAAAAAGAAATTAGCACAAAAAATCTGGAGGATCATTTTGAGTTTTTAGGTAAGATTCCTAACGTAAAATTGTCCGAATATTACAATAAAGCTGCCTTTTTTGTGAATTTATGTAACAAGACCGGAATAGATAAAACCCTTTTAGAGGCAATGGCCTGTGGCAGCATTCCAATAACTAATCAAACGACAATAAAACCGTTTTTAAATTCTTTTATTGATGATATTTTTGTTAAATCCGTTATTGAAGCAAGAAATAAAACGTTAAATTTATATCACAACCAACAAAAAAGATATAATTTAAGCAAAAAATTATCTCAGTTGGTTAATAAAAATCATAATTTAAATAAATTAATTGGAGGATTGGTTAGGGAGTTTAAGAATTTGGTATAAACTTATGGACTTTATTGGTATCGGAGCTCAAAAATCAGGCACTTCTTGGATTTATGCCTGCCTATACGAACATCCAGAAATTTGTATGCCCTACAAAGAAATTAATTTTTTTAGCAGAGAAAGAAACTGGAAGAAAGGGCTGGGATGGTACAGGGAGCGATTTAAAACTTGTTCAAGCAAAAAATTAAAAGGTGAATATTCAACATCATATTTGTATAGTAATATTGCAGCTCAACGCATCTATGATAATTTTCCAAACACAAAACTAATTGTTTGTTTACGAAACCCGATTGATAGAGGTTTTTCTAATTACAAACACGATATTAAAGTTGGAAATATTTCTGAGGGCATTTCTTTTCCTGAGGCGGCTAAAAAGCACAAAGAATATCTTGGGCGGGGATTTTACAATCAACAGCTCGAACGATACTTTAAGTTATTTTCGCGGGATCAAATATTAATTCTTGTTTATGAAGACATTAAAAAAAATCCCTTAAAATTTATTCAAAAAATATATAATTTTTTAGGGGTGAACAGTTCGTTTGTTCCTTCTATGTTAGAGAAAAAAGTAGATGTTTCCCGAAAACCTAAATTAATATTTTTAGATAAAATTATTCGGAGAATAGCTAATTTCTTACGAAAACTAAGATTGCATAAAATGGTTTGGCTTGTGAAAAAAACCGGGATTCCGGAAAAAATCCGTAAAATAAATACCGAAGATAAAAAAGAGTTAAAGATTGATAATAGAGTATATAGCAAATTAGGAGAGTTGTACGAGGAAGATATAAAAAAATTATCTAAAAAACTAAAAAGAGATTTAAATCAAGAATGGCTATAAAGAAAACAATTCGCAACGTTTTTATAATTCTATTCTATTTCACAGGAATTCCTTATCTGCGATACTTGTTTTTAAAAAAGAAATACGGAGCATTGACTAGGGTTATTGTTTTTCATGAAATAAAAGACAATGAAGTCGAAGCATTTGAAAATAAACTTAAGTTTTTAAAGAAAAATTTTAATGTTATTTCGCCAAAAGATTTTTATAATCAAAATTTTTCTAAGAAAAAACTAAGTATACTTTTAACTTTTGATGACGGTTATAAGAGTTGGCTTAAAAATGTTGTTCCGTATTTAGAAAAAGAAAAAATTTCTGCAATTTTCTTTTTAGATAAAAGAGGATTTGGCTTGGCTCCGAAATTATTACAAAAAGGGCACAAAGTAGGCGCGCATACCATAAATCACTCGAGATTGCCCAAATTATCAAAAGAAGAAATGAGGAAAGAATTGGAAAACAAAATGAAAACTAAATTTTTCGCTTATCCGTTTGGAGACAAGAAAAGTTATAATCCTAAAATTATAAAAGAAGTTAAAAAGGCTGGCTATGAATATGCTTTTACTATTTTGACGGGATTTAATGCATGCGAAAAGCGCACTACGAATGCGCCCACACGAATAAGTGCATACAAAAAACGCAGCCACAAATGCGTCCATGCGAATAAATTTCTACTTCATAGGGACTCTTTAAGTCCTAAAATGTCAAGTATTTTATTCAAAGTATGGCTTTATGGTAGCTATGATTTAATAAAGCCATAATTAGTATATTAGCATCATTTGCATATGATTTGTAGATTAGCATTATATTGTTTATGAAATTGCTTTATCTTACAGCTATTGAATATCCTTCACCCACAGCCAATGCCCATCAAACAAAAAGCATGAGCAGGGCCTTTCAAAAATATCTGAATGATAATTTTCTTTTGATAGTTGACAAATCTGGAAAGCAGGCCTTGAAAAATATAAATTTTTACGAAATGGATTGTCCCTTTTTTAAACTTAGAACACTTTATTATTTTTATTATTTTTTAGCTGGCAAAATTCCATTTTTAGACAAACAAACAATAATTTATACCAAAGACCCTCAATTAATTGTTGTAGCTAATTTATTTAAAAAAAAATATGGTTATAAGACATGTTTTGAGCTACACATACCCTGGAAATCAAAAATTAAAAGAATTATTTGGAAAACAGATCTTTTTGTAGTATTGAATAAATATCTTAGACAGATATTAGTTAAGAATTATAAAATATCTTTAGAAAAAATTTTTATATTTCCTGATGCTGTCAATATTGACAAGTTTAATATAAAAAGAAGCAAAAGAAAATGTAGGGCAATTTTGAACTTACCCCAGAAAAAGAAATTAGCTGGTTATATTGGTCGGTTTAAAACGAGCGGGAAAGAAAAGGGGATTAGAGCTATTTTAGAAACCATCCCCTTAATAAATAGAGATATTTTATATTGTTTTGTTGGGGGGAACAAAAAAGAAATTAAAGAATATCAAGATTTGGCTATAAAGATTGGCGTTCTTGAAAAATGTATTTTTGTGCCTTTCCAGCCCCTTGAAAAGTTGCCTTTTTATATGAAAGCCATGGATTTGCTTTTAATGTCTTTTCCAAAAGCAGAACATTATGAATATTTTATGTCGCCTTTAAAAATGTTTGAATATATGACCAGCAAAAGACCGATTATTGCTTCAGATTTGCCCTCTATTAGAGAAATTTTAAATAAGAAAAATGCTATTTTAGTGAAGCCAAATAACCCAGAAGCTTTAGCAAGAGGCATCAAACAGCTTTTAAGTGGATCCCGTTTAATTAAACAAATTTACGAACAGGCATATAAAGATGTTCAAAATTATACCTGGGATAAAAGGGCAAAAAAAATCTTAAACTTCATTCATCATGAAATAGAAAAATGAACATCCTTCTTCTTAGACCAAAATCAAAAATGAGTGGTAAAGGGATTGGTCCTCCTTTGGGGCTGCTCTATCTCGTGTCTTCTCTTAAAAGCAATGGCTTTAATGATATTTCCTTGATAGATCTAACTTTTAGTAGATCCGTAAAAAAAGATGTAGAGAAAACAATAAGACAAAAGAATCCAGCAATGGTGGGTGTTACTGCCAATTCTCATGATAGATTTCAAGCTTTTAATTTAATAAAATTAATAAAAAAAATAAATCCAAATACGATTACGGTTCTTGGCGGACCTCATGCCACGCTTTGTCCAGAGGAAACAATTCATAATATGCCCGAATTAGATGTTCTGGTTGTAGGAGATGGCGAGGTTGCTATAGTAGAATTGGCTGAGGCAGTTCAGGAAGAACAAGGCTTTAGTCGGATAAAAGGCATTTATTATCGAGACAGGGAGAGAAAAGTAATTAAAAACTTTAATAGACCCATTGAAATGGGTTTAGATAAATATCCTTTTCCGGATTGGGGTGCTATAAATATTAAAGATTATGATTTGTTTCTACCAACTAGAGGAAAACCAAAAGCAATTACTTTAATTAGCAGCAGAGGATGTCCTTTTCGATGTAATTTTTGCGCCGCTAAGGGAATTGGAGGAGGGGTTATTCGTTTTCGTTCGGTTGAAAATATTGTTAGCGAGATAAAAGTTTTGTTAAGAAAATTTCCTGGATATTATATTTTTATTTACGACGACCATTTTTTGCTTGACAAAAAAAGAATCTTGGGGTTTTGCAAAAGAGTTAAAAAAGAAAAAATAAATTTTAAATGGGGATGTTATGGAAGAGTGGACTCTATTGACGAACAGATAGTCAGAGAAATATCTAAAATTGGCTGCCAGATGGTTTCTTTTGGAGTGGAATCAGGCAGTAAGAGAGTTTTGAAATTAATGAATAAAGGGATTGTGCCTCGACAAATAAGGCGAGCGCTTCAAATAGTTAAGAAATACGGTATATCTGTTCGAAGTTCAGTATTTTTTAACTATCCCGGAGAAAGAATTATAGATATTTTTAAAACTTTTTGGTTATTATGGAAATCAAAACTTAGTCCAGATGAAATAGTTATAGCAGAACATACATTGCTTTATCCTAAAACAAAAGTTTTTGAACGATTAAAAAATAAATATTTACCCCAAGATTTTAACTGGAATAAAAAATATAAAAATCTACCCGAATACAAAAATGTTCCTATCTATATTCCACCTTTTGATTTTTTGAGAGTTCGCTTAATTCGTTTTTTAAGAAAGCTTTATAAACTTTGTTATAAATTAATAAAATGAAACAAATTTGGATAATATTAATTTTGGCTCTAGTTGTCAGGATTTGTTTTTTGGCATTTGCTATGCCTGAAGGAATAGAGTTTCGACAAGACACAACCAGCGATGCCCCATTTTTTGATAGGTTGGCCACTAATATTACAGAGGGAAAGTGGTTTATTAACAAAGATGGGAAGTCAATTTTTACTCCGCCGGCTTATCCAGTATTTTTAGCGGGAATATATTATGTTTTTAGCCATAACTATGATTGGATTAGGGTTGTTCAGGCATTACTTTGGGTGGTAATTTGTGTTTTAATATATTTTTTAGGTAAGGAAATTTTTAATAAGAAAATAGGACTTATTGCCGGATTATTGGCCGCTGTTTATCCGGGGTTTATTATTGAGCCAATCAAGATTTTAAAAACTACGTTATTTACTTTTCTTTTGGTTTGTTTTGTCTTATATTTTGTAAAGGCAATAAAAAAGAATTCTTTAAAACATTTTGCAATAAGCGGTTTAATTTTAGGATTAACTGCTTTAACTAGAACAGTTATTATTTATTTTCCGATTATTATATTTATTTATTTACTCATTGTTTGTAAAAATAAAAAAAGAGCGCTTTTAAGCTTTTTAATAGTGGTTGTTGTGGCGGGAATTGTTGTTGCTCCTTGGTCGATTCGCAACCATATTCAGACGAAACAAGACTATCCTTCTCTCAAGGAGCCAACAACTATAATTTCCGGAGCGGGATTGGAGAGTGGTTTTCCGACCTCTGCTGACGTAAAAAGACAAGTAAAGGTCAAGGGATTATTTTTCAAATTTTATAAAATTTATGGATTTCCCCATAATCTTTCTTATGTTCAGAGTTATGGCTATAAAGATACCCTAACCAATTTTATAAAAGGCAAGGCGGATCTAAAAGAATTGGTTCAGCTTATGAAACAGGGAACGTTTTGGGCAAAGTTCGGCTTCTTGATTTTGTATTATGTTGTTTTGCTTGCTTCCTTAATGGGTTTGCTTTATTTATACAAGAGGTGGAGGCTTGGCTTGTTTTTAGTGTTTATTGTTGGCTATATTTCCGGGGTTCCGTTAATTTACGCGGGAGTCACAAGCCCCGCGCCGAGATATAAATTTTATATAATGCCTTTTATTATAATTCTCGCCGTCTACGGAATAAAACAGATAGTCATGGGTTTGAAACAGGTTATCACGGATAATTCGAGGAAATCTGATAAGATATGAAGGTGTGCTACTTTGGTACATACGAACCAAACTATCCAAGAAACCGTACTTTAATTAACGGATTAATAAGAAATGGCGTGCAAGTCATTGAATGCCAAGAGCGATTTAGGGGCTATAAAAAGCTGCCACGACTTACAAGTGCTTTGCGAAAAAAACATAGCCGGATTAGCAGTTATGATGTTATGATAGTGGGTTATCCCGGTCAATGGATAATGCCGTTAGCTGAGAAAATTGCTCGGGGTCCAATTATTTTTGACGCTTTTATTTCTTTTTATGAGAAAATACGAGAGAATAAAAAAGAAAGAGGTTATTTCTGGAAAAAGTATTTATATAAATATTTAGACAAAAAAGGATGTGTTTTAGGTAATAAAATTTTATTAGACACTAATGCCCATATACAATATTTTGTTAAGCAATTTAACTTGCCGCAGGAGAAGCTTGAAAGAATTTTAGTAGGGACGGACGAAAGATTGTTTTATCCAAGACAAATAAAAAGATTGAGCAATAAATTTAAGATATTATTTTATGCAAAGTTTCTTCCCCTGCACGGAGGTGAATGTGTGGTGAGGGCAGCAAAAGCTTTAGAAAGACAAACAGACATAATTTTTACCGTAATAGGTGATGGCAAGGGCTTTGAACAATGCCAGAATTTAGCCAATGAAATAAGGGTCAAAAACATTATTTGGTATAGCAGAATTCCCTATCTTGAATTGCCTAAAATAATAGCTCAACATGATTTAAGTTTAGGAATTTTTGGCGGAACCCCAAAAGCTATGCGAGTTATTCCCAACAAAGTTTACGAAGCAATGGCCATGCAAAAACCATTTATTACAGGGAATTCGCCGGCGATTAAAGAATTATTAACCAATAGAAAAAATGCAATTCTTTGTAAAATGGCCAAGCCAGATGATTTGGCCGATAAAATTATAGAGTTAAAAGAAAACCAAAGCTTGAGAAACCTTGTTTCTCAAGCAGGAAGAAAAATGTTTGAACAAAAAGCAACCTCGTTAATGCTCGGAAATCAATTAAAAACTATTATTTTCTCTCTATGGAATCAGAAAACATAAAAAAAATCTACAATCAAAAAATAAAAGAAAAGTATAAAAAAGATTATGAATATAATCGCTGGTTTAAAAATAAGATAAAAAAAGCTGGATATGATATGACCCTGAGATCTATAAAATATCACTTATTTAGAAATACTACTCCTGTAAACAATTATTTAGAATTAGGGCCGGGAGCAGGAACTTGGACGAAATTGTTTATAGAAAAATATTCTAATGCCGATTTTGACTTGGTAGATATTTCTGGTGAGATGCTAAAATTAGCTAAAAATAACCTCGATAAATACAGGGCAAATATTAACTATTCTGAAAAAGATTTTTTGGGCTTTGAACTAAATAAAAAGTACGATTTTTTCTTTTCTTGCCGAACACTTGAATATTTGCCAGATAAACAATTGGCAGTAAAAAAAATAGCTCAATTAATGCAGTCAGGCGCCAGGGGCTTTATCATCACCAAAACCCCAAAATATTTAAGAACTAAAATTTTAGGCAGAAAAATCCCCAAACTTCATCAAGGCCAAATATCGCCGCGGAAGCTAAAAAAACTGCTTAAAAAATCAGGAATTAAAGATATAAGAATTTATCCAGCAACAATGAGTTGTCCCCTATTGCATTCTCCTAAGATAAACAGATTACTCCATAAACTATTTTACAAACGTAGACTAAACTTGATTAGTAAATTTTTTTCCGAATCTTATTGCATCAAGTTTATAAAATCATGATTATAGAACTCTACGGCCTGTCTGGAGCAGGCAAGACAACTTTAAGTAAAGAAATAGCCAAGAATACTAATTTTAGGGTTGTTAAAATTAAAAATAAGTTTGAATTGCTTTATTTTAATTTTTGGTATTTTATTAAGCATCCCATAAAATTTTTTGTAACATTATTTTATATACTCAAAAATTCTCCCAATCGGAAATTTCTTTATCGTAAATTTATGAATCCTTTTCTTCATCATAATGCTAGATACCAGAAAGCTTTGCGCAGTAAATTTTCAATAATAGATCAGGGCTATTTTCAAAATATAATATCAGTCTTTGAGAAAAAAATTAGCCCAAAATTCTTAAAAAGATATATAAAATTTCTTCTTCTTCCTGATCAGTTAATAGTTTTTGATGTCAGTAAGAAAAATAGGTTGGCAATGATGAGCAAAAGAGGCTATTTTGCTAGAGACGAATTTGATGCTGACTATAGAAAGAAATGGGAAAAAATTATAGAGCATAATGATAGAATATTGAAAGAGGGTTTAAAAAATAAAAACATTTCTATAGATTATCGGATGATAAAAGATGCAGATATTAATAATTTTTTTAAACAGATTATTAGAAAAATTAAACAGGATTACTTAAAGAACTACTATGGCTAAAATAAAAACTGTGTTTATGTTTATCGTGGGAAGCGGCCATTGCGGCTCAACTTTATTAGACTTAATTTTAGATTCCCATTCTCAAATAGTTGGAGTGGGGGAGCTGGACAATTTTGAAAAAACCCATAATTGTACCTGTGGCAGAGAATTTAATAGTTGCGAACTTTGGGGCAAAGTTTTAAGATATATTAATTTAAAAAACCTAAAAGTTCGCAGGTCAAAGAAGAACTTTTTGTTAAACAAAAAAGAAGTTTCTGTAAAAAATTCAGATGAGTTAGATGGGTTGAAAAACATAGACGGCTGGCTAAAAATAAATGAAAAGATTTATAATAAAATTTTAGAAACAAGCAATACGCGAGTGATGGCGGATTCTTCTAAAAGTGCTGATAGAGCAGAAATATTAGGAAAAAGTGAAAACATTGAACCAATTATTGTTCATTTAGTTCGCGATGGAAAAGCAGTAACTTGGTCATATATTAAAAAATATAAAAAAGCACTGCCTTATATGTGGAAGTGGTTTGCCTCCAATATTAAAACTGAAATTGTAAAAAGGAGGAATAATTTTAAATATATTTTTGTTAGATATGAGGATTTGACGAGAAAACCAGAGCAAGTGATTAAAAAAATTTTAACTGAAATTGATTTAGAATATGAACCAGAAATGCTGGATTTTAGAAATTTTATTCACCACCAGATAGGCGGAAATAGAATGCGATTTAAAAAAGACAGCAAAATAAAAGAAGATATTGAATGGAAACAAAAAATGCCAAGAAAATACAAAATTTTATTTAACTTATTATTCGGCTGGTTAAATTTTTATTATAAACATAAAAAATGAAAAAAAATATCAAAAAAATTGTCTATATTGTAAATGCCAGAATACCAACCGAAAAAGCACACGGATATCAGATTTGTAAAATGTGTGAAGAATTTGCTAATACCGGTATAAAAGTTAAATTACTGGTTCCTATAAGAGAGAATCCAATCAAAAAAAGTGCTTTTTCTTTTTACGGATTAGAGAGAAATTTTGAAATTAAATATATAAAAAGTTTTGATTTTATAGAATATAAACCAAAAATTGGAAGAATCTGTTTTTACTTGCAAAGTTTGTGGTTTTTTATAAAATTGATTTTTAAAAAATTTGATAAACAAGCAGTGATTTATACCAGAGCTCCAGAGATTGCTTGGCTTTTCAAATTAAGAAAATTTAAAGTTTGCTATGAATGCCATGATTGGTTTAGCGAAAAAAGAAAAAAAATATTTTTATTTTTTCTAAGAAAATGCAATTTTATAATCACTACCAACAATTATATAAAGCAAGAATTTATAAAAAATAATTTTAACAACAAAAAAGTGCTGGTAGCGCCAAACGGCATTGATTTAAAAGTATTTGACCTAAAAATAAGTAAAACAGATGCTGTAAAAAAACTGAATATAAGGAAAGATATTAAGGAAAAACTATTAAATAATAAAGTTTTAGTTTATACCGGAAGTTTTAAAACCAAGAGAAAAGAAAAAGGGATAAAGGAAATATTGAAAGCTTTAAAAATTTTAAAACAGAAAAATATTTATTTTTTGGCTATAGGGGGAGAAGATAGAGACATTAGGTATTATAAAAAAATAGCAAGGGATTTAAATGTTATAAAAAAAACGTATTTTTTTGCGAGAAAAGACCAAAAAAAATTAGCTTTATTTCAAAAGGGAGCCGATATTTTACTGATGCCTTTTCCGCTGAAAGCTCATTATGAATATTTCATGACTCCCATAAAAATGTTTGAATATATGGCCAGCAAAAGACCAATTATTGCTTCTGATTTGCCGTCAATTAGAGAAATTCTCCACGAGAATAAACCCGACTTAAAAACTAATGCTATTTTAGTAAGGCCGGGTAATGCCAAATCATTAGCAAAAGCCATTGACTTTGCCTTGAAAAATCCTGATTTTTGTGCTAAAATTTCAAAACAGGCGTATAAAGATGTTCAGAAATATACGTGGGAAAAGAGAGCAGGAAAAATTTTGGAGCTTATAATTAAAAAATAATTGCTGTAATTAATTACAGCAATAATTTATGCCAAGAAGAAAAATTCACAATAGGAATATTCGTAAATTAACCAAATTAAGCGGTGGATATAGTTATGGTATTACTTTACCCATTGAAGTGGTACGCAAATTTAGATGGAGAGAACGACAAAAGTTGAAATTAAAAATTGATAGCAAAAATAAACGGATTATTATTGAGGACTGGAAAGGGTAAATATGGACGCAAAAAGGAAAATCAAAATTTTATTTGCCATTAATTGTATGAATATCGGGGGCGCTCCTTCGGTGGTTTATCATCAAATTAAAAATATCAGTAAGAAAAAATTTGACCCTTATTTGCTAACTTTGTACCCAAGTAAAAAAGCGAATTTTTTTGATAAATTAGCCCCTGTTTTAGAAAATAAAAAAATTAAACAGTTCAAACTTAAAAATAGAAGTATTTTTGATTTCAAAACTATATTTAGAATTTTTAAACATATAAAGAAAGAAAAATTTGATGTTGTTTACACCCACTTATTTTTGTCTAATCTGATTGTACGGATCGTGGCTATTTTAGCCAGAGTGCCAGTAATAATATCTTTTGAGCATAGTTTTTATTATAAAAAAAGAAAATGGCAAATTTTGGCTGATAAGTTTTTATCTTTTTTTACTACCAAGATCGTTGTCCCAAGTCTAGAAATAGCGAGATTCACTTCTGACCAAGAAAATGTTCCAATTAACAAATTTTCAGTTATTGCTTATCCTGTCATTGTGCCGCCCAAAGAAAATATTGATGCTAAAGTGCTCAAAAAGGAATTTAATATTTCTGGCGATGACTTTATTGTTTTGAACATCGGAAGATTTTCTGAAGTTAAAGGACAAGATTGTTTTTTGGAAGTTGCCTCTAAGGTGGTTCGCAAGCATAATAAAATCTATTTTTTATTAATTGGCCACGGTCCCTTAGAAGACAAACTAAAAGAAAAATTAGAGGCCTTGAATTTAGGAAACCATTGTCGAATAATTGTAGAACCGGAACGAGCAAAGGAGTTTTTCTATATAGCAGATGTTTTTGTTTCCACTTCTTTTCGCGAAGGCCTGCCAATTGTGGTTTTGGAAGCAATGAAAACAGGCCTTCCCATAATAGGGTTCTCAATTGACGCCTTTAAAAGACTTATAAAACAAAATTATAATGGTTTATTGGTACCTTTAAAGGATGTCAATAGCCTTAAGAAAAAGATTATTCTTTTATATAATTATGAGAATAAAAGAAAAGAAATGTCCTTAAACGCAGCAAGAACTGGAAAAATGTATAATGTAGAAAAGAATATTAGAAAATTAGAGAATTTAATTAATGAACATGTTAAACGTCAAGAAAAATAAACCTATTGTAAGGCCATTAAAAAGCAATGTGCCTCATCTATTTATTGTAGGTAGCGGCAGGTGCGGCACCACGCTCTTAAAAAATATTTTAGGCCGCCACCCCGATATCGCAGTACTTCCTGAATTAGAGTTTTTAAAATTTATAATGGCTAAAAGAAAAAAGTATCATGATTTAGATAACCCGAAAATCAAAAATATGGTTATAGAAATGACTATTAATAAGCTTGTTGAAACAAAGTTTCCCGAGGAAATGCACTACATAGACCTTGATTCCCTTGAAAATCAGCTATACCGATGTAGGACTTACAGAGAGTTATTTTTAACTGTTTCTCTATACAGCGCCTCAAAGCAGGATTATAAGATTGTGGTTCACAACGACCCTTCGGACGTGTTTTATCTTGACCATATTTTTTCTTTTTTGCCCAGAGCCAAGATTATTCATTTGGTAAGAGATGGTAGAGAAGTGGTCGCTTCAGCCCGAAAACGGGGATGGGGGAACAGCAATATTAATCAGGTGGTTCGATGGAAAGAAGCTTTGCGCGCATACAGAACAGGCAAAAAGAAATTCCCTGATAAAGAAAACCATATCTTGGAATATAAATATGAAAATTTGATTACCAAACCAAAATTAATACTCAAAGAGATACTTGGCTTTTTAGACATTAATGCTGCGCCTGAAGATTTCTACGATTTTAAGAACTTTGATTATTTCAATACTTCTTTTGGCAAAGCATTACCAAATAAAGCAGAAAGCGGATTGCATATAAGCAAGAATTTTGATTCTTATTTTACGACCTCGGAACAAAAAACAATTGAGGGATTATTGCAAAAAGAGTTAAAAGCTCAAGAATATAAATTGAAATTTTTTAAAAAAGAAGTAGGCCTTGAAAATAAATTAAGATACTTATTAGAAATTATAAAACATAGATTATTTATTTGGTTTAAAAGAAGGGGTCGTTTTCATACATATCTTGCAATTAAAAGACGGTTTAAAAAACTTAAATCATGAAAAACAGGAATTTTTTAGGTTTCCCCAAAAAATTAATAAACAGTTTGGTGTGTCCAAATGACGGCGAAGGTTTATTGTTTAAATCGTTGGAAGATAATAAAACGCATATCATTAAGGGCAATCTATTTTGTCCAAAATGTGGAACTAATTATAAAATAGATGATGGAATTCTACATTTAATATCAGTTCAATCACCAATGAGCAAAATTATGAAAGAAGAGGCAATAAGCAGAGACAAAAAGGCGAGAAATTATGATGAAAGGCTTGCGCCTCGTTATTATAGAGAGGTGGTTCCCACTCTTAAACGTTTAAACAATCCGTCAAACAAAAAAATAATAGAGTATGGATGTGGGACGGGAAGATTTACTCTTCAAATAGCAAATAGATGTAAATTATTATTAGCAATAGATTTTTCTTTGGGATCGTTAATGTCCTTGACAAAAAAAGTTAAGAGCAACCCTAATATCGGGTTGGTTTTAGCAGATGCAACTCAATTTATAACCAAGTCCAAATATTTTGATATTGCTTTTTCATCCCAGTTTATCGAGCATATACCCAACCCAAAACAAAGAGCTAATTTTTTAGTAAACGCCCATAAATCCTTAAAAGATAGGGGAGTGTTTCTAAGCACTCTTTATCATTATGATTTAAGGCGACGCCTAAGAAGGGCTGTTCAAGAAGGGTTTCATAAAAACAAAATTTTCTTTCATTATTTTTCTGCTAAAGAAACTAAGAGGGAGTTGGGTCGTTTGTTTAAAATTAAACAATTTCGTTTTATTGATATAACCCCACCCTTGATAGCGAAATTAGTTTATTCTAATAAGCTCAGAGGCCTTATCTCTAATTTTTGTTCTAAAATTTTCCCCTTGAATAGGTTGGGTCATTTAATTTTAGTAAAAGCCATTAAAAAATAAAATGAAATCTTATTTTTATCCAAGTTTATTTTTTAAGAAAAAGTGGGTTTGGTTTTCCGATCCAGGCGATGTTAGCAATACAGATATGGTTACTTTTTTCTCTTATAATAATGTTGACAAAGAAGGATTTAAAAAGAAGAAAGGATTAACTACCGTAATTGATTTGTCTCAAGATTTGGACATTCTTTGGTCTAATATGAGGAAGAAGTTTATAAGGAAGCAAATTAAGCGCGGAGAAAAAAAGGGAATAATTGTGAAGCAAAATAATGATTTTAGAACCTTTAAACCTGTATATTTAAATTTGCGGCGAGGGAAGAATTTAAACAAAGTCAATTATAAAGTCCTAAGAGAAAGTGGCTTGCTATTTTTAGCTTATTATAAACAAAGAGTGATTGCTGGCGGAGTATTTATTACCGATGGAATCAATATAAGGGCTTGGGTGCTTTCTTCTATAAGGTTTAGAGCTGAATCAGGAAAATTTAAGGAAATTATAGGACAGGCTAATAGAATGGTGATTTGGGAGGCGATTAAGCATGCTAAAAGTCAAGGATGTAGAATATTCGATTTGGGTGGCATTAAACCCGATTCTCTTAATAAAAGCCGTAGAGCGGTGGCAGAATTTAAAGAGGCGTTTGGTGGAAAGAGAAAAAATTGTTATTTTTATAGCAAGATTTATTCAAGATTGCTTAAATCGTGGTTAAAATTTAGAAAAAAGATTAAAAAACTGAAGAAAATATGAAGTTTATTATTACCGTTGACACGGAGGCAGATAATCAATGGAAAAAGGTGGGAGATGTTTCGCTTAAAAATATCAAATATTTGCCCAGGTTTCAATCATTGTGCGAAAAATACAATTTTACCCCTACCTATTTAGTTGCTTATGAGATAGCTAATAATAGCAATGCAGTTGAAATGCTAAGCCGTTGGCAAAAGGAAAACAGGGCAG
Organism: uncultured Gammaproteobacteria bacterium; assembly: GCA_964590345.1. Classification (GTDB taxonomy): domain Bacteria; phylum Patescibacteriota; class Patescibacteriia; order CAIXNZ01; family CAIXNZ01; genus CAZPVP01. The sequence continues at coordinate 10,714 of CAZPVP010000011.1, read as the reverse complement.
AAATTGGAGCGCACTTACACCCCTGGACTAATCCTCCTTTTATTAATGAAGAAAAAGAAAGACGAGTAAATACTTATCCTTGTGAGTTGTCAGATAAGATGCTTTGGCAAAAATTAAAAAGCTTAACTGAAATAATAAAAAATAGATTTGGCAAATCTCCGGTTAGCTTTAGAGCTGGTCGTTGGGGGTTTGATGGAAGGATAGCGAATTATTTGTTAAAATTAGGATATAAAGTTGATTGCTCAATAACGCCGAAGACAACTTGGCAGAAAGTAAAAGGAGAAAAAAATGGCGGCCCTGATTTTAGAGTCGCTGCAGTTTATCCATATTATTTATCAAACAAAAATATATTCAAGACCGCAAAACAAGGATTATTAGAGGTTCCTATGACCATTCTTTATACAGGGATTTTGAATAAAGAGTATAGCAGGATTACAAAATGGTTTTCTAGACTGCCTAACTCTTTACTTAAAAGAGGGTTGAATAAACTATTTTTTCGTCGTCAGTGGTGTCGAATTAAGTCCAGCACAAAAGTTGAAGATTTATATAAACTGTACCAAAGCGCAAAATTGAATCAGTTACCAGCAATAGAGTTTATGGTTCATTCTTCAGAACTTATGCCCGGGGGCAGTCCTTCGTATAAGACCAAAGACGACATAGAAAAGCTTTACCAAAAGCTGAATTTATTTTTTAGATATCTTCAAGAAAATAATGTCTTAGGATGTTCCTTGTCCGTCTTTAGAACCAATTTTGAAGACCCAAAATATGAAGGAGAATAATTTTGCAAATAAACCCATTATTATTTTAGGAACCCAACACTCAGGAACGCGAGTAGTTGTTCAGATGTTAAAAAAATTAGGGAGTAAACCGGGCGATATTGATAATCAATGGAAAGAAGAAAAACTCTTTTTAAATATTCACAGGGAACTCATTAATAAGGTCAGTAAAAAATCTTGGACCAGCATTATATTTGATTTGGATTTTGTAAAATCTTTTAAAGACAACAAAGAATATCTCAAATATATAAAAAGACGCCTTAACCAAGAAATTGATGTTCACTATTCTCAAAGACAAAAAAAGCCCTGGCATTGGAAATGTCCTGCTTCAGCTCTATTCTTAAATTCCTGGATAGCGATTTATCCAGAAGCATATTTTATTCATTTAGTCAGGGATCCTTTTGGGGTAAGCGAAAGCTTATTAAGAAGACGACAACACCATAATCCTTTCAAGGCGCTTAGGTTCAACGGTTTGATGAATAAAAGAATTGAAAAATGCAGACCCGAAATGGAGCATTATTTGAAAATAAATTTTGAGTTATTAGAAAAGCAGATTGATGATTTGGTCAAGTTTTTGCCATTTAAAGTTGATACAGAAAAGAAGAAAGTGGCCCTGGCTACGATAAATAGAAAGAAAAAAGCTCTATGGAATTCTCGTTATTCCTGGCGGAAAAATTTATGGCAAATTTTTATTAGAATTATGTTATTTGTTTTGAGGCTTTTTATTAAAAAACCAGAAAAAATATGAGTACCAAAGTTTTAATTACAGGCGGCGCAGGTTTTATAGGTAGCCATTTGGCAGGCAAATACTTGCGGCAAGGTAGCGAGGTTTATGTTATTGACAATCTCTCTACTGGCTCTCTTGAAAATGTTAAGCATCTGCAAAATAATCCGCAATGGAAGAATAAGTTTTTTGTTGTGATTGACACTATTTTTAATGAGAAAAAGCTGAAACAATTGGTTGCAAAGTGCGATATTGTTATACATCTTGCTGCGTCTGTAGGGGTAAAATATATATTAGAGCATCCTCTTACCTCTTTTGATACTAATGTGAAGGGAGCCGAGTTGGTACTAAGAGCTTGTGACGAGTTGGGCAAAAAAGTTTTTATTGCCTCAAGTTCGGAGGTTTACGGAAAACAAAATAAGGCGCTTCTAAAGGAAGCCGATGATAGTATATTGGGCGCTTCGGTTAAGGCAAGATGGGGATATGCAGCCTCTAAATTACTTGATGAGATCTTAGCCTTGGCTTATTTCAAGACCAAGGGTTTGCCCGTAGTTATTGCAAGGTTTTTTAATACTGTAGGACCCAGGCAGACAGGTAGATATGGCATGGTTATACCTCGATTTATTCAGCAAGCCCTTAACGTTAAAGCTTTGACTGTATATGGTGATGGCAATCAAACAAGAACCTTTGCTCATGTCGAAGAGGTGTGCGATTGTGTAATTAGACTAATGGAAACAGATAAAGCTGTAGGCAGGGTTATCAATATTGGCGGAACGCAAGAAGTATCTATTAAGGAGTTAGCGAAAAAAATAATACAAAAAACGAATTCTAATTCAAGAATTAAGTTTATTCCTTATAAAAAGGTGTACACCGATGATTTTGAAGATATGCCCAGGCGCGTTCCTTCAACTGTCAAACTGAAGTCAATTATTGGCTTTACGCCCCGTAAAAATCTTGATGAAATATTAGATGATATAATTAATTATTTTAAAAACTCTAGAGGTAATTAGTTTTCGTTTATGGTTAAAACTGTTTGTTATTTTGGAAATTTTGATGAAAATTATGCTCGGAATCGAGTTATAATAAAAGGGTTAAAAGAAAATAATATTAGTGTTGTTTTGTGCAACGACAAATCTAAGGGCTTTAAAAAATATTGGAAATTATTTAAAAAACATAAAAAAATAGCCAATAAATATGATATTTTGATAGTGGGATTTGCTGGAAGAACCAGATCAATGGTGCCGTTTGCTAAATTAATTATTAGAAAACCGATAATTTGGGATGCGTTTTATTCTTTGTATGATTCCTGGATATTTGACAGACAATTAGCTAGTCTCAAAAGCTTAAAAGCAAAATACTATTGGTTTCTGGATTGGTTTTCCTGCAAATTGGCAGATAAGATTTTGTTAGATACCAATGAGCATATAAAATATTTCGTAAAGACATTTAAAATTAAAAAAGATAAATTTATAAAAGTTTTAATAGGCGCGGATGATTCTATTTTCTATCCACGCGAATAAAATATGACTAATTTCAAATACAAAAGAATACTGGTAACCGGTTCGGCTGGTTTTATGGGAAGTCATTTAGTGGATTATTTATTAGATAAAGGGTTTAAAGTGTATGGTGTTGATGATTTATCTGGAGGATATTTAAGAAATGTTAATAAAAAATCTCATTTCACTAAACTTGATTTAAGAGATAAAAATAAAGTTAAAAATTATATTGATAAAATTAAGCCAGATTTAATTTATCACCTGGCAGCCGATGCAACAGAAGGAAGAAGCCAGTTTACGCCACTAGGTTGTACAGAAAGAAATTATTTAGCTTATTTAAATTTACTAACTCCCGCAATTAGAAATGGAATGAAAAAAATGGTTTTAACAAGCTCCATGGCAGTATATGGAGCACAAAAACCACCGTTTCATGAGAGTCTTAATCGCAAGCCAGAAGACTTGTATGCTATTTCTAAAACTGCTATGGAAGAAGCAACAGAGGTTTTATCAGATGTGCATAATTTTGAATATACTATAGTAAGACCACATAATGTTTACGGAGAAAGGCAAAACATAGGGGATCCTTATAGGAATGTGGCTGGTATTTTTATTAATAGATTATTGGCTGGGAAACCCTTTTATGTTTATGGAGATGGAAAACAAAAAAGAAGCTTTAGTTATATTAAAGACTGCACAGAGCCATTAGCTAAAGCCGGTTTACTTAAAAACACTAATAAAGAAATTATTAATTTAGGCCCGGGTCCAGAAACCGCTGTAACTATAAACAAACTAGCAAACGTTGTTTTAAAAGAATTTTTTGATTCTAATAAAACAATAAATGACATGAAGCCAAAAAGATTGCCATCTAGACCAAGAGAGGTTAAAAATGCATTTTCCAGTTGTAGTAAGGCTAAAAAATTATTAGGATTTAAAGATAAAACTAGCTTAGGAAAGGGAATTAGAAGCATGATAAAGTGGGCTCGTAAAATGGGTCATCAAAAACCTAAATATTTAGACGAAATAGAATTACCAACCAAAAATATGCCTAAAACATGGAAGAAAAAACTAATTTAAGAAAAAAATTTTTAGTACTCTTCTGGGGAAATTTTATTCCCCTTCAGGGTATTCAGTTTATTATTAGGGTGGCAAAAAAATTAGAAAAGCATTCCGATATACAGTTCAGTATTATTGGCAAAGGACAAAGATATCCAGAAATTCAAGACTTGACCCAACAGCTTGACATAACTAATATTAATTTTTTAGGTCGCCTACCACACAAAGAACTGCCTAATTACATAGCTAAGGCTAATGTTTGTTTGGGGATTTTTGGGGATACGGAAAAAACTCAAAGAGTGGTTCCAAATAAGGTTTATGAGGCAATTGCCATGAAAAAACCGGTTATTACAGCAGATACGCCAGCCGCCAGAGAATTATTTACCAATAGAAAAAATATCTTATTCTGTAAAACCGCGAATGCCCAAGATTTAGCTAAGAAGATTTTAGAGTTGAAAAATAGTGAGACTCTAAGAAATAGTATTGCTCGAGGTGGGTATGAAATTTTTAAAGGAAGGGCTACTCCAAAAATTATTACTAAAAAATTATTAAAATCTCTTGTGTTTAAATTTTAAAAATGAAAACAGAACACCATTTAAAGAATAAATATACTAAAGTAAGCAAGGGCAGGAGAGAGAGTATTTTGGGGCTTATTAACAATAAGGCAAAATTCATTTTAGACATTGGCTGCGGTCGAGGAATACTGGGAGAAGTAATAAAAAAAGAAAAAAGAGCCGTTGTCTACGGCGTGGATGTTTCACTAACAGCGATAAAAGAAGCTAAAGACAAAATTGATGAAGCCTTTTGTATTGATACAGAAAAAGATTTAAAAGAATGGCCATTGGAAACCAAAAACAAAAAATATGATGTTATTATTATATCAGAAGTTTTAGAACATCTATTTTATCCTGAAAAATTGTTAGAAAATATAAAGAAATTATCTCACCGCGGAACCGAGATAATTATTACAGTCCCTAATCTGTTATTTTGGAAAAATAGATTAAAAATATTTTTGGGCAAATTTGAATATACAGACGAGGGCCTAATGGACAGAAGCCATATTCATTTTTTTACTTGGAAAAGCTTGAAAAAACTGCTAAAACAAAAGGGCTATCATGTTATAGCCCAAAAACATCATATTCCCACTCGCGGCACAAAATGCTTAGGGAAAATTTTTCCAGGGCTTTTTGCCTATCAATTTATTGTAAAAATAAAAAAAAATAATATTGCAATTTATACTGCTATTTTTGGCGGAAAGGACAATCTCTTAAGGCCCAAGTTTATTCCTAAAAATTGTGATTTTATCTGCTTTACAGATTCAGATTTTGATTCTGACATCTGGAAGGTTAAAAAAGTAAAACCAACCTTTAAAGATCCAGTAAGAAGTGCGAGGATGTATAAAATTTTACCTCATAAATTTTTATCTGACTATACTTATAGTATTTGGGTAGATGGCAATCTAGTTGTTAGGGGCGATGTTAATAAATTGATAACCGCACATCTTGGCAAATATAATTTAGCAACTTATGACCACAAACAGTTGCCAGATTCTCGGGGGTGCATCTATAAAGAGGCCCAAGCATTGATTAGAATGACCAGAAGGGGCAAATACAAGGATGACCCAAATACAATAAACAAGCAGGTGGAAAAATATAAGAAAGAAAGATATCCAGCAAATAGCGGGTTAATATCAAGTATGACAATA
>CAZPVP010000011.1:0-4950 GCA_964590345.1 uncultured Gammaproteobacteria bacterium | reverse complement strand
GAGATCAATTGAGTTTTAATTATGTGGCTTGGAAAAATAAATTAAATTTTGCTTATATAAAAGGAGATTCAAGGAATAATAAATATTTTAAACATCTACCCCACCAAAAGCAGTAGTAGATTTAATATTATGGAGATAAAAAAACCAAAAGTTAGTGTTGTTATAGTGACTTATAATAGGCCGCAGTTTATCTCTAGGGCTATTCAAAGCGCTTTAAATCAGACCTATCAAGATTTTGAAATAATTGTGGTTGATAATGGGATGGAGCAACCGGCTGAGAATATAGTTAAAAGCTTTAATGATAAAAGAATAAGATATATTCAAAATAATAAAAATACGGGCTGTTCGGGCGGGAAAAATATTGGGATTAAAAATGCCCGGGGCGAATTTATTGCTTTTTTGGACGACGATGATATTTGGCTACCAGAAAAATTGGAGATTCAGATGAAGAAGTTTAAAAATGCTCCAAAAGATGCAGGATTTTGTTTTGCAGCAGTTATTGACATTTTAGACAACCAGGAAAAAGCTGGAGGAGCGCCAAACGCAATGGCTAATTATTACGAGAGAGCTCTTAAAAAATTTAATGGTTTTTTGGCTTGTACCTTGGTTATAAAAAGATCAGTATTTAACCAGGTAGGAGTTTTCGATGAAAAATTACCCAGTCACACCGATATTGATTTAGTAATAAGGATTGCTAAAAAGTATAAAGGAATAGGAATTAACAAGCCCCTAGCCAAGATGACCCGACTTTCAAGCCATCAGCAAATGGGAAGTAGTTATAAGAGAAGAATAAGGGGCCGGGAAATGTTGCTTGCTAAATATCATAGTGAATTTAAAAAAAGACCTAAAGCTTTAGCCAAGCATTTATTTAAGTTAGGAACTTTTTACAGGAAAGATGGTCAATTTTTGGGAGCTAAAAAAGTGTTTAAAAAGACTTGGTTAACACATTTTAAAATAAGGTATTTTTTACACTATCTAAGCATGTTTTTTAATGGTAAAATTTATAAATTGCTAATAAGATTTAAATGATGATGAACGCAGAAAAAGAAAAAATAAAGAAAATAGTAAGCCAAGTTGGGGGCTGGCTTACTGATGGCGAAGGTGAGTTGCTCTATGATTTAGCTAAAAAATGTCAAAACAAAGGTGCTATAGTGGAAGTTGGCTCTTGGAAAGGCAAATCAACTATTTGGCTGGGTAAGGGCTCAAGAGTCGGTAATAATGTAAAAATTTATGCTATCGATCCTCATACTGGAGATAGGGGTCACAGGCACAGATATGGAAAAGTTTGGACCTATGAAGAATTTAAAAAAAACATAAGAAAGGCTAAAATAGATGACTTGGTTATTCCGATTATTAAAACATCAGAAGAGGCGGTTAAAGAAATCAACGAACCAGTTGAGCTAATTTTTATAGATGGCTCTCACAAATATGAAGATGTAAAATTAGATTTTGAGTTGTGGTTTCCCAAGGTGATAAACAAAGGGATTATGGCCTTTCATGATTCTGATGGGAGATACGGACCCACTAAGGTAGTTAAAGGTTCGGTGTATAAATCCAAGCATTTTATTGACATTAAAAGAGTTGATTCAATTACTTATGCTAAAAAGGTGGCAAAAAATAAATTCAAGGACAGGCTAAGGAATAGATGTTTGCTGTTTATAAAAAATATTCGTTTGTTGCCTCATACTTTACCTAAATATATAAAGGCCAAAAAGAGAAAATTAATTGGTAAATAGCAAAGAAGGTATATAATTTTTTTAAAAGCCCCAATTTATAGCTTTCATTGGGGCTTTTTAAGTTTTTTTAAAATTAGCGTATAACCGCTTTTAATGTAATTAACAAATCCTAATTTATTTAACATTTTTTTTAATATCGTAATTAGCAAATCTATTAATAAATACTTTGAACCAAGGCCACAATTATCATAATCTGCTTTAGATGTGTATCTGTAGGTTAAATTTTTTATAATATAGTTATCAGAAATGTTTCCCATAGTATAATCAGCGGTTTTATTTTTTCGCTTACACAGATACTTGGCAATTCCTTGAGGAGCGTAAGGCCTCTTATGTGTTGGCTCCCCATAAAAATTTTCTGTCAAAAGAGGGGCTGATATGACAAGAATCCCCTTGTTTGTTAGAACCCTATCTATTTCTTTTAGAAGTTTATATGTCTTCTTTGTACTTGTACTTAAGTGCTCAATTAGATGGCTACAATGAATAAACTGTACAGATTTTTTCTTAAACGGTAATTTACCTGGCGCTATATAGTGTATATAGTTTTTGTGGTTTACTTTGTTTTTATCTAAGAAGTAGATATTTTTATGTTTTATATTTTCTCCAAAAATTGGAAAACCCGAGCCAATATCTAGAATAATTGCATTTTTATCTTTGGGTAGATATTTTTTGGCTAATTCGTAAAATGGCCTTCTAGACTTTGTGCAATATCTATGCTTTATAATAATATTTTTAACAACATCTTGTGCAAAATTCATAATGGGAATTTAATTTTAATTTTAGTTTTAACTTTATTATTTTTGGTATATCCAAAGAGTTTTTTTATTTAGATTTAGAGGCCGAACAAAAGAAAGATATATCCCAATCTGTGTATTTATTATCGCCAAATACTTAAATCTCTTTTTAAAAAATTTTCTAAGTTTCTTATATCTTCTTTATAAAAATTTAAAAGTTGTCTTTTGGCCGACAAAGAAATTGTCGGTTTTTTTATCGGTTTTAAATTTTTATGCTTGATGTTATAGCTTAATATCGTATTAATAATATATTTGACTCCGATTATTTTTAAAAATTTGATTGTACATTTTCCAGGATTACTTGCATTTAATTTTTTGCTGCAGTTAGTATAAATTTTTGGCAAAATTGGGATGCACCTTTTATTTTTAGCAGTAATATTTGATTTTTTATTGATTATGCCTGGGATATAGTTAGGATCAATACCGAGAAAAGTATAAATTTGCTGGATAAACTTCAGAGGATTTTTTTTGATATCTTCGTAAATTGTAATTAAAATTTGTTTTTCAGGGAAAATAGCTAGGTACTTTGAAATATATTTATAATATAGACCTTTTTCTATAAAGTCTCTGTTTTGGGATGTTTGTAAATCTTTTAAAATTTTATTTTCTAACTTATTAAACTTAACTTCACCTCTTTGAGCGACAAAAAGATATTGAGAAATTAATCTTTCTATGGGATTTCTTAAGCATACAATCAGCTTTATCCTGGGAAACACTTTTTTAATTCGTTTAGCCACCTTTTCGCGATACATGTAACTAGGGGTGAATTCTCCTTTTATTTTATTTGCAGGGCAGTGTTGGTAGAATTTTTTATAGTACTGTAGGCCTTTATGGTGATAATCTCGGAAAAATTTAGTTTCTTTGGGGTTGGACCCACAAATTTGGGGGTGTTCTTTTAAACAATTAAAAATCCAGGTAGTGGCTGAGTGTCCACTTCCTATTCCTATAAAATCAATTTTGAATTTATTGTTTTTATTTTTACTCATATTACATTTTCTTAAAAAAATAAAATTCTAAGGGCAGGTGCAAGAAAGAAGTTGCGATTAGTGCTAAAATGGCTCCTAAGATGCCATACAAGGGGACTAATATAGCCAAAAGGGTTATTTTTAATGTGATAGTAGTTATTTGTAAAATATAAAGAGATTTTGTTTTAGCATGTGCTGTCAGCGGTTGGCCTAAAAATCTTTTTGGAAATAGTAAAATTATTAAAACGAAATATTGTGAATATTTAATTGACCCTAAATATTGAGGGAAAACTAATTTGTAAATATATGGAGCTAAGAAAATATATCCCACAACTGGAATTATTAAAACCACAGAAAACTTGAGTATTTTAGGCAAAAGCGTTTTTTTAATAACTTCTTTGTCCTGGTTTGCGAATTTTGGAAAGGCGAGAGCGTATATTGATTTTAGCGCTTTTTGAAAGTGATTTACTGGAGTGATAGCAAAATAGTAAAGGGCTAATGGCACAGCTCCGAGAAAATGCCAGAGAAGAATTTTATCTATGTGATTAGCTACAGTTCCCATTGCCCCCATTAAACTTAAATGTTTTCCATAAGAAGTTGTATCCGGGGCCTGTTTTTTGTTTAATTTGAACTTTTTAAGGGTGATTTTGAGAAAAATAAATCTAAGCAAGGTGTGTGATATAAAATAGGTAAAAAGAATGAGGAAAATATTGCTGGTCAGAAAAAGCATTGCTATCATTATTGTTATGGCAATAACCTGAATAATAATTCCAAATTTTGTGGACACATCAAAGCGTTTTTTTCCTTGCAGAAAGGGCCCATAAACATTCAAAGAATCCATAAAGGGCAGGAAAATAGCTGCGATTAAAAAAGAGATTGTTAAGGTGGCGTTGCCTTGAAAATAGTAATAGCCGGCCAAAGCAATACTGGCCAATCCCCCGAGCAATCCCCATTTGATTTTAGTTTTTAGGGCAGGAACAACAGAGCCCTCGTAACCTTGGGCTACTGCCCTGGCAATAGCTGTGCTCATTCCGGACAGGGTGGGGATGGCTAAAATAGAAACTATTGAAAGAATATATTTATAGGTACCATAAGTTTCCCTGGGCAATAAATTAGCAAAAGCGATTGCTGATAAAAAAGAAGCGACAGAAGAAACAATTTGTCCCAAAGTCAACCAAGAACCGCCTTTAGCTAAATACACCATATCAGTTTTGGTGTATTTTTGACTGTAACGGAGCAAATTATAAATTTTTTGTTTTATGGTCATAGAATAGATGTTTAAGACCCAACCTTAAACATAGGAATAAGCTTTTTCAAGAATAACAAATTTTTATTATTTTCGAAAATTACTTAAACTGTTGGTAAAAACTTTAAAACGCTTTTAATTGCTGTTTTCCTCCACGTTATTTCATTCCAAACTCTTTTGATTGCTTTTGTATTATTGTTAATTTCTTGTAC
>CAZPVP010000010.1:0-27614 GCA_964590345.1 uncultured Gammaproteobacteria bacterium | reverse complement strand
GGACATTTTAACTTCCTCTTAATAGGACATTATCACATCCCTTCCACAGAAAAAAGCGCCTAAAATAGACGCTTTAAATTTTACTTAGAGCCAACCCATAAATTGATGAGGATCTTGATTAGTAAGCTTGCCAGGATCAGCAAATTCTATAATGGCAATCATTTGATTCACTGAACCACAGGATTGAAATTCTTTTGCTTGCTCCTGAAAACCATGTAAAGAAATTGCTTTATATGAGCGCCCATCAATATTGAATATATGGCTGCCCTCACTTTCCTTGGTTGGCTCAAAAATAATGTACTTTAAACCTTTTTGCCTCATGCCATCGCCTCCTTTTGATATTTTTTTTTAAAACCATCTCAAAAGCTCATGTGGCGCGTAACTGTTTATTTCTTCGGAAAAAAATTTAATTTGAGCTATTTTAAAAATTTTGTTTTGTTTGAACCAGCTAACTTTCAATTCATCGCAACTGCCCAAAACTTCATAATACTCATTGTCAAAATTAAAAATATTTTTGCCAGACTTTTTATATACCTTAACACAAACTAAATTTAAAATGATTCCTTTTTTAATTTCAGCCATTATTCCTCCTTTGATTACAGATTTAAACTTGCCCAAAATAGTTTAATAAAAAAGGCAATTTTTTAAAAAATCGCTTTTTTTAGTCTTAAAAATATTTAATCAATAATATTTATTTTATGATCAATCAGCTCCAGGAACTTGCGAAACATTTCATTGCTAAGCTCAATAGTTGCTGTATTTCGGTTAGGGTGGAAGCTAACCTTATCAGCTTCGTAAATATCCTTATCAATATATACTTCTATTTCCTTCTTTTTGTCATTAAGCAAGCCAAAAGGCGAAACAGCGCCCGGTTCAAGACCTAATTTTGCTTTAACTGTTTCAGCGCTGGCAAAGCTTAATTTTTTCTCACCAACTATTTCGCTGATTTTTTTAATGTCTGCTTTTTTATTAGCCGGCAAAACTATCAAAAAACATCTCCTGCCCTTTTGATCTTTTAACAGCAGATTTTTGCTAGCCAGTCCTGGAATATGACCGCAATATTTTTCAGCTTCCTCGCAAGTATAAACTGCTGGATGTTCGTGCGAAATATATTCAATTTGATTGTCTTTTAAAAATTGTTCAACATTTGCCATATAGCCAATTATTAATTTTAGCAGCTTAGAAAAAATTATATCATTTTTATTGATTTTTAACAAACACTTACCGAATTTAAGTAAAAAAACGCTCTTATAAGATAAAAGCGTTTGTTTATTCAATTATAATCTCTTCAATATCGTCTTCATCTTCTTCATCATCTTTAGAAGCATCACTCGCCGGCTCAAATTTTTCAAGACTTTCAATTACTTCCAAATTTTCATTTTCTAAATTTATATCTTCTTCTTTTTCAAGTTCATCTTGGTCTTCAGAATCAGCTATGCCCCAACAAATTTCAGAACAAACCCATTTGCTTTTGTCATTAGCCAAAGCGCAAGGATAAGTTTCGGCTTCTGCATTTAAATTAATTTCTTCATGGCAGACACAGCATTTTAATACTTGAGCCATTTTACCTCCTTGTTTTGGAACTTTTGATATTTAAATTTAACAAAAAAACAAAATAATGTCAACTATCGGAGAGATTGGGATTTTAATAAATTGAGCCTATCCCGCACCATAGCGGAGAGGGCGAGATTCGAACTCGCGATACCTTACGGTATACCTGTTCTCCAAACAGGCGCACTAGACCACTATGCGACCTCTCCGCTCTATTGCGGGATGACCTAAACCGCCCGGCTACGCCCGACGAAGGTTGGCAATCTCTCCTTATTTTTTTAAAATTAATTCTATAATAGCTTTGGCTGCATTCTGTGGCTGACCTTGACTGGGAAAATGATGCATATCAACATAAGGCAAGCTATTGCATTCAATTATCGCACATTTTTGTTCTTGCCAAGATATAAACAAATCCTGACAAATAAAATCTACACCTAAAATATCAGTTTTTAATAATTCAGCTAATTTAAAAAACAATAATTTGTTTTCCGGATGGATTTGATTTGTCAACTCAACAATGTCACAGCCAGAAGTTAAATTAACTTTTTCTTTAACAAAAACTTCTTGACCTGGGGCTAAAATTGTTTCTAAATTTAAATTTTGAGCAGCTAAAAAATCCAAAGTATTTTTATCAATCTCAATTTTATGCAAAGTTGCATTTTTTTGCCTGACTTCTTTGCGCTCCGGCTGTTTATTTTTACTCTCTATTAATTCTTTTATAGTTTTTTGCCCATCACCCACAACTGATGCGGGCAAACGCTTAACAGCAAATATTTTATTACCAATCACACTAACTCTATAAAGATCACCGAAAACAAATCTTTCCACTAAATAAAAATTCGTATATTCTTTAACAACAGCAATTGCTTTTTTTAATTTTTCTTTATTATTAATTTTTATTGTCACATGCCGGCTTAAAGATGAATCTCTGGGCTTAACCACCAAAGGAAAGCCTATTTTTAAACCGTATTTGTAGCCGCCTTTTTTTGTAATAAAGGACGCTCCTTCAGCTACTGGCAAATTATGTCTGCTTAAAAATTTTTTTAATTTATATTTATCATCAATAACTTTTAAATCAATGTGAGTATTATTTGAATTAATCGGCAAACCTTCAAAATAATAATCCTCATTATTTAATTTAAAATGAAAATGATTAAGATAAGCATTTTTGTATTTCCTGACTACTGGCCTGATTTTTAAATTATATTTTTCTGCTTCATCAATCAGGACTAAAGTCCGGTTAAAAACTTTTTTTCGCTCAAAATCATTTTTAATTTCTAAAACCTTTAAATAAATAAATAAATTATGAAAATGTTTAAAAAAAGAGTTTTCAATTTTGGCATTTTTTTTAAAAGGAACAAAAAAAGTAAAAAATAAGACAGCCTTATCAATTAATTCTTCAATTTTATCTAAACGATGATTAACCAAATCATTTGAACAATGTTGGCAAGAATATTTTTTTATCATAAATTATTAAATATATAATCTAAAATCATCCAATCTGTCAAGTGTTCTATAGGCGCCTTGTCATCAATTAAATAAGCAAAATTATAATCATATTTAAGCTCAACATGATTATCAATTGCGGTTTTGGCGACCGGAATCAAATCTTTTTTTATTTCCAATTTATCAAGTTTTTCAAAATTTATCTTTTTATCACTAGCCAAAACCATAAAACTCCAGTCATATTCACGTTCCTGAAGCCAATAAACATTATCAAAGACCAAAAGCATTGTATTAGTAATACTTTTTAAAAGCTCTGAATTTTTTGCTGCAGCATTAACATTCATGGCTACAATCCCATTTTTTTTAAGATGCTTTTTGGCTAGCTGAAAAAATTCTTTAGTTGTCAAATGAAAAGAAATATAAAGCTGGTTAGAATAAACATCAATAATAATATAATCGTATTTTTTATCCGTATAAGCCAAAAAGTTCCGACCATCAAAATTATGAACAGTTAAAGAAGGATTTTCCAAATTAAAATATTTTTTAGCAACTTCAATTACTTTTTTATCAATCTCTACCCCGTCTATTTCTAAATCATAATCTTGTCCAAAAAAATGATCCAATTGAGTGCTAATTATGCCGCCAGCCAGGCCTAAAATCAAAACATCTTGCTCTTTGTTATTACCGCTCAAATAAGGCAGCAAATTATAAAAATCGTAATAATAGCCGGTTAAAACATTATCTTTTGCTAAATTTAAAACCGAAGAGATACCATAACCTTCATTCATTTTCAAAAACCTTAAATTATCTTCATCAACAACCTGAATATATTGATAAGCTGATTCATCTTCATAAACAGCTCCTTCAGTAACTTTAATAGCTGGCATTTTCATAAACAAAAGCGGTAAAAGCAAAACAAAAAAAACTAACAACCATTTCCTTTTCAAAAAGCCAAGTAGAACAATAAAAAGCAAAAGCAAGCTAAACATAATTATTGTTTTTCTAGTACCTAAATAAGGTATAAAAAACAAAATTGGCAAAAAGGTGCCGAAGATACTGCCAAAAGTAGAAACACTAAAAACCAAGCCCGCATCTTTGCCCACGTGTGGATCAATTTCAGACATAAGCTTGATAATAAAAGGGCTGACAGCACCAAGCAAAATTATTGGCAAAATAAACAATATACTGACAAGCAAAAGTGAACCAAAAAAAATCAATAAACTAGCTGATTTTAAAAGCAGTAGCACTAAACTAATTGCTTCAACTAAAGGCTTAGTAACAAAAGGAATTAAAAGCAAAATTAAACAGGCAATTAAAATAATTTTTAAAAGCAGCTTTAATTGCGGCTTTTGATCAGCTAATTTACCGCCCAAATAATAACCTATAGCCAAAGCAATCATAATCACGCCAATAATATTAGTCCAAACAAAAGTTGAGGTGCCAAAATAAGGCGCAATTAAACGCGCCGCAGATATTTCTACGGCCATAATAGTCAAGCCACTGGTGAAGGCTAAAATAAGGAGATATATCTTTTTGATTTTAGTTTTACTAATCATTTCATTTTTAAAATAATTTTAAATTCTAAATTTTCAATTTTCCCAAAGGGATGCCTTCGGCATAAATCAATTTTAAATGCTTTAAATTTAGACATTAAAATTTCAATTAAAAATTTAGCCTTAATATCAGTCTACAACAAAAAACCGCTCCTGTCTAAAAGAGCGATTTTTCTATCTAACTAGTTCAAATATCCAACATCTAATTGCCAACCTATTTCAAACCAATTTCTACAGCTGCTTTTTTAATGTTTTCAGCGTTTAAAGTTTGATTTTCATTTAAATCAAATAACTCATCATACATTTCCCAAAATTTGCCTTGTTCAGCAGCACATTCAGAAGCTACAGCTGCTGTTTTAGCATACTGATGAAAGCTTAAAGGAAAATGCTTAAAAACATAAGTAACTTCATTAGGATATTCATCTAAAATCTTTTGCATAGTTGGTCTAAAACGCGCGCAATAAGGGCATTCAAAATCAGAAAATTTAACAATGGTTATTTTGCCGTTTTTAGCGCCTGTTTGATGGTCATCATCAGTGATTTGCGGCATATCAATTTTCATAATGTTGCCTTCCTCATCCTTTAGAAAATCAGCATCTGGTTCTTGGCCAGCTAAAAGCTGATCAATAACTGGTTTAATCATCTCATAAGGCAAAGCCCCACTAACTAAATAACCATTAATAAAAGTGGCTGGTGTTCCTTGTACGCCAAGCTGCAAGCCTAAAGCTTGTTCTTGATCGATCTTGCTGTCATACTTGCCAGAATCTAGGCATTGTTCGAATTTTTTAGCAACTTTACCATTAGAAGCATCGCCTTCACATTGAGCCAAACAAGCGGCTCTACCGCCAGTCATAATATAAGCGACTAAACCCACTAAAGCCACTGTGCTAATTACGGCTATGCCAATTGCTAAACCAAAAATAAACTCTTTGTTTTTAACAATTTTTTGTAAATTGTTTTCTTCCATAATTTTTGTATCTTTAATTATTAGTTAAAAACATTAATAATTAGCTTATACCATGTTTTTTAAAAATGCAAACCAAATTATATTATTTCATTTTTTTTGTTTATTATTTTTTACCTGACAATATGGACAAACATTATTTTTTTTATACTCTCTTAAAGCAAGAATTGCTAATACCAAAAAAACAAAAGCAACAATAAAAAACCAAATATTATGATAAACCAAAAAAGTACTTAATGAAGCCAGTCCTAAAAATGATAAAATGGCACCACCGGCTAGGGTACAGCATAAACCAGAAATACCAAGAAAACCAAGCAAACCCGAAATAATTGATAAGCAAAAAGCAATTATTGATTTAATTAAAGACATTATTAATTTAATTTAATGTCACAATAGCTGGAATCAGTTGAATGAATTGAACCAGCAGAGCAATCAAGACCCTTTTTACATTGCGGGCATGGCTCTTCACCCTTGGCAATTAATTCATCACAAAAACATTTACCAGCTTGATTATAATTCCATTGATTAGCATCATCATAACACATAGTACAAGGCGGATTTATACAACAGTTATAATCACCAATTTTTTGTGCCTTAGCAATAGCAAATTTTCTTTGCGAAATTATTTGCTGATACATTTCTTGAGAAGTTAAACTTTTAAAATCAGGATTTAATGCTAAAAAAATAAAATAACCGCTGATTCCACCAATAATAAAAATTAAACAAATTAAAATTATTTTTTTTATCATGTTATTTGTCTGATAATTTAGTTACTTTTAAAATTTCATTGATCATTTCCTGCTTCCTTTTTTCATTTTTAGAAGCCATGGCATTTTTAAAACACGAATTAAGATGATTTTCCATTAACATTTGATTGGCTGACTTCAAAAGACCAATTGCAGCTAAATTTTGCTGCATAATATCAACACAGTATTTATTCTCTTCTGACATTTTAATAATTTTAGCCAACAAGCTATTGGCTTTTTTAAAGTTTACTAAAATTTTATTTTTCGCTTTCATGAATTTTAAATTTAAAAAATTTCCAAATACCCATACTATAGGTATAGGTATTCTAATATTTGCTTAATTGTTTGTCAAATTTATTTGTGGATAAAAAACAGAAAAATTAATAATTCTCTGTTTTTTATATTGAACAAAATTTTATTCTTGCTTAGTCAAATATTGATAAGCTGACAAAGCAGCCTTAGCCCCTTCCCCGGCGGCAATAATAATCTGCCAATAACCAATATCTGTTATATCCCCGGCCGCAAAAACACCATTAATATTTGTCCGGCATTGTTTATCAACTATAATTTCATTATTTTTATTTTTCTTAGTGATTTTATCAAAATCAATTGACGGCACCCAGCCAATTTCAATAAAAATACCGGCAAGTTTAATTTCTTTTTCTTCACCTGACTCACGGTCTTTATACTTCAAGCCTTTAACAAATTTATTACCAAAAAATTTGTTTGTCTCTGCCTGAGTAATTATTTTAACATTGCTTAATTTTTTAACTTTTTCCTGCAAAATCTTGTCCCCTTTTAACTCTTTTGCGTATTCCAATAAATAAACTTTGGGGCAAATTTTAGCTAAAGAAATAACTGCTTCTAAGCCCGAATTGCCCCCGCCAATAACAGCGGTTTTCTTGCCTTTAAACAATGGTGCATCACAAGTTTCACAATAAGACACGCCTTTGTTTTTAAATTTTTCTTCACCTGGCACGCCTAATTTCCTGGGATTACGGCCAGAAGCAATAATTAATGCTTTCGCCGTGTATTTTTTACCCTTGTTAGTTTTAGCAAAAAAATTATTGTTTTTTTTGCCAATTTTTTCAACGACAACATTGTGAATATGATCTATATTTTTAAATTGCTTTATATGTTCATGAAAAGATTCAGTTAATTCTGTGCCAGTTGAAGAACCAAAACCTAAATAATTCTCAATTTCTGCGCTCTTAGACACTTGACCGCCAACCTCTTTGCCAATAATTAAAGTACCAAGTCCTTTTCTAACACAATAAATACCCGCTGTCATGCCAGCAGGACCTGAACCTATAATTATAACGTCATATTTTTTAACCATAAATTTAAATTTTTATTATTATCGGGAACAACCACCCATAGCCAAACCGCTTAAGGCTTTTTTAAATAAATTAGCAATCATCTGCATAAAAGATTTTATTGCATCGCCAATACTGACAGAAACTTCTTCGGTCGCATTTAATTCCAAATCATTTGCGCCTAAAACTTTTAAACTGACCGTATATTCACCCCTTTTATACTTATGCTCAAAAATTTTCTGACTTGATTTTGCGCCATCGCCGAAATCCCATTGATAAACCAAATTTTCATCTAAAACGCCACGGAGTTCTGGCTCAAAAACATAAGTATTCCATTTTGTTTTTTTAGCTTTAATTTTCACTTTAGGATTAAGCTGGTCATCAAGTCCATCTAAATCAATTTTTTTATTTTGATCGCCTTCACCTTGCTTTTCTTTGTTATTACCATCTTCGCCTCCTTCTTCATTATTTTCCTCATCGCTATTTTGATCCTGGTCTTGATCTTCGTCTTGATTCTGGTCTTGATTTTGAACAAAAGTAGTTGTTTTTTTATAACGGCTTGGATCTAAAGGATAATCATCATAACCATCCATAACGCTATCATCATCGGTATCTGGATCCTTGGAATCCGTACCCATATCTTCTTCTTGCTCATCAGTTAAGCCGTCATTATCATCATCAATGTCTTGTTTGTCATCAATACCGTCATTGTCAGTATCAACACACCTTTCCGGATCCAAAGGAAAATCGTCCTGACCGTCCAAACAACCGTCGTCATCAGAATCTTCATCCTTAGGATTAGTACCGTAAATTTCTTCATCTTGGTCAGTAATACCATCATTGTCGTCATCGGCATCGGCTTCATCAGATAATCCATCGCCGTCATTATCCGGATCCGGCACAAAAAGCGAAGTGACCGCCAAATCATTGGCTGAATTGTCATCACCAGGATCCTGGCCATTGATTTCGGTCCTGATATTAAAACTGCCGATAGGCACAACAAAATCAACATAAACTTCATCAACCACACTATCAACTCTGACTGAAATAACTTGCGAATCAGCAATTAATTGCTCGCCCTGATAAAAAGTAACATATCCGGCTGTATCTTCTGTGCCATAATTATGAATACTGGCATAGAGCCTGACAGTTTGCCCGGCCACCAAAGCGTCAGAAAAATTAATATCATCAGCCGATATGCCCAAATCATAGGTATAATCAGCAGCTAATAAATTCAAAGGAAAAATTAACAATAAGATAACTACAAAAAAAATTTTTTTCATAAATTTATTAAATTTTATTTAAAATATGCTGTTTTTATTATAACATAAAATGCTTAAATTTTTTATATTAAAGAATAAAAATCAGCCAAAATTTTGACAATCTGCAAATCATACTAATATATAATATTGGACTTTAACAAAAGGAGGTTTAATAATGTTAAAACCAGAAATCAAATTCAATCCCAGGGGGATATGTAAAATACTCGTCAAAAAAATAATTGAAAAAAAAGCACTTATTAATGGTTTTACGATCGAACATCTTAAAACAGAACATTTTGGCAATGCTTTTGTGGCCAGTCAAAATGGCCACATCTTAACAGCAAATCATTGTCTTAAAAAGAAGCCTCGCTTGATAACCGAATTAATATTTAATAAAAACTTGTCTTTTACAGATGAAACTGCTGATTCTCAAAAAAAACTTAAAGTTATAAAAACCTGGCCAGATTACGATATCGCTCTCTTGAGGGCAGATCATAAATTCCCTAAATCATGGGTTATTCCTTTTGCTAGAGGCAGAAACGAATCCATACTTGGTCCTTATTGGATAGTCGGTAATTTTTATTTTTCCGAAAGGGACTCTAAAAAATTATATATCCCCATTATTTATTTGGTCTCAATGATTAAAAAACCTGCGCTTATTGGTTTTTTGCCTTTATCATTAAAACAAACAAATAGTTTAAGACAAAAAATTTCACCAGACAAAAAAAGGCTTTTACAAGGATTATCTGGCTCACCAATCATAAATGACAAAGGCAAATTAATTGGCATCTTCACTAAAAGTATGCCCAATATTGATAAGGACGATTCTTACAAAGATAGAATTAATTATATTAAAGAAATAATCATTAAAAAATCTCCTTATTATGGCTGGCAATCAGCCCAAAATTTTGAAGCGCTTTTTTCGCCTGATTGGCATGAATTTAAGGAGCTTAAACTTGAAATAAAAGAATTAATTGCAAAAAACGCCTAAAAAAGGCGTTTTTATTTTTTCTTGAATAAATGGGCGAGAAACTATAATTTCGGTTTCACTTCATCCCAACCTGTAGCTTTTTCATAAGCAGCTGCTGCTTGAAAAATTTTTTCTTCGCCAAATTGCTTTGCAATTAACTGCATGCCTACTGGTAAATTTTTAATAAAACCGCAAGGGATTGATATACCCGGCACGCCTGCTAAATTCGAAGTTATCGTATAAACATCAATTAAATACATTGTCAAAGGATTGTCTGTCTTTTCGCCAATTTTAAAAGGCAGCGTCGGGCTGGTTGGCATTAAAATCAAATCCACTTTATTTAAAGCATTTTCAAAATTTTGCTTAATCAGGGTCCTGACCTGCATGGCTTTTTTATAATAAGCATCATAATAACCAGCGCTTAAACTATAAGTACCAATCATAATTCTTCTTTTAGCTTCAGCACCAAAACCTTCAGCTCTTGATTTAGTATAAATTTCAAATAAATCTTTAGCCTCTTTTGACTGATGGCCATAACGAATACCGTCATAACGGCCCAAATTAGAACTGACTTCTGACATCATAATAATATAATAGCAAGCCAAACCATAGTCTAAATATTTTAATTCCACTTCCTCTATTTTAGCGCCTAATTTTTCAAATTCTTTTATTGCCAGCAAAATAGCTTCTTTTACCTCGGGATCGAGCCCTTCTCCAAAAGCTTGTTTGGGAATACCGATTTTTAAGCCTTTTACACCTTTATTTAAAACTTTAGTGTAATCAGGCACAGGTTGAGGTGGCGTTGTTGAATCATTTTTATCCTGACCAGCAATAACGTTTAAAACTAAAGCAACATCTTCCACTGTTTTGGCAATAGGACTAATACAATCCAAGGAAGAACCCATAGCAATCGCGCCATAGCGAGAAACGCGACCATAGGTCGGCTTTAAGCCCGCTACACCGCAATAAGCAGCCGGCAAACGAATTGAACCGCCCGTATCAGTCCCTAACGAAAAAAGAACATGTTCAGCCGCTACACTGGCTGCACTGCCTCCAGAAGAGCCGCCCGGTACTCTTTCCAAATCCCAGGGATTATGTGTGGGACCAAAATCAGAATTTTCAGTTGAAGAACCATGGGCCCAAGCATCGCAATTATGCTTGCCCAAAATTATCGCGCCATTTTCTTTTAATTTTTTAATGACTGTTGCGTCATACAGTGGGACATAATTACGCAACATATTAGAAGCAGCGGTTGTTTCCAGACCTTTGGTGATTATAACGTCTTTAATACCGCAAGGAATCCCCTCTAAGATTTTATTTTTTTCTCCTTTTTTAATCTTATCATCTACTTCTTTAGCTTGCTTTAAGGCATTATCAAAATCAGTGGCTAAAAAAGCATGGACTTTGTCATCGGTTTTTTCAATACGTTCAATGCAAGCTTGAGTCAATTCTAAGCTGGAAATTTCTTTTTTGGATAACTTATCGTGGGCTTGTTTGATTGTGAGCTGGTTTAAATTCATGAAGTTATATGAGGTTAAATGATGTTGTATTATGTTTTATTAAGTTACTTTTTATTTTTCTTAGGGTGTATAACTTTCCATGTTCCTTCTTTTTCAATTTTATACAAAGATTGGATATAGTTGTTTAATAAATAATGTGTTTTCTTTGCTAAATCCATTAGTAAATTATAAATATCTATATTAAATAAGCCATCATCCTTACAATCTTCTATATCCCCTATCAACTCTTCTAACGAACCATAACTTATCTTACAGGAATTAATAAAAATTCTAATTGAACCTCTTTGATAACCTTCTTTGAAATTCTGTTTAGCAGATCTGATAGCAGCTCTCATATGGGAAGCTCGTCTTGGTTCACTTTTTTGCAAAATGAGCCGTGTGTTTATAAATTAAAGTGCGTAATAAACAAATTTGTTTGTAGACAATCAAATTTTCATAAGGCGCTTTATACATAAATTTTATTTTTGTTTTTTAATTTTTATGCAACCTCATATAGCCTAATACAGGATAATATAACTTCATATAACCTAATTTAGAAAACACTTTTTGTCTTTATCAAATCATCCTCATTTTCTGCTGCTTGTTTAATCAAATCCTTTTGATAATCACATTGATCAATTTCATCTTCACGATAAATATTTTCTAAGCCAGTAACCTGTGCAGTCGGCTCAACATTTATAGTGTTCACTTCGCCTAATTTTTCAAAATATTCTAAAACTTCAGAAAGCTGAAGAGCAAACTGTTCTTTTTCCTCCTCGCTTAATTTTAAACGGGAAAGCTGGGCAATTTTTTCTATTTCTTGTTTAGAAAGTTTCATATGAATTTATTCTACCAATTTTAAAAAAAATAATCAATAAAACCAATTTTAAAAATTATTGATTAAAAAAGCGCTTTTTCTTTTTGAAAAAACGCTTTATCTTTTTTTATTTGCTATAGGCAAATAGATTGTAAAAACTGTACCTTTGCGTTCCTGGCTTTGGCAATCAATCCAACCGTCATATGTTTTTATTATATTGGCTGAAATTGACAGGCCCAAGCCAGTGCCTTTATCAAATTTTTTAGTAAAAAATGGTTCAAAAATTTTCCATCTTGTTTCCTCATTCATGCCAATGCCGTTATCACTAATTTCAACAGCTAAATAATTTCCCGGTCGCAATTTGGAAACTTTCGGAATATTATCAGCTGTCAAATTGGTTTTTCTTAAATTTACCACAATTTGACCGTCTTGCTTTTTTTCAGGTATAGCATCAATTGCATTGAGTAAAATATTTAAAATCACTCTTTGTATTTCATTAGGATTTGCTGATATAAAAGGAATATTCTCTCCCGCTTTAAACGTAATTCTTATATTTTTCTGACGCAAAGAATGTTGACAAACATCTATGCTTGACTGAATAGCCAAATTAATCGGCATGTAATACCTGACTGTTTCTTCTTGTTTGGCAAAATTTAATATTTGTTCATTCATACTGTGCATTTTTTCAAGGTAATCCCCCATTTTGGGGATTTTTTCTTGAATCTTTAAAATTTTAGTCTTAAAATCTGCTGGCAAATCAGAAGTTTTATCCAAAGAAGAAACTAACTCGGCGGCCAAATTTTCAAAAAGTTCTAAATAGCCGCTAATTCCAATAGCATAATTATTAATATCATGAACCAGGCCACTAATTAAATGGGTCAAGATATCCCATTTTTGCAATTTCATAATTTGGAACTGCAATTCAGCTCTTTCATTTTCTATTTTTAGACGATCACTAATATCATAAGCTACGCCCAAAAAAATTGGTTCGGATTCGCTTTCTATTCTAGCTGCCAAACCTTCAACAGTAATTACTTCACCTTTGCTAGAGATAAGATTATAAATTTTTAACTGCGGCGGATTGCCCAAATCCAAAGATTTTCTTTCTTCCAAAAGCTGATTAAAACTTGAATGGTCCAAAAGCTTAATAATATTAAGCTTGCCAATTATTTCAGCAGAATAGCCAAAAATTTCAAGTGCTGTTTTATTAGCAAAAGTAATTTTGCCATTAGGATCCAGAATAAAAATAAGCGCTGGGATTTCATCCAAAATTAATTCTAACAAATTAGATCTTTCAGTCATTTTTCTCACCTCCTTTCAATTCTTTTTTCAATGAACTTATAACTAATCTAAACAAATCTTTTAACTTTTGTCAATGTCTGTCTGCGGGTAGCGACGAATTCATTCGTCGCTAAAATTCGTGGCTACCCGCTAATTATTTAAATAAAAAAAGACCTGATTATAAATTTCAAATCTCAGATCTTAGATTTTAGCTCTCAGATTTCAAAACCCGACATATTCAATCTCTTCCATTAATTGCAAACCTAATTCATCGCGCACTTTCATCTTTACATAACTAATTAATTGTAAAACTTGATTGGCAGTGGCTTCGCCTAAATTTATAATAAAATTGGCATGTTTATCAGAAATCTGGGCATCGCCGATTTTTTTGCCTTTCAAATCTAAACATTCTATTAGCCAAGCTGCTGGAACTTTTTTATTTTTCAAATATTCTTCCGGTAAATTATTAAGTATTTTTACCTGATCAATGTTTTCGGAATTAATCACGACATTCTGAAAAACACAACCGGCCGACGGATATTCCAAAGGTTGTTTTTCTTTTCGTTTGCTTACAATTTCTTTTACCTTGGCTTGAATTTGTTTTTTATTACCTTTTGTCAATTGAAACTCTGCAGAAATAATCAAATCATTATTATGCTTAAAAATTGAATCGCGGTATTTAAAACCACATTTTTCCTTGCTTAAAATAAACTGCTTTGAGCCGCGCATAACTTCTACTCCGATTAAATTATCCGCTATTTCCGAACCATAAGCGCCGGCATTGCCACGTACAGCACCGCCGACCGAACCTGGGATGCCAGCCAAGTTTTCTAAGCCAGTTAAACTTTTTTCTGCTGTTTTATTAATTAAATCCATCAGCCAAACTCCAGCATCAGCCACAACTTTATTACCTTGTTTAAAAATAATATCTTGAGACTTGTTTAAAAGCACTAAACCGTTAAAACCTGAATCTGAAATTAAAACATTGCTGCCGCCAGCCAAAATATACATGGGAATTTTTAATTTCTTAGCAAAGGTTAATGCCCGCACCAAATCTTCATTTTCTTTGGCAATAAAAAAATATTTGGCCGATCCGCCAATTTTAAATGTAGTGTATTGAGCTAATGGCTCATCTTTTTTAATTTTTTTATCCAAAAGCTCTTCAAGCTGTTTAATTTGTTTTTGCATGTTTAAATTTAATTTATACCTGACTTTAGTCAGCCCACTAAAGTGGGGTATAATTTTTTATTCACATCATTCGCATTATTCGTTAATTCGCATTACATTTATTTTTTTTTCTTACTACTTTTTTTACTTACAGTTGATTTTTTGGCTGCTGCTTTTTTCTTAACCACCTTTTTGGGTGCTGTTTTCTTTGCCTTAACTTCTTTTTTTACTTCCCTTTTTTTACCCTCCGTAGCTTTAGCGGAGGAGGGTTCAGGTTTGATGATTTTAGCGGCAATTAAAGCATTAATAATTTTATCAAGCTTAGCATTGATGCTGGCCAACTGATCGCCTTTTGGCGCTCCAGCTCCACCGCCTTTGCTTGGCCTTTCAAAACAATTGTCACAATAAATTGGTTTGCCGGGTGTAGGTTGAAAAGGAACCTGACATTCTTTCCCGCATTTATCACAAATTGCTTTATACATTTTTCTATCTCTGTCTCTAGAACGCCCTCTGCCAAAATCACGGCCTCCCTGGCGCCTCTGACCGCCACCTTGTCTTTTAGTAAAACAATTAGAGCAATAGACGGGCTTATCGCCAGTCGGCTTAAATGGCACTTCACACTTTTGGCCGCATTCATCGCAGATTGCTTCATACATTTGAGATCTCTGGCCAGATCCCCTTTTTCTTGAATCTCTTCCTTTTGAATTTTTCATAATTTTGAATTTAAAATTTATTTATAATTTGGAATTTGTTATTTGTCATTTAACAAGTTGCCTTGCAACTTGGTCTATATCCCCTGCACCCATAATCAAAACTATATCATCAGACTGAACTTCTTTTAAAATTTCAGCTTTAGTGTCAGCCAAATTAGCGCCATAAAAATAACGCGATTTAACGGCAATACTTTCAACCAAATCCTTACTTTCAGCTAAAGTTACTTTATCAACAATATCCCGTGAACTAATTCTTTTGGTCACATCTTTTTCTCCCCGACCAGCTACATCATAAATTTCAGACAAAATCACGATTTCAGCCGGACTTTGGGCAAATATTTTGACAAAATCGTCCAACAAAACCCGAGTTCGCTGTTTTTGATGTGGCTGAAAAACAATTAATAATCTTTTTTCCGGATAAAATTCTTTGGCAGCGGCAATTGTCTTGGCAATTTCAGTCGGATGATGAGCATAATCAGAAACAACCAAGGCGCCATTTTGCTCTTTGCTTAAATTATTAATCGTGCCAATAATTTCAAACCTGCGCCAAACCCCAGTATATTGAGCTAACGTATCTTTAATCACATCCTGGCCAACGCCTAATTCCAAAGCCATTAAACTGGCACCTAAAGCATTGGCAATATTAAACTTGCCTGGCACTTGCAGATTAAAATCTTTCAATTCCTGTCCTTTGTAAACTGGTCTAAAAATTAAACGGCCATGATCAACTTTGATATTCTTGGCTAACAAATCAGCTGATTCATTTTCCAAACCATAAGTCAAAACATGACAAACGGGTTTTTCAATTCTTTCCCGCAAAATTTGATCATCAGCATTATAAATAAAGTAGCCATCTTCTGGCAATTTATTAACAAATTCCTGAAAAGTTTCAATTACCTGATTTAAATCTTTATAATAATCAGAGTGGTCAAATTCAATATTATTTAAAATAATCACTTGCGGATTTAATTCCAGCATATGCGTCTTATATTCGTCTGCTTCAACCACAAGATACTGGCTGGCACCAATTCTTAAATTGCCATCCCAATTTGTTACTTTTGAGCCGACAATAACCGTCGGATCTAAACCAGCATTATCCAAAATTAAACCAGCCAATGCAGTAGTAGTTGTTTTGCCATGACAACCGGAAATTGCAATCGTATATTTATCTTTGCTAAATTCACCCAAAAACTGGAAGTAACTTAAGCTCTCAGCTCCAAGCTCTAAGCCATTAGCTCTTTCTGGATTATCCTCTGGCACAGCATCAGAATAAATAACCAAATCAACATCTTTAGCTACATTTTCTGCTTTATGCAGCCCAATTTTAATTTGCGCCCCAAAATTTTTCAAAACATTAATAATATCTGAATCATGTAAATCAGAGCCAGTCACAATTTTGTCCTGGGAAAGCAAAAGCTTAGCCACAGCAGATATACCAATCCCGCCAATGCCGATGATGTGAACTTTTTTGATTTTATTTAAATCCATATATTAAAAAATATAATTAACCAGTAATATTTTTACCTTTAATTATTTCTCTCATTTCTTTAATTTTTTCATCTCTTTTGGGTTTTAACTGAGCTTCAACTTGATCAGGAAAATGAGCCAAACCATAATCATAAGCTGCTTCTTTCATCCAATGAGCAGCTTCTTTAAGTCCAACTTCATTATTAGATTTACCTACTTCCATACTAACAGAGCCTATTGTGTCATATGTATCTTCCAAAGAAGCCAATTCTTGTTTAGCTAATCTTTCAAATAATTTTTCCCTTTTATCTGGATCTTTTATGGCAGACAACTGACTAAGGAAATCAATAGCTCTATCTGCCTCATGTAATTTAACCATTTCTTCTTCTTTAATCCCTTCAGACTGCATCATATCTCGAATTTTATTTTTTACAGCTAAAATATCTCCGGGATCACAATTTTCTTCTAAACAAGAATACATTTTCCCCATTTCTTTTTTAAATTTATTTTCTGGGCCCTCATTAACTTGTAAATTTTCAGAGGTATTACTTTCTTCATTTTCTGTCTCAATTCCCCTTTTTCTTCTTTCTTCTTGATGTCTTTTTTTTGTTTCTTCTGATAACTCCCCGCTAATTTTAGGTCCTGATTGAGAATCAGGTTGTTTTTCAAAATTTGGCATAATTTTTATTTAATAATTAATTAATCCCTCTTTTGATTTTTGGGTAAATCCATATATTTATTTAAATTCATAAAGTGAATCTGGGTTAAATTCCCATCGATTTTGATCTGGCTCATCAATATATAATTTACTTTTACCTTTTTGATTTTTCCATTTTTCATAAGGAGGTCTTAATGGCCCTTTTGTATTTTTGTCACCTTCCGTCCAAGCTTTTTGAGGAATATTAAAATGTTCTACTGCTAAACGATCTGCCATTTCTCTAACGAATTTTGGATTCTCCTTAATTTGTGCTAGAGCTTCTTGGGCTAATGATTTTGGCAAAAGTATTCTTATTAACAACATATTACCGTAACGTCCATCAGCTGTAATATATGTTTGTTCGTTTCTACTATCTTTAGCAACATAAGTTAATTCATAAGCAGGTTCATCCTTACCATTTTCAATTAGTTCATTAAGATTTGCACTACGGGAAACTTGCTCAAATTCTATTTTGGATGGCTTACGTCTACCAAAAAGCCCTTT
This sequence comes from uncultured Gammaproteobacteria bacterium, assembly GCA_964590345.1. GTDB lineage: Bacteria > Patescibacteriota > Patescibacteriia > CAIXNZ01 > CAIXNZ01 > CAZPVP01. The sequence goes on along the minus strand of CAZPVP010000010.1, from coordinate 9,661 downwards.
TTGTGGTGTTTCTTTTTTTATTGATTCATCTATTTCTTTCGGTTTAAGGCTTACAAATTCATCAATTTCTTGTTCCATCATAAAATCAGGCGATTGATATCGAGGATCAACTATGTTTTTTGATGTGCGACTATCATATACAGATTGAAATCCTAATCTCTTATTAGGGCTATATTCAGGTGGTAAAGCCATAAAAAACAAACCGCCACCTTCTTTCATAATCTCATTTATCAATTCCGTTTCCCTTTCTTTTGATTCATTTGAGGGACTTCCTTCAATTACATCTCTCACATTCTTAATATGTTTTAATTGTTCTTCTTCATGTTTTTTTCTTTTTTCTTCTTGTCTCTTGGCAACTTCTTCATATTTTTTCCTTTCTTTTTCTAAATTTTTTTCAGTTTCCTTTGCAACCATTTTTTCTTTCTGCTTTTCTTCTAATTGTTTTTTGATTTTTAGTTGATTTTCAATATCTTCAGGAAAATTTGCCATGCCATAATTATAAGCAGCATCTTTTATATTTCTTAAATTATCAGCAATTTGATCGTATAAAATTTGACTTTTAAGCTGGTCAAATAAATATTTTTTCACATTAGAGTCTTTTTCACGATTATAATTATCCCAAAGCTGACGATTATAACGAGATAATTCGTGTTTTTGTGCTGCTATACCTACTTCCTTTTCCGTTATGTCAATATTAGAAGCATCAATTTTATCTAGTACAAAAATATCCCCCAAAGGGCCATCCATTAATTCACTTGCTTCAGATAATGTTATTATTTCTCTTTTCGCTAGACGCTCAAAAATTTTATCTTTATTTTGCAGTGCCTTTAATTCTCCTAGAAAATTCAAAGACTTATTAACTGCATCTGCTTTTACAGAGACATCCTCATATTCAGCCACGTCTTCATCCTGCATACTTTCATTTATAGCATCCTTAAAAACATTTAAATTTTTTGGCTTTATTTTTTTTAACCCATCTTCTACATCATTTTTTTTATTTATATATTTATCTTCAAATCTCCGGTTTTCTCCTGCTATTTTAGGATTAACCTCATTTTGCCTTTCTCTGTTTGGCGATGCTGAATTTTCAAAATTTGGCATATTTCTTTAATTACTAATTTAATCTTAGCAAATTTTAGTCCTTTTCCGCAACTGTAATTATATTTCGCTTATTGGAAACATTTTTAATAATTTCAAAGCTAGTTTTTTTCATTAAGCGGCTTATATTTAATTCAGTAAAAGCATGGACATATCTTAGATACTTTCTTTGCCAAGGGATAAAAACATCCTGCAAATCTAAATTTCTTGCTTTAACTCCCTCAATAATTTCTTTAGCTGGCTGAGACATTTTCATCAAAGAGTATTTAATGATATATTTAAGATATCTTTTTTGCCATAAATTCCAGTTTATCATTAAAAGCTTGCCGTTTGGTTTTAAAACTGAATAAACATTGCGCAAAACTTTAATTCTCAATTTTTGCGATGGGATATGATGCAATGACGCTATCAAAAAAACTATATCAAACTTTTGGCTTAAAGATGATAAATCCAAAGCATCACCAATTTGAAAATTATAATCAGGCCATTTTTTCTTTGCCTGATCAATTAATTTTTGGCTAAAATCAATGCCTAAATAATTAGGATTGTATTCTTTAAGCAATTCTAAAAGCCGACCATTGCCACAACCCACATCCAGGATATCTTGACCTTTTTCTAAATAACCTTTAAAATACTCAAATTCAGGCCAAATTTTATAACGAGTTTCTGAAAAATCTTTTGCTATCTCGTTATAGAGTCCTTTATTTTTGGCTAGAATTTTTAAAGCGATTTCACGTTTCATATATTTAATTAATTCACGCACCGAATGAATTCGGCGTATGAAACAAAATAAAATTTATAAAGAAATAATCAAAAAATTAATCAAGTCCAAACCAGTCAACCAGAAAGAACTTAATTATCAAGTTAAAAAAATTGCTGGTAGTTTTAAAATTGCACCACCATCCCGTATTTCACTATTATCAGCTTATCATAAATTAATCAAACAAGGAATAATTAAAAAAAATCCAAATTTAGAAAACCTGCTCAAAAAAAGAGCTGTCCGGACACTTTCCGGCGTAGCCCCGATAGCTGTTTTAACTAAACCACATCCTTGCCCTGGCCAATGCGTTTTTTGCCCTTCGGAAACCGAAATACCAAAATCATATTTGTCTAATGAGCCGGCTGTAATGCGGGCAATTTTATGCAAGTTTGATCCTTATAAGCAAGTTCAAATGCGCTTACGCGCCTTAAAAATGACCGGCCATGAAACTGATAAATGCGAATTAATTATTATGGGCGGCACTTGGACTTATTTGCCTAAAAAATATCAAACTCATTTTATTAAACGCTGTTTTGATGCTTTTAATAATAAAAAAGCAAAAGATTTAAAACAAGCACAAAAATGGAATGAAACAGCCAAGTATCGGGTAGTTGGCTTAACTTTAGAAACTCGACCTGATTATATTAATATTGCCGAAATTAAAAGGATGCGCGAACTTGGCTGCACTCGAGTTGAAATAGGAGTACAATCTTTGGATGACGAAATTTTAGAGCTAAGCAAACGCGGGCATTTAACTGAGCAAACAATCAGAGCTACTAAACTGCTTAAAGACGCTGGCTTTAAAATTTCTTATCATATGATGCCAAACTTGCCGGGCTCAACACCTGCTAAAGATTTAAAAATGTTTAAAAAACTATTTACTGGCCAGAATTTCCAGCCCGACATGCTCAAAATTTATCCTTGCGTTGTGACCAAAGGAGCGCAAATTTACAAATGGTTAAAACAAAAAAAATATCAACCCTATACTGATAAACAGCTTTTAAATTTGCTTATTAAAATAAAAAAAATAATTCCGTCTTATGTCAGAATCACACGCTTAATCAGAGATATCCCAAGCGAAAGTATTATTGCCGGTTCTAAAATTTCTAATTTGCGTCAATTAATTCATGAAAAATTAAAAGCGCGTGGTGAATTTTGCCAGTGTATCCGCTGCCGTGAAGCCCGTGAAAAACAATTTTCAATGAGCAATTTACAATTTTCAATTAAAAAATATCGTGCATCAGATGGATTTGAATATTTTTTAAGTTATGAATCAAAAGATAAAAAAACTTTATTTGCCTTTTTAAGGTTAAGGATTCCGCAAAACCCTGAACAGAAATTAATTAAAGCCCTGCCAGAACTGCAAGACGCCGCCCTAATCCGCGAACTTCATACTTATGGCCGCTTAATTCCCTTAAAAACGAAACAAAAAGCAATCCAGCACATTGGTTTGGGTAAAAAATTAATGCAAGAAGCTGAAAAAATTGTCAAAAAACATAAAATTAAAAAAATTGCAGTAATTTCTGGGATTGGAGTCAGGCAATATTATAAAAATTTGGGTTATAAACTAGAAAAAACTTATATGACAAAAAATCTTTAATTTATCCACAGAGATAAATTATTATTTTTTTGTTATAATATAAAAAGAAAGTCCTCCCAGGCTTTTCTGAATCCGCAAATTATGAATGCATAAAATGTTCCTGGGTGTTTTTGCTCCTCTTTTTTAATAATTTTTTAATGGCTGGTGATTCTTTGTTTAGGGTTTTCTTTAAGAGAATCGCCTCCTTTCCAAGGATCCCTAAAACGGGGTCCTTGCCAAAAATCTAGCTCAAGCTAGTTCAAATTTTAGTAAAGGATCACTTGTTAGATCCCAAGCAGTTATTTAATTTTAGCTAAGCTAAGCACTTGTTAAGCTTATTGCTTAGCAGCCAAGCAATAAGGGTAGTTTTCAACTACCCTTTTAATTTTACTATCAGTTCAAAATAACTAAAAAAGCGCCTTAAACACTTTTTTAGTTATAAAAATATTTACTTCAAATAATCTTGCCAAGCTTTTACCATTTCTTCATCAACATCCACTAAAATAATTTTCTCTAAATTAATTGGCTCAAATTTTTTAATTTCATCAATCATCGCTTTGGCTGCCTTATCCTTAGGAAAATCGCCTATACCCGTCCCCATGCCTGGCATAGCAATAGTTTTAAATTTTTGATCATCAGCTAAAAGCAAAGCGCCTCTGACAGACATTGCCACATTATAGTCCATGGCTTTTTCAGCTGGGCTAGTCATGGTCGGAGCATGAATTACAGCTTTGTGAGGCAATTTACCGGCTGTAGTAGCCACTGCCCTGCCTATTTCCAAAGGAGCCTTCTCTACCACTTCTTTTTCAATCTCTTCTCCGCCGGCTTTTTTAATAGCGCCAGCAGAACCGCCCCCCATCCAGCCATAAGAATTTGCCGGATTAACAATGGCATCGGCATTAACTTTGGTTATATCACCCTTTTGAATTTCTATTTCTATCATAAATTTTTAAATTATGAATTATATTTTTATTATACTAAAATTTTAAACTTTTATAAACGGGTGACACCGAATTCATTCGGTGTTTAGATTCGCGCCCCGAATGAATTCGGGGCTACCCACATTCGTACAGATTCGTATTTCCGTATGACTATTTCAAATCATCATATCTTATTGTCCGTAAAAATTCATGTTCTGCTTCTGATCGGTTATCATCTGAATCATACTCAATTTCGTTATCTTCTTTATCATTTACTTGCCATGGCTCAAACAATGAATCATCTAATTCTGAAATAAAACTGGATGGTTTATTAATATTTTGTCCTGTTGCAAAAGAAAAAGAAATGATCGGATAAGTTAAATACAATTCATCCTTGGCTCTAGTAACTGCAACATAAAATAAACGGCGTTCTTCTTCAATTTCTTGAGGATGGTCATAAATTTTATAATGCGGGAATTGTCCCTCTACCAACCCTAAAACAAAAACATATTTCCATTCCAATCCTTTAGCCTGATGGATAGTACTTAAAACCAAATTTTCATCATGTCCATTTTTATAGCCTTCAATTGCCTCACCCTTAAAGCCCTCTGACAAAGTTACATCAGATAAAAAATCTTCCAGTTTCTCATACTGCAAAGCAAAATTAGCCAGTTGATTCAAATCCTCAATCCGATCCTTGGCATTATCATAATTATTTTTCAAATAAATTTCATAATCAAATTTTAAAATTTGTTTTAAAGCACTGGCAATAAAATCTTTTTCTTGAGCAATTAATGTATTCATCAAACTGCTAAGTTTATCCAAGCTCCTAATGACTTTTTCGGAAGCTGGAATTTGATTTAACTTAGCAATAGCTGATTTTAAATCTTTAACTTTATTAACTTCCTGCCAAATTTTTTCTGCATTAGCAGGACCGATTCCTTCATTAAGCAATAAAACTCTTTTCCATGACAATTCATCCTGATAATTGGCCAAAATTTTTAAAAATGAAACGACATCCTTAATGTGGGCTTGCTCAAAAAATTTAATTCCCCCGCGCATTTGGTATGGAATATTGCGTTTATTTAATTCCAATTCTATTTCCATGGTCTGAAAACTAGAACGGAATAAAACCGCTATATCATTTAAACCGACTCCTTCTTCTTGTAATTCTAAAATTCTTTGGCAAATAAAATTGGCCTGCTGTTCCCCATCACGTAAACCAACCAAAGCTGGCTTTTGCTTGTTTTCCAAAACCGGCTGTAAAATTTTTTGATATTGATTTAAATTATTTGTGATACTGTCATTGGCTAATTCCAAAATTTCCGGAGACGAACGATAATTTGTTTCAATTTTAAAAACTTGAGTTTTTGGATATTTTTTAGGAAATTCCAAAATATTATTTATATCAGCTGCGCGAAAAGAATAAATTGACTGGCAATCATCGCCAACTACCAAAACATTCTTATGGACTGAACCTAATTCATAAATAATTTCACTTTGAATTCTATTTGTGTCCTGATACTCATCAACCAAAATATATTTAAATTGCGTAGCTAAACGTTTTTCAATATCCCTGTTTTTTTTCAAAAGCTTAAACCAGTTAGTTAGCAAATCATCAAAATCCATAACATTAGTTCTAATTTTTTTCTTTTGATAGGCCTTATTAATTGCCTCAATAACTGGAATTAATTTTGGATCCAAATAATTATATTTTTCTTCAATTACTTGATTAATTGGCCTTTGGCTGTTAGCACTAAAACTAATAATTGACTGAATAACATCGGGCTTGGGAAAGTATTTTTCCTTATAATTCAAATTCAATTCCCCCATTACTGCTTTTAATAAAATCTTTGAATCTTCTTTATCTAAGATATTAAATTTAGAAGTATATCCCAAAACCTTGGCATAACGACGTAAAATCATATTGCCAATATGATGAAAAGTACCGCCCCAAAGTCCCTTAGGTTTTGATTTTAAAAGCATTTCTACCCTATTTAACATTTCTTTGGCTGCTTTATTGGTAAAAGTGACTAAAAGAATGTTTTTTGGATTAATCCCTTTTTCCAGCAAATAAGCAACACGGTAAACTAAAGTACGAGTTTTACCTGAACCAGCTCCTGCCAAAACCAAACATGGGCCTTCGCCGTGCAGAACAACGTCCAATTGCTCTTTGTTTAGTTCGTTCTGATAATCTATTTTAAAATTATCAAGACAAACTTCTTGTTTATGCAATTTATATGTTTTCATGTGATTTATTGTATCATAAAAATTGCTTTGGGCGAAAACGTGCGTAAACAATTATCGCCCGCTGAAGCGGCCGTACGACGGCTTAAGCCGTCGATAATAGAATCTTGATTCAAATAAAAAAAGATTCGCTTTTTTAGCAGGCCTAAAATAAAAAACTCGCTGGGGCAGCAGCGAGTTTATAATAATTCACCCAATCACTTAGGACATTTTTTTCAGCTGTTGACTTATAAGAGTGCTTAAACGGTGACATAAAACCGTTCTCAACTGTTCATGTACTGGATTAGGTTGTATTTCATCTCTTAATCCCCCTTCCATTCTGGCAAGTGCTACCAGAACTTCAGGATTTGACAAAGATTTAATTTGTAATGCAGAACCTTCATAACCGTGACTAATTATTGCTTTGGATTCGATAGCTACTACTTCAGGTTGAGAGTCTTGAGTCCAAGATTCTTTTTCCCATGCAAAATCTCTGTATAGATGCCCATGGTCCAGAAACTCTTTCAAGTACTTATAAAAGTCAATTTCATTGTAAAATCTTAACTGACGATTAAGTGTGAATTCATCTTTTTTATATTGTTGTCTGTATGAACATAAGTATTCAACAAAAAAACATTCGTTATCTATAACAACTTTTATAGCAGAAAAAACCCTTATGTCTGCCATATAATTAACGTAAGAATTTGTTTTGTTAATCTTACCTCTAATAAAAAGCTTTTCCTTTGCCATGTTAACAATTTGCTCCGGGCTAATTTTTGTTTCTTTCATTTCTTTTCCTCCAATCACCTAGTCATTTAGACATCGGCTATGATAAGTTAATGTTTTACAAAATCTGCCAATCACATAGGACAAACCATCAGCTATGGACTTATGATTTTGCATTCTTGTTTGTTAAAGTACCTACCCGTACTTGTTTTTTTAAATTAGCAAATGTTTTTTAAAAAGTCAATATTTGGCGAAAACGGCCGGCGTATTTGTAGAGACACGGCATGCCGTGTCTCTACGTAATGAATTTTCCCACATTCCTGGCCGTTTTCGCCAAATAAAAAAAAGACCTCCATAATAGGAAACCCTAAAATAAATAACCCCACCAGGGATCCCTTAGGGATTGATCCAGTGGGGTGCAAATGAATGCGAGGATTTATTCCTCGTCGTTTTCGTTTTCCTCGCGTTCCAAATCGCGAAGGTTAAGACCAAGCAACCATTTAGCAGCTACATCAGCTTCTCGTAGTCTCTCTGTATCCTCTTTGGATAGAGGCTCAAATAATAATTCACGGATTTCATCATCCGTCATTTGGTTTATGTTTTTCATAAAAACCCCTTTCGTTGGCAGAAAATTTTCCTGCCAATTTGTTAATGGTTGCCGTTTAAAATATTACTTCTTGTTTCCTCACGGCTACCCAGGAGGTTTTAAAATAAAATATAAATGTACTTTGTCTACGCAGTATAGCGCATTTTGAGGAATTTGTCAAATGTCAGGACGAAACGGCTCGCGAAATTGTAGAGACACGGCATGCCGTGTTTCTACGGAAATGCATTATCCCAATTATCCCAAGCCAAGCCGTTTTCGCCATTTAAAAAGCCCCGAAACATTGTTTCAGGGCTTTGTTATTTTTAATACCCCTGATCCAGCTCCTCAATCGCCAGTTGGCGAACCATGTACGCGGCTGGATTTTTCTGAGCCAGAATATTCAGAGCAAAAAGCACTGCATTTTTGTCTGAAAGAATCGTGGTCATGGGATTTTGCGAGGGCAGACGCAGACTGCTCCAGACATCGTCCGGAAATTCCTTGGCATTGACCGGCACACCTATAACCGGCCATATTGAATGGCTAGCCAGTACAGGCCCCAAACCATTTGACATGCCGACAGGAACCACAATCACGCCACCATCAGGAAAATCACGCTGAAGCTCTTCCAGTTTGGCCAAACTGGCATGGGACTTTTTGTGACCGGACATAACCACCTCTACCCGACCGACTCCGGGAATTAATGGCAATTCAGGCGATTTGTCATCAGGCGAACCTTTCCAGATTACAATGACCTGCTCAGGAATTCTAAACTGAGAAACCATATTGGCCACATAGCCATATTTGGTTTCCACTTCGTCCAAATCACCTCCATCGCGATAAACCTGTTTGCTGACTTCCTGGAAATCGCGATCACGCAGACGCCAAGAATCATTGTCAATCACGTCACCAATAACCAAATGGCCATCAGTTGTCAAACCAAACTCAATTTTCCAGTCAATTAACCGAAAACCGAGTATTGCCCAGGCTGCTTCAATCAACAAAAATGCTTGGCGATTAATCTCATCCATGATCTTAATTTGTTCAGCAGCATCTTTCTCTGGAAATATATTCCCGGCAAAAACAGCGCTTTCCAGCTTACTGCTTTCATTCCAGGCCGGTTTTTTCGGGTGAAGCAATGCCCACACTTCATTATAAACGTCATCTATCAGCGGATCTTCAAGCTTTTTTTTCTTGCCGTCTTTGCCATCTACCATGGGCAAATTAGGATCAATTTCCTCATCACCAACATGAACTTTGCCATTAGTCGTTTTAAGGAAAAATTCCGTTACTAAACGATGAAACCTGTGCGGTCTTTCACCTTTGGGCTTAGCCAATTCAGGATGACGCTTTAAAAAACTACCGACTGCCAAACGCCGAGCAATCACTTCCAAAGGAATCATTTCGCACTTTTTAGCCATAAATTCTGTTGGCGAAACCTGCTTAATAAACGAAGTTGGTATCCCAGCTGCATTTAAAATTTCGAAAACCCGGCATGTCGTAGTGGTAGCATGAACTGCTTTTGAAGCAAATTGCTTAGTATAAGCATTATCGTCAAATGCAGTAATATCTATTTTGTTTTCCACAATAATGCAATCATCACGATCAACATCTTCCCATTCCCAAATTATTTTTGTTTTCCCTTCAGCTAAAAGCTCTCCTTTTTTATTATCCATTACTCTCCTCCTTTTTATTTTTTTCAGGCAAAGCCTGATTTTTAATACCTTACAGGAAACCCCCAACGATTGAAAAGCTCGAAGCGAGCTTTT
>CAZPVP010000009.1:0-28962 GCA_964590345.1 uncultured Gammaproteobacteria bacterium | reverse complement strand
TGGAATTTGGGTTTTGTGATTTGTGGTCTTGATTTTTTTGTTTTTGGATATAGAATTTAATGCGGAGATATTGGGATCATGAAGTATTATACACAAAAACACATGGAAAGTTCTAATAATTTGTGTTTAATTATCCTTGGTAAATAAAAAATCAGCACAAAATATGATTTTGTAGAGACAGGCTTAAGCGTGTCTCTACGTGTTTTTAAACACGTGCTGATTTTTTATTTTTTGGCCGGTTCTACATGGACAAATTTTGTTTTTCTAAGATGATTGTCATATTTCCTGATTTTTCGTTCAGTAAATTTAACAATACCATTAATAGTGGCAAAAAGAGTATGATCTTTGCCTGCCATCACATTTTCACCAGCTCTAATAGCTGTTCCTCTTTGGCGCACCAAAATATTACCGGCTTTGACTTGCTGGCCAGCATATTTTTTTACACCTAATCTTTTTGAAACAGAATCTCTGCCCAGGGCCGTAGAACCGCCTGCTTTCTTATGTGCCATAGTATTATGAATTATGAATCATGAAATCTGAAAGTTGAATTTATAAGAATAGTGTAGCAGATTATTTTTGGACTGTCAATAAGGGATATTTGACAAGAAATTTTTTTATGCTATAATGTAAACACCGACTAAATTGGTCGGAATTATAAAATCTGAAAGCTGAATTCTAATATTATGAAGTTTTCAACAAAATCATCATATGGCTTGCGGGCAATTGTTGATTTAGCCAAAAAGCAAGGCAAAGAACCCTATTCTTTGGCTAAGATTGCTAAGGATGAAAATATTTCTTTGGCTTATCTTGAGCGTTTGTTTGCCAAATTGAAAAAAGCAAAATTAATAAAAAGCACCAAGGGAGTTAAAGGCGGTTATCAATTAACAAAGCCAGCTAGTAAAATTTCAGTCAGGGATATTTTTTTAGCATTGGAAGGTGATTTGTCTCCTTACAATTGTGTTAAACTTGCTAATTCATGTAAATTATCCGATTGTGATTGTTCAGCTAAAAAGGTTTGGCATTTGCTTGAATGCGAGATTAATAAGACCTTGGAGTCAATAAAATTATCAAATTTAATAAAATAATTAGCAAATAGCAAATGGCGTACAGCTATTAGCCATTAGCAATTTGCCATAAGCAAATTATATGCAATATTCAAAAATAGTACTGGATCATTTTAAAAATCCTCGCAATCAAGGAGAAATAAAAGATGCTGATGCAGTCGCAGAAGTAGGCAACCCTGTTTGCGGTGATATGATGAAGATCTATATAAAAGTAGGGAGGAATGAGCAAGAGCAAGAGGTAATTGAGGATATTAAGTTTCAAACCCTGGGTTGTGGTGCGGCAATCGCTGCCTCTTCAATGTTAACTGAAATGGCTAAGGGTTTGACTTTGGACGAAGCAAAGAAAATAAGTCGTGAGGATATTGTTAAAGAATTAGGCGGTTTGCCAAAAGTGAAAATTCATTGTTCGGTTTTGGCTCAAGAAGGGCTGAAAAAGGCAATTGCTCAATATCGTGGGGAACCTTTTGAAGAATTGTCTGAAGAAAAGGAGCACCACTCTTAGCTTAGGGCTATGGGCAATGGGCTAAGGGCTTAAATTTTAAAATATCTGTTATTTAGATTTAGAGAATTCAGAATATACAAAGAAGCATTAAATTTTCGTAAAGAAATTTACAAGATTACAAAAAGTTTTCCAAAAGAAGAACTTTATTGCTTAACTGCTCAAATGCGAAGAGCGGTAAATTCAATTGTATTAAATATTGCTGAAGGTTCTAATCGTAGTAGCGATAAGGATTTTAAAAGATTTTTATATCATGCGTTAACTTTTTTAGAAGAGGTTGTTGCATGTTCAGACATAGCATTAGATGAAAATTATATTAATGAAGATACTCAAAATGATTTATTAAATAAATCTGAAAGAATTGGTAAACAATTAATATCATTTATAAATAAATTGGCTTAGAGCTCAAAGCCCAAGGTCAAAAGCTCAAAGCTTTTACGGAGTAAAAAATATGCGTAAAGAGGTTGAAAAATTTATTGAGGAAGTTCGACTTTCACTACAAATGGATGGGGGAGATGTTGAATTAATTGATATTGATGAAAATGCTGGTGTTGTTAAGGTTCGTTTACAAGGTGCTTGTGCTACTTGCCCAATGGCCACAATTACTTTAAAACAAGGTCTGGAAGCTGAAATGAAGAAAAGGGTTAAGGGGGTGAAAGAGGTTGTGGCAGTATAATTCTGAAGTCTGATATCTGAATTATGAATTTTTAAATTTATAATCTATAACCTATAATTTTTAAAATTTATGTCTAAAATATATTTAGATCATTCTGCAACAACACCGCTTGATCGGGCAGTTTTGAAAAAAATGCAGCCGTATTTGACTGATACTTTTGGCAATGCATCTTCTGCTCATTCCTTTGGTCAGGAAGCAATGAAAGGCATTGATTGGGCTCGGGAACAATTAGCCCGGCTTTTTGGCTGTAAATTTAAAGAAATAATTTTTACTTCAGGTGCCACTGAATCGAATAATTTGGTTATTCAAGGAATTTTAAAAGCTTTTCGTGAATCCGCCTCTGCTAAAGCTTCGGCGGATATGGGAAAATATCATATTATTACTTCAAAAATTGAGCATCCAGCAGTTTTCGAAGTTTGTCAGGAATTAGAAAAACAAGGTTTAGTTGAAGTTACTTATATTAGAGTAAATAAAAAAGGTTTAGTTAATGTTGAAGATGTTAAAAAAGCAATTAAAGATAACACAATTTTGGTTTCAATAATGTATGTTAATAATGAGATTGGTACAATTCAGCCGATTCGGGAAATCGGTAAGATGATAGAGAAGGAAAATAAGGCAAGAATTAAGAATAAAGAATTAAGTAAATTAAGTGCATTTGAGAAAATTTATTTTCATACGGATGCTGTGCAGGCAGTTAATTATTGCAAAATGACCGCCCCTTATTTGCATGCTGACTTGATTACAATTTCAGGTCATAAAATTTACGGGCCAAAAGGAGTAGGTGCTTTGTATATCCGTGAAGGAACGCCAATTAAATCAGCCACTTTTGGTGGTCATCAAGAATACAATTTTCGGCCGGGGACATATAATGTGCCGGGAATCGTAGGCTTGGGAGCCGCAGTAGAATTAATTAACAATGGACAATTTACAATGCACAATGAAAAAATTAAAAAATTAAGGGATAAATTAATTGAGGGTTTGCAGAAGAATATTTCTGATATTAAAATAAATGGCGATATGGAAAATCGTACACCTAATAATGCTAATACCAGCTTTTTAAATGCTGAAGGTGAAAGCATGCTTTTAATGCTGGATATGGAAGGTGTTGCTATTTCAACTGGTTCTGCCTGTGCTTCTGGTTCACTTGAACCTTCCCATGTTTTGCGAGCTATGGGTATCCCAGCGGAAATTTGTCATGCTTCTTTGCGCTTTACTTTAGGCAAAGGCACAACTGAAAAAGAAATTGATAAAGTAATTGAAGTTTTACCGCCGATTGTTGAACGTTTGCGTAAAATGTCTCCGATAAAAAAATAATGTGCAGTGTGAAGTGTATAGTTTGAGGTTGACTTTATTTTTTTAGGTAATTATGCTAAAATTGACTTGTTTGAAGGAATAAGTTTATTTTATTTTTATGCTTTTTTATAATATTATTAAATTTTTAGAAAATCCGTATCGCGAGGATTTGGTGGTTAAAATTACTTTTATTTCTAGCGTTTTATTAAATGCGATCACCTGGTTTATTATATTTTATAAACTATATCCATTTTCATATTTAACAGAATATGGGCAGATTTTTTTGCATTATAATGTATATTTTGGTGTTGATAATATTGGTTTTTGGTATAAAGCTTTTATTATTCCAGCCCTGGGCCTTTTCATAATTTTTTTGAATAATATTCTGGCTTATATATTTTATTTGCAGGAAAAAATAATTAGCTATGTTTTGATTATCGGTCAGGCCTTATTGCAGATAATTTTGCTGGCAGCCGCAATATTTGTTATTTTGCTTAACATATAAAAAGGCTAAATTTCCAATTTTAAATGAAATATAAATGTTTGAATTTAAAATTTAGTTTTTAAAATTTTACTTATGGATAGCTTTACTATAATAAAAATTTTCTTTTTTACTACCTTGGCTTTTATGGCAACTATTTTATGGACTCCGTTTTTAACCCATTTTTTATATAAATATAAATTAGGCAAAAAAATCCGCGATGGCGAGGACGCGCCAATTATGTCAAAACTGCATGAGCATAAAGCCGGCACGCCAACAATGGGAGGTGTTTTGATTTGGGTTACCGCTTTGGTTTTAGCTTTAATATTTTTAGCTTTAGCCAAATGGACTGATTTTGAAATTTTTGACAAATTAAATTTTTTAACCCGTTCGCAAACTTTATTGCCTCTTGGTGCATTGGTCGCTTCAGCTTTTGTGGGATTGTTTGATGATATTTTGAATATCAGAGGTGTTGGGCCAAATGGCGGGGGGTTAAAAGTTCGTTATAAATTGATTATTTATACGGTTATTGCCTTGGTTGGCGCTTTTTGGTTTTTCTTTAAATTAGACTGGGATTTAATCAGGATGCCATTTTTAGGCGACTTTTTTATTGGCTGGTGGTATATCCCAATTTTCGTGTTTATAATTGTGGCCACTTCTTTTTCGGTTAATGAAACCGACGGATTGGATGGTTTGGCTGGCGGACTTTTGGCTTCGGCTTTTGCGGCTTTTGGCGTAATTGCTTTTACGCAGGGACGTTATGATTTGGCAACATTTTGCGGAGTTATTACCGGAGCTTTGTTAGCCTTTTTGTGGTTTAATATCGCGCCAGCTAGGTTCTTCATGGGCGATACCGGTTCAATGGGCTTGGGAGTAACTTTGGGTATTATTGCTATGCTGACCAATTCGGTCTTAATTTTGCCAGTGATTTGCTTTTTGTTTGTTTTAGAATCTCTTTCTGTTATTATCCAATTACTTTCAAAGAAATTTTTAAAACGTAAAGTTTTTCTTTCAGCGCCGATTCACCATCATTTAGAAGCCAAGGGTTGGCCAGAGACAAAAATTGTCATGCGCTTTTGGCTGATTGCCACTGTGATGGCTTTTATTGGCGTGATTATTAGTTTGATGGATAAGTTGTATTAGGTAATTAGTTTATTGGTATATTAGGGATAGGAAGATTTTTATAAAAAAGACAAGGGATTTTTCGTGTTTTTTTGCCAAAGAGACCTTTTTGGGGTTTGACAAAAAGAATAAATTTTGCCAAGCTAATTTATTAAGGAGGTAATTAAAAATGCACAGGGGTTCAGATTTTAATTGGCAGGAAGTGATTGACGGGGAAGTTCTTGCTAAGGTGGAAATTGAGGATGGTCCGAATAAATGGGATTTGATCATTAATAGCTTGATTAAAAAAGAAGCTGTTTCGTTTTTCATTAAAATGAAAGACTCTTCTCAAAAATATTTAATCGAGGCTGTTGTAGTCGGGGTAATAAAAAATAGTTATTCCCTGCTGATAGATGGAGACGGCGAAACCTGGGATATTGTTTTAAAATTAAAAAGGAATCGTTTTTTTGAAAAGATTAAAGTACCGCCTTCCAGTAATAATACACTTGCTGTTTTTTATGTCGGTGAATACCATTCAAGTCTTAAACACGGGGACGGGCGATTATTTGTTTTTAGCTCAGGAAAAGAGCTTCATAAGCCGATCGGCCTTAGCTGCAGATTAAGTTTTTAAATAAAAATTATTTGCCCGCATTATTGATGCGGGTCTTTTGTTTGACAAAAATATTTATGGTATAATAATAATGAACAATTTTTATTTTTAAATAAAATTTTATGCGTAAAAATGGAGCAAATAGCGGTTTAATTTTATTAACCATTATTTTAATTCTTTTTTTAATCGGTTATTTTTTGGTGCCGTTTTTAAATTATGGCTGGATGACAAAAATATTCAAGCCATGTTGTAAAGTTAAAGAAATTTTTCAAGGCGAGAATTATTTGCCTGTTTGGTGTCTTGAAGGTGAGAGTATTGAGCAAGAGGAAGATAAGGATATTGAGAAGGAAAATCAGCAGACAGAAGAAAATAATGATGATGAATCATTTGGTTTGGCAAATCCAGCAGCAGTTAAATGCGTTGAAGACAGGGGGGAATTAGAATCTTATACGACTCCCGCCGGTGAAGCAGCACTTTGTGTGTTTGAAGATAATAGCATTTGCAATCAATGGGCTTATTATCGCGGGGAATGCGAGCCAGGAGAATGTTTTAAAGTTTGTAAGCAAATTGGCACAAGTATGGAAGGCTGGTATATTTCTTGCACCGATGAATTAATTGAATTGGCAGAATGCGGTGATAAAGAATCAGAAGAAGAAGTTTCAGAAGAAGATGAAGTCTCGGTTTCAATCGGTAGTATTAAAGTTACCTCGCCGGAACCGAATCAGCAACTTTCTTCACCGTTTAAAGTGGATGGCCAGGCCATTGTATTTGAAGATAAAGTTTATATTCGGGTTAAAAATACGGGTGGCAAAATTCTAATTGAAGAATCAACTACTGCCAGACATCAGCCGGGTACCGAATGGGGCGATTTTTCAATTGAAATTAAATATGAATTTAAAACTACAGAAGAAGGATTTGTTGAAGTTTATTCTTTGGATCAATCTGGCAAAGAAATGAATTTGGTTAGAATACCTGTTAAATTTTAAAGTTATTTGCTATACTATTTATAGTGGGGAAAATAAAAAATAATATA
Organism: uncultured Gammaproteobacteria bacterium; assembly: GCA_964590345.1. Classification (GTDB taxonomy): domain Bacteria; phylum Patescibacteriota; class Patescibacteriia; order CAIXNZ01; family CAIXNZ01; genus CAZPVP01. The sequence continues at coordinate 22,205 of CAZPVP010000009.1, read as the reverse complement.
TAAACAAAATTAATTATTAAAACAAAAATATGCAATTGGTTTTAACTGATTATATTTTGATTTTAGGTTGGATTTTTGCTTTAGTCATTAGTGTTTCAGTAGCAATGTCGATTTTTATTTGGATTTTGAATAAGTTAACGGGGGATATAAGTCTTTTAAGAGAAATTAAGAAAAAAAATTTGGCTGCAGGAATTTTAATCGGAGCAGCAGTTTTAGGCGTAGCTTTGATTATCTCAGCAGTTGTCTAGATGAAAAATTTTAAATTATTACCTTGCCCAGGTTTAAGCCTTGGCAAGGGATTTTTTTTGATAAAATACCTTCATCAATGTTATAATAAGCTATATTATTTTTTTTTAAAAAAAAAGCCATAGTTAAAATACTATTTTAAAAAATAAATTAATAAGATGAAAAATTTTGACTTTAAAAACAAAAAAATTACTGCAATGGGTTTAGGTTTGCACGGAGGCGGTCTTTCTGTGACAAAGTTCTTAGCCAAACAGGGAGCAAAAGTAACAGTAACTGATTTAAAGAATAAAAAACAGCTTGAGTCTTCAATTAATAAATTGAAGAATTTTGATATTAAATATGTTTTGGGTAGGCATAATTTAGCTGATTTTCGCAATGCTGATATGATTATCAAGAACCCTGGTGTGCCTAGAAATTCCCGATATTTAAAAGAAGCTAGAAAAAATAAAATTCCGATTGAAACTGATTTAAGCTTGTTTTTCAAGCTTTGTCCTTCGGAAAATATAATTGGTATTACAGGAACTAAAGGTAAAAGTACAGCTACAACTTTGATTTATAAAATTTTAAGAAATTATAGAAAAGATACTGTAATTGGCGGCAATATAAGGATTTCACCTTTGGAATTTTTGGATAAAATAAAAAAAGATACTCCGGTTGTTCTGGAATTATCGTCTTGGCAGTTGGAAGGATTGGCCGAACATCGGCTTAGCCCCAAATATGCGCTAGTAACTAATCTTTTACGGGATCATCTAAATACTTATAAAGGAATGTCTGATTATATTCAGGCGAAAAAGTTAATTTTTAAATTTCAAAAAAGCGATGATTTTTTAATTTTGAATCATGATAATGAGATTACTAAAAAAATAGCTAACGAAGCTAAGTCCAAAATTTATTGGTTTACTAAATATAAATTAAGTTCTAAAGAACAAGGTAGCTTTATTAAGGATGACTGGATTATTTTTAAAGATCAAAAAAAAGAAAATAAAATAATAAAAGTTAAAGATATTAAATTACCAGGGGAGCATAATTTAGCCAATGTGTTGGCGGCAATTAGTTTAACCAAGGTTTATGGGGTGCCAGAAGCTAAAATAAAAAAAACAGTCAGCCAGTTTAAAGGTATTGAAGGTCGCTTGGAATTAATTAGGAAATATAAAGGCATTAAATATTATAACGATACAACAGCTACTGCTCCGGATGCGGTAATTGCGGCTTTAAAATTATTTGATCAGCCAGTTGTGCTTTTGGCCGGCGGTACTGATAAAAAATTGCAATTTAAAGAATTAGCCCAAGCAATTAAAAATAATGTTAAAGCTTTAATTTTATTTGAAGGTAGCGCAAGTGAAAAATTAGCCAAAGAATTAAGAAAAATTAATTTTGATAAAACCATTGTTTTTGCTGATTCTATGTCCGAGGCTTTTAAACAAGCAAAATATATTTTGGAAAAAGGAGATGTTTTTATTTTATCTCCCGGAGCAGCCAGTTTCGGCATGTTTATTAATGAATTTGACCGGGGCGAACAATTTAAAAAAGAAGTTTATAAATAAAATAATGAGGTTTTTTAGTAAAAATATTCATCAGCCGGATTGGAAATTTATTATAACTTTAGGCTTGATTGTTGTATTCGGTTTAATAATGCTTTCTTCAGCCAGTGTCGCTATTTCATTTGAAAAGTTTGGTGAAGGTTATTTTTATATTAAACATCAAATTTTTTATGGTTTAATCCCGGGCTTAATTTTATTAATAATTTTTTCTTTAATTGATTACCGACTTTGGCGAAAAATTGCTTTGAGCTTGCTGATTTTTTCAATTGTTTTGTTGTTATTAGTTTTTATCCCTGGTATCGGCGCAGAATATGGCACAGCTCAAAGTTGGCTTAATATTTTTGGCGTTTCTTTTCAGCCCGCTGAATTAGTTAAATTGACCTTTTTAATGTATCTGGCTACTTGGCTAGAAAATCGCGGTCGGCAAAAAGCAAAAGATATTTCTGAGGGATTGATTCCTTTTTTGAGTGTTTTAAGTATTATTGCGCTTTTATTAATTTTGCAGCCTGATTTGGGTACCATGACAATAATTTTAATCGTTTCTTTAATAGTTTATTTTGTGGGGGGAGCAAATTTGATTCATCTTTTGGGTATTGGTGCGGGTTCATTTATTGGTTTGCTTATTTTAATTAGAATTGCTCCTTATCGGACTGCGCGTTTAATGACTTTTTTGCATCCTGAACTTGATCCGCAGGGTATTGGTTATCATATTAATCAGGCTTTTTTAGCAATTGGTTCTGGCGGATTTTGGGGCAGAGGTTTTGGTATGTCCAGACAAAAATTCCAGTATTTACCAGAAGTGACAGGTGATTCTATTTTTGCCATAATTGCCGAAGAATTGGGTTTTATTTTTGCAACACTTTTAGTCTTAGCTTTTATTTATTTAATGTACCGAGGTTTTAAGATAGCGCAGAACGCGCCTGATGATTTTGCTAAATTATTGGTGATAGGCATCATTAGCTGGATAATTGTTCAGGCTTTTGTTAATATAGGAGCAATGATAGGTCTTTTGCCGCTGACTGGCGTGCCTTTACCTTTTATTAGTTATGGCGGTACTGCTTTGGCGGTTTTATTGGCTGCTTGCGGCATAGTAATAAATATTTCACGGCAGACTCGATAATAGTTTGTGGCAAATGGCATATGGCAAATAGTTTACTATTGGCTATATGCTATAAGTAATAAGCTATATTTATGAAAGTATTATTTGCAGGCGGGGGGACAATGGGCTCTGTTTCACCTTTATTGGCAATTTATGAACAGTTAAAGGAAAAAGAACCAGAAATGGGGGTTCTTTGGTTGGGAACAAAAAAGGGCGCTGAAAAAGAGGTTTTAAATAATTATCAAATTCCTTTTAAGCCGATTATTGCTGGCAAGTTAAGGCAGTATTTTAGTCTGCTCAATTTTTTTACACCTTTATTTGTTTTTTTCGGTTTTATTCAGGCAGCTTATATTCTATTAAAATTTAAACCCGCAGTTGTTTTAACCGCCGGCAGTTTTGTGGCAGTGCCGGTAGTTTATGCGGCTTGGATATTAAGAATTCCTCGTTTTATTCACCAGCAGGATATTGAAAGAGGTTTGGCTAATAAATTAATGGCAAAAGTAGCCACTGTCATTACAGTAACTTTTAGGGATTCTTTAGCAGATTTCAGCTTTAAAAAGACTTTTCATATTAGTAATCCAGTTAGAAAATCTGTGTTTACTGGTTCGCGGGAAAAAGCTATGGAATATTTCGGACTAAATTCGAATTTAAGGACAATTTTAATTATGGGCGGCGGTCAAGGCGCGCGGATTATTAATCAAATGGTGTTGGAAACAATTGGTAAATTAACGGCCGAATACCAAATTATACACATTACTGGTAAAGGCAAAGGCATTGTAGAAAAACTCCCAAATTTTTATGATCGGGCAACAATGAAAACAATTGAGGTGCGTTATAGGCCTTATGAATTTTTAGACGCTCAAATGCCCGATACTTATGCCGTTGCTGATTTGGTGGTTTCTCGCGCGGGCATGTCAACATTGACAGAATTAGCTGTTTTAGCAAAACCAGCCCTTTTAATCCCAATTCCCGGGCATCAGGAATTAAACGCGCAGTATTTTGCCAAGTATAATGCCGCAAAAGTTATAAAACAGGAGCAATTAAACAGTGAGAATTTTACCAAAGCAATTTTATACTTGATGGGCAATCCAGCTGATTTGCAAAATCTTTCTCGCAATATTTCAACCATGATCGATAAGGACGCAGCTAAAAGATATGTGGGATTGATTTACGAGGTGCTTGGCAAATAGCAAATGGCATATGGTTATTGTCTATAAGTTATTTGCTATAAGCAATAATAATTATTTTATTTTTAAGTTTTTGGGCTGATCTTTTGCGTATTTGAATATAATTTGAAGTAAATCCTTGCCATGCCCTGTTTTTCTTCTGTTCAAATAATACCGGCAAATTTTTGCCTTTCATTTTTTTCAGGAATTTAGCTTTTTGTTTTTCTGCAAGAGCGTTTAATTTTTGATAACGCTCTTTTTTTATTTTTTCAGAGATTTGATTTTCAAAATCAGCTGATTTTGTGCCAGCGCGGATTGAATAGGGAAAAATATGAATTTTGAGAAAATCAATTTTAGCCACAAAATTTAAAGTTTTTTGGAAATCCTTATCAGTTTCACCGGGAAAACCAATAATAATGTCAGTAGTAATTGAGGTTAAGGGATTAATTTTACGGGCATGTTTAACAATATTAAAATATTTTGCAGCTGTATAATTACGATTCATTAATTTTAAAATTTTATTTGAGCCAGATTGTAAGCTTAAATGTAAATGGGGGCAAATGCGCTTCATTTTTAATAAAGTTAAAAATGAAGCGCTGATCAAACGTGGATCGAGCGATGAGAAGCGAATTCTGAGTATTTGAGTCTGTTCTAAAATTTCCTTAACTAAATCTGCAAAGTTTTTGTCTTGATATTTGTACTGCAAAATATTAACCCCGACCAAAACTATTTCCTGAAAACCCTGTTTTTCTTTACTTTTTATTTGTTCAATGATTTTGTTCAAAGGGATTGACTTTGATTTACCACGAAATTTAGTGATAATACAATAAGTGCAGCTAAAATCACAACCACCTTGAATTTTTATGAGCGCACGGGTTTTAGAAGTCTGAGATTTGAAATCTGAAATCCGAGATTTTGTGTGATAGTTTTTTTTGATAAATTTTAAAACTTGCTGGCTGTTTTTAAATACTTGGTTTATTTCCGGAATAGATTTATTCAAACAGCCCATAACAAAAATTTTAGGCTGATATTTTCTTTTTACTTCGCGAACTTTTTGCCGGGTGATTTGTTCAGCACCATGAGTAATGGAACAAGCATTAACAATATGCAAGTCATGGGGCTGATTTTTATTGACTACAAAATAACCAGCTTTTTGCAGGTTATTTTGTAAATCTTGAATTTCGGATTGATTAAGTTTGCAACCGATTGTTGTTAAGGCGATTTTCATAGACTGCTAATTACAAATTTTGTAAAAATAAAAAATTCAAGTTAAAATGAATTATATATTAATTTTTTAAAAATTTCAATCTTATGGATGCAATAATTTTGGCCGGGGGGAAGGGGTCGCGAATGGAATCTGAAGGCCCTAAAGCTTTAGTTGAAGTCAAAGGCAAGGCCATCTTAGCTTTTCAGCTTGATTATTTATTAAAATCAAAACAAATTAATAAGATTATATTATCTTTGGGATATTTAGCAGATGAGGTTATTGAATATATTAACCTTTATTTTCAAGGTGCGCCAATCAAATTTGCTGTTGAACATGAGCCGTTAGGCACGGGCGGAGCAATTAAGCTGGCTTTAGCAAAAGCAAATTCTGATTTTGTTTTAGTTTTAAATTGTGATGATATTACTGATATTGATTTGGCTAAATTAAATGAGTTGAAAGATAATACAATTTGCGTGGCTCATCCGCAGTTGCCATTTGGTTTAGTTAAAGAAAACAATGGTTATGCTGAATTTTTGGAAAAACCAATCTTAGACGATTGGGTTAGTTGCGGCTGGTATGTTTTTAATCGTCAACAATTATTAGATATTATCCCTGACAAAAGCAGTATTGAATATGATGTTTTTCCCAAAATTAAATTAAGAATTTATAAACATGAAGGGTTTTGGCAGCCCATTAATAACAAAAAAGATATAAATCGTTTTGAGGGGTGTGAGTTTCCAGAAAGTTTAAAATAAAAAATGGCTTTAAAAGCCATTTTTTATTTCGTAGCCGAGCGAAAAAATTATGTAATTTAGTAAAAAGGGATATTCAAAATGCGAGACGAAAAATGGTGACCCGGCTGGGAATCGAACCCAGGACCCTCTGCTTAAAAGGCAGATGCTCTACCGGCTGAGCTACCGGGTCTTAATTTAATTAATAATGCATAATCTATAATATTTAATGAACCGGTAGCGAAGACGGTATTCGTCCGAAATTTTTAAAACACTTAAAGGCTGCCTGCCCCGCACTTTACGAGCAAAGCGAGTAATAGTGCGGGGAGCTACCGGGCCTTAGGAGCAATTAGTATTGAGCAAAGGGGGTATTATCCTCATGCTCAGGCTCAGATTTCAATGCTTTTTGTTGCGGGGGCGGGACTCGAACCCGCGATCTCGAGGTTATGGGCCTCGCGAGATGCCAACTTCTCCACCCCGCGTCAATATGCTATACGCAATTAAAAAATAACCATTTTGTGGTTAATCAAATTATAACAAAGATAATAAAATTTGTTAACATTCATATTTTATCACTTTTTTTGGAATAAGTCAAGAAGTTTGGTATAATTAAAATATGGTAAATGGTTTATGACATATAGTTGTTTGCCAAATGCTATTAGCTATATGCAAATATTATGAATAAATTTCAATGGCACAATTTGCCGGTAAAAGAAGTTTTTGATTTGTTAAAAACTGATAAAAATGGATTAAGCCAAAAAGAAGCGCAGAATCGTTTGGAAAAATACGGCTTAAATAAATTACCAGAAGAGAAAACCGCTCCTTGGTTTTTTATTTTATTAAATCAATTCAAAAGTCCGCTGATTTACATTTTATTAATTGCCGCTTTGGTTTCTTTTTTTCTTCAGGAATATGTTGACATGTGGGTTATTTTGGCAGCAGTTTTTATTAATACCATAGTAGGCTTCATCCAGGAATATAAAGCGGAAAAAACCCTGGAAAATATAAAAAAAAGAGTCAGTTTTAAAAGTACAGTTTTACGTGATGGCCAAGAAAAAAATATTGATTCCAGTAAAATAGCAGTGGGTGATATTTTAATTTTGGAAGCCGGCGACAGAATACCGGCCGATGGACGTATATTTGAACTAAATGATTTTCAAGTAAACGAAGCCTCTTTAACAGGGGAGTCATTGCCTATTGATAAAGAATTGGGTGAACTAGATAAGGGCACAAATTTAGCTGATCGTAAGAATATGGTTTTTATGGGTACTGTAGTGACAAGAGGCAGGGCAAGAGTAATTATTACTGGCACAGGGACAAAAACTCAGTTGGGAGAAATAGCTTCTTTAGTTAAAGAAACAGAAAAAGAAAAAACTCCTTTGCAATTAAAATTAGCTAGATTCAGTAAGATTATAGGAATTGTTGTGTTAATTGCTTGCTTGATTTTATTTATTATCGGCGTGATTTTAGGCCAGGAGGTTTTTAAAATGTTTGAAATCGCAGTGGCGGTTGCGGTTGCCGCTATACCGGAAGGATTATTAGTGGGTATGACAATTATTTTAACTGTTGGTATGCAGCGAATTTTACGTAAAAAAGCTTTAGTCAGAAGATTGGTGGCAGCCGAAACATTAGGCTCAACTTCAGTAATTTGCAGTGATAAAACCGGCACTTTAACAATCGGGAAGATGAGAACAGCTTATTTGTTGACAGGTTATTGCGATTTGCAAGAAGATATGCATAATTTTGAGAAAAATAAAAAAATAAAATCCGATTCTGATTACGATTTTTTAATTAAAACCGGTGTGATTTGTAATAACAGTATAATTACTATTGAAAATAATAAAAAAGAATTTATTGGCGATCCTACTGAAATAGCTTTATTAAAAGCTGGCATTGATGTTGGTTATGATTACAAGAAATTAAGGCAGGATAATGAAAGATTGGCTGAAGTGCCTTTTAGTACGGAAATTAAATTCATGGCTACTTTAAATAAAAAAGATAAAGATAATCATATTATTTATGTCAAAGGCGCGCCAGAAAAAGTTTTAGGTTTTTGCAATAAAATATTAATTGACGGCAAAGTTAAAGATCTTGATAAAAACGATAAAAAGAAAATACTTGATAATTTTAATGATTTGACTTATAAAGGCTTAAGGGTTTTAGCTGCTGCATATAAGTTAGCTGATAAGGCTAAAGAAGATTTAAGCCATGAAGATATTGAAGAAAATAAGGATTTAATTTTTACAGGTGTTTTTGCCTTGCGAGATCCCTTGCGTAAAGAAGCCAAGAGTACTATTGATTTATGTCAGCAAGCCGGCATTAGACCGATTATTATTACTGGTGATCATCGTTTGACTGTTAAGGCGATAGCCAAGGAAATCGGCATAGAGGCTGATGATGACAGTATTATTGAAGGCAATGAGATGGACAAATTGAGTGATAAAGAGCTGGAGAAACGAGTTAAGGAAATTAAAATTTATGCCCGTGTTTCGCCCAAACATAAGTTAAGAATTATTGATGCATGGCAAAAGCATCATGAAGTGGTGGCAATGCTGGGCGACGGCGTTAATGATGCACCGGCTTTGAAAACTTCTGATATTGGCGTGGCAGTCGGTTCAGGCACTGATGTGGCTAAAGAAACCGCTGATATTGTTTTAATGGATGATAATTTTAAGACAATTGTTGATGCAGTAAAACAGGGGCGGATAATTTTTGACAATATAAGAAAAGTAGTTGTTTATTTGCTGGCAGATTCTTTTTCAGAATTAATTTTAATCAGTGGCGCTTTGATTTATGGTTGGTTCATGTTTCATGGCCATGGGGACATAATTTTGCCCATAACCGCTTTGCAGATTTTGTATATTAATATTATAACCGACGGTTTCCCTTATATTGCTTTGACTTTTGAACCCGGTGAAAAAGACGTAATGAAATTAAAGCCACGCGAGAAAAAAACACCGATTTTGGATACTGAAATGAAAGTTTTGATTTTTATAATGGGTGTTATAACCGATTTAATATTGTTCGGCATTTATTTTTATATGCTGAATCATGATTTTGACGTTACTTATATGAGAACATTTATTTTTACGGCTCTGGCGGTTGATTCCTTGTTTTATGTTTTTAGCGTCAAAAGTCTGCGCAAAACAATTTTTCATATAAATTTATTTTCCAATAAATATTTATTAATTGCTGTGGTGGCTGCTTTTGGCTTGCAGCTTGCTGCTATTTATACTCCGTTTATGCGAGAAGTTTTAGAATTGACTGTTTTAAACCTTAATGATTGGCTTTGGATAATCGGTTTTGGCTTGATTAATGTTTTATTCATTGAACTGGGCAAGTATATTTTTATTTTTAAAGAACATCATAAGGGATTATTAAAGAAATTAAAACTTATTAAAAAATAATTTTATTTATAATTCAAAAAACAGGTTGATATTGTAAGCTTGTTTTTTGTTTTTTTTCTTGCTAAAATTTTAACCATATGAAAGCTTTACTCAAAAAAATTATTCCTAAAAATTGGCTTTTGCAGTATCATAAATTCTGGGCTGTTTTGGCTAATTTTATCTATGGTTTTCCTTCTGAAAATTTGATTGTAATTGGGGTAACTGGAACAAATGGCAAGTCAACGACTTGCAATCTGATAGCTAAAATTTTGGAAGAAAAAGGGCAGAAAGTCGGTTTAATGACAACGGCTAATTTTAAAATTGCCGATAAAGAATGGCTTAATTCCACGCATCAGACAATGCAGGGCAGATTAGACACCCAAAAAATGATAAAAACAATGGTTAAAGCCGGTTGCAAATATGCTGTAATTGAAACATCATCCGAAGGTATTTTGCAGAGCCGTCATTGGGGAATCCATTATGATGTGGCAATAGTGACAAATTTAACGCCAGAGCATATTGAAGCTCATGGTTCTTTTGAAAATTACAAGAAAGTTAAAGGCGAGCTTTTTGCCAGTTTAAGTAAATTTCCTAATAAAAAATTAGACGGCAATGAAATTAGGAAAGCAATTGTGGTTAATTTGGATGATGATTATTGGCAGTATTTTTTAAATTTTCCGGCTGATACAAAATACGCTTATGGCTTAAAAGAATATCGTTATCCGGAATATGTTAAATATATTAAGCCCAAAGAATATGATTTGTTTATTGACCACTTAACTTTTAATTTAAATGGCCTGGATTTTAAAGTTGATTTAATTGGTGAATTTAATATTTATAATTGTTTAGCTGCCATTTGTGTTGGTTTGCATTTTGGTTTAACACTTGAACAATGCAAAACTGCCTTAGCTAAAGTTAAAGGTATCCCCGGTCGCATGGAATTAATTAAAGAAGGCCAAAATTTTACGGTTTTGGTTGATTATGCTCATGATGCCAAATCATTTGAGCTGCTTTTTAATACTTTAAAAATTTTTGCCAAAAATCGGATAATCCATGTTTTTGGCTCAGCTGGAGGAGTCCGTGATCATTCCAAACGCCCGATTTTGGGTGAATTTTCTGCCCGGCATGCTGATATTACTATAATTACTGACGAGGATTCTTATGATGAACCGACAGAAAAAATTTTAAATGAAATTGCTGCCGGCGCAATTGAAGGTGGTAAAAAAGAAGGCGAGGCTTTGTTTAAAATTCCTGACCGAAAAGAGGCAATAAAAAAGGCCTGTCAAATGGCCGAGGCAGGTGATATGGTTTTAATTACGGGCAAAGGCACAGAGCAAAGTATTAAGTCAGGCGGTAAAGTGATTCCTTGGGATGATCGTGAGGCAGCACGGGAAGTTTTGAGAGAAATTTTAGATTAATCCCGAAATAAATTCCTAATAAAAAATCCTGAACCATATAGGGTTCAGGATATAAGAGCCGTAGCATTTAGCTTTGGCTCTGATAATTTTGTTTAGCTATGATCCTCCATTTCAAAACGAACAAAGTAATAGTTGCCGAGGTGCAAAATGATAATAATTGGTGACCCGATGAAAAAAATGATGCCATAGATAAGTGTTTCGAAATTGATAAAATGACTGGCTGTAAAAGTATAGAGGCTATGTAGGATTAATCCGCTTCCTAAAATAAAGCCGCAAATCCAGGTGATTATGAAAGCAAGAGAAAAGCACTTGGCAAAGATGCAAAAGTACTTAGCAGAAAAGTGAAAAAAATTTTGCATTTTTTTATCATTTTTTCCTCCCTTCAAGCCGTTTTTCCATTTGGTTAAAAAATCTTTCTGGCAAACCGTGGTTGTTAAGGAGTGCATACCATATCCCCAGAACTGTTACAAGGTAGCAGAGAATTACCCATAAAAAGAAGTTAATGGGCTGGGGGAGAATGAATTGAGCTAAAAGCAGGCTCACACAAACACTAATAAGCCAGATAAAGCCAAATGGGGTGCAGAAAATCAGCCATAAAACTACACTGGCAATGCCCATGAATATTAAACTTCTTTTTTCCTTAGTCATTTTTCCCCTCCTTTTTTAAGGTTCATTTTAAGATTATATTATATATTAGCATATTTTGATAAAAAAGTCAATAATTGTTTATAAATAACCCCGGGTAGCCCCGAATTCATTCGGGGCGTAATATTCAACGCCGAATGAATTCGGCGTTATCCGAGAGAGGATTTTGTCTAAAATGAATATTTTTGCTAAAATTAAGGCATGCAAAGATACATTATTATTCATTATGGGGAAATTTATTTAAAAGGAGCTAATCGTAAGTTTTTTGTAGATAAGCTGATTGATAATATTCGTTTGGCGCTTAAAGATTTGGGTTCAATCAATATTAAGCATATTGCCGGACGAATTATTGTTTTAATTCATGAAAATTGGGATTTGGAACTGATTGAGAAAAATCTGCAAAAAATTTTTGGTATTGAATATTTTGCTTTTGCCTGGAATTCCGAACAAAATATTAAACAAATTGAAAAAAATCTTTATTCTTTAATTAAGGATAAAAAGTTTAAAAGTTTCCGAATAACAACGCGCAGAACCAATAAAAGCTTTCCTTTGCATTCACAAGAAGTTGATGAAAAATTAGGGGCTATGGTGGTTAAAAAAATGAAGAAAAAAGTTAATTTGGATGAGCCGGAATTAAATTGCCATATTGATATTGTGCGTGATTTTGTTTTTATTTATTTTAAAAAAAATGAATGCCGGGGCGGCTTGCCGGTTGGTGTTTCTGGCAATTTAATCTGTTTTATTTCCGGCGGCATTGATTCGCCAGTTGCAGCCAATATGATGCAAAAGCGGGGTGCTAAAATGATTTATTTGCATTTTGATGCTTATCCTTCTACACCTAAGGAAAATCAGGAAAAAGTTAAAGAGCTGGTCAAGCTTTTAAATGAATATCAATTTGAATCAAAATTATATCTTGTCCCGTTTCTGGAAATTCAAAAGGAAATTTTAAAAAAAGCACCTGAAGAGTATCGGGTAATTTTTTACCGTCGCATGATGTTAAGAATTGCCAGGAAAATAGCTTTTAAAGAAGAAGTTTTGGCTTTGGTCACAGGGGAAAGTTTGGGTCAGGTTGCTTCGCAGACAGTGGAAAATATACGAGCAATTTCAGAAGTAATTGATTTACCAGTTTTGCGGCCGTTGATTGGCTTGAATAAAGAAGAAATTACTGGTTTGGCTAAAATTGTTGGCACTTACGAACTTTCTATTCAACCTTTTAAAGATTGCTGTTCGCTTTATATCCCCAAACATCCGGTGACCCATTCTGATTTAAACTTAATTTTAGATACTGAAAAAGATTGGCAATACGAGAAATTACTTGATCAGGCCATTAAAAAAGCCGAGCTTTTTATTTTCTAATTCTGAATTCTGAAAGCTGAGAGCTGAAATAATCTCAGAATTCAGCTTTCATAATTCATAATTTCAATATTATGTCCAAAGATTATTTTTCAAAAAAAATTAGTTTGCAAGAAGGCGAAGAGATTATTGCTATTTTGCATCATCATCCAGTAACTTACTGGAAGCAAATTTTGATTACTGCTTTTTTAATACTGCTTGCTTTTTTCTTAATGTTTTTACTTTTTAGCATTGGGCCTTTTGGTGTGGCTTTATTTGCAGCTATTTTGGCTACAGGCCTGATTTATGGCTTAAGGGAATTTTTTATCTGGTTTAATAATGTTTTTGTAATTACCAATAAGCGCATTTTTGATTTTGATCAAAAAGGGTTTTTTAATAAAACTGTTTCAGAAGTTGATTATAGCAAAATTTTGGATATTTCTTATACAGTGAAGGGAGTTAGTCAGACAATTTTAAAATTAGGCACTATTAAAGTTAAAGCCGCTGGTGCAACTTTAGTTTTGAAAAATATTAGCAATATAGTTAAAATTAATCAGTTAATTACTGATTTGATTAGAGAAGCAACTGGTAAAGAAATTGCCGCTAAAAAAGTTAAGCAGTTAAATGGCAAAGAAAAAGAAAAATTAGCTGAAGAATTCTTGAATCAGGAAGAATTAGCTGAATATGAAAATTATAAATTAAATGAATTGATTGAAGAGTATAGGGAAACGTTCGGCGAATTGAGTTTAAAAAAAATATTGGTTGATGAATTGGAAAAACACGAAGAAGACGAGAGAGAGCCCTCCTTCGCTAAAGCTACGGAGGACAAGGAGCAAGAAGAGTTAGAGGGGAAAGAGACTGAATCTTTAGGTAATTTCAGGAAAAAAAGATTATAAATTTTAGTTTACAATTGTTTTAAAAACGGTTATAATTTATATATGAGTTCAAGAAGAAATAAAAAATCAATTCTTCCTGATTTAATTTTTTCTAAATTTTTTTTAATTTTTTGTGTTATTTTATTTTTCACGGTTTTGTTTGCTTTGGCCAAAGGAACAATTAGAAGTTATAAAGTAAGTTCTGACATTCAGGAATTACAAGATGAAATTGATCAGCTGGAAAGGCAGAATCAGGAATTTGAGCAATTGGTTGATTATTTGAAATCAGAAACTTTTGTTGAGCAAGAGGCTAAATTAAAATTGGGTTATAAAAAATCAGGTGAAAATTTAGTTATTATCCCCCAGGAAGAATTAAGTGAAGAAACAAAAGAAGAGAATGAATATCAGGAACTTTCTAACCCAGCCAAATGGTGGGCTTATTTTTTTAATTAATAATTAAAAATATGGAAAAAGATATTAAGAAAAAAATAAAAAAAATCAAAAACAATACCAAAAGCTTGATAATCGGTTTGATTGTCGCTGTATTAATTGTTATAATCGCTTTTATCGGCATAGTCGGCTGGGGTATTTATAAATTGGATTGGCGCGGTCAATTTGTTGATCAGGTAGTGAAAATAATACCTTATCCAGCAGCCAGCGTTGACGGTTCTTTTATTTCTTATAAAATTTTTTTCAAGGCTGTTAAAATATCCGAAAAGTTTTATGAAAAACAAAAAGAAGCAGGTTTTATGGCTATACCTGGTCAGGCCGAATTAGAAAAAGATATTATGGAAGATCGATTGATTGAAAATGAATTGGTTAAAAAAATATCAAAAAAATATAATATTTCAGTCAGTCAGTCTGAGATTGAAGAAAAGATTGATGAAATAATCAAGAGGCAGGGGAGCCGTGAAGAAGTTGAAAAATTCTTAGCCGAGTATTACGGCATTAACCTTGAAGAATATAAAAAATATTTTACCAAGCCTAACTTATTATATGACAAAACAAGCGAGGCAGTAATTGATGATGAATCTTTGAATGCGGAGCCCAAGAAAAAGATTCAGGAAGCTTTGAGTAAACTAAGAGATGGCGATGAATTTGAAGAAGTAGCCAAACAATATAGCGAAGATGAGATGGCAGAAGAAAATGCTTCTTTAGAAAATTTTTTAAGGGGCGAGTTGCCGCAAGACATTGAAGATCAGCTTTTTAGTATGCAAGAAGGAGAATTTACTGATATTTTAACTTTAGCTGATAGGTTTGTAATTTTTAAATTAGAAAAAAAAGACGAGGAAAAAGGAGTTTTGACGTTAAAAAGAATTATAGTCAACATTACAACTTTGGATGATTTAATCAAAGAGGCAATAGAAAAAGCGCAAATTAAAATTTACGCCTATTAGAGCCGAAGAGGGGATTCGAACCCCTGACCTTTGCTTTACGAAAGCACTGCTCTGGCCAACTGAGCTACTTCGGCAGATTTTTTTGAGCGGGATATGGCCTCCTACACTAAAGCTTCGGAGGCCATAGGGAATCAAACATGATAAAACTATTGCTTAATTGCCTGCCCGCCGTAGCAATTAAGTGTATAAGCGATGGACGGGAATCGAACCCGCATTATCTGCTTGGGAAGCAGACGTACTACCACTGTACTACCATCGCATAAATTATTGCGGAGGCGGGGGAAGCTTGCATACTGCCACTGTACTAATCCCGCGGATTACGAAATACGAATTAATACGAATATACTAATTAAAAAATATTAAATATGAAAAAAGTTATTAAATTATTAGTTATTTTAGCAATTTTAGGACTTTCAGTCAATTTGGCAAAAGCGGAAAATTCTGATTTGTATAATTTTATTTATACGGATTTTGACGGAATTAATTTGGATGACGAAACAGCAATTAAAGGTTATACAATGAGTTTATTTGACGAGGCGTTTTTATTCGGCATTACTCCGAATGTTTTAACTGGCGGCGGCCGGTTTGAATTTAAAGAAGTTGAATTTTTAGAAAATCATGGCATGGATTTGCCTAATGGTTATTCGTTGGCTTCTAAAATTTTAGAATTTGATATTAAATCAAAAGACAAATATGATCCGGCCAAACCCTTTTGGCTCCAAGTTAAATATTTTGATGATGCCGTCTATGAGAAATCTATTTTTTACTTTGATCAGGGCAAAGGCGAATGGATTATGATTCCAACCAAAACTAATACCGAGACAGGTTATGTGCGGGCCGCTTTTCATTTGCCTTTTGCAAAATTAGCTGTTTTGCAAAATGACGGCATAATGCACACTGGCATTGCTTCCTGGTATGCTTATAAGGATTGTGATTGTGCTGCTTCCCCTGATTATCCTAAAGGTACAAAACTTTTGGTTACTAATTTGGACAACGGCAAACAAGTCGTGGTAACAGTAAATGATTATGGTCCAGAGCGTGACATTTTTCCTGAAAGAATTATTGATTTGGATGTGGTTGCTTTTGAAAAAATATCTAATAAAAGGCTAGGTCTTTGTCGAGTAAAAGTCGAGCCTTATAGTGAGGATAAATTAGTCTTGAATAATTAATCAGCGTTATCTGTGAATTAAAATTAGTTAACCCTATGATACGTTTTAAAAAAGTTAATAAAACATTTTATCCAGCCACTGCGGCTTTAAAAGATATTAATCTTCATATCCGACCGAAAGAATTTGTTTCAGTTGTCGGCCAAAGTGGGGCTGGTAAAAGTACTTTAATTAAAATTTTAACAGCGAATGAAAAACCTGATAAAGGTCAGATCATTGTTGGCGGTTGGGATATTACTAATATTAAGCAAAGAGAAGTCCCGATTTTAAGGCGGCAAATAGGCGTAGTTTATCAGGATTTTAAATTGTTGCCTCAAAAAACAGTCTATGAAAATATTGCTTTTGCTTTGCAGGTTTGCGGTATTAGCTCCAAAAGAATCAGGCAGATTTTGCCTCAGGTTTTAAAAATTGTAGGTTTAAAAGATAAAGCTGACCGTTATCCTCGTCAAATATCAGGGGGAGAGATTCAAAGAGCAGCCATTGCCCGAGCTTTGGTTCATCGGCCTAAAATTTTACTAGCTGATGAGCCAACTGGTAATTTGGATACTTTAAATACTAAGGATATTATTGATTTGCTTTTAAAAATTAATGAATTTGGCACAACAGTGGTTTTGGTTACTCATAATAAAGATGTTGTTAATCGCGTTAAAAAGCGCGTTGTTTTATTAGATTCAGGACAGATTATCAGTGATCAGGAAGAAGGGAAGTACATTCTTTAGTTAATTGGTTAAATAGTTTATTGGTTTATTAGTATGAAAGGATATTTTACTTTAAAAAATTTAGAAGGTTATAAATTTTTTCGTGAATTATCAGTCATAGCTTGGGATATTTATAAAAATTTGGAATTAGACCAGAAAATTATAATAGGTCAACAGTTCGTTAAAGCATTTGATTCTGTCGGAGCTAATATATCAGAAGGTTATGGCAGATATCATTATTTAGATAAAATAAGATTCTATTATACTTCGAGAGCCTCTCTTTTTGAAGCTATTCATTGGGCTGATTCATTAGAAGAACGAAAGTTAGTATCTGAAGATACATATAATATTTTTAAGGATAAAGCAGAAGATCTTCGTATTAAATTAAACGGTTGGATTAAATTCAACTTGGATAGGAAAAAGGCCGAATCTTAAATTAACTGATGAACTACTTAACTCATAAACAAATCAACAGGAAATTATGATTACTTCAAGTTTTCGCGTCGTAAAATTTGCTTTCCAGGACTTTTTTAGAAATTTTTGGCTTTCTTTTGTTACATTAACTATTTTGGTTTTGGCTTTGTTTTTGGTTAATTTGTTGATTATTTTTAATTTGGTGGCTAATTCAGCTATTGGTTCAATTGAAGATAAAATTGACATAAATATTTATTTTAAAACAGAGATTAAAGAAGATCAGGTTCAGAATATCCAGCGTTATTTAGAAAGTTTGGCTCAAGTCAAAGAAATTAAATATATTTCCCGAGAGCAAGCTTTAGAAAATTTTAAGGAACGGCATAAAGATAATCCTAAAATTTTAGAATCACTTGAAGAAATAGATAAAAATCCTTTAGGTGCCAGCTTGATTATTAAAGCCAAAACAACAGCGAATTATCCTTTAATTTTAGAAAATTTAGAAGATCCCCAATATAATAATTTGATTGAAAGCAAGGATTTTGAAGATCATCGTCAGGTGATTAATCGCATTACAGGTATAACACAAAAAGTTAATACAGCGGTCATTATTGTTGCGTTGGTTTTTATGCTAATAGCCATTTTAATAATTTTTAATGCTATTAGAATGGCAATTTATACCCATCGTGAAGAGATTTTTGCTATGAAATTAGTTGGTGCAACAAATTGGTTTATTATGGCGCCGTTTTTGCTACAGGGTATAATTTTTTCTTTTTTGTCAGTTATTATTACCATAATTATAATTTATCCTTTGTTAGGTTTTATCCAGCCTTATGTAGCTTTGATTTTGGAAAATCAGTTTAATTTAATCCAGTATTTTAATCAAAATTTTATCAGGATTTTTGGCCTTCAATTTTTAGTCGCGATTATTATAAATTTGGTTTCCAGTTTTTGGGCAGTCAATAAGTATTTACGAGTATAAAAAACAGCATTGTTTGACAGTAGGGGGGGGCAGATCTGCGCCCCCCTACAAAAATACGTGAATTTTTTTCAACAATGCTGTTTTTTGTTTTGTGGGATGTGTAAAACAGCATTTTTCAAATATGGTGTTGACAAAAATTAACGATTTTGTTAAGTTTAAAAATCAAATAAAAAGCCCGCCTTCGCATAAAGCTTTGGCGGACAAAGGAGGATAATATGAATCGTACCTTACAAAAAGCTAATGAATTTTTAATGCCAAATTACGGCGTTATGGGCCTGGAAATAATTTCAGGTAAAGGCGCTTGGGTTTGGACAAGAAATGCTCAAGGCAAAAGAAAAAAATGTTTGGATCTCCTTTGCGGATTGGGTGTGACCAGTATCGGTCATTGTCACCCGGCTGTTATTAAGGCGATTGAAAAACAGTCAAAAAAATTAATGCACGTTTCCAATCTCTATGCCACAGATGCGACGGCTGAATTGGCAGAACGCTTGGCAAAATTAACTGGTCAAGATACAGCCAGAGTTTTTTTCTGCAATGACGGTACTGGCGCTGTTGAAGCAGCTGCTAAACTATCCCGAATTTGGGCTCATGACAATTATGTAGCTGATAAGAACAAGATTATAGCTTTGAAAAACAGTTTTCACGGCCGGACTTGGATGTCAATTTCATTAACAGGGCAGGCAAAGATGCAGGAAAAATTCGCGCCTGGGGTTCCGGGAATAAAATTTGTTTCGCTTAATGATATCAATGGTTTGTGCAGAGAAGTAAATGATAATGTTTGCGCAATTATTTTTGAAACTATTCAAGCCGAGGGCGGTATTAATGTAATGACTCAGGAATTTTATGAGGAAATAGAAATTATGGCTAAAAAATATAATTTTTTAAGGATTGTTGACGAGATTCAAACAGGCATTGGCCGAACAGGTGCCATGTTTTCTTTTCGGCATTTTGAGATAGGCAACTATACTGGACCGGAAATAATTACCTTGGCTAAAGCATTGGGCGGTGGTTTGCCCATCGGCGCTGTAATTGCCAGAGATGAAGTAGGTGATTATTTATTAGCAGGTTCCCATGCCGCCACTTTTGGCGGCAATCCTGTTGCTTGCGCAGCTGCCTTGGCTGTTTTAAAAGTAATCAAGGAAAATGGGCTAATAGAAAAAGTCAGACAGAACGGAATTTTTTTAATGGAAGTCTTTCAGACATTTGCCCGAAAATATAGTCAAAAAATTAAAAATGTCCGTGGCAGAGGTTTTATGATCGGTGTGGAATTGCAAGACGGTTATAAAGCTGCTGATGTGTTCAAGGCCATGTACGAAAAGGGTGTCTTGGTAGGCACTGCCGGACCGCAAGTGGTTCGCTTTTTGCCTCCGTTCATTGTCACCGAAGAAGAGCTATACAAAGCTTTGAAAAAATTTGAGCAGGTGATTAAAAAAATGTAAAACTTAAAAGGCGACTTAATTGTCGCCTTTTGTAATTGACAATTTTGATTGTTTATGCAAGAATTAAGTATCTTTAAAAAAATAAAGGAGGTGTATTTTGCCAGGGGAAAAGATACAAACTGTTTTTTATTTTGCCTATGGTTCAAACATGAATTTTGACAGAATGCGGGAACGCGACGTCAATTTTTTTAGCCGGCAGCCCGCTTTTTTGCCAGGCTATCGACTGGTTTTTAATAAACGTTCAGACAAGGGCAATCAGGCTTTTGCTAATATTGTCTTAAATAAGACAGGCATAGTATTTGGTATATTGTATGAAATAGATAAAATTAATCTTGAGAAATTGGATTTTTTTGAAAAATTTCCCGCCCATTATTACCGTTTTCGCGAAAAAGTTTTTTGTGGTTTTTACAGAAAATTAAAGTCTGTAACAGCAGAAATTTATATTGCCCAGCCATGGATGATTACAGAAAAATTTCTGCCTTCAAAAAAATACATTGCTCATTTGTTGGCAGCAGCTGGTGATTTGCCTTCGGAATATGTAAAAAAAATAAAATCACAGCCGACCTGTGATTAAAAATAAAAAGGCGACTTAATAGTCGTCTTTTTTAATCTGGAAAATTTAATAACAGCTTACTTTTTTTGTAACCAAAAAAAGTAACAAAAAAAGTTTTGGGGTGGCAAATTCGCTTGATGTCCATGGTCCTTGTATTGGTATTTTAAACGGGCTCAGTTGCCACCCCAAACCCCCAGGGTGGTGAATAATATTATCTTAGCGACAAAATTCTAATATATTAAAGCAACGAAAAACCGCTGATTATAATATCAGCGGTTATTTTTTTTGCGGCCGCGTCCTGGAATCTCACCAGACATCTTCACCGTGAGCGGGTGATATTCTTTACTTGAACTACACAGCCAAAAGACCCCGACAGGATTTGAACCTGTAACCTCAAACCGCTTAAATGCTTTTTTGTTTAACCTATGCGCATCTTAGTTAAACTAAGCTTTCAAGCAGTTCCCTGAAGAATCAGGCGGCTTACAAACCGGTGCTCTGCCAATTGAGCTACGGGGACTTTTGATCTTTAACTTAGCAAAATAAATAAAAAATGTCAAAAATTATGTTATAATACATTTAAAAGTTATTAGTAATTAGGCATTAGTAATTAGTAACATAAAAAATTTATATAATTCCAACAACTAATTACCAATGCGCAATACCTGGCATATGTTTGAATTTTTTTCATTTTTCATTATTTTATTAGCCGCGGTTTTTTTCTCGGCTTTGTTTAATCGTTTGCATTTGCCGTTTGTCATCGCCTTGATAATTGGCGGGATTATTATTGGTCCTTATGGCTTGGCATTGTTTGAAATTACACCAACCATTGATTTTTTGGGACAGATCGGTTTGATTTTTTTAATGTTTATTGCTGGCATGGAAATTAAGCTTTCTGGCTTTGCCAAAGATAAAAAGAATATTTCTATTATTTCAATCTTGAACGCTTTTATACCTTTTGCAGTTGGCTTTGCCATAGCCAGTTTATTCGGTTATGAAAATATTGTTGCTTTATTGTTGGGCATTATTTTCATCTCCTCTTCAGTAGCTGTTATTATCCCTTCAATGGAACAAAGCGGTTTAATGCATACCAGATTAGGCCAGGAAATTGTTTCGGCAACAATCATTGAAGATATTATCAGTTTAATTTTTCTTTCCATTCTTTTGCAAAAAACCAGCCCTATTACTCAAATACCTTTGCCTCTTTTTTATGCGTTATTAATTCTGACTTTAGTTATTTTAAAAATAGCCATCCCTAAATTGAGAAAATTTTTCAATTTTATCAGGGAGAAAAAAACAGGCTTATTTGAATTTGAAATCAGGCTAATCTTTACTTTATTGATTGGCGTAGTTGTGATTTTTGAAATTTTAGGCCTTCATCCAATAATTGCTGGCTTTTTTGCCGGGCTTATTTTTTCTGAATCAATAAAAAGCAGAATTTTAAAACAAAAACTTCATGCTATTAGTTATGGTCTTTTTATCCCTGTCTTTTTTATAATCGTGGGCGGTGAAACAAATATTACTTTGCTGGCCCAGGTTAATACTGCTTTATTTTTAACCATTGCTGTTGTTTTGGGTTCATTTTTGGCTAAATTTATTTCCGGCTGGTTAGCCGGACGATTAGTCGGTTTTAATAATCAGGAAAGTTCTTTAATGGGAGTGGCTACTACTCCTCAGCTTTCAACTACTTTGGCGGTTGTTTTTATCGGTCATGAAATGGGTTTGTTGGATAGTAATATGGTTACTGCCATGGTCGCTTTGAGTTTGTTCACTACTTTTATTGGTCCGTTTGTTATTAGTAGACTGGCCAGTAAAATAATCAAGGCTGCTGAAGTTTGAACAATTAAAAATATTAATTCAGTCTTGAATTACACGTTGAAGTGCAATTAAAATTAACAAAAATACCCGTAATGGCG